>NZ_BGJX01000022.1 GCF_009811655.1 Methylosinus sp. Ce-a6 | reverse complement strand
TTCAAAACCACGCCGCCCCCGACCAATGCTCCGGGCCGCTCCCGAAGCTTCGCCGCGCGCCCAAATGACCCCGTCTCTACGGCAAAGACAAGGCCTTCCGCGCCACGCCCGCCCTTTATCCGCCCCCTGTGACCCTCGCGCCACAACCCATGGTTAACAAAAAGGACGCTCCGGCAATGGAGCGTCCTCGCTTCGAATTCGACCAGAAGAGGCTTTCGAGGCGGCCCTCGTGAGGCCGGCCCTCGCGAATCAGCTCTTGCCGCGCGCCTGCTCGGCGGCGAGCGACATGCGCACGAGCTCGGAGAGGCTGCCGGCGTTCATCTTCAACATCACATTGGCGCGGTGGACCTCCACCGTGCGGACGCTGATGCCGAGCTCGCGGCCGATGACCTTGTTCGGCATTCCATGCAACAGGCGCTCGAGCACTTCGCTCTCGCGCGCGGTCAACGTCTGCAGCCGCGCCTCGATCGTCTGCGTCTCCGCGGCGCGGAACTGCTCCTCTCGCTCATAGGCGAGCGCGAGACGCACGCAGGCGATCAGCGCCTCATTGTCGAAGGGCTTCTCCAGAAAATCGAAAGCGCCCTGCTTCATCGCCTGCACGGCGAGCGAGACATCCGCATAGGCGGTGATGACGACGACCGGCAGCGTCAGGCGCCGCGCCTTCATCGCCTCCAAGAGCTCTATGCCGGTCATCTCCGGCATGCGCGCGTCGGTCACGACGCAGCCGGTGTCGCCCGGCTCGACCGATGCGAGGAGATGATTGGCGCTCTCATGCTTTTCGACGCGGAAGCCGTCCGTCGACAGCAGCAGGCTCAGAGAATCACGCACGGCGTCGTCGTCGTCGACGATGTGAATCGTGGCTTGGCTCGTCCTCTCTTGCGGAACGGAATACATCCGACGAGACGACTCGTCGAGGAGCGGAGTCGTCAGCGGAGGCGGCTGGACCATGGGCGCCCTTCGTCTCGAGAGGAAAATGCGGCGCGCCGAGCGGCTTCGCCCGCGGACGCATGGAACGCGAAGCTTTCGAGCGCATCGCGTGGCGACAGACAGCTCACGATAAAAAGCCTGCAATAACCATCTGCGGAAAATACGATGGGATCGACGTCTGCTCCGACCTCTATCGCCCCCACCCGCGCCATAACTATTATTCTTGGCGCGGCAACGATTGACAAACTAGGGAATACACGTAGCTCAGGAATCGCGCATGTACGAATCACGATCCGAGGTTCGAATATTCTTCGCGCGCCGCGACGCCGAACGCGCGCCAGGTCGCTCGCTCGCGCCATTCTCTCACTCATGACGACGACGAGGGCCCTCGTCTGCGCAGGACTGTTCGCGGCGGCGGCGATGCACGGCGCTTTCGCCGAGGAGAGCGCAGCGCGAGACGACGAGGTCCGCGTCGAATGGCGCCGGCGAGTCGGGGAAGCGCGCGAACGCTACGACGCTTTCGCCTCACGCGTCGTCGCCGCCGCCCTCGAGCGCGCCATAGAGACGAGAACGCCGCGCGAGGACGCGCGCCTCGACGATCCGACTCTGCGCAAAGGCGACATCGTCGTCACCGCGACGGGCCTGCTGATGTTCAAGGGCTCGAGCAAACTCGTCCCCGACCTCTCCGATTTCGAGCCTCTCGGCGAAGCGCGCGCGAGACGCTCGGACCATAGCGCGGCGCTGCTCGGTGTATTGCGCGCCCTCGGCGGCCGCTGACGCCGCGTCCGGGAGGCCGGCGCGCCATTTGCTGTCGCGCGGATCGTTTCATGCTAGAGAAGCGCCGAGAGATCGCAACGCCGGCCTTGAACCGGACGCCGCGGAGAAGACGAATGTTCATCCAGACCGAGACCACGCCCAACCCCGCCACGCTGAAATTCCTGCCCGGCCGCCCCGTCCTCGCCGAGGGCGCGCGCGAGTTCCGCACGCGAGAGGCGGCCGCCGCCTCGCCGCTCGCCGGCGCGCTGCTCTCGATCGACGGCGTCGAGGCGGTGATGTTCGGCCCCGATTTCGTCTCCGTGACCAAGGCGGAAGCCGAATGGGCGCATCTGAAGCCCGCCATCCTCGGCACGATCATGGAGCATTTCACCTCCGGCCAGCCGATCGTGACCGACGGCGCCGAGGCCGCCCCGGCGGAGTTCTTCGACCCCGCCGACGCCGAGACGGTGGCGCAAATCAAAGAGCTCATCACGACCCGCGTGCGCCCGGCGGTGGCCAATGACGGCGGCGACATCACTTTTCGCGGCTTTCGCGACGGAATCGTCTATGTGGCGATGAAGGGCTCCTGCTCGGGCTGCCCCTCCTCCACTGCGACGCTCAAGAACGGCATCGAAAATATGCTGCGCCATTTCGTCCCTCGGGTGGTCTCGGTGCAGCAGGTTTGAGACGCCGCTTTGAATGGCGCGCGAAACCCGTCATAATCCGCCGGCAATGAGAATCCTCGCCATCGACACGGCGCTGCCCGCCGTCTCCGCCTGCGTGCTCGACCTCGGGGCCGCCGAACCTGTCGCCAGCGAGACGGCGCCGATGGAGCGCGGCCACGCCGAGGAATTGCTGCCTCTCGTCGAGCGCGTCGTCGCGGCGGCGGGCGGCGGCTTCTCGGCGATCGGGCGCGTCGCGGTCACGGTCGGGCCCGGCTCCTTCACCGGCATCCGAATCGGGCTCGCGGCGGGCCAGGCCATCGCCCTCGCCCTGAAGGCGCCCATCGTCGGCGTCTCGACCTTGGCGGCTTTGGCCGCGCCTTACGTGCTGGTTCCCTTCGACGGCGTGGTGGCGGCGGCGATCGACGCGCGCCACGGCCAAGTCTATGTGACCGCCTATGGCCCGGATGGGCGCACGCTGCTCTCGCCGCGCCGAGTCGGCGCCCATGAGGCGCTGCGGGCGCTGGGCTCCGGCCCGCTGCGGCTCATCGGCTCGGGCGCGCCCTTGCTCGCGGAGGAGGCGCGCCTCGCCGGCCTCGAGGCCGAGGTCGCGAGCCGGGCGGCGGCGCCCGACATCGCTTTCATCGCGCGGCTCGGCCTCGCCGCCAATCCGGCGACGGCGCCGGCCCGGCCGCTCTATCTCAAAGCGCCGGACGCCAAGCCGCAGGAGCGCCCACCGCAGGAGCGCCCGCCGCAAGACGCGCTGGCCGGCGCGTGAGTTGCGGCCCATGAGCCTGCTTTCGACCTTCTTCGCCAAGCCGCATTTCGTGATTCGCCCGATCGGGGCCGATCACGCCTATGACTGCGCCAAGCTGCACGCGGCCTCCTTCGCCTATCCCTGGTCCAAGATCGATTTCGAGAGCCTGCTGACCGACCGCACCGTCCTCGCCGACGGGGCGATGAACGAGCGCCTGCTCAAGGACGAGATGGGCGGCATGGCGCTGTCGCGGCTGCTGCCGCCCGACGCGGAGATATTGACCTTCGCCGTCGATCCGGCGCGGCGCGGGACAGGACTCGGACGGGCGCTGCTCGCCGCGCATCTCACCAATCTCGAACGCGGCGGCGCGCGGCTCGTCTTCCTCGAGGTCGGCGCGGACAATGCCGCGGCGCTGAAGGTCTATGAGCGGCTGGGGTTCAAGACGATCGGCCGGCGCGAGAATTACTACCAACGCCCGAACGGCGAGCGTCAGGCGGCGCTGACGATGCGCTGCGAGCTGTGAGGTCGGCCCTTATCGCACGATGATGGAAAGACGGATTGATAAGCGCATTTTGATGGTTATTATCGATCATCATGATCTATGCTTCGCCTCCGCTCGAAGATTCCGACACAGCCGTCCTCGAACTGATCGAGCGGCAACGCGAGCGTCTGAAGCTATATACACAGAGCACGCCCAAGAGATGGCTCGGCTCGTTGCGGAGAAGCACGTTCGCGCGCGCGATTCAGGGATCGAACAGCATCGAGGGTTACAACGCGACACTCGATGACGTGGTCGCCGCCGTGGAGGACGAGGATCAGCTCGACGAAAAAACAGAAACCTGGCATGCAATCAGAGGATATCGCAACGCTTTGACCTATATCGGGCAAGCAGCGACCGACCCCTATTTCGAATTCAGCAAGCAATTCTTGAAGAGCTTGCATTTCATGATGATCGGCTACGATTTGAGCAAATATCCAGGACAGTGGAGACCAGGCGCCATTTTTGTGTGAATCAACAGACCGGAGAGACCGTCTACGAGGGCCCGGACCCGGATTTGATAAACGAACTGATCGAGGAGCTGGTTTTATTTCTCAAGAACAGCAAATCCGAACCTGCGATGGTCAAAGCGGCCATGGCGCATCTCAATTTGGCGATGATTCATCCGTTCCGAGACGGCAACGGCAGAATGGCGAGGGCGCTTCAGACGCTCGTAATCGCGCTCGACGGAATGCTGCATCCTGTGTTTTCGAGCATCGAGGAATGGCTCGGCCACAATACCCAGGAATATTACGCAATTCTCGCTTTCACCGGTCAGGGAAAATGGAATCCCGAGCGCAGCTCGCAAGCATGGGTGCGGTTCTGCCTCAAAGCGCACTACCATCAAGCCGCCACCCTGATCCGACGGAATGAGGAATATTCGAAGCTTTATGAGAAGCTCTCCGCCCTTCTGGAACAATTGGGACTTCCCGAACGTGCGGGCGTTCCGGTTTTGGACGCCGCCCTCGGCCTGAGGATCACCAATGCTCGCTATCGGGCCGACGCCGAGGTCACCGAACTCGCCTCGACGCGTGATCTGAAACGATTGTGCGATGCAGGGCTGCTGATCCCCTCCGGGGAAAAACGCGGGCGAATTTATCGAGCGTCGGAAATCCTCACCAAGCTCCGCCAGGAAGCCCGCCTGCCCAGACCCTCGGAAAATCCTTATGACTTGGTCGAACGCCGTCTCCGTAGAGAACGGGCGCAGACGGAACCAAGGCTGCCCGGTCTATAGCCAGACGACGTCATCTGCCGTCGCCTCTGTCACGAAACTGTCGCTCGCGCGTTGGAAGGAGGGCCATGCCCTATCTGCGCGCGATCACATTCGTCCTGGCCATGACCGGGGCCTTCATCGTCTTCGTCCCCATCCAATGGCTGGCGCGAAGGCGCCGCTGGGAGCTGCGCCATCGCATCCAGACCGGCTTTTGCCGAGTCATGTGCCGGATCATCGGCATAGAGGTGCGCGAGAGCGGCGCGCCCGGCGGAGCGAGCCCGCGATTCGTCGTCGCCAATCACGTGTCCTGGACCGACATCATCGCCCTCGCGAGCCTCTATCCGCTCGTCTTTCTCGCGAAAGCGGAAGTCGCCTCCTGGCCGGTGCTCGGCTTTCTGGCCCGGCTGCAGGGCACGGTCTTCGTCGAGCGCGGCAATCGGCGTGCGATTCCGCTCGTCAATGCGGCGCTGGCCGAGCGGCTGAGGGCGGGCGATGATGTCGTCGTCTTCGCGGAGGGAACCTCGAGCGACGGCGCCGGCGTGCTGAAATTCAACGCCTCGCATTTCGCCCTGCTGAGCGAGCTCGCCGGCTCCAACCAGGACGCCGCCAAGCCGACGCTCGTTCCCACCGCGATCGTCTACACGGAACGCGAAAGCGGGGGCGACCGGCTCGACGTCGGCTGGTATGGCGAGATGACTTTTCTTCCGCATTTATGGAGTCTGATGAAGCGCGGCGGCGCGAAATGCCATATATTGTGGGGCGAGGCGGTGGACCCCGGCTCCGGCGACCGCAAGGCTCTCGCCGCGGCGACCGAGGCCCGCGTGCGCGATCTCTTGTCGGCCGATCTCTTGGCGGCGGGCGGCAAGCGCGGGTAATATCGCTTCGAGACATCGCTTTTCGAGACATGCCGCCGCCCCGCGAGGAGAACCGAGATTTCCGACGCCGCATCGAAGCCGATCGCTTCCCCTTCGCAGCCACCTCGCGGAGACGAGGAATTGCCCGGCAGAGCGAAAGCCTATGTGAAGTCATATGGCTGCCAGATGAACGTCTATGATGCGACGCGCATGGCGGAGCTCTTGGCGAAGCGCGGATATGACGAGGCGGCGGACGAGGACGAGGCCGATCTCGTCGTGCTCAATACCTGCCATATTCGCGAGAAGGCGACGGAAAAGGTCTATTCCGAGCTCGGTCGGCTCGCCAGGCTGAAGGCCGAGCGCGGCGCCGAAGGGCGCGACTACAAAATCGTCGTCGCCGGCTGCGTCGCCCAGGCCGAGGGCGAGGAGGTGCTGCGCCGCCAGCGCGCCGTCGATCTCGTCGTCGGACCGCAGAGCTATCACCGCCTGTCCGATCTGCTGACGCGAGCCGAGGCCGGCGAGCGCGTCACCGACACGGATTTCGCCGTCGAGGACAAGTTTCGGGCGCTGCGCCGCGCCGCTGCCGAGGGCAAGCGGGTGCGCGACGTCGCGGCCTTCGTCACCGCGCAGGAGGGGTGCGACAAATTCTGCTCCTTCTGCGTCGTGCCCTACACGCGAGGCGCCGAGGTGTCGCGCAAAGCCTCGGAGATCGTCGAGGAGGCGGAGGCGCTCGCCGGCGCCGGCGTTCGCGAGCTCACCGTGATCGGCCAGAACGTCAACGCCTATCGCGGCGCGGGCGAGGACGGCGCGCTCTGGTCCCTGCCCCGCCTGCTCGCGCGCCTCGCGCGTATCGAAGGCGTCACGCGGCTGCGCTACACGACGAGCCATCCGATCGACATGACCGAGGAGCTGATCGACGCCCATGCCGCTCTGCCGACGCTGGCGCCTTTCGTGCACCTTCCTGTACAATCAGGGTCGAATCGCATTTTGAAGGCGATGAACCGACGCCATGACGCGAGCTTCTATCTGGATATCGTCGCGCGGCTGCGCGCGGCGCGGCCGGATATTGCGCTCTCCTCGGACTTCATCGTCGGCTTTCCCGGCGAGACGGACGCGGATTTCGAGGCGACGCTCGCGCTCATTCGCCAGGTCGGCTTCGCCTCGACATTTTCGTTCAAATATTCGCCGCGCCCCGGAACGCCGGGCGCCGAGCGAGACGATCAGATCGCGGAAGAGGTCAAGAGCGAGCGGCTCGCCGCGCTTCAGGCGCTGGTCGAGGAGCAGCGGCAGGCCTTCAACGCCGCGACCGTCGGCCGCACCGTCGAAATTCTGTTCGAAAAGCCCGGCCGGCACGCGGGTCAGATCGCCGGCAAGAGCCCCTATATGCAGGCCGTCCATGCGATGGGCGGCGAGGAGCTCATCGGAAAGACGCTGCCGGTGACGATCGTCGCCGCCGGCTCCAATTCGCTCGCCGGCCGCATCGTCGGCCAGACGACCCCAGATGATGCGAGGGAGGCCGCCCTGTGACGCTCGACCGCGAGAAACGGGTCTTCGAACAACCGGATGCGCCGCGCTCTGGCGAGCCGCCGGAGGCGGAGATCACGCTCGCCTTCGAGGACAATCGCTACGCCTCTCTCGTTTTCGGCCTCTATGACCAGCATCTCGCCAAGATCGAGCGGCGTCTCGCCGTCTCATGCTTCGCCAATGGCAATCATGTGACGCTCAAGGGGCGGCCGGACGCCTGCGAGCAGGCTCGCCGCGTGCTGGAGATTTTATACGGCCGCGTGCAGCTCGGCCAGAATGTGGGATTAGGCGACGTCGATGGCGCCATTCAGGAATCGGCGCGCCAGGGCAGCCTCTTTCCGGATGCCGAGGCCGGCCGCGCCGTCTTCGAGCAGGTCGCCACGCGCCGCCGCGGGCCGGTGCGCGCCAGAAATCTCGCCCAGGATCTCTATCTGCGGGCGCTGAAGCGCTATGAGCTGGTCTTCGCCGAGGGCCCTGCCGGCACGGGCAAGACCTGGCTCGCCGTCGGCCATGCGGTGTCGCTGCTCGAGCAGGGCGTCGTCGAGCGCATCATTCTCTCGCGTCCGGCGGTGGAGGCCGGCGAGCGATTGGGCTTCCTGCCCGGCGACATGCGCGAGAAGGTCGATCCATATCTGCGGCCTATCTATGACGGGCTGCATGATTTCATGGACCCGCGCATGGTGGAGCGCGGCATCCAGACCGGCATGATCGAGGTCGCGCCGCTCGCCTTCATGCGCGGGCGCACGCTGACCAAGGCCTGCGTTTTGCTGGACGAGGCGCAGAACGCCACCTCCATGCAGATGAAGATGTTTCTCACCCGCCTCGGCGACGGATCGCGTATGATCGTGAATGGCGACCCGTCGCAGACGGATCTGCCGCCCGGCCAAAAATCGGGATTGAGCGAAGCGATCGCCCTGCTCTCCGGAATAGAGGGCGTCGGAAGAGTGAAATTCGCCGAGGGCGATGTGGTGCGCCACGACCTCGTGCGGCAGATCGTCGGCGCCTATGAGGCGGCAGGGCGGGAGAAGGCGAAGCCTCGAGAGCCATGAGCGTCGCAATCGATATCATTGTCACCGCGCCCTGCTGGGAACGGCAGGCCGGGCTCGACGAGCTGACCGAGAGTACCGTGCGCGAGTGCGTCGCCCAGACGGCGGCGCCGCTCGCGCGGGACTGCGAGTTGAGCGTCAATTTCACCGATGACGCGACGATCCGCGCGTTGAACGCGCAATGGCGCGGGATCGACAAGCCGACCAATGTCCTCTCCTTCGAGACGCCCGGCCCGCTCGACAAGCGCCTCGCGCTCGGCGACATCGTCATCGCGCATGAGACGGTCGCGCGCGAGGCGGCGGAGCAGGACAAGAGCTTCGACGCGCATCTCACGCATTTGCTCATTCATGGATTTCTGCATCTGATCGGCTACGACCACCAAACTCCACGGGAGGCCGACGAGATGGAGGCTCTGGAGCGCCGCATAGCGGCGGCGCTCGGCCTTACCGACCCTTATGAAGGCTCCGACCCCGTGGCGGAACTTTCGGAGACGGGAAAATCTAAAGGCGATGTCTAGGACGGATAATGGCGAGCATACGGCCTCGCGACGCGAGCAGCGCAGCGGCATCGTCGATCGGCTGCGCGCGCTCATCGGACTGGGCTCGCCCTCGGTGCGCGAGGACATAGAGGAGGCGCTGGAAGGCGCCGCCGGCGACGTCACGCCGCACGAACGAACGCTCCTGAAGAATGTGCTGGCGCTGCATGATCTGCGCGTCGCCGACGCGATGATCCCACGCGCCGACATTGTCGCCGTCGCGCAGGACGCGACGCTCGGCGAGACTCTGGCGCTGTTCCGCAACGCCGGCCATTCGCGCCTGCCCGTCTATGACGACACGCTGGACGATCCGCGCGGCATGATTCACATTCGCGATTTCGTCGATTATCTCGCCTCGCTCGCCGAGCGCGCGGAGCCGGCGACCGCCGGCGCGCCACAGGCGCCGCCGAGCGAACATGCGCCCACCGCCTCGCTCGCCGCGATCGATTTTTCGGCGACTCTCGCGACCGTCACCGTGCTGAAGCCCGTGCTCTATGTGCCGCCCTCCATGCCGGCGCTCGATCTTCTCGTGAAGATGCAGGCGACGCGCACGCATCTCGCGCTCGTCATCGACGAATATGGCGGCACGCATGGACTCGTGACGATGGAGGACATCGTCGAGATGATCGTCGGCGACATAGAAGACGAGCACGACGTCGACGAGGAGCCGCGCATCGAAACCGTGTCCGACGGCATTTTCCTCATCGACGCCAAAGCCGATCTCGAAGAAGTCTCGAAGCGGCTCGGCGTCGATTTCACGCCCGAGGAAGACGGCGCCGAAGTGACGACGCTCGGCGGCCTCGTCGCATCGCTCGCCGGCCATGTGCCGATGCGCGGCGAGATCGTGCCGGCGCCCGTCGAAGGCTGGGAGTTCGAGATCGTGGAAGCCGACCCGCGCCGCGTCGCGCGTCTGCTGGTGCATGCGCCGAAATAGGCGCGGGACGACGAGAGTCTTTTGTTTTGACGCGCTTCCGACGCCGAACCGGCGTCCACTTCGGCTGGAAGCGCTCTAAAGTTATTTGGATTCGCATGTTCTTTTCCGAAAACCGCTTCGCACTTTTCGGGAACATGCTCTAGTGGCTTGCGTCAATGAAAGTGAAGACGCTCGAGCCCCCTCCCCAGCCCTCCCCCGCTGCGCGGGAGAGGGAGCAGATTCGGCGCTTCATCGAGAATACGCGAAACGTCGACGCCCCCTCTCCCGCAAAGCGGGCGAGGGTGAGGGAGGGGGCCTTCGGGTCTTCGGTTCGAATGACGCAGACCACAAGTGGGCCGCGTCAGCTCACTGTCATTCCCGACGCTCGCGTAGCGAGCGATCGGGAATGACAGCGCCCTTTCAGTTCAGGTGGCGCCGCCCACTATCTATCGGCGATGATGCGCGTCACGCATGACGCGACGAGAGCGCGGCGGGCCGCGCCGCGCCGATCGCCGAGCAGAGAAGGCTCCACGCCCATAGGCCGAGGAAGGCCAGCGCATTGATCGTGAAAATGCGCGCGACGCTTGCGAGCGCATAATGCGAGACGTCGCCGGAGACGGCGCTCGTGATCGAGAACAGCATTCCCTCATAGACGAGAAAGCTCGCGATGAGCGCCGCGATCGGCGCGCCCGCGCCGCTCGCGAAGCGCGCGACGATGCGCGCAGTCTCGCAGCAGAGCAGCGCGACGACGCCGAGCGCGCCGCCCCAGGCGAGCGTCTCGAAATTCGTCGGATAATGCAGGATCGTGAAGCCGAGGAGCTGATTGGCGAGCCAGATCGCAGCCGTGAGCGCCAATGCGCCGCGTCGTGTGCTCGTCAGCGCCGCGATGGCGGCAAAGCCCGCGAGCGGCGCCGCGCAAGCGAAGGCGAGCGAGAAGAAGGCGCCCGCGAGAATGAGCGACGCGCTCCACGAAAGATTGCGTTCGCCGAAGACGGGAAGTGAAAGCCTTGTCATGCGATGCTCCTTTTCAAAGTGACGAGCGGGCCTGCTCTGCCCTGCTCTGCTGCGCCTCCTCGCGGAAGGCGAATTGGGGGAGGAAAGATCAGCGCGCCGGACGATCGGCCGGATCCGGCTCTGTGAGCCCGAGCCAGCGCGCGCGCAGCGCATCCCAGAGCGCGAGCCGCGACCAGTCGGGCTCGCGCTGGATTTTCTCCGTCTCTGGATGAAGGAAGGGATTGGGCAAGAGCACGGCGAGCTGCTGCTCGTTCGCGCCATTGAACAATTGCAGGCTCCAGGACATCGGAACGCATGTCCCGGAGAAGCGACGATGCAGCTCGGCGCGCGCCGTGCGTCGATGAAGAGCGAGCTCCGGCGGCGTCGGTCGGCTGCGCGGGCCCTTCGTCTCGCCGATGCAGACATGGAAATGCGTCTGTCCGAAAGCGACGGTGAGATAGCCGTCGAGCAGGCCGACGCGCGTCGGCGCATGATCGGCATGAATCTCGAAAGCCGCGCCTTGAATGATCGGCCCGAACACGATCTCGCGCCAATGATTTTCGAAGAGATCGCGCAGCAGCGCCTCGAGGCTCTGCGCGTCGGTCGGCAGTTGGAACACGTCGACCGGCGTTCCGTCCGGCTCGGCTCGTCTCTGCGGCGTCCCGCGCGTCATATCCGGCATGTGAATCTGCTCCCCTGCGATTCGTCACCAGCTGAATTTCACGCCGCCATAGGCGGAGCGTCCTGCCGTTCCGTAATCATAGACTTCTTCGTAGCGCGCATTGGTCACATTCTCGATCCGTGCGAACAACGACACGCGCTCGTCGATCTTGTAGTCGCCGTAGAGATCGAGCTTTGCATAAGGCGCGAGCATGACGCGTTTCGAGAAAATATAATCGTAATCGGGATTCGGCCCGACGAGCGTGAGACGCGCCTCGAGCTCGAGCCCCGGAACGCCGGTATAGATGACGGAAGCTGCGCCCTTGTCGCGCGGCCTGCGGAGCAGGCTGCGATGCGTCACCAGATTTTCCGCGGAAAGATGCGTATAGCTCGCGCGAACCCGCCACTCGCCAGGAACGAGGATCGCCTCGCCGGCGAACTCCACGCCCTTCGTGCGCGCGCGGCCGACATTGTAATAGCAGCCGAAAATCTGCGTCGCGCTGCAGCTCGGCGCTCGGCTGAATTCGATGAGATCACGAAAACTGTTTTCGAACAGCGACAGCGATGCGTAGAGCCGCTCCTCGAACAAGGCCTGATCGACGCCGACGTCATAACCGAGGCTCGTCTCCGGCGCGAGGCTCGGATCGCCATATTGGCTGAAGCGTTGAAAGAGCGAAGCGACGCGCGCGCCGGTTCCCGCCGAGCCGCGCAATTTCGTTCCTGTCGCCTCGAAACGATAGGCGGCGGTCGCGCGCCATGTCGCGAATGTTCGGTTCTGATCCACCGCGTCGATGCGGCCGCCATAGGAGAGATCGAATCGCTCCAGCAGAGTGAGCTTGTGCTGCGCGAAGCCCGAATGCGTCGTCTGCGCCGCATCGATCGGCCTGAATTTCGTCGGCGGAACGGGATCCTGCGAAGTGTGGACGGATTCTGTCTCGTTGCGCGCGCCGAATGTGGCCGAGCCGAAGTCGCCGAGCGCGAGATCGCCCTGATATTCGAAACCGCGCCGCTCGCCGCGAAAGCCGCGCCGGCAATTATAGGAATTGAATCTCGCATCATAGCAGGAGCGCGCCTGCCAGACGTCCCTGTTCGTCACATTGCCGAACAGAGTGAAGCGATTGTGCAAGGCGCGATCGAACATGTCGGCGTCGACGCGCGCATACAATTGCGCGAATGTGGCGTGTTGATGGTTCTGCGGATCGAACACATCGACAGGGGAGAAGGCGTAAGGATTGTCGAAACGGATCGCGCTGTCATAGCCAAAGAATCCGGCCTCGACGGCGACATCCTCGCTCAGGCGATAGCCGAGGCGCGCGCTGGCGCCGCCCTTGTTCGTCGGATCATTGCGCGGCAGCGGCGGAAGCGGCGTCTTGCCGTCGCCGATCGTCAGCGGCCGCGCGATGCGATAGCCATAGCGCGGAAAGCCGTCGATGGAGAGCGCGTCTATGGCGAAGGCGTACCACAAACGATCCGCGCTTCCCGAGAGGCGCGCGCGCAAATGCGCCGTCCCATAAGCGCCGCCTTCCACCAGAAGGGAAACGCGCGGTGGCCCCTCGCCTTTGCGTGTGAGAATGTGAATGACGCCGCCCATCGCGTCGGAGCCATAGAGCGCCGATTGCGGGCCGCGCAGCACTTCGATCCGCTCTATGTCGGTCGCGACGAGGCTGCCGAGATCGAGGGAGCCGTCGGTCGACGAGGGATCGCCGACGCGCACGCCGTCGACGAGCAGAAGCGTCTGTCCAGGCGTCGCGCCGCGCAGAAAAACGGAGGTCTGCGCGCCGGGGCCGCCGGTCTGATAGAGATCGAGGCCCGGCGTTCCGCGCAAGACTTCCGCGAGGCCGCTCCTCGAGCGCTTCTCGATCTGCGCCGAAGGGATCACCGTGACGGCGGAAGAGGATTTGTCGACGCGCTCCTCGACGCGATCGGCGGAGACGATCGTCGCGGCGCCGATGTCGACGGTGGGCAAGGCCTCCTGACTTGCGGCGCATATGGGAAGAAGGGCGAGGAGAGAGGCGGAAAAAAGCGCGAGACGAGAAGCGGCGCCCTCGCGGGCGCCTCGAGCGAAAAGAGAAGACATTGCTGGAAGACTCGCAGCGAACGTGGGCCGTCACTGCGATGGGTCTCCACCCTCTCGCGCCATTGGCGAATAGGGTTTCGACCGCCTCGGTGCACCCCGCCCGACGCTATCGCGCGTGACCACGACTGATGGCAGGTCTCCTGGCTCGCGGGTCAGCGCCTTCGGATCGCCTTCCCGGAGCGTCACGCTCCAGTGGCTTGTCTGATCCTCGGCTCGCCGCTCACAGTTGCGGGGGCAGCCACGGCTTTGCGCCGTCTCCGGCGCTCACCGCATTCCCTTTTGATCCCACCTAGGGGAACCATCGTGGACATAGAAAGCCGGTCGAGACACGCATGTCAAGCATGCGCTCGAGGAACGAAGGCCGGCGCGGCGCGTTTGGCTCGAGGGAGTCGCCTCCCGTGGAGAAGAGACATGAGCGCAATCCATATTGTCGCGACCGGCGATCTTCCCCGGTCGCAGCTCGGCGGCGTGGACGATTCCAGCGTGCGCTGGGCCGGCGCCTTCGCCTCCTGCGGCGAGCATGGGGCGACGCAATCCTCGACGATCGTCTATGAGATCGAGCCCGGCGGTCGGCTCGGCTGGCACACGGATGCGACGGAGGAGACGCAATATATTCTCGCCGGCGCGGGCGAATTGCGCGCCGAAGGCGGCTGGTCGCATCGGGTGAAGCCCGGCGACGTCTTCGTCATTCCGACGCCCTTGCGGCACGATCTCGTCAATACGGGCGAGGAGACGCTTCGCGCCGTCGCCTTTTTCGCGGCGGCGATGTTCACGCAGCGATTCGACAATGCGATGATCGCGCCAAACGTGCATGTGCTCGGCACGCCGAACCGCGACGGTTGAACGGCTCACATATTGCCGAGGCAGACATATTTGATCTCGAGATAGCTCTCTATGCCGTATTTCGAGCCCTCGCGTCCCATGCCCGATTGCTTGACGCCGCCGAAGGGCGCGGCCTCGCTCGACATCAGCGATTCGTTGACGCCGACCATGCCGAATTCGAGCTGCTCCGCGACGCGGAACACGCGCGCTATGTCACGGCTGTAGAAATAGGCGGCGAGACCGTAATGCGTCGAATTGGCGAGACGGATCGCTTGCGCCTCGTCCTCGAAGGGAATGATCGCCGCGACGGGACCGAATATCTCCTCTTCGAAAATCTGCATGTCCGGACGCACATCGAAGAGCACGGTCGGCGAGAAGAATGTGCCGCCGAGCGCGTGGCGCGCGCCGCCGGTCAGCACTTTCGCGCCGCGGGCGCGCGCGTCGGCGACGAGGCGCTCCACCTTCTGCGCCGCCGCCTCCTCGATCAGCGGGCCGATGACGACGCCGGGATCGACGCCGCGCCCGACCTTGAGCTTTCCGGCCGCCTCCGCGAGCTTTCCCGCGAAGGCTTCGGCGACGCTTCTCTGCACGAGGAAGCGATTGGCGCAGACGCAGGTCTGGCCGCTGTTGCGATATTTGGTCGCGAGCGCGCCCTTCACCGCGAGATCGAGATCGGCGTCCTCGAAGACGAGGAAAGGCGCATTGCCGCCGAGCTCCATCGAGCATTTCTGCACATTCTCCGCCGCCTGCCGCAGAAGAATCTTCCCCACTTCGGTCGAGCCGGTAAAGGTGATCTTGCGCACCGACGGATTGCCGGTGAGCTCGGCGCCGACCGCCGCGGGATCGTTCGTCGTCACCACATTGAGCACGCCGTCCGGCACGCCGGCGCGCTGCGCGATCTCGGCGAGGGCGATAGCCGATAGCGGCGTGAGCTCGGCGGGCTTCACCACCATTGTGCAGCCGGCGGCGAGCGCCGCGCCCGCCTTGCGGGCGATCATGGCGGAAGGAAAATTCCAGGGCGTGATCGCGGCGGTGACGCCGATCGCCTGCTTGAACACGAGAATGCGCTTCTCGCGCGCCTGCTGCGGGATCACGTCGCCATAGACGCGGCGGCCCTCCTCGGCGAACCAGTCGAAATAAGCCGCGCCATAGGCGATCTCGCCGCGCGCCTCGGCGAGCGGCTTGCCCTGCTCGGCGGTGATGATCTGGGCGAGACGCTCCTGCTCGGCGAGCATGAGATCATGCAGCCGCCGCAGAATTTGCGCGCGCTCCTTGGCGAGCTTGCCGCGCCAGGCCGGAAGCGCGCGCTCGGCCGCCTCGATCGCCCGGCGCGTCTCGGCCGCGCCCATGTCCGGGACCTCGGCCAATACCGCGCCCGTGGCCGGATCGCGCACCGCGAAGGTCGCGCCATTGTCGGCGCCGACGAAAGCGCCGTCGATGAAGGCCTGGTGGCGGAACGGGCGGGGCTCTCTGGTCATCTCGGCTGCGCTCCCGACGATACGAAACGGGTCATCGAATACGGCGCCTCGGCCGGGCGAACAACATCCGCCGCCCGCAAATCGAGGCGAGCGGCGCCCGCTTGCGGTCCCGCTGCCCGAAAAGCGGCGCTTTCCGGGCCTATCCGGCGCGCTTCCGCGAAAGGCGGAACCGCGGCCCCGGCTCGCGCGTCATAGGGGAAGCGAGCGCAATCTCATATGGCTTCGTCCCGAAAATCCGACATAATTGCGGGATTCGCGCAGCCGCCGCGCTCGCGCCAGACCCGCCGCCCCGAACAGCGAGATCACCTTGGCCGCAACACGCAATTTCCTTCCCGTGACGCGCCGCCGCGCGCTCGCCGCCCTCTCGAGCCTCGCCGGTTTCGCGCTGCCGAGATGGGCGATCCGCTCCGCTTTCGCGGAAGGCGCGCCGGGCGAGATCGAGAGCCATGGCCTCTCGATCTTCGGCGAGCTCGCGGAAAAGGCGGATTTTCCGCATTTTGCCTATGTGAATCCCAAGGCGCCCAAGGGCGGCACGCTGGTGATGGAGCCGCCGCCGCCCGAAAAGAACAGCTATGATTCGCTCAACCCCTATATTTTGCGCGGCAATCCGGCGGCGGGCGTCGGCCTCGTCTACGATTCGCTGATGGCCGCGAGCCTCGACGAGCGCGACGCGCTCTATGGGCTCATCGCGAAGAAAGTGCGCATCTCCGCCGACAAGCTCACCTATACTTTCTTCCTGCGCAAAGAGGCGCGTTTTCACGACGGCTCGCCGCTCACCGCCCATGACGTCGCTTTCTCGCTCGGCATTCTGAAGGCCGAAGGCCATCCGATGATCTCACAATCGCTGCGCGATCTCGTCAGCGCCACGGCCGAGGCGGATGACGTGCTGGTGGTGAAATTCGCGCCCGGCCGCACGCGCGATCTGCCCATCATCGTCGCGAGCCAGCCGATCTTCTCCAAAGCCTATTACACCAAGCATAAATTCAACGAGACGACGCTGGAGCCGCCGCTCGGCTCCTCCGCCTATAAGATCGGGCCGATCGATCCGGGCCGTTACATCTCCTTCCAGCGCGTGCCGGACTATTGGGCGAAGGATTTGCCCGTCAATGTCGGCCAAGCCAATTTCGAAGTGATCCGCTTCGATTATTACGGCGACCGCAATGTCGCCTTCGAAGCCTTCAAGGCGGGCTCCTTCACCGTGCATGAGGAGTTCACCTCCGCCATTTGGGCGACGGGCTATGATTTCCCCGCCTTTCGCGACGGGCGCGTGAAGCGTGAGGAAATTCCCGATTACAACATATCGGGAACGCAGGGCTGGTTCCTGAACATCCGCCGGCCGAAGTTCGCCGATCCGCGGGTTCGCAAGGCGCTCGGCTACGCCTTCGACTTCGAATGGACCAACCATAATCTGATGTACGACTCGTATAAGCGCACGAGCTCCTATTTCGAGAATTCCGATCTCGAGGCCGTGGGCCTGCCCACGCCTGCCGAACTCGCTCTGCTCGAGCCATTCCGCGACCGCCTGCCTCGGGAAGTCTTCGCAGAGCCCTTCCAACCGCCTGTGTCCGACGGCTCTGGACAGGATCGCAATCTCTTGCGCAAGGCCGTCGATCTCTTGACCGAGGCCGGCTGCACGCGCAAGGACGGCGTGCTGCGCCTTCCCGACGGCAAGCCGCTCGAATTCGAATTTCTCTATAATACGAGCATGTTCGAGCGGCATACGCAGCCCTTCATCAAAAATCTGAAGCTGATCGGCGTCAACGCCCGCATGCGTATCGTCGATGCGGCTCAATACAAGGCGCGTATCGACGATCACGACTATGACGTGGTCATGGAGCGCGTGCGCATCGCCTATTCGCCCGGCGAGGAGCTGCGCATCATGTTCGGCTCCGAAGCGGCGCGCACCAAGGGCTCGCAGAATGTCATCGGCGTCGCCGATCCAGTGGTCGACGCGCTGATCGAAAAGGCGCTGGTCGCGACCTCGCGCGAGGAGCTCGCCGCCATCTGCCGCGCCCTCGACCGCGTGCTGATCGCCGGCCAATATTGGATTCCGCATTATTACAAGCCGACGCATTGGATCGCGCATTGGGATGTGTTCGGCCGTCCCGACCGATATCCGCGCTTCGACACCGGCATCGCCGCCACATGGTGGTGGGACGACGCCAAGGCGCGCAAGATCAATTACGCGGGGCGCTGAACCAGATGGCCGCCTATATTCTGCGACGCCTGCTGCTGATGATCCCGACGATCCTCGGCATCATGCTCATCTCCTTCGCCATAGTACAATTCGCGCCGGGCGGCCCTGTCGAGCGCGTCATCGCGCAGCTGCAGGGCTTCGACATGGGCGCGACCTCGCGCTTTTCCGGCGGCGGCGGCGACGTCGGCCGCGGCGGCGCGATGACGCCCGGCGCCGCCGCCGACACCGCCTCCAAATATCGCGGCGCGCAGGGGCTCGACCCCAAATTCATCGCCGAGCTCGAGAAGCAGTTCGGCTTCGACAAGCCGGCATGGGAGCGCTTCCTGCTGATGGTGAAGAATTACGCGGTCTTCGACTTCGGCCGCAGCTATTTCCGCGACGAGAGCGTGCTGAAGCTCATCGGCGAGAAGCTTCCCGTCTCCATGTCGCTCGGCCTTTGGATGACGCTCATCTCCTATTCCGTCTCCATTCCGCTCGGCATCGCCAAAGCCGTGCGCGACGGCGAGCGTTTCGACGCCTGGACCTCCAATCTCATCATCATCGGCTATGCGATTCCGAGCTTCCTCTTCGCCATGCTGCTCATCGTGCTCTTTTCCGGCGGCTCCTTCTGGCAGATTTTCCCGCTACGCGGCCTCGTGTCCGAGAATTTCTCCGAGCTCTCGCTTCCGGCCAAGATCGGCGACTATCTCTGGCACATCTTTCTGCCCGTGCTGGCCATGACGCTCGGCGCCTTCGCGACGCAGACATTTTTGACCAAGAACTCCTTCCTCGACGAGATCCGCAAGCAATATGTGCAGACGGCGCGCATGAAGGGCCTCACCGAGAATCGCGTGCTCTACGGTCATGTGTTCCGCAACGCCATGCTCATCGTCGTCTCCGGCTTTCCGGGCGCCTTCGTGCACGCATTCCTGACCGGCTCGGTGCTCATCGAGACGATCTTCTCGCTCGACGGGCTCGGCTATCTCTCCTACGAATCCATCGTCAATCGCGACTATCCGGTGGTGTTCGCCAATCTCTATATCTTCGCTCTGCTCGGCCTCGTCGTGAACCTCCTTTCCGACCTCACCTACACCTGGATCGATCCGCGCATCGATTTCGAGACGCGCGAGGTCTGACCGATGGACGAGACCAGCGCCCCCGCCATGACGACGACGCTCGCGCCGGAAATTCCCGGCGGCGGGCTCCTGCGCCTGCGGCCGATCGATCGCCGCCGGCTGCAGAATTTCAAGGCCAACGCCAGAGGCTATTGGTCCTTCTTCGTGTTCATGGCCCTCTTCCTGCTCTCATTGGCGTCGAATTTCATCGCCAATGACAAGCCCGTCCTCGCTTATTACAAGGGCGAGCTGCTGTTTCCGATCTTCAAGTCCTATCCGGAAGAGAAATTCGGCGGCTTTCTGGCGCGCACGGATTATCGCGATCCGACGATCGAGAAAGAGATCGAGGCGAATGGCTGGATGATCTGGCCGCCGATCCGCTACTCCTACGACACGCATAATCTCGATCTGCCGACACCGGCGCCCTCGCCGCCGACATGGATGCTCTCCAAGGCGCAATGCGAGGCAGCGGCGGCCAAGAAGCTCGGGCCCGAGAAGGCGCATCTCGGCTGCTCGGCGATCGAATGGAACTGGCTCGGCACCGACGATCAAGGCCGCGACGTCGTCGCGCGCCTGCTCTACGGCTTCCGCCTCTCCGTGCTGTTCGGCCTCATTCTGGCGAGCGTCTCCTCCATCGTCGGCGTCGCCGCGGGCGCCGTGCAGGGATTTTTCGGCGGGCGCGTCGATCTCGTCTTCCAGCGATTCATCGAAGTGTGGTCGTCGCTGCCGCAGCTCTATCTGCTCATCATCGTCTCCTCCTTTCTCGCGCCGGGCTTCTTCGTGCTGCTCGGCATATTGCTGCTGTTCTCCTGGGTGTCGCTCGTGCATGTGGTGCGCGCGGAGTTCCTGCGGGCGCGCAATTTCGAATATGTGAACGCCGCGCGCGCGCTCGGCCTGTCCAATTTTCGCATCATAACGCGGCATCTTCTGCCCAACGCCACGGTCGCGACCTTGACCTTCCTGCCCTTCGTGCTCAATTCCTCGATCACGACGCTGACCTCGCTCGACTTCCTGGGCTTCGGCCTGCCGCCGGGGTCGCCTTCGCTGGGCGAATTGCTGCTGCAGGGAAAATCCAATCTCCAGGCGCCCTGGCTCGGCCTCACCGGCTTCGTCATCATCGCGCTGATGCTCTCGCTTCTGGTGTTCATCGGCGAAGCGGTGCGCGACGCCTTCGACCCGCGAAAGACGTTCAGATGAGAAGTTCATAAGATTCGGAGCGGAGAGCTGAGATGAACAAGATCGTCAGACGCCATTATCCGGCGGCAAACCTTCCTGAAGATCTACGACGTGAGCTCGACGGCGCGCGCGACGTCACCATCACGATCGAAACCGAGGAAGAGGCGCTGCCCGGCCGGCTCACGCTTCTCGAAGAATTATTCGCGTCCCGACGACCGCCCTTCCGCACCAAAGAGGAAATAGATGAAGACCTTCGGCGAGACCGCGACGACTGGGACAGGTAGCGCTCCGTGATACGCATCTATCTCGACGCGAACGTCTTCATCTATTTCATCGAGGGCAAGCCATTGGTCGCCGATCCCCTGCGGGAGCTGTTCGTGACGCTGGCCCGGCGTCCTCTCGTCGCTTGGTCGAGCGAGCTGACCTTGGCCGAGACTCTCGCGCCCCCGCGCCGGGTCGACGCGCTTCCTCTCGCCGAGAAGCGGCCCAAATATCTCGATCTCCTCATTCACAGCGGGATCGTCCAGCTCACGCCCGTCGATCGCGACATTCTCATTCGGACAGCCGAATTGCGTGAAGCCACGAAGCATAGGCTCGCCGATGCGATCCATGTCGCTTCGGCGGCCAGAGCGGAATGCGCTTTCTTCGTTTCGGGAGACGCCGACGCCAAACGGCTCCCGGACGGAATGAACTGGATAGCTCCCGACCATGACGGCGTGCGAACGCTCACGAAAGCCCTCGCATGACCACCTCCCCCCTCCTCGACGTCCGCCACCTCTCCATCGCCTTTTCGCAAGGCGGCAAGGAGACGCTCGCGGTCGATAAAGTCTCCTTCTCGCTCGAGCGCGGGCGCACGCTGGCGCTCGTCGGCGAGTCGGGCTCGGGCAAGTCGATCACGGCGCTCTCCATCGTGCGCCTGCTGCCGCCCGCCGCCGTGCATCCGTCGGGAACGATCGACTTTTACGGCGACGATATTCTGAAGCTCTCGGACGCCGAGCTTCGCGCCATTCGCGGCGCGAAGATCACCATGGTCTTTCAGGAGCCGATGACCTCGCTCAATCCGTTGCAGACGATCGAGCAGCAGATCGGCGAGATCCTCGAGCTGCATGGCGCGCGCGGCGCGGAAAAAATCCGCGCCCGCGTCGTGGAGCTGCTCGGCGAGGTCGGCATTCCGAACCCGCGGGAGCGCCTCTCGGCGTATCCGCATCAATTGTCCGGCGGCCAGCGCCAGCGCGTGATGATCGCCATGGCGCTCGCCAATCGGCCGGATCTGCTTATCGCCGACGAGCCGACCACGGCGCTCGACGTCACCGTGCAGGCGCAAATTCTCGCTCTGCTGGAGCGCGTGCAGAAGACCTATGGCATGGCCATGCTCTTCATCACCCATGATCTCGGCCTCGTGCGGCGCTTCGCCGACGACGTCTGCGTGATGCAGCGCGGCCGCATCGTCGAGAAGGGCGACGTCGAGAAGGTCTTCTCGACGCCCGAGCATCCCTACACCAAGGCGCTGCTGGCCGCAGAGCCCAAAGGCGCGCCGCCGCCGGACGACGAGAGCGAGCCCGTGCTCGTCGCAGCGAATGATCTTCGCGTTTGGTTTCCCATCAAGCGCGGCTTCCTGCGCCGCACCGTCGGCCATATCAAGGCGGTGGACGGCGTCACCCTCGCGGTGCGCCGCGGCTCGACGGTCGGCGTCGTCGGCGAATCGGGCTCCGGCAAGACGACGCTCGGTCTCGCGCTGCTGCGGCTCATTCGTTCGGAGGGGCCGATCCTCTATCTCGGCGAGCGCATCGACGCGAAAACCGTCAGAGAAATGCGCCCGCTGCGCCGCGACATGCAGATCGTCTTCCAGGACCCCTATGGCTCGCTGTCGCCGCGCATGTCGGTCGCCGAGATCGTCGCGGAAGGATTGGGCGTGCAGATGCGCGGCCTCTCCTTCGAGGAGACGCGCGAGATCGTCGCCCAGGCGCTCGCCGAGACCGGGCTCGACCCCGCCATGATGGACCGCTATCCGCATGAATTCTCCGGCGGCCAGCGCCAGCGCATCGCCATCGCGCGCGCCATTGTGCTGAAGCCGAAATTCATCGTGCTCGACGAGCCGACATCGGCGCTCGACATGTCGGTGCAGGCGCAGATCGTCGATCTCTTGCGCGAATTGCAGGCCAAGCACCGCCTCGCTTATCTCTTCATCAGCCATGATCTCAAAGTGGTGAAGTCGCTCGCCGCCCATCTCATCGTGATGCGCCACGGCAAGGTGGTGGAGGAAGGCCCGGCCGCGGAAGTGTTCGCCGCGCCCAAGAGCGACTATACGCGCGCGCTCTTCGCCGCCGCCTTCCGCATCGAGGCCGAGCCGCATCAAAGCGACAAGACCGGCTGAGCCCTGAGAAAGCGGCGCGCGTCCTTGCGGCGAAGCCGCCGCTTGGCCACACTGGACGACAGCGATTCGAATCGTTTCGGGGCGATCCATGACCACTCGCGCAACGGCCGCGGCCGACGTCATCGGCGCGCGCAACCCTCTGGGGCCGATCGAGACCGCGGTCGTCCTCGGTCGTGAATTTCTCGCCGCCGCCGACATAGGCGAGCAGGCCGTGACCATTCCCTATTCCGACCTTCCCGGCTTTCCGTCGATCGAAGGCGGCGAGGTGGTGATCGGCCTCGTCGATGGCGCGCCTATGCTGTTTCTGAAGGGCCGCTCGGAATTCCACGAGTGCGGCGACCCGAGTCTCATGTCTTCGCCGGTGGAGACATTGACACATTTGAACGTGCGGGGGCTTCTCTCGACCGGCCTCGCGGTCTCGACCAACGCCGATGTCCAGCCCTCCTCTCTTTTCGGCGTGACCGACCACATCAATTTCGGCGGATTGAATCCGCTCATCGGCGCCGCTGGGCAGAATTTCGTGAATATGAACGGCGCCTATGACAAGCGGCTGGCCCGGCGCCTGAAACAGGCGAGCGCCGGCGCCGGCGTGGCGCTGAACGAGGGCGTGCTCATGTGGTTCTCGGGCCCGAGCTACGAGACGCCGGCGGAAGTCAAAGTGGCGCGCATGCTCGGCGCCGACGCGCTCGGCATGTCCATCGCGCCGGAGGCCATTCTCGCCAAGCGTTTCGCCCTTCCCTTCGCGGCCGTGGCGGTGATCACGGATTATGCGGCCGGATTTTCCGGCGGCAGTCCCACCTATGATCCGAGCCGCGCCTCTGGCCTCATCGCCTTGCGGCGGCTGCTGCGCGCATTTCAGAAGCAAAGGTAAGTCGGCGAGGATCGAGAGTCGCAGCTCAGAGTCGAGCCCCCGCGTTCCGCCGGAAGGCCAGCACATTGGCGTCCAACAGTTGCACGGATTCGCCGCTCTGATTGGAGGTGACGACGCGCATATTCACCATTCCGCGATCGTCGCGCGATTTCGAGGCCGAGATGCGTCGGATCGTCGCCTCCACGCTCAGCCGATCGCCGGGCCGCACGGGCCGCAGCCACTCGACCTTGCCGCCGGCGCCGATGAGCCCGCCGGCAAAGGGCAGGCACTCCGTCAACATGCGCATGGTGAGCGAGGCGGTGTGCCAGCCGCTCGCCACCAATTCGCCGAACAGGCTGCTCGTCGCCGCCGCCTCGTCGAGATGGAAAGGCTGCGGGTCGAATTTCGTCGCGAAAGCCTTGATCTCCTCGCTCGTGACGTCGAGCGGCCCGGCGCGAAACCGCTGATCGACGAAAAGATCCTCGAGATGGAGCGGGTCGGACATGGTCGGCTCTCGCGATGGTCTACGACAGGAAGCGAACCTGCTCGCCTCGCTGCCTCATGAGTTTCGTCGCCTTCTTGTCGAAGGACGAGAAGAACTCGGTCCCCAGCCGACGTCCCTCATAGGCGATGACGCCATCCGCGAAATCGCCGCCGACCTCGAGCATGGCGAGCCCGGCTTCGGCGGCCGGCCGGTTAGCCGCCACAGTCGCCGTATTCATCAGCCGCCGGATCGCCTCCGCGATCTCGGCGGCGGGAATTTTGTAGCCCTGCGAAAGCACCCAGACCAATTCGCACAGAGCCGGCAAGGTCAAGGCCACCATCTGCGCGCCTTCCAGCTCTTCCCGCGCACGAGCGCTCTGCCGCGCGTCGTCGCCGGTGAGCGCGCGGACGAGCACATTCGTGTCCGCCGTGATCCTCATCGCTTTCCGGCCCAGCCGCGCGCGGCGATTTCATTCATCTCCTCGATCGACAGCGACGGACCGCTCTCGCGCTTCAGCAGATCGAAGACGTCCGAAATCTTGCCGCCCATTCGTGCGGCGCGAAGCTCGACACGCCCGTCGGGCAGCGTCTCGACCTCGATCTGCTCGCCGGGCCGAACGCCGAGATGCTTCAATACATCTTTGCGCAGCGTGACCTGTCCTTTAGCGGTGACAGTGAGCGCGCCCATGCAACTCCCTCCGAGCCTGACGACCCGAAAGTAAGGCAAAATTGCCTTACAGTCAATTCTCGAGCCGCCGGAGGCTCGTCACCGCCGAGCCCGACGCCAGAATGCGCGCGCGCGCCGGGGCGAAAGGCTCGCTCGCGACCTGCAAATGAAAGGCGTTGGCGTGCAGCAGGCGCTCTGCGTCCTGCATTATGCCGACATGGCCCTTCCAGAAGACGAGATCGCCGCGCTGCAACGGCTCCCCCTCTTCGAGCGCGCGGCCGAGCGATTTCTCCTGCAAATCCGTGTCGCGCGGCGCTTCTATTCCAGCCATGGCCAGCGAGGTCTGCACGAGACCGGAGCAATCGACGCCGAGCCAGCTCTTGCCGCCCCACAGATAGGGCGCGCCGATCAGGCTCTCGGCCGCCGCGACGAAATCCGCGACACGCGCCGCGCGCGGGGTCAGATGCAGCCGATAGAGGAAGCCGCCGCCGGCCTCGACGAGAAATTTGTCTCGCTCGCCGACGACCTCGACTTCCGCGCCGAGCGGCAGAGCGAGCAATGGCGGGTCCTTGATCTCCGGCCGCGGAAAAACGAAGGTGCGGGGGACGCAGACGCGATGCGTCGGCGCCTCGATCTTGCTCCACAGCACATTGGCGGCGATCCAGCCGACATAGAGATCGCGCTCGAGCTGGACCCAGGACCAGCCCTCCTCTTCGTCATAGACGACGACTGTTTCGCCATAGAGCGCCTGCGTGTCGAGCCGCGCGTCGGGCCGCGGCTCGCGCTTCAGATCGACGACGCCCTCCTTCACCTGCATCCGCCGGCCTTCGACGAAGCGCTTCGCCTCGACCTTGCCCTCGAGATGACGCGCGGCGAGATCGGGGCGCGCCGGCGTCAGCCGCTTGTCGAAGCTCTCGCTCATGCCTTCACGCTCCAGCGGGCGGCGCGCTCCTCGATCAGCTCGGCGAGCAGCCGCGCGGTCTGAATCTCGCCGCCCTCGGGCCGGCCGGGCTTGGGCGAAGGATTCCAGGCGAAGAGATCGAAATGCGCCCATTTCTCGGGCTGGGCCACGAAGCGGCGCAGGAACAGCGCCGCGGTGATCGAGCCCGCATGGCCGCTCGCCGACACATTCACGATATCGGACGCCTTGCCGTCGAGCTGCGCATCATAGGGTTGCCACAGCGGCAGGCGCCAGACCGGATCGCCGAGCTTGCGGCCATAAGTCTCGATCTCCAACGCCAGAGCGTCGTCTCCCGTATAGAAGGCCGGCAGCTCCGGGCCGAGCGCGACGCGCGCCGCGCCTGTCAGCGTGGCGAAGTCGAGCAGCAGATCCGGCTCGTCTTCTCCGGCGAGCGCCAGAGCGTCGGCGAGAACGAGGCGCCCTTCCGCATCCGTATTGCCGATCTCGACGGAGAGGCCCTTGCGGCTCGGATAGATATCGCCCGGCCGCATGGCGTCGGCCGAAATCGCGTTCTCGACGATCGCCAGAATGACGCGCAAGCGCAGGGGCGCGGAAGAGCCCATCAGAATATCGGCGAGCGCCAGCGCCGTGGCGGCGCCGCCCATATCCTTCTTCATCAGCAGCATGGCGCTGCTCGGCTTGATGTCGAGCCCGCCGCTGTCGAAGCAGACGCCCTTGCCGACGAGCGTCACTTTCATCGCCTCTTCCGGGCCGAAGGAGATGTCGACGAGCCTCGGCGCCTGCGCCGCCGCCCGGCCGACGGCGTGCACGAGCGGGAAATTCTCGGAAAGCAGCGCGTCGCCGACAATCGCCCGCGCCTTCGCGCCATGCCGCGCGGCGAGCGCCAACGCCGCCTCGGCCAGCGCCTCGGGCCCCAGATCATTGGCGGGCGTGTTGACGAGATCGCGGCCGAAGGCGAGAGCTCCGGCGACCCGCTCTATGCGCGCCCGATCGGCGTCCTGCGGCGCGCAGAGGCGCGGCCGCTCCTGTTTCGGCGCGACATAGCGCGAGAAGGAATAGCTTCCGAGCAGAAAGGCGAGCGCCGCCGAATAGGAGTCCGACACGCCCTCGCGCAGCCGATAGAGGCCGGGCGGCAGGAGGGTCGCGAGCTTTCCGGGCAGGAAAAGATCGCGATGACGCGCGCCCGCCGCCTCGACGCCGAACAGGACGAGCGCCGGCGCGCCGTCGGGCCCCGGCGCGAGAAGATGGACGCCGGCCTTGCCATCGAAGCCGCAGGCGCGCGCGAAAGCGGCGATCGCCGGCGGCAGCGTCTCGGCGTGGACGGGCCAGCTCTCCTTGTCGACGAAATCGATCGGCGTCGCCTCCGCCGTCCAATTCTCCAATCGGCTCATCGTCATCCTCTTGCGCAAACTTCGTGTCTTCGCGGTTTTTTAACACCAAGACACGAAGGACACGAAGACGTTATAGGACACGCTCCATGGAAATCGGTCCCCTCTCCCGCCACCGCGCCCAGCTCGCGCTCGGCGCGCGGATCACGATCGCCGCAGTGGCCACGCTCGCCATCGGCCATCTTCTCGGCACGCCGATGATTCTCTGGGCGGTGCTGACCGCGGTCATTCTCACGCAGATGAGCGTCGGCCGTTCGGTCAAGGCGACGATCGACTATTCTTTCGGCACGCTCGGCGGCGCGATCTACGCCGGGCTCGTCTCCAATTTCGTTCCCGGCGCGCATGAGCTGGCGCTGCTCGGCCTGCTCGGCCTCGCCATAGCGCCGCTCGCTCTGCTCTCGGCGCTCAGCCCGCGCTTCTCCGTCGCGCCGGCGACCGGCGTGATCGTGGTGCTGGCGCCGACGATCACCCACGCCACCGCCTTTCATTCGGCCTATGACCGCGTGCTCGAGGTGGCGCTCGGCGGCGCCGTGTCGCTGATCGTTTCTCATTTCGTCTTTCCGGCGCGCGCCCGCCTTCTGGCGCTGGAGGCGGCCGCCGACATGCTCGAGGTCATGGCCAGCGCGCTTCCGCTGCTCTTTTCCGCTTTTGCGGAGCCGCAGGATCCGGAGGCGATCAGGGATTTGCAGCGCGGCGTCGGCGGCGCCTTCGCCCGCCTCGACAAGATGGAGCAGGAGGCGCGTCATGAGCGGATCGCCTTCCTCGACGCCGAACGCGACCTCGCCCCTCTGCTGCGCGCGCTGCTGCGGATGCGGCACGATCTCGTGATGATCGGCCGCGCCGCCGTCATTCCGCTGCCCGAGACGCTGCGGCCGCGCCTCGAGGCGCCGCTCGCCGCGATCGCCGCGGCCGCCGCCGCGCATCTGCGGGCGTGCGGCGCGTCGCTGACCGCCGCGCGCGCGCCCCGGACGAGCGAGAGCCTCGACGCCGCCTTCGAGGCTTATGCGCGCGAGATCGCCGCGCTGCGCGCCGAGGGCGCGCTGCGCAGCTTGGCCGTCGAACGGGTCGAGCATGTCTTCGCGCTGGGCTTCGCGCTCGAGCAATGGCGCGGCGATCTCGGCGAGCTCGACCGCAGGATCGCCGAGCGCGCCCGTTAAGGAAGCGGCAAGGTTAACGATTTATTGCTCGACCCAAACAGTACAATCGTAAGAGAGGGGTCGCCCGATGTTCTTGCCGCCTATTGCCGCGCCGAGCGCCCTCGCGATCTGCGCCCTGCTCGCGCTCGGCGGATGCTCGCAACAGCTCGCGGACGTCACCGGCTCGATCGGGGCGCCGCGACGCGCCGAGCTGCCGACGGACGACGCCCGGCTACGCCGCTTCGCCGAGGATTGGGGCCGTCGCTACGACGCCGACCCCAAGAACAAATCCGTCGCTCTGACCTATGCGAAGGCGCTGCATGCGCTCGACCGCAACGCCCAGGCCGTCGCCGTGCTGCAGGGCCTCGCCATCCGCTATCCGGACGACCTCTCCGTTCTCTCCGCCTATGGCAAGGCGCTCGCCGACGCCGGGCGTCTTCGTGAGGCCGCCGACGTGCTCTCCCGCGCCCATACGCCCGAGCGCCCGGACTGGACGGTATTGTCGGCGCAAGGCTCGATCGCCGATCAGCTCGGCAATCACCAGGAGGCGCGCGAATATTATCAAGCCGCGTTGAAGATCGAGCCGAATGATCCGAAGGTCCTCTCCAATCTCGGGCTCTCCTACGCGCTCTCCAAGCAGCTGCCGCAGGCCGAGAGCACATTGACGACCGCCGCATCGCAGCCGGCGGCCGATATGCGCGTGCGACAGAATCTCGCGCTCGTGCTCGCGCTCGAGGGCAAGTTCGAAGAGGCCGAGCGCTGGTCGCGCTACGATCTGTCGCCGATCGAGGCGGCCGAGAATGTCGCCTCGATTCGCCAGATGATCGCGCAGTCGAACAGCTGGCGCGAGATTCAGAGCTTCGGCGCGCACAACAAGCCGAAACCCGCCGAGAGGCCGGCGCCGCGCCGACAGCTCGGCGCGCTCACCAGCTCTGCGCCATCACCTGAATGATCGCCGGCGCCATGACGACGACCATCAGCACCGGCAGAAAGAAGATGATCATCGGCACGGTGAGCTTGGGCGGCAGAGCGGCCGCCTTGCGCTCGGCCTCCGCCATGCGCATGTCGCGGCTCTCTTGCGCCGTCACCCGCAGCGCGCGGCCGAGCGGCGTGCCGTATTTCTCCGCCTGAATGAGCACGGTCGAAATCTGCTTCACGCTCTCGAGCCCGGTGCGCGCCGTCAGATTCTGATAGGCCTGACGGCGATCGGGCAGATAGGAGAGCTCGGCCGTGGCGAGCGCGAACTCCTCGGCGAGCGCCGCCGAGCGCACGCCGATCTCCTGCCCCACCTTGCGGAACGCATGGTCGACCGACATGCCCGACTCGACGCAGATCAGCATGAGATCGAGCGCATCCGGAAAGGCGATGCGCATGCTCTGCTGACGCTTGGCGATCGTATTGCTGATGAACAGCTCCGGCGCTTTCACGCCGAGATAGGTCGCGAAGATCACAATGCCCGCCTTGGTGAGCATCGGCCAGTCGGAATCGTCGAGCACGACGAGATAGAACACCGCGAACAAGGCGAAGGCGATGGGCGCGACCAATCGGAAGAACAGAAACGCGACCTCCGCCTGCGGCCCACGATAGCCGGCGCAAGCGAGACGCAGCTTCGCGTCGTCGGTGTTGAGCCAGGTCGACAGAGAGAAGCGGTCGACGACATTCTTCATATATTGCTTCGGCTGCTGTCGAAGACCGCCATTATCCGCTTTGGCGGCGGCGCGCTCGCGCGCCCTTATGCGCTCGCGTTCATTGGCGACGCTCTTCATGCGCTTGGCCAATGTGTCGCCCTGGAGGAAAGTCGCGCCGAGCGACCACACGGTGGCGACGACCGACATGGCGACGAGAAGGCTGAACATGAGCCGGCCGTTGGTCGCGAATTCGACGAAACTCACCATACTCCCGACCTCTCGCTCGCCTTGCCGCTCAAATGTCGAAATCGATCATCTTTTTCATGATGAAGACGCCGATCGTCATCCAGAGCAGACTGGCGCCTATGATGAAATTGCCGACAGTCGTATTGAAAAGCACGCCGATATAGGCGGGATTCGTGAACCAGACGATCAGGCCGACGAGAAACGGCAGGCTGCCGATGATGCCGGCCGACGCCTTGGCCTCGGCCGACATGGACTTCACCTTGGCCTTCATTTTCTTGCGCTCGCGCAGCACGCTCGCGAGATTGCCGAGCGCCTCGGACAGATTGCCGCCCGCTTTCTGCTGAAGGCTGATGACGATCGAGAAGAACGACGCCTCCGCCACTGGAACGCGTTCGGCGAAGCGCTCCGTCGCCTCGGCGATCGAAAGACCGATCGCCTGCGATTCGACGATCTGGCGGAATTCGCTGCGCACCGGCTCCGGCGCCTCGCTCGCGATCATGCGAAAGCAGTCGGCGAGCGGCAGGCCGGCCTTCACGCCGCGAATGATGATGTCGACGGCGCCCGGGAACTCGGCGATGAATTTCGCGATGCGCCGCTTCGCCAAAAAGCCCAGCAGCCAATGCGGCGCGCCGATTCCGGCGACAAGGCCGGCGCCGAGCGCGACGAGAATGTCCGGATCGAACACGAAGACGAGAAAGGCGACGAGCAAGCCGAACCCTGCCGAGGCGAGAAGAAACACCGGGCGCGTCGTCGCGAGCCCGGCCTGTGCGATGCGCTGCTCCAGCGTCACCTTCGCCTTCTTCTTCGTCTCGACGCCTTTCAAGCTCTCCTGAATCATCTTGCGCCGCTTGGCCGGATCGCCGCTCCGCGCGTCGCGACGCCCTCCCGAGGAGGCCATCAGCGCGGCGGTCCGCTTCTGCGCATGGATCTCGCCGGAGAGATAGGGATAGACGAATGCGTACATCACTCCGCCGACGGCGAGCATGACGAGCGCTGCTGAAAGGAGAGAGTGACGATCCATGTCTTGGCCCGCGCCTAGTTCCTGTCGTCGATGAGAGTCGCCGCATCGAGCGCGGCGGCCAGCCGGTTCTCCTCGCCGTAATAGCACGCGCGCTCCCAAAAGCGCGGCCGGCCGACTCCCGTCGAGCGATGACGGCCGATGATGCGGCCATTGGCGTCCTCGCCGACGATCTCATAGACGAAGAGATCCTGCAGCGTGACGACATCCGCCTCCTGGCCCAGCACCTCGGTGATATGGGTGATGCGACGCGAGCCGTCGCGCAGGCGCGCCGCCTGCACGATGATGTCGATCGAAGTCACGATCATGTCGCGGATCGTCTTCGCCGGCAGCGAGAAGCCGCCCATGGTGATCATGGATTCGAGACGGCTGAGCGCCTCGCGCGGGGAGTTGGCGTGCAGCGTTCCCATCGAGCCGTCATGGCCCGTGTTCATCGCCTGCAGCAGATCGAAGGCCTCCGGTCCGCGCACCTCGCCGACGATGATGCGCTCGGGACGCATACGCAGACAGTTCTTGACGAGGTCGCGCATCGTCACCGCGCCTTGCCCCTCGAGATTGGGCGGGCGCGTCTCCAACCGAACCACATGCGGCTGCTGCAACTGCAATTCCGCCGCGTCCTCGCAAGTGATCACCCGCTCGTCCGCGTCGATGTAATTGGTGAGGCAATTGAGCAGCGTCGTCTTGCCGGAGCCGGTGCCGCCGGAGATCAGAACATTGCAGCGCACGCGACCGATGACCTTCAGCACCTCGCCGCCTTCCGGCGAGATCGAATTGTAGCGGACGAGCTGATCGAGAGTGAGCTTGTCCTTGCGGAATTTACGAATGGTGAGCGCAGGACCGTCGATCGCCAGAGGCGGTCCGATGACATTGACGCGGGAACCGTCGAGAAGGCGCGCGTCGCAGATCGGCGAGGATTCGTCGACGCGGCGGCCGACCTGGCTGACGATGCGCTGGCAGATGTTCATCAGCTGCGCATTGTCGCGAAAGCGAATGTTGGTGAGCTGAATCTTGCCGCTCACCTCTATATAGGTCTTGGCCGCGCCATTGACCATGATGTCGGCGATGTCGTCGCGCATGAGCAGCGGCTCGAGCGGACCGTAGCCGAGCACATCGTTACAGATGTCCTCGAGCAGCTCCTCCTGCTCGGCGATCGACATCACGACATTCTTGATCGCGACGATCTCGTTGACGATGTCCCTGATCTCGTCGCGGGCGCCCTCCGGCTCGAGCTTGGAGAGCTGCGCCAGATCGATCGCCTCGATCAACGCGCCGAAGATCATGCTCTTCGTCGCATAATATTGTTCCGAGCGCTTATGCTCGACGAATGGAGCCGCCGTCGCAATGGCGGTCGAGTGCTCCGGCGCGGGGACGGCCGCCGCTGGCTTACTCGCCGGCGCCGTCTGCTGCGCCGGCCGCGCGACCGCGGCCTGCGCTCCGACGTTCGTCCGCTTTCCGAACATGCGATCTCCCCGTAACGTCTAGAGCGCTTCCAGCCGAAGTGGACGCCGGTTCGGCGCTGGAAGCGCGTCAAAACAAAAGCCTAGCGTCTTTTCCGTGTTTCAATGAAACACGGAAAAGACGCTAGCCGCCGCCGCTGGTCAACCGGCGAGCTTTCGAGACAACCGGCCGAGCAGCGGCGCCAAAAGTCCGCTCTTGACCTTGCGGCTCACGGCGCGTCCCGTCAGCTCGCGAGCAAGCGCGTCGAACTGCTCGATGACCTTCGCGCCCGGCTCCACCTCGGCGAGCATCTGCCCATTGTTGGAGGCCGCGCCGAACAGCTTCGGGTCGAAGGGAATGATCGCCGACGGCTCCATCTCGATCGCCTTGGCGAAATCCGCGACGGAAATTTCCGGCCGCTTCGGAACGCCGATGAAATTCAAGACGAGCTTCGGCGGCGCGTCGTTCTGGCGGGCGCCGCGCAGCGAATCGATCAAAGTCTTGGCGTTGCGCAGATTGGCGAGATCGGGCGCGGCGACGATCGCCATCTCGTCGGCGCCGATCAGCACGCGCCGCGTCCAGGCCGACCATTGATGCGGCACGTCGAGCACTGTGCAGGGCGCGGTCGCGCGCAGCGTGTCGACGATCGCGTCGAAAGCGTTCTCCGGCAGATCATAGAGACGATCCACGGTCGCGGGCGCGGCGAGCAGGCTCAGCTGCTCGCTGCATTTCGACAACAGCCGGTCGATCAGATTGGCGTCGACGCGATCGGGCGCGAACACGGCTTCCGCGACCCCCTGTGGCGGATCCTGATTGAAGTCGAGACCGGCGGTGCCGAAAGGAAGATCGAGATCGGCGACGACCGTCTGCAGCTGCAGCGCGCGAGCGATCGACCAGGCGAGATTATGCGCGATGCAGGAGGCGCCGACGCCGCCCTTGGCGCCGGCGACGGCGATGATGCGTCCGAGCGATTCGGAGCTTTTGTTGTAGAGGTCCGAGATGCGCGAGATGAAGCCGAGCACGTCGACGGGCGATACGATATAGTCGCTGACCCCGCGCGCCATGAGCGCGCGATAGAGCGCAATGTCGTTGACATGGCCGAGCACGACGACCTTCGTGCCGGCGTCGCAGGATTCGGCCAATGTCTCGAGCTGCGAGACGAGCGTCTGCCGATCGCCGATCGCCTCGAGCACGATCAAATTCGGAGTCGGCGCCGAGCGAAACGCCTCGATCGCCGCGGCGATGCCGCCCATATGGACTTTGACATGCGCTTTGTCCATGCGGCGATCCACGGCGGCCGCGTTGACCACCGCCACGGCGTCCGGCGTCTCGCAGAACGCTTGCACGGAAATTCGCGGCAAGGGAGCGATCTGCGTCGCCGACTCGCTCTCCGCCGTCGCCGTCTGCTCTTTCATCAACCGCCTCCAACCGCGCTGATATTCGATCCCTTCACATTCCATTGCGTCGCGGGATCGGCACCTTTGCGCACATTGCCGATCGCGCGCATGCGCGACTCGATGTCGGCCGGCGACTCGCCGCGCGGCGCGACGAGATCGCGAGGATCGTCGATCTGCGCTGCGAATGTGGTCTGGCTCGCGCAGCCGAAATTCCAATAGGTCGTATTGTCCCAGCCCTCGAGCGAGCTCGCGGAAGCGAGATCCGCCGGCCATTCGCCGCAGCGCCCCGCCACTTTCGCGCGCACGCCCTGAAACGACAGCCGCACCGGCGCAGCCAGATTGGGATCACTCACCGGATAGGTTCCGACGAAGACGGAGGCGGCGACGCCGCTCTCCTCGAGAAGATGCTTCACCGCATCGACGCCGCCGCGCACGGCGTGCTGGTCTTTCGCGCCGACCGGCGCGAGCAGCGTGATCTGGCCATGGCCAAAACGGCGATAGCGCGTCACGAAATCGCGAATGCGGCCGGTCGTCGCATAGTCGAGATGCTGCGAGGGAAACACGTCGATCGAGTTCGTGGCGTCGGCGAGCACGACCGGATGACGGTCGCGATAGTCCGACGCGACCGCGCGCGGCGGCAGGGTCCTGTTCACGCCGCAGCCGGCGAGCGGCGCAATCACGGCGAGACAAGCGAGCCTCGCGCCCAGGACGTGAAATTTTGCGCTTGTCAGTCGAATGGACATGTTGACCGCTCCTCGCACTCGCTCAGTCCTGAATGAATCCGACGCGGCCCTTCAGGCGCGGAGCCGCTTGCGGATTATGCGGATTGGCGTAGAGCCGGTTGACGCGCCCGAGCAGCCAGCCTTGCGGATCGCTCGCATCGGCGAAACCATCGTCCGGCCGCGCCACGTCGCGCGCCTGAACCGATCGCGCGATGTAGGGCGTGACGACGATGAGCAGCTCGGTCTCGTTGCGCAGATAGTCGCGCGAGCGAAACAATGCGCCGAGCACCGGAAGATTGATGAGGCCCGGCAGCCCATTGATCGCCTGGTCCGACTTCTGCTGCAAGAGCCCGGCCGTCGCGATGGATCCGCCGGACGGAAGCTCGACGCTCGTCTCGTTCTTGCGTGTCTTGAAGCCTGGAACGGTCACGCCATTGTAGGTCTGCGCGCCTTGATAGTCGACCTCCGTCACCTCGGTGGCGAGATGCAGCAGGATGCGGCCTTCCGCGAGCACCACGGGCGTGAAGTTCAGCGACACGCCATATTGCTTGAACACGATGCCGACGGTGCAGAGAATCGAGCCGCTGATGCAATTGCCGTTTCCGGGCACGGCGACTTCGCCGCCGACCGTGAATTTGGCCGCCTCGCCAGAAACCGCCGTGACGGTCGGCTCCGCGAGAATGCGCGAGACGCCATAGCGCTCGTAAGCCCGCAGCGTCGCGGTCGTGCTGTTCGGCCCACTGAGGCTCAAGGCGCTCGCGGTCAGCGCCGAATTGACGGCGAAGGGGTTCTCCTGCACGAGCTTGCCCCAGCCGCCCGTCAATATCGTCTCGCCCCCGCTCTTGGCGGAGACGCCGAGCTGCTTGACCACGCGTCGCTGCACTTCGGCGACGGTGACCTTCAGCATCACCTGATCCTGCGTGTTGATGGTGAGCGCATTGACGACGAGGCCGTCGCCGCCCGCGCCATTGCCCTGGGCGGAGGCCGATCGCGCGGCGAAGCCTTTGGCGATGTCGACCGCGCGCTGCGCCTCGGCGGCGGATTCGACCGTGCCGGTCAGGATGATCGTGTCATTGACCGTTCGCGCGGTGATGTTCGATTTCGGAAGCGCTACGCGCAGCAGCGGGCCGAGCTCGCCGACGTCGCGCCCGATGCTGATTTCGAGATTGGCGATCTGCCGCCCGGAGCGATCCAGCGCGAAAATCGTCGTCTGGCCGGTTTCCGCGCCCATGATGTAGAGCTTGCGCGCCGAACGCGCGACGGCGTTGGCGACCTTCGGATTGCCGATGACGATCTCCGCCGCCTCGGCCGGCAGATCGACGATGATCGACTTGCCGACGCCCATCGCGATGCGACGCGACAGCAGAGAGTCCGAGCTCGACTCAATTCCCCACTTGTCCTGGCCCCATTTCTCCTGACCGACGGCGGGACCCGCCCCAAGCGCCACGCCCGCGAGCGCGAGAACCGCGAGAGCCGCCGCTCGGGACAGACGACGCGCGGAACCGCTCACGTCCGTCGCTTCTCGTTCGCTTTTCGCCATAGGGCGCCGTCCTTCGGTGAGCCGCATCGCCTCAGCGCGCGCGCATGGTTGATGGAACGCCGAATCGAACGACCGTCAGAGAATCGTCCGCGGCGGCCGAATGCCGATCGTTTTCATGCGCGTCGGCCATGGAGCGCAGCATGAGCGCCAATTGCCCGGTGCGCTGCGCGAGAATGACGAGCTCGGCCTGGCGTGGCTCGAGATCGAGCGTCGCCGTCGCGCCGGTGACGACGGATTCGCCGTTCTTCGTCTCGACGATCGGACCGATCGCCAGCACGCGCACATTGGTCAAAATGACCTCGGACGCGATATCGGCCGCGCCTTCTCGGCCGCGATCCGCATCGTTGAAGGTGCGCATCACATCCACATGATCGTTGGGGAGAATGAAGCCGCCCGCCGTCGTGTTGGGCGAAATATCGATGGCCACGGCGCGGTGGCCGGCGGGGAGCAAAGTCGACATCAACCCCGCGATCGGCCCCTTCACCAGGCGCTCGCGCCGCACCGGCTCGCCGTTCGAGATCGGAATTCGAACATAGGAGCCGCGAATATCCTCCTTGGCGTTCGGGGCCTCGCTCTTGCGCAGCACGCCCTGCGGCACGGCTCCGATCGGCCAGTCGATCCAATTCGTGTCCGGCTCTGCGAGCGCCGCGCCATAGGAGAGATCGCGCGCCGCGACGAGGACCTGGTCCGTCTGCGGCTGAGTGGGAATCATCTGAACGATCGCGGGCGCCTCGGGCGGCGATCCGTTCATCATCACGAAGGCGCCGCCCCCCGCCACGACGGCGACGCCGAGAACCACGATCTGCGCCTTGTTCATTTGCTTCCAATCCGATCGCTCCAGCTGGAGCGGAGCGATCCGAATGAAAGTTGAAAAACGTCAAATTATAGTTAATCGCCGGTAAGAGATCGGCTCTTTCTCGCGTCCTCGGAGCGCCCGCTCGTCGCGGATCAGGCCGCCGTGAGCAGAGCCCAGATCTGCGAATTCGGGTAGGCGACGATCCCGGCGATCGCCAACGCAATTCCGTAGGGCACGCCCTCGGTCCCGTCGCACAGATGAGCGAAGCGGGGCGATCGAGAAACAAAGCGCGGCTCGTAATGGCGCAGCGCGAGAATGACGAGCGTCAGCACGCCGCCGACGAGCGAGGCGACGAGCGCATAATCGGCGAGCTGGTCGAAGCCGAGCCAAAGCGCCGTGGCGGAAGCGAGCTTGGCGTCCCCGCCGCCCATCCAACCGCGATTGAACATCAGAAAGGTCGCCACGAGGACGGCGGCCCCGCAGGCGATATGCCACATGACGCTCTCGAGCGGCATGCCGACGCTCGCTGCAAAAACGGCGAACAGGCCGATGAGCGCCAGCGACACGCGATTCGGAATCGTCATGGTGAGGAGATCGGCGAAAGCCGAAAACGCCATCAGCGCCGGAAAGAGGATCAACGCGGCGGCGGCCGTGATCATGCGCTGCTCGTCCCTGTCGCCGCGCCCATCGCGCTCGCGGCGAGGCGCTCTCCGATTCGTATTTCTCGATCGATCGACGCGCGGCGCGGCGAGGAGCCGACGCGCGCGCGGTTCGCGACGGCTCAGCTCAGATTCTGGGCGATCTTGTCGAAGGTCTGAGACAGATTGCTGCCGACGAGCTTCACGGCGGTGATGATGATGACCGAGATCAGCGCGCCGATCAGGCCATATTCGATGGCGGTCGCGCCGGATTCATTGTCGAGAAACTTCGAGAACGACATTTTCATCATGCTCTCCTGATTTTGACGTCGTGAGCGCGGACAAACCGAGCCGGCCGACCCTCTATCACGAGCCGGCCTTCGACGGAGATCGAGCAAGGGCGCACGTCTCGACACGCCAGCGGCGAGACGCGCCTGTCCCGCGCTCAGCTGAGATTCTGAGCGATCTTGTTGAAGGTCTGGGACAGGTTGCTGCCGACGAGCTTCACGGCGGTGATGATGATGACCGAGATCAGCGCGCCGATCAGGCCATATTCGATGGCGGTCGCGCCGGACTCGTCCTTTACGAACCGCGAAATCAAGCTCTTCATACTCGTGCTCCTCGCTCTACTGACTGCGCCCCGGCGGTTGGCTCGCAGAGCTCGTTCGCGGGACCGGGTCGCACCCTACGTAGAACTTCTTGCAAACGCGTTAATCGCGACACCGACCGGCATAAACCGCTCAGTTGGACGACAATTTGCCGAACTTTCAGCATTGATTCACTATTGCGTGGTTTTCTCGGCGCCGAAGCCTCGTAAAGTCGAGGATTGTGCAGAGGTGCGTGATGCGTTCGACGCGTTTTCTTGCCTGTTCGACGGTATTCATCGGCGCGATCGCCATGGCCGATGTCGCGGCGGCGCGCGATAGCGAGAAGCGCAGCGTGTTCGTCGACATCGACCACGCGCGCGTCGTGCGCATGCCGGACGGAGCGCAGACGCTGATCGTCGGCAATCCACTCATCGCCGATGTGACGATGCTGAAGACCAATCGCCTGATGGTCGTCACGGGAAAGAGCTTCGGATCCACCAATCTCATTCTGCTCGACCCCACCGGAAACGAGGTCGGCGAAGAGATCATCACCGTCACCCAGCCCATGGACAAGCTGGTTGTGCTGCGCGGCGCGCGGCGAGAGTCTTATTCCTGCGCTCCTGACTGCGCTCCGGCCGTCGATCTCGCCGACGACAAGGACTATATGGCGCGCGTTCTCGAGGCGGTCAAACAGCATGAGGGTTCGTCGGCGCCGACGAGGCGCTGACCGGGCGCGGAACTCTAGAGTCTTTCCGTGTTTCATTGAAACACGGAAAGACTCTAGGCTTTGATGCGTTTCCGACGCCGAACCGGCATCCACTTCGGCTGGAAACGCTCTGGCAAATCGTGCGGGGGATTTCTCAGGGCGAAAGCGCTCCTGCCGCGGGTTCGAGACATGATCGGATCAGAGAGTTCCTCACGAATGACATGCCGCCCGGCAGCGAGCCTGCTTCGCTTCGGGCGTGATCGCAGTGCGACGCTCGCCGTCGAATTCGCGATGGTGCTCGTGCCGACGCTCGGATTGATCGGAGCGATTTTCGAGACCGGCATCGTCTATTTCAAGAGCCAGCAGCTGCAGGTCGCCACGCTGCATGCGAGCCGCGCCGCGCTGACGCGCAGCCTCGGCAGCATGACTTATCAGAATTTCGTCGACAAATATGTCTGCACTTGGCAGGCGACGGGCGCTGTCGCCCCTGGCACGCTCGGCAAATCCTTCGATTGCTCGAAGCTTCTCGTCGACATAGCCGACGTCGGCGACGGGACGAGCTGGTCGAGCGCGTCGACGTCGAACAGCTTCTATCTCAATCCCCCTTCGTCGAGCGCGACGATCACCGTGCCCGCCGCCGGACATGTCGCGGTGGTGCGCATCGTCTATCCCTTGCCGGCCGTGACGGCCGTCCTCACCGGGGGAATATTGAAAGGGTTGACGCTCGGCAAGACGACGAGCGGACAAGTCACTTACGGCAATGCCTGGACGCATCTGCTCTTGGGCGTCGCGGCCTTTCGCGTCGAGCCGACATGAGCGCTCCCCTCGCCCGGCGCGGCGGCGCGCGCGCGATGCTCGCCGCGAAAGAAGCTTTCGCGGCGGTCGAATTCGCGCTGATGCTGCCGCTCGTTCTCGTTCTCTATCTTGGCCTGGCGGAGCTGGCGCTCGGACAGCGCGCGAGCCAGAAGGTCGAGCTCGTCGCGCACAGCCTCTCCGATCTCGCCGCGCAGCAATTGAAGGGCGGCTCCAATTCCGGCCAGGCGGGCATGGACGAGACGACGATCCAGGCGATCTTCTCCGCCGCGGCGCCGCTGATGTCGCCCCTGCCGACGACGAATCTCAAAATGACGATCTCGGAGGTCACGATCTCCGCCGACTCGACGCAGGCGAGCGGCTACAAGGCGAGCGTGAATTGGACCATCGCCAAGAACTCCGGCGCGCTGCGGCCCTGCACGATCAACGGCGTCGCCAAGCTCAACGCCGCCGACGTCCCGCCGGTCGACCCCAATTCCATGCCGACGAGCTTTACGAGCGCCAAGGCGGTGACGACGGCCAGCTCCAGCGGCGACACGACGACGAGCGTGACGCCGACCATAGGATCGATCATCGTCGCCGATGTGGTCTACGCCTATCAGCCCTCTTTCAGCCGCGTCGTCACCTGGCTGAAGACGGCGGCGCCGACCATGTCGCGCACCAGCTATTCGCCGGTGCGCAACACTTACATCCCTAACCATATTCAATATTACATGACGAGCGGAACCAACTGCTCGGCTTCGCCTTGAGAGCGTTTCCCGCCGAAGTGGACGCCGGTTCGGCGTCGGAAACGCGTTAAAACCGAGAGTCTTTCCGTGTTTCGATGAAACATGGAAAGACTCGAGAGCGTTCAGATCGTCTGATTATAGGCGCCGACCTCGGGATTTTCGCGCAGCACCGCGTCCACGGCGTGGAACATCTCGCGCATCCGCGCCTCCGAGACCGGGCTCTCGACGACGACGACGAGCTCCGGCTTGTTGGAGGAGGCGCGCACCAGCCCCCAAGTGCCGTCCGCGACCGTCACGCGCACGCCGTTCACCGTCACGAGATCGCGGATCTTCTGCCCAGTGAAGGAGGCGCCGTCGGCGGCCATCTTCTGGAAACGGGCGGTGACCTTGTCGACGACGCCATATTTCGTCTCGTCGGCGCAATGCGGGGACATTGTGGGCGAGCCCCAGGTCTTTGGCAGCGCCGCATAGAGATCGGACATGGACTTGTCCGGATTGCGGTCGAGCATCTGCAGCACATGCACCGCCGTCGCCAAGCCGTCGTCATAGCCGCGGCCGGCCGGCGCGTTGAAGAAGAAATGCCCCGACTTCTCGAAGCCCGCGAGCGCCTTGAGCTCGGTCACGCGGCGCTTGATGTAGGAATGGCCGGTCTTCCAATAATCGGCCTTCACGTCGCGCGAGAGAAGCTCGGGATCGGTCGCGAACAATCCCGTCGACTTCACGTCGACGACAAAGGTCGCGCCCGGATGGAGCTTCGAGAGGTCCCGCGCCAGCATCACGCCGATCTTGTCGGCGAAAATCTCCTCGCCCTTATTGTCGACGACGCCGCAGCGGTCGCCGTCGCCGTCGAAGCCGAGCCCGACATCCGCCCCGCTCTCGCGCACCTTGTCGGCCATCGCGTGGAGCATATGCAGATCTTCCGGGTTCGGATTGTAATGCGGGAAATTATAGTCGAGCTCCGTGTCGAGCGGCACGACCTCGCAGCCGATCCGCTCCAGCAGCTTCGGCGCGAAGGCTCCGGCGGTGCCGTTTCCGCAGGCCGCGACGACTTTGAGCTTGCGGGACAGCTTCACGCCGGAGGCGAGATCGTCGAGATAGCGCGCCGCGAAATTCTCGACATAGCGATAGGAGCCGCCCTCGGCGAAACGGAAGGCGCCGGAGAGCACGATCTCCTTGAGCCGCGTCATCTCCGCCGGCCCGAAAGTGACGGGCCGCTGCGCGCCCATCTTCACGCCGGTCCAGCCATTGTCATTGTGCGAGGCCGTGACCATGGCGACGGCGGGCGCATCGAGAGCGAATTGCGCGAAATAGGCCATGGGCGAGAGCGCGAGGCCGATGTCGTGCACGCGCACGCCCGCCGCCATCAGGCCGGATACGAGCGCGAGCTTGATGGAGGCGGAATAGGCGCGATAGTCGTGTCCGGTCACGAGCTCCGGCGCCACGCCCATCTCATGGAGCAGCGCGCCCAGTCCGAGGCCCAGAGCCTGCACCCCCATGAGGTTGAGCTCCTTTTCGAACAGCCAGCGCGCGTCATATTCGCGAAAGCCGGTCGGCTTCACGAGCGGCGTCGTCTCATAGGCGTAGGTGTTCGGAGCGAGATCGGAAACGGGGATCGGAAACATCGCATCTCCTGACGGGCGAACCTCGGTGGGCAAGGACATAAGCGAAAAACGCCGCCGCGCCAAACGCTGGACGGCGCGCGCGGTCAGTGATCGGGCGAGGCCCTGACGAGCGTCATGAGGAAAGCGCCAATATGACAGTTTTACGTCAACGTTGAAAAAACATCGGAGCCGCTTGTTCTCCCCGGCGGCTTTCTCGCCCGATGGGCGCGCGGACCGCCGCGGCGCGCCGCCGCCCCTCGCGATTTGCGGAAGCGGGAGAAAGACAAAGCGCGGCGAACCGTCATGGTTCGCCGCGCCGGAACGCCGGAACGCGTATGGGGGGACGCGTCCGGCGAGCTCGCGATGACGCAAAAATCACAATGTCTTTTCCAAAAGATCGGCGATCTTCTCGAATCCTGTCGAGCCGACTTCCAGGCCCGTCGAATTTCGCGGCGCTCTCGAGCTCGTTCAAAATCACTTCTGCTTCTCGCACACCGGACGCCGCGACACATGGATTTCGACGAGGATCGGATCTCGACGAAAATCGGATATCCCACGGACTCGGCGCCGAACGCCTCAAAGGCGAATGCGCGCCCTTGCGACTGCCTTGGACTCCAGCATTAAGCCGCGCCGGCGCATTAGTCAATAACGTATATAGACTGTACATATAAACAAGGCGATCGATTGCGCCTCGGGAAGGAATGGGCGATCTTCGGGGCAGCGATCGATCGGAGGATTCGCCATGGCCGAGCGACAGCCCTATTCGCCTCTCGCCAAATCGCTGCATTGGACCATCGCCGCTCTGGTGCTGCTTTCTCTGCCAATGGGCATAGTGATGGCCGACCTCCACGAGGGGCCGCTGCAGGACAATCTCTTCGTGCTGCACGAATCCGCCGGCGTTCTCGTGCTGGCGCTGATGTTTTTGCGCCTCGGCGAGCGGCTGCGCCGCCGCCCCGCCGCCAGCGAAGGTCTGACGCCGGCCGAGCGCCTCGTCTCGAAAGCGACGCATAACGCGCTCTATGTGCTGCTTCTCGCGACGCCGATCGTCGGCTGGCTCGCTTTGTCGGCCTTTGGCCTCGGCCCGAGCTTCCTCTGGCTCGGCCATCTCCCGGCGCCCCTCGCCAAGGACGAGCCGCTGTCCAAGGAGCTTTTCGAGGTTCACGAAACCCTGGGCTTGACGCTGCTCGCGCTGATCGCGCTGCATATAGCGGGCTTCATCCGCCACCGCATCGCCGGCGACGAGGCGGCCTGGCGCATGTTTCCGCAGGCATGGCGAAAATAACGAAAGCGCCGCTCGCCCTTCTCTTGGGCGAGCGGCCGATCGGCGACCGTCACGCAGCGCCCTGGTCCGGAAAATAGAGCCGATAGACATTCTGCCCCGGCGCCACGACCGATTCCTCCCGCCGCACGAGAATCTTCGTGTCGGCGTCCGGACCGATCGTGGCGCCGTCGCCGAGCACGTCGCCGGCTTCGACGAGATAGGCGGCGAGATCGAGCAGAAAGCCGTTCAGCTGACGCGGATCGTCGCGGAAGCCGCGCGTCTCGATCTCCATCAGGCCGAAAGCGTCGAGCCCTTTGGTGATCGCGGAGACGCCGCCTTCCGGGTCGCGACCGAGCGCGACCGCGACGCAGAAGGGGATCGGCGGCTCGTCGCCGCCTTTGGCCACCGCCTCGGCGACGAGCGCCGCCGGCCACAAGGCGTCGGAGCCGGCGAAATGCACCGCGCAGGCCGCCGGCATCGCCTCGATGACCGCCGCGACGGCGCGGCCGAGCAAACGCGAGCGGCTCTTCGCGTCGGCGCCGCCGGTCGCCGCCACGACCACATGGCCCGCATGGCCTTCGATCGCCGCCCAGGCGTCCGGCCAGTGCCAGGCGAAGGCGACGCAAGGATCGTCCTTGGCGATGGGAGCCGGCGCGTTCACCCCGCCGATCGCCGCCATCCCCCCCTCGACGAGGAAGACGCTCGCGCCGCCCGCCGCCGCGCTATCCGGCGTCCGCGCATCGGGAAAATGCCGGCGGAACGCGCCGGCGAGCGCCTCCCCCTCGGGAATCCGCCCGTCCTTGGAGAGAACGAGCGCGAGCATTGTTTCACTGGGGGAGGTCATTTCAAGGGCTCCGAGTGGGAATTGCGCGAGGGCCGCCGGGACTTTTCGCCAGATCGCGAGAGATCGTCGTCAGGAGAGACGAGTTGTAGCACAGACGGCGCCATCGCCGCCCGGCGCCGGCGCCGCCGCGCGGAAATCTACGATCGAAGCGCAGCCTGCAAATCCGCCAACGTCGCCATCAGCGTCATCGGCTCGAAAGGCGAGGTTTCAAGGCCGAGCTCGAGATAGAAGTTCTTCGCTTCCAACGAAACAGCATGCACGACCATGGCGCGGACGCCGATCACATCCGCCGCTTGCAACGCCCGCCGAGCCGCGTCGCGCACCAAGGCGCGGCCGAGCCCGCGGCCTTGGCGGCTGCGATCGATCGCCAGCCGCCCCAATACGACGACAGGAACAGGGTCGGGCATGTTGCGGCGAACACGCCCCGTCGAGCGCGCTATGTCGATCGCCCCGGAGGCGAGCGCGTAATAGGCGATCACGCGCTCCCCGTCACAGACGACATAGGTTCGAGACGCATTGCTCGCCTGATTGGCGCGCGCGCGGCGTTTCAACCAATCGTCGAGAACGGATACGCCGCCGCAATCGAATGACGCAACGTCGTGAGCATCGGAAATAGGTCCGGGAGCCGTCAGCCGCATTCATTCCCACGCGGCGGGAGTTTTCATCATGCGGCGAAGTTTCTCATTCGACGCCGGCGGCGCATCGAGCCGCGCGACAAATTCCGCATAAGCCTCGGGGCCGACTTTGAAGAGCGTCCGATCGAGCAGCGTGTCCTCCGCGGCGCGTCGCGCCGCTTCGAGAACGAAATCCGTTCGGCTCTTCCCGCTGAGCGCGGCCGCGCGGTCGATCAGGCTGCGGTCTTCCGGCTTGATGCGAACATTGAGCGTTTCACGCTTGGCCGCCAGTCGCTCAGGCGCCATGCCGACCTCCTCTCGTCTTTTGTTTTTGACGCGTTTCCAACGCCGGCGTCCACCTCGGCTGGAAACGCTCTAAGCGTCGAAACAGACTATCATGACGTAACGCCAATGTCATTACGCCGTCGTCGGCCGCGCGAACAAATCCAAATGCCCGATCTCGCAGCCCGCGGCGGCGCGGCGGGCGCGGCGCCAGCGCTCGATCGTCCGAGCGGAAACCTCCCCCGTCTCGGCGACGGCGGCCGCCGAGCCATCGGCCAAGGCTTCGATCAGCGCCGCCTGCGACGCGCCGAGCCGCCAGGGGCTCGGCGCCGTCTCGACGGCGAAACCGCGCCGCTCCAGCGCCTCTTGCAGCAATGAGGCCGCACGAGGGCCGGCGGCCGCTCCGAAGCCCTTGTCGCGCGCCTGATGGCGATGGAAGGCGGCGAGCATTTCGACGTCCGCGGCGTGTGGCGGTGCCCAAGCCTCCTCGCCCGAATAGCTGAGGAGCGCATAGAGCGGCAGGCGCCGCGCCGCGATCTCCGCCGCAAAGCGCTCGAGCCAATGCGCCGAGACGAGATCGAAAAAGGCGGCCGAGGTCATAAGATCGATCTCGCCGTCGAGCGCCGCCGCCGCGCCTGCGGAGAGATCGGCGCCGAGGAATTCGACCACTATGCGCCGCCCGCCCTTGGCGAGGACGAGCGTTTCCGCGCTCTCCTCCGCGGCGTCGGCCCAGGCGACGAGGCGCGCGCTTGCGGCGGCGAGCAGCGCCGGATCATGATCGACGAGCCGCCAGCGCTGGCGCGCCGGCAGAAATTCCGCGAGACCGCGCAGATTGGAGCCGGAGCCGCAAGCGAGATCGACGATCGCCAAATGCTCGCGACGCGCGAAGGCGCGGGCGACAGCATCGCGCAGGGCGGCGTTGCGCGCGGCGCGATCGGCCGCTTCGCGCAGATCGAGCCATTCGGCCGAAAAGCCGCTCATGCCAGCGCCTCGGCGACGGAGGCGATGATGCGCGCCGTCTCCTCCCAGTCCGGCAGCGCCTGCCCCGCTCGCCAAGCCGCCTCGGCGAGCCGCGCGCGCAACGCGCGATCCGCGATGATCTCGCGCAGAGCGCCGCGCAGCGCGCCCATGTCGCCCGGCGCAACTTTCAGCGCAGCGGAATCGGGGATCGTGTCCGCCGCCGCGCCGCCCGTCGTCGCGACGATCGGCAGTCCGTGCGCCAGCGCCTCGGCGAGCGCCATGCCATAGCCCTCATGGAGCGAGGATGAGACGAAGATGTCGGCCGCTCCATAACGCGCTCCGAGCGCCTCGCCGGAGAGCTCGCCGACGAGCGCGATGCGCCCGCCGAGCCCTTTCTGTTCGATCAGCCGCGCGAGCGCCTCGGCGGTCTGCGGCGAATGATGCGTCCCGCCGACGATGTCGAGACGCCAATCGAGATCGGCGAGGCCGGCCAGCGCCTCGACTAGAAGATCGAAGGCCTTGCGCGGAATGATCGCGCCGACGGCGAGAAGCGCGGGCGCGCCGCCCGAGCCTTTCGCCCGCTCCGCCGGATCGGTCCCCGGCGGGGCGATGGCGAGCTTGCGCCGCGGCAGGCCGAAGTCGCGGATGAGCGTCTCGCCCGTATGCGCGCTGGTGGCGATCACATGCGCCGCGAGCGCCAGCGCGCGGCGCTCGCTCTCGCGCAGCGCCGCCGCCCGCGCGGGCGGGAGCCCCGCCTCGAGACAGAGCGGGTGATGGCAGAGCGCGACGATGGGCGCGCGCATCGCCGCTATGGTCGTCTCGGAGAGCGCGCCGAAGGCGAGGCCATCGACGAGCGCCACGTCGCCCGCCGTCAACGCCCGATCGAAAATCTCGCCGACGGCGACCTCATCCGCGCAACCGGGATGCGGAAAAGCCCCCGGCAGCGCGAGATGGACCACCTCGACGCCTTGCCGCGCCAGTTCCGCCAGAACGCGGCGATCATAGCCATAGCCGCCGGTTCTCGCTTCTATGTCTCCTGGAATGGCGAAGACGATCCGCCTCACACCGGCCCCTCGAACCAGGCGCGGGCGACATGGGATTCGTGCAGCGTCACGCGAATGCGCGAAATCCCCTCCCCGCCCGGCCCGAGCGCTCCCGAGCGGGCCGCCTCCGCCATCGCATCGAAAATATGCCGCGAAAGGAATTCGGTCGTCGTCTGGCGGCCCTCGAATTGCTCGATCTCGTCGAGATTTTGATAATTCAGCGGGGAGAGCGTCGCCTTCAGAGCGTCATGGGCGCGGCCGATGTCGACGACGACCTCGTCTTCCGTCAGCGTCTCGCGGAAAAAGGCGACGTCGACGACGAAGGTCGCGCCGTGCAGGCGCTGCGCCGGGCCGAACAATTCGCCCTTGAAACTATGGGCGATCATGATGTGGTCGCGGACTTCTACGGCGTACATCTCAGCTCTCCGTTCGATAGCGAAACAAAGTGGCGAGGCCTTTCGCCCCGGGCGCGAGGATGCGCGCGATCTCGCGCGGCGCGTCAGTGAAGGGAATTTCCTCGGTGATGAGCGCGTCGAGGCGCGGATCGGCGAGCAGCTCCAGCGCCTTGTCGAGCCGGCGCGCATAATTCCAGCGCGGCCGCCGCGAGGGCGCCACCTGCCCGACCTGGGAGGAGACGAGCCGCAGGCGATTGGCGTGAAAGGCGCCGCCGAGCGGCGCCGCGACCTCGCCCTCGCCATACCAGCTCAATTCGACGATCGTCGCTTCCAACCCGGCGGCGGCGAGCGACAGCGCGAGACCTTCCGAGGAGGCGCTGGCGTGGAAGACGACATCCGCGCCCGCGGCCTCCAGCTCCCGCGCGCCGACGAATCTCGCGCCCAAAATCTCGACGATCTGCGCGCGGGACTCTTCGCGGTCATGGACGAGAACCTCGGCGCCCGGCAGGCGCGCGGCGAGAGCGGCGACCAGCAGGCCGACGACGCCCGCGCCGACGATGGCGATGCGGTCGCCGGGCCCCGCGCCCGAGTCCCAAAGCGCGTTCAGCGCCGTCTCCATATTGGCGGCGAGCGGCGCGCGTCGCGCCGGCGTCGCGTCCGGCACGGGCCGCAACATGCCGAGGGGCGCGACGAAACGGTCCTGATGCGGATGGAGGCAGAAGACGATGCGGCCGAGGAGCGCGGCGGGCCCCGCCTCCACGCGGCCGACGGCGCAATAGCCATATTTCACCGGAAAGGAGAAAGCCCCCTCCTGAAAAGGCGCGCGCATTCGCTCCCATTCCGAGCGCGGCGCGCGGCCCTCGAAGACCAGCCGCTCCGTGCCGCGGCTGACCGCGCTCCACAGCGTCTCGACCAGCGCCTCCTTTGATCCGAGCGGCGCGAGCGGCGAAGCGCGCAAGGACGCTTTCCGCGGCGCCTCGATCCACAGCGCGCGGGCCTCTTTCCCACCATTACGATAGGATTTTTGTGAATCGCCCAATTTACAAACCTCGTGCTTCGCAGCTATTGCTAGAGCACGGCGGCGATGCGCGCCAGCCGATTTTCCTGCGCTCCGCATAGGAAACGCCGACGCGAATGTCCGCCGCCGCCCCCGCCGGCCTCCAGAGCCGCGCCGAACTCTTCCAGCGACGCTCAGCGGTCGCCGCGATCAACGCCGCCGTCTATGTCGCTCTGCTGATCTGGCTCGCCGATATTCTGGGGCAAGACGGGTTGAGCGTCATCGACGCCGCCATTCTCGCCTCCTTCGCCATCGCCGCGCCCTGGAGCGTGCTCGGCGCCTGCAATGCGGCGCTCGGTTTCTGGCTGTTGCATTTTCATCCCCGCCCGCTCGACAGCGTCGCGCCCTTCGCCCGCGCCGGCGACACGCGGCGGCGGCTTTGCGCGCGCACGGCCATTCTGCTGACGATCCGCAACGAGGATGCGGGGCGCGCGCTGACTCGCCTCGCGGTCATGAAGGCGGATCTCGACGCGACCGGCGAAGGCGCGCTCTTCGACTGGTTCGTGCTGAGCGATACGACCGACGCCGGCGTCGCCGCGCAGGAGGAACGAGAATTCGCCCGCTGGCGCGAGCGGGAAGGCGCGGATGCGGCGCGGCTCCACTATCGCCGGCGCTCCGCCAATATCGGATACAAGGCCGGCAATATTCGCGACTTCTGCGCGCATTTCGGCGCCGCTTACGAATTCATGATCCCTCTCGACGCCGACAGTCTGATGGACGGCGAGACCATCGTGCGGCTCGTGCGCATCGGCCAAGCCTATCCGCGCATCGGCATCATTCAGAGCCTCGTCGTCGGCGCGCCGTCGCGCTCGGCCTTCGCCCGCGCCTTTCAATTCGGCATGCGCGCCGGAATGCGGACCTATACGATGGGCGCGGCCTGGTGGGGCGCCGATTGCGGGCCCTTCTGGGGCCATAATGCGCTGGCGCGAATCGCGCCTTTCACGAAATATTGCGATCTGCCGCGTCTTTCCGGAGGACGGCATATTCTCTCGCACGACCAGATCGAGGCGGCGCTGATGCGGCGCGCGGGCTATGAGGTCCGCGTGCTGCCGGTCGAGAGCGGCAGCTATGAGGAAAATCCGCCGACGCTGCTCGAATTCCTGCGCCGCGAACTGCGCTGGTGCCGCGGCAACATGCAATATTTCGAGCTGCTGTCGCTGCCGGGGCTTCTGCCGATGAGCCGCTTTCAGCTCGTCTGGGCGATCAGCATGTTCATCGGCGCGCCGGCCTGGACGGCGATCATTCTGCTCGGCGCATTATTGCCGCTGGTGCAGAACGTCTCGACATTTCCCGCGAGTCCCGCCGCGGCTCTCTATCTTCTCTTCCTCGGCTTCTATCTCGCGCCCAAGCTCGCCGGCTACGCCGATATCGCGCTGACGCCGGGCGGGTCGCGGCGCTATGGCGGCGCCGCGCGCCTGACGATAGGAGCGACGATCGAGATCGCCGCCTCCTTCGTGATCGGCGCGGTCACGACATTCGGCGTCACTTGTCGGCTCGCTCGCCTGCCATTCGAAGGCGAGGCCTCCTGGAGCGCGCAGACGCGCGACGCGCATCGGCTCGACGCCTTGGAGACGGCGCGGGTCTTGTCGCCGCCCTTCGCTTTCGGCGCGCTGGTCCTGGCGCTCGCCGCCGGCTCGGCGCCGGCGCTGGCGCTCTGGTCGGCGCCCTCGACCTTCGGCTATATCGTCGCATATCCTTTCGCGCTCGCGAGCGCGTCGACGCGGCTCGGCGCGTGGTTCGCGCGGGTCGGGCTCTGCGGCGTTCCGGAGGAATTCGCGCCGCCGCCGATCCTCGAGCGGCTGCGCGCCCGCCTGGATGCGGAAGCGACGGCTGACCGAGAGCCCCCGGCGATCGTCGCCCGGTCAGACGAGCGCATTTCGGCATGAGGGAGCGATGAGAGCTCGAATGCGAGACGAATTGCGCAGGGAAAAGCTCCGGACGTCCTGGCGCGTCTTGCGATCTGATTTGGCCGAACGCGCGTCGGCCCCTCTCCCGCCCATCGACGCGCCCCGCCCCCGCGCCGTCGCGACGCGCAGGCCCACGGCGGACGAAGCTCCGCCCGCCGTTCAGCGCATCCTCGCATCGGCGGCCCTCGCAGCGGCGCTGCTGACGGCCGTCTCGGCGCTGTCGGAGGCGGCCGCCAATGCGATGTACACGATGGAGCCGCGCGTCGCCTCGCTGGAAACGGGCCGCTCTCACTTCGGCTTCGGCCAATAGCCCTGCGGCGCGCCCGGCGCCCCGACCTGCGTCGTCTCGACCGGCCCTTCGCCGGTGATCTGGATGACGACCTCCTCCTCGCCCGCGCCGTCCCAATGCACGCCGCCGGCCGGATGCAGCACATAGGAGCCCGCCGTCACCGGCCGCGCCTTGTTGAAATCCAGCTCCTCGCCGACGCCATTCCACCATGTGCCCTTCACCACGACGGCGTGGCGATCGCGCGAATGGAAGTGCGGATTGGAATGATGGCCGGGCGGGAAGCGCACGCGCACGACATAGACGCCGGGCTTCGAGGGATCGCCGAACAGAACCGCCTGGGCGGGGCCGAGGCCGAGCGGGCTCTTGAATGGGACCTCGTCCGCGGATGTGTAGACGAAGCTCTTCTCCGGCTCGGCGCCGAGCCGGGACGCTTGTCCGACGAGCGCGGCGGCGGCGGCGGCGACAATGAATTTGATCTTGCTCATTGCTTTCTCGATTTGCGCAGAGGGGAAACAGCGGCCGGAGGCCTGATGCGCCCGACCGGCCCCGAGCTTAATATCTATTGTTTACAAGATAAATAGAATACTATCGATCGATGCGGCCAAAGCTCGCGACGCGCTGCGGCGCCGCGCCGCAGGGACGAAACCCTCGCGAGCCGCTGGCGCGACTGCGGCGATTTCCTGGCGCTATTGCGAAACCCTGTCGCAAACTCTAGTGTCGACGGCGGTTCGAAACCCGGCGCCCATAAAGTGGCGGGACGCGGGAAAGACAAGCGCCCGAGGCCTTCGCCCTGCCGGGCGGCGAGGAGGGAACCTGAGGGAAATGAACAACAAGAACAACAAGGTCATTACAGCCGACGAAGCGATTGCCCTCATCAGCGAAAATGACGTTCTGACCACGACGGGCTTCGTGCAGAGCTGCATTCCGGAAGCGCTGCACGCCGCGCTCGAGAAGCGCTTCGTCGAGACCGGCGGTCCGCGCGGCCTCACGCTCATCATGACCGCCGGCGCCGGCGACAGCAAAGGGCTCGGCACCGGCCGCCTGCATTACGAAGGCCTGCTGCGCCGGGTCATCGCCGGCAATTTCGGCCGCATGCCCAAGGTCGCCCAGGCCGCCGCGGAGAACAAGATTCTCGGCTACAATCTGCCGCAGGGCGTCATTTCCCAGCTCTATCGCGCCTGCGCCGCCGGCCAGCCCGGCCTCTTCTCCAAGGTCGGCCTCTACACTTACGTCGATCCGCGCTTCGGCGGCGGCCGCGTCAATGAGGTGACGACGGAAGAGATCGTCAAGCATGTCGTCATCGACGACGAGGAATGGCTGTTCTACACGGCGACGAAGATCGACGTGGCCTTCATCCGCGGCACCAGCGCCGACCCTTCCGGCAATATCAGCATGGAGAAGGAGGCGCTGACGCTCGACGTGCTGGCGCAGGCCATGGCCGCGCACAACAATGGCGGCATCGTCATCGCCCAGGTCGAGCGCATCGTCGACGCGGGCTCCATCCGCCCGAAGGATGTGAAGGTGCCGGGCATTCTGGTCGATTGCGTCGTCGTGGCCGATCCGCCTGAGATGCACCGCATGAATTACGGCGTCATCTACAATCCGGCGCTCGCCGGCGAGATTCGCGTTCCCGTCGAGACGATGGCGAAAATGCCGCTCGACGCGCGCAAGATCATCGCGCGGCGCGCCGCCTTCGAGCTGCCGCCGAACGGCGTCGTCAATCTCGGCGTCGGCGCGCCGGAGGGCATCGCCGCCGTGGCGAATGAAGAAAAGCTCACGCCTTTCATCACTCTGACGACGGAAGCCGGCGCGATCGGCGGCGTTCTGGCCTCGGGCTCCTCCTTCGGCTCGGCCACCAACGCCGATTCGATCATCGACCAGAACACGCAATTCGACTTCTATGACGGCGGCGGCCTCGACATGACCTGCCTCGGCATGGCCGAATGCGACGAGCAGGGCAATGTGAACACCAGCCGCTTCGGCGGCCGGCTCAATGGCTGCGGCGGCTTCATCAACATCAGCCAGAACGCCCGCAGCGTGGTGTTCGCCGGCACTTTCACGGCCGGCGGGCTCGAGATCGCCATCGAGAATGGCGAGGTGAAAATCCTGAAAGAGGGCCGCGCGCGCAAATTCCTGAAATTCGTCGAGCAGGTGACCTTCAGCGGCAAATATGCGCAAAAGCGCGAGCAGCCGGTGATCTATGTCACCGAGCGCTGCGTGTTCCAGCTGAAGAAGGAAGGCTTGGAGCTCATCGAGGTCGCGCCGGGCATAGACATAGAGCGGGACATTCTCCCGCATATGGACTTCAAGCCCATCGTCAAGCATCCGATCTTGATGGACAAGCGCATCTTCGTCGACGAGCCGATGGGGCTGATCTCCGACCTGCTCAATCTCGACCTGCAGGATCGCGTGAGCTATGACGCCGATCGCAATATCCAATTCCTCAATCTCGAGGGCTGGAGCGCGCGCTCCAAGCGCGACATCGACGATCTGCGCAAAATGCTGATCGACGCCTGCCAGAAGATCGGCAAGCGCGTCAATCAGGTCGTCAATCTCGACAACTTCCGCATCAGCGAGCATCTCTACGATTATTACGCGGAGATGATCCAATACATGCTCGAGAACTATTATGTGACGACGACGCGCTATACGACCAGCGCCTTCCTGCGGCTGAAGCTCAAGGAGGCACTGAGCAAGCGCGGCATCGCTCCGCATGTGTTCGAGCGCAAGGAAGACGCCCACACCTTCCTCGAGGTGATCGCGCAGGACTGATCTTTCGGCGGCGAAGCGTCATCGCGAGGAGCACAGCGAGGAAGCGATCCAGGAGCCGCCCCACGGCCCTGGATCGCTTCGCCGCGCTCGCGATGACGGCCCCCCGCGGCGGATGTCGAAGCGGCGACCCTCTCGTCAGCTCAAGCTCGCGCAGAAGCGCTGAATCTTCGAGCAGGCGTCCTCGAGCAGCGTATTCGACGCCGCATAGGACACACGGAAATTCGGCCCCGTGCCGAAGGCCGAGCCCTGCACCACGGCGACGCCCTCCGCCTCCAGCAGAGAGGTGACGAAATCGACGTCGCTTCCGATCACCTTGCCGTCCGGCGTTTTCTTGCCGATCGCCTCGGCGCAGGAAGGGAAGACGTAAAAGGCGCCCTCGGGCGAGGGGCATTGCAGATATTTCGCCTGGCCGAGCATGGAGACGACGAGGTCGCGCCGCTCCTGAAACGCCTTGCGGAAGACGGCCAGATGATCCTGCGGTCCTTCGAGCGCCGCCACCGCCGCCCATTGCGCGATGGAGCAGGCGCCCGAGGTCTGCTGCCCCTGCAGCATGTCCATCGCCTTGATGAGCGGCGCCGGACCGGCGGCGAAGCCGATGCGCCAGCCGGTCATCGCATAGGCCTTGGAGACGCCGTTCATCGTCAGCGTGCGCTCGAAGAGGCCGGGCTCCACCTGCGCGATGGTGGCGAATTTGAAATCGCCATAGACGAGATGCTCGTAGATATCGTCGGTGAGGATATGCACCTGCGGATGACGCAGCAGCACCTCGGCGACCTTCTTCAGCTCGTCATGCGTGTAGGCGGCGCCGGAAGGGTTGGACGGCGAGTTCAGCACCAGCCATTTGGTGCGCGGCGTGATGGCGCGCTCGAGATCTTCCGGCTGCAGCTTGAAGCCATGCTCCATCGTCGTGTCGACGAAGACGTTGGTTCCGCCGCAGATCGCCACCATCTCCGGATAGCTCACCCAATAGGGCGCCGGCACGATCACCTCGTCGCCGGGATTGATCGTCGCCAGAAAGGCGTTGAAAAGGATGTGCTTGCCGCCGGTGGCGACGATCACGTCGGAGGCCTTGTAGTCGAGCCCGTTCTCGCGCTTGAACTTCTTCGCCACCGCCTCGCGCAGCGGCGGAATGCCGAGCACTGGCGGATAGCGCGTCTCGCCTCGGCGGATCGCCTCGACGGCGGCGTCGCAAATATGCCCGGGCGTGTCGAAGTCCGGCTCGCCCACCGAGAGCGAGATGACCTCCCTGCCCTGCGCTTTGAGGTCACGCGCCTTCTGCGTCACGGCGATCGTGGCGGAAGGTTTCACGCGTGACAAAGCGTCGGCGATAAAGGCCATTTCGGGAGCTCCTCTCGAGGAAGTGTGCGCTGCACAATCGCGGTCTCGAAGATAGACGCCGCAGCGGCCCCGGGCAATCGAAAATCGGTCCCCGCCCCCGCGTCGAAACGAAGCGATTAACCTCTCGCCGTTAAGAATTGCGCCGCTCGACTTCGCCTTTGGCCATGGAGTGGCGCGGAACATGTGGGACAGGCTGCGCAGCGGCGACTGGCTGGACGAGGAACGCCTGCGCGTCTATCCGCCGATGCTGCTCCTCTTCGCCGCGGCCTGCGTCGCGGCCGTGCTCGCGACCGCCAACGGGCGCTTCGACGCCAATGGCCATCCGCTCGGCACGGATTTCAGCCAAGTATGGGTCGCCGGCCTCGAGACCTTGCGCGGCCATCCGGAAGCGCCTTTCGATCTCGAGCGCCACATAGCGGAGCAGCGCGTCGAATTCGGCGCCGACAGCGACGTCTATGGCTGGCATTATCCACCCTTCTTCCTCGCCCCTGCGGCGGCGCTCGCGCATCTGCCCTATCTCGAGGCGCTCGCGCTCTGGCAGGCCGTCACGCTCGCGCTCTGTCTCGCCGCCATTCTCGCGCTGATGCGGGGGAGCGCCGCGCCGCCCTGGCGCGTCGCGCTCGCGGCGCTCGCCTTTCCGGCGACGCTCGTCAATCTCGGCCATGGGCAGAACGGCTTCTTGACGGCGGCGCTGCTCGGCTTCGGCTTTCTCACGCTGCGGCCGCGGCCCGCGCTCGCCGGCGTTTGTTTCGCGATGCTCGCCTATAAGCCGCAATTCGCTCTGGCGCTGCCGGTCGCGCTCGTCGCCGGCGGCCATTGGCGGGCGCTCGCCTCGGCCGCGGCCTCGCTCGCCGCGATGACCGCGGTCACTCTCCTCCTGTTCGGCCCGGAGAGCTGGATCGCCTTCGCGCAGAGCCTCGAGGTCACCCGCGATCTCGTCGTCGAGCGCGGCGCGGCCGGCTTTCCGAAAATACAGAGCGTCTTCGCCGCCGCGCGCCTCATCGGCGCCGATGTCACGACCGCCTATGCCGCGCAGACGCTGGTCACGGCGGCGACTCTCGCCGCGCTCGTCTGGCTGTGGCGCGGCGCCGCCGATTTTCGCCTGCGCGCCGCCGGCGCGATCGTCGCGACCTTCCTCACGACGCCCTATTGTCTCGACTACGATATGACCGCGCTCGCGCCCGCAATCGCCCTCATCGTCTCGCTCGGCCTCGAGCGCGGCTTCGGCCCTTACATGAAGAGCGCCCTCGCCGCGGCCTTCGTCATTCCGCTCGCGGCGCGCCCGATCGCGACGGCGCTGTCGCTTCCGCTCGGCGCGGCCACGATCGCGGCATTGCTCGCGACAATTCTCTCAAATGCGCGCGACGCATCTTTTCGCCATGTCGAAGCCGCCGCGCCGCTACGATCGGCGCGCTGAAAGGCCATAAAAAGTTCATCTCGCGAAAAAAATCGGCGCCGGCTGCTCGAGGCGTGAAACCTTTCCAGGCGCGCCGCCGTTTATTCTTCGCCGAGCGGCGATCTTCTGCGGTGAGATCGATCGCGACGCGACGGACGTTCTGGGGGGAGAGCGTCTCGGGAGAGGATGCGTCATGTCGTTGGTGGATAAGTTCGAAGACCGTATGGAGCCGGCTTTTGCGCGCAGCTTCGATCCCGAGTCGGCGCGGCGTCAGTTCAGGGTCTCTCTTTTCCTCGTCGCCGCCATGGCGCTGGCGGCCTTCATTCTCGGCTTCGCGCTGCCGCTCAATGCGCCGCGCAGCTCGCCGCCGACGCCCGCGGTCTCCTCCGACGCGGGCGACCTCTTTGGCCGGCTCATCGGCGTCGACTGACGGCGGCCACGGAGCCGCGCCTTCACGCGGCTCCGCCAGCTCGGCGCGTTCCTTCGGCGCTACTGTTTCTTGGCGTCTGCCGGCGCGTCGTGGTGATGCTGATGGTCGTTGCCGCCATGATCATGGCCTGCGGGCTTGGCCTCGCCCGCGGCATGAGCCTTCTCCCAACGCTCCAGCGCTTCCGCGTCATGCGCATGTTTGGCGTCGGGCGCGTCGACCGCCGCATCGACAGTCACCTCGCCCGCCTTCTCGAAAACGAGAACGAGCTCCATTCCCCAGCCGACGGGATTGATCTTCTTGACCTCGGCCAGCACGACATGCGCGCCTTCGGGCGAGAGCGTCGTCGTCTTATCGGCCGCGATAGCGATGCCGCCTTCGGCGATGGCGTGCTTGGCGTCGGCGTGCAACATCGTCTTGCCGACATTCGGCGATTTGACCGCGATCAACTTGTCGGCGCCGCCCTTATTATGGATGAAGGCGTAGAAATAGGCCGTGGTCTCGCCGTCCTTGGGCGCGCGCACCCAGGGATGCTCGATGGTGAGCTTGCCGAGCTCATATTCGTGCGCCTGCGCCGAGCGCATCGGAGTCAATGCGCCGAACGCCGCGCCGCCCAATAGAGCGCCGCCGGCCGCCAACAGATCACGCCGCTTGATCATCATGTGCGTTCTCCCTTTTTTCCCGACGAGCTCGCCGGTTCGTTGCATTCGTCGCCTCATTGTCAGCGAGGCCCTCTTTCGCCTCGTTCCGCCGCATCGCGACCATGCGACGAATTGCGCGCCATTCCTTGCCGCCGCTCAATGCTGATGCGGCGAGACATAGACGACCGGCTCTTTCGCGGTCAGCGCGATCTGCGCCTTCAGCAGAGAGAGATTGCCGTCGTCGGCTCCGAAATGGCGGAAGCGGGCTCGGACATAGCCCGAGCGGTCGATCAGAAAATGTCCTTCCGGAATCTCATTGACGACCGGCTCGTCGAGATAGTGGTTGATGATCGAATAGGTGAGCTCCGTGGCGTCGGGATGGCTCGGGGTCAGCGCGTCCGGATCGGCCGGGCATTCGCCGAAATAATCGGTGACGTGATGCGCGCCCATCGCCTTGACCGTCTCGGCGGCCGCCTTCAGGCTCGCGACGCGATCGGCGAAGTCCGCGTCCTCCGGCTTGCAGCGCGCGAAGGAGACGAGCGTCGGCACGCCGCGCAGCTTCTGGACGTCGATGATCTCGCCCTTGGGGTCGTCCAGACCGAAATTGGGCGCGACCAGCCATTGGATGACGCCCTTGGGGCCGAGGAAGCGCGACTGATTGGAGTTCGACAGAACAGCGAGATAGTTGATGAGATCCCAGCGCCCGTCCTCGTCGACCGTATCGGCGAAGGGCGGCATGACGCCGCTCTGCCCGCCATAGGTCAGCCAGTGGAAAATATCGCCGAGCGTATGCGTCGCGACATGCGGCGCGGTGAGATCGGCCGGCGGAACCTTGAGGCCTTTGGCCATGGGCCCGTTGCCCTCGCCGGTCACGCCGTGACAGCCGACGCAATTGGCCTGGAAGGTCTCGAAGCCGCGCTTCACCGAGGCCGCCGTATAGGGAATGGGCGGATCGGTATAGGTCTCGGGATAGGCCTGGACCGAGAGCGAGACAATTCCGCAGACCGCCGCCGCGCCGCCCAGGACGGGCGTCGAATATTTCCGCCACGCGCGCAGCCGCGGCAAGGGCGCGAACCAGGCCGCCGCGGCGACGAGCGCCAGGGCCGCTCCGCCGACGCCCCACTGCCAGGTGGGATCGATCCAGGGCGTGACCTTGAGGCCCCAGGTGCCGGCGAAAGTGATGCGGAAGGGAAGCGGCCAATAGACATTGTTCTCATGCGCCGCCGGCGTGATGGTGGCGATCCAGCCGGCGATGAACAAGAGGCCGAGCGCGCAAGCGCCCTCGAAGCCGCCGATCTTGCCATACCACGCGAGGTCGAACTGCTGCTTGGAGGAGCCGAGCGTCAGATAGCGCGCGAGCGAGAGGGCGAGCAGCAGCGCCGCGCAGAGCAGAGCCAATTTGGCGGACAGCAGCCGCCCATAGGGCGTCGCCAGCATGAAGCCGAAACTGCCGACCGTCTCCCAGCTGAGAACGAGCCCGCTGATCAGCACGACGATAATGGCGCCCTTGGCGACGCGGGACCAGCGCTCGGCGATGCGCCAGGCGACCTCCGGCGGCTTGCCGCGGCCGGTGAGCATCCAATGGACGAGGCCGAGCAGGCCGCCGACCCAGGTGAGGCCCGCCAGAGTGTGGAAGGGAAAGCTCAATTGCGCGTAGATCGGCAGGCTGTCGTCCACCGCGTGGCCCGTGACCGAGACGACCGCGAGAACGGCGAGGCCCAATCCGAGCGTCGCCAGATCGAGCCGGCGATTGGTCACGCGCAGCCGCAGGATCGTCGCCGCGGCGAAGACGGCGGCGAGGATCTGCGTCGCCACGAAGGCTTTGCCGATGATCGTGCCGGCGAGGAATTGCGCGAGCGCAGCGGAATCGAGCGGCCGGCCCGCCGGAATGATGTTGCGCGCCGTCGCCACGATGAGGCCGAAGCCGAACAACAGACGCAGGACCGCGCAGGCTGCGATCGCCTTTTTGAATCGCTCCCCGTCCTCCTCTACGAGGCGGGGCAGCAGCAATAGTCCGACGGCGAGAGCGGACAGAACGCTCTCCACGAAGCGAAGCGTCGCCAATTCCATGGATTTCGACTTCCGTTACGCTCGCGAATGCGGCGCGGCGTCCCGCCGTTCGGCGCCGCGCGCTTTCGGAAAGCGCGTGAGCCAGACTTCAGCGAGCGTCGACCGTGAATTCGTATTTCCCCTCGACGATGTGGCCGTCCGAGGAGAGAACGCGATATTTCACGACATATTTGCCCGCGGCGAGAGCCGGCGCGTCGAGCGTCAGCTCGCGCGGCTTGTCCGGCGCGCCTTTCGCCCCTTCCACGACGGTCTTGCCGCTCTCGTCGAGGATCGAGATGGTCGAATAGGCGGGCTCGACGCCGCCGCCGAAGCGCAGCTTCACGACTTTGGGAGCGGCGGCGACATGGTCCTTCGCCGAGGGAGAGGCGTCGACCAGAAAGGAATGAGCCAGCGCCGCCCCGCCGCTCACGCACAGAAACGCCGCCACGAGGCCGGCTCCGAACTTCACCTTCATCGTCGCTCCTCCCATTTTATTCGCGCCTCGCGCCAGATTTTCATTGCTTCGGTCGGTCGGCCTCGGTCAGTCGGTTTCGGTCGGCGGTCGGCCTCGTCACGACGACTTCAGCGCATCCGCGGCCGCCACAGGCTTCGCCTTGGGATGGCTATGACGCCAGTAGACGCCGACCATGAGCGCGATCAGCACCGCGCCGAGGGCCGCCGGCACGAAGGACCACAGCGTCTGCCCCACCATGAATTTGAACTGCTGCGTCTCTTTCTCGCCATTCGGCCGCGTGAGCGTGACGAAACCGATGAAATGGCCCTTGTCGGCGAATTTGTATTCGACGTTGAAGGTGCCGGTCCTGTAGAGCTTGGGCGGCAGATGAATGATGGTGAGCGGATCGAGATCGGTGTCGGTCGAGATCGGCACGAGCGGATCGCGAATGATGCGAACCTCGATCGGCATGTCGCGAAAGCTCGGATTGGAGATGTCGAAAGTGAAGATCGTCCGGCCGACGACGGGAATATGCTCGCAATATGGATCGCGCGCGCCCTCCGCCTCATAGGCCGTGATATGGATCATGTCATAGCCGAACATGACCATGCACATATTGTCCATCACCATTGCTTCGGGGCCGTCGCCCCCGGCGCGCGCCGGCGTGACTGAAAAGGACGCGAACAACAACCCGAGCGCAAATAGACAAGAGCTCACAGATCGGACGACCATCGCTTTTATTCCTCCCAACTCCGCGCCCTTTCGGCCGGCGCGTCGCTTTTTTCCTCGAGCCCGAGAGAGCGAGCGTCGCCTCGCCCTCGCCTTTCCCGAATTTTTCTTAGTGCAAAAAGGAACCGATTTGAAACGGCTATTTCGGTCGCCGGCGGCCACGGCTCCTGCTTCGGCGATGTCGCCGCGGCGTGACGCTCCAACTCGCCAGCGTGACGCTCCAACTCGCCGCAGCGTGAGACTCTAAGCAGAAATTCTAAGCATGTTCGGGCGCGGACGCGACAATTTCTCCTGCGTCGAAACGCCGCATTTCATCGCATCCCGATATAATTGCCGAGATCGGGCTGGCGCGCTGCGCCCCGCCTTCGCCGCTCGACGAAGACGATGCGGCGGCCTCTCGAAAAAAGAACCGGCCGGGCTTTTGGCCCGGCCGGCGTATTGATCAGGCTCTATCCGCGGTTCGATCAGGGC
>NZ_BGJX01000021.1 GCF_009811655.1 Methylosinus sp. Ce-a6 | reverse complement strand
GATTCGGGTTGCTCCCCATAGATTCAGACACTTCCAGGCTTGAAAAGCGAAAATCACCCCACTTCATCGGACCAACTATAGAGCGTTGAACAGCCTTGGGCTTGGCCTGCTCCCGCGCCTCGCGCGCCTCTTTGAGGCCGACCGTCGGGTAGACGCCGATCGCCAGCGTCTTCTGTTTCGCAGAGACCAACATAAATACCAACCTTTGCGACGGATACCAACGCGCGCCGTTAGACCTCCTCGGACGCTATTTTGCCGATACTTGCTTGTTTTTCAGGGATTTTCGGACATTCTCGGACAATCTGAGATGGAGAGGTGGTGCCGGTTGCAGGATTCGAACCCGCGACCTACTGATTACAAATCAGTTGCTCTACCAGCTGAGCTAAACCGGCGCGCTGACACGATCACTTGGCGTTTCGACGTCCGGCCTTTCTATACGCTGCTGCGCTCCTCGGGAAAAGAGCAAGGACACCGGCGTCCCTCGGACCGGACAATCGATCCGCGAGAGAAGCCTTCGCCGCCGATCCGAAACGCGCCATCAGGCGCATCATCCGGTCGAGAATTGAATTGCGCTCGCGAAGCTGGCCTTCGAGACGAGAGCGTCGGCGTTGCGCCACGGGGGGCGGAATGCTATCTGGAATTGCAGTGTCGTGACGAATCGCAATTCGACAAACGCTGTTCTTCGGGACGATCCAGGGCGCTCACATGGAAAGCCGCAGGATTCTGGTCACGGGTGGCGCGGGTTTTCTCGGTTCGCATTTGTGCGAGCGGTTGATCGCGGCGGGGCACGAGGTCCTCTGCGTCGATAATTTCTTCACCGGCCAGCGCAAGAACATCCACCATCTGCTCGACCACAAGAGTTTCGAGCTGCTGCGCCACGACATCACATTTCCGCTGTTCGTCGAGGTCGACGAAATCTACAATCTCGCCTGCCCCGCCTCGCCGATCCATTATCAATTCGATCCGGTGCAGACGACGAAGACCAGCGTCATCGGCGCGATCAACATGCTCGGCCTCGCCAAGCGGCTGAAGGTCAAAGTGTTCCAGGCGTCGACCTCCGAGGTCTACGGCGATCCCGCCGTGCATCCGCAGCCGGAATCCTATTGGGGCAACGTCAATCCGCTCGGGCCGCGCGCCTGCTATGACGAAGGAAAACGCTGCGCCGAGACCTTGTTCTTCGACTATCATCGCCAGCATCGGCTGAAGATCAAAGTCGTGCGCATTTTCAATACTTATGGGCCGCGCATGCATGCGCGCGACGGGCGCGTCGTCTCGAATTTCATCGTGCAGGCGCTCAAGGGCGAGCCGATCAGCATTTATGGCGAAGGCCAGCAGACTCGCTCCTTCTGCTATGTCGACGATCTCATCGGCGGCTTCACCGCGCTCATGGATTCGCCCGACGACGTCGTCGGCCCCATCAATATCGGCAATCCGCAGGAATTCACCATCAGACAGCTCGCCGAGCAGGTGATCGACCTCACCGGCTCGCGGTCGAAGCTCGTCTTCGAGCCGCTGCCGGCGGACGATCCCAAGCAGCGCCGACCGGATATTTCCGCCGCAGAGCGCCTGCTCGGCTGGCAGCCGACAATTCCCTTGCGCGACGGGCTCCTTCGCACCATCGCTTATTTCGACGAGCTGCTCGGTCGCGCCCGCGAGGATTAGAGCGTTTCCAGCCGAAGTGGACGCCGGTTCGGCGTCGGAAACGCGTCGAAACAAAAGACTCCTGGCGCGACGCCGCGCTCCAGTCGAGGCGCCGGAAATCACGTTTCCGTCGCACTCGGCGCCCGAGGACGTCGTCCATGTCGAAATTCGATAGCTTGGCCGACCGCATCTATGAGGCCGCCGTCGTCCCGGAGCTCTGGCCCGACGTTCTTGACGCGATCTCCGCGCTCAGCGGCTCCTTCGGCGGCGTATTATTCGCGAGCAACCCGCAATTTTCGGGATGGACGGCGTCGCCGCGCATCGCCCCCATGTTCGCGGAATTCATCGAGAAAGGATGGGCGGCGCGCAATCCGCGTCCGGCGCGCAGCCTCGCTGTCGGCGCCGCGGGATTCATCTGCGACCACGAGATGTTCTCGCCCGAGGAGATGGACGTCGATCCGACCTACGCCTATCTGCGCAGCCTGGGCCTCGGCTGGTGCGCCGGCCGGATCGCTGCGCCGCCGACCGGCGACACGCTCATCTTCAGCTGGGAGAAGCGTTTCGCCGATGGTCCCTTCGATCGCGCAATGCTCGATTCGCTGGATGCGATCGGCGGCCATCTCGCCCGCGCGGCGCTCGTCGCCGCGCGACTCGGGCTCGAGCGGGCGCGCGCCGCAGCCGAGACGATGCGCGCCCTCGGCCTCCCCGCGGCCGTGCTGTCGCGCTCGCATCGGCTGCTGCTCGCCAATGATCTGTTCGCGCGCTTCGTCCCATCGCTCGTGCAGGACCGGCGCGAGCGCGCCGTCATCTCCGATCCGCGCGCCGATGCGCTGTTCGAGCGGGCGCTCGCCCGCTTGCGCATCGCCGGCGCGCCCACGGGCGTGCAATCTCTGTCTATCGCCGCGCGCATGGGCCGACCGCCGCTCGTGCTGCATCTCGCGCCGATCCGCCGCGCGGCGCAGGATGTGTTCGCGGCCGGCGACGTGCTGCTGGTCGCCACAGAATTGACGGCCGGCGCGGCTCCAGAGGCGACGCTGCTGCAGGGCCTGTTCGATCTGACCCCGGCCGAAGCGCGGGTCGCGCGCGCGATCGTCGCGGGTCGGACGACGCTCGAAATCGCCACTGATCACGGCGTCTCGCCGGAAACCGTCCGAACGCAGATCAGAGCCGTCTACGCCAAGACCGGAGCGTCGCGCCAAGTCGAGCTCGTGCGGCTCCTGTCGCGAACGACGCTTCCCTGAAGGCTCGCCTTTCCCCCTCCGTCTACTCCATTTGGGGGATACGTACGGCTCCCGACCCATATAGTCAGGGCGACGCGGCATTCACGGCGAGTCGAGTCAGTCTCGACTGATCGCTCGAGGATCGGTGTGATCGACGGTCGGCTGGATGAGGACGAATGGGCGTTCTGCGCGCCATTCGTCATAGAGACGGGCGCAAGGCGCGGACGCCCGCCGCGCGACCATCGCCGCGTCATCGACGGCGTGCTGTGGATCGCGCTGACCAGCGCCGCATGGCGCGATTTGCCGGAGGAGTTCGGCAATTGGAGCTCGGTCTATCGGCAGTTTTTGAGATGGTCGCGGGATGGCCGCTGGCGCCTCCTGCGCCAGGAGGCGAAAGAGGCGGGGCTCACACAACTGCGCGACGCGCTCCTTTCCGTCTGCGCCCTCTCCGAGCGCCGCGCGTCGCGCTGAGCGGCGTGGATCAGAAGCTCGGCTCTATGCCCCCCGTCGCCAGAAAATGCTCGAGCCAATGGATGTCATAGACGCCGTTCTGGACGTCGGCGTTGCGCACCAGCGTGCGGAACAGCGGCAAAGTCGTGTCGACGCCGTCGATGATGAACTCGTCCAGCGACCGGCGCAGCCGCATCAACGCCTCGGTGCGATTGCGGCCATGGACGATGAGCTTGCCGATGAGCGAGTCGTAATTCGGCGGAATTGTGTAGCCTTGATAGGCGGACGAATCGACGCGCACGCCGACGCCGCCCGGCGGATGATAATAGGCGATGCGCCCGGGCGAGGGCCGAAAGCTCGACGGATGCTCGGCGTTCACGCGGCATTCGATCGCATGGCCCCAGAACCAGATGTCCTCCTGGCGCAGCGACAGAGGCGAGCCGGCGGCGACCCTGATCTGCTCGCTGACGAGATCGATTCCGGTCACCGCCTCCGTCACCGGATGCTCGACCTGGATGCGCGTGTTCATCTCGATGAAATAGAAGGCGCCGTTCTCGTAGAGGAACTCGACCGTGCCCGCGCCGGCGTATTTCAATTCGCGCATCGCCTTGGCGCAGATCTCGCCGATCGCGGCGCGCTGCTCGTCGTTGAGCGCGGGCGACGGACTCTCTTCCCAGACCTTCTGGTGGCGGCGCTGCAGCGAGCAGTCGCGCTCGCCGAGATGAATCGCCTGTCCCTTGCCGTCGCCGAACACCTGAATCTCGATGTGGCGCGGCTTGTCGAGATATTTCTCGAGATAGACAGTGTCGTCGCCGAAGGCGGCCTTCGCCTCGGCGCGCGCCGTGGCGATGGCGGAATGGAGCTCGGCTTCGCTGCGGGCGACCTTCATGCCGCGGCCGCCGCCGCCCGAGGCCGCCTTCACCAGCACGGGATAGCCGATCTCGGCGGCGACCTTCGCGCCCTCCTTCTCGTCGGCGATGGGGCCGTCCGAGCCGGGCACGCAGGGAATGCCGAGACGCCTGGCGGTGGCCTTGGCCTCGATCTTGTCGCCCATCAGACGGATGTGCTCGGCCTTCGGCCCGATGAAGGTGAGGCCGTGCTCGGAGACGATCTCGGCGAAGCGGGCGTTCTCCGAGAGAAAGCCATAGCCCGGATGCACGGCGTCGGCGCCGGTGATCTCGCAGGCCGAGAGCAGGGCCGGAATGTTGAGATAGGATTCGCGCGCCGCCGGCGGACCGATGCACACCGATTCGTCGGCGAGCTTCACATGCATGGCGTCGGCGTCGGCGGTCGAATGCACGGCCACGGTCGCTATGCCGAGCTCCTTGGCGGCGCGCTGGATGCGAAGCGCGATTTCGCCGCGATTGGCGATGAGGATCTTGTCGAACATGGGCGCCCTACTCGATCACGAGGAGCGGTTCGCCATATTCGACCGGCTGTCCGTCTTCGACCAATATGGCCGTCACCACGCCGCCCTTGGGCGCGACGATGTCGTTGAAAGTCTTCATCGCCTCGATGAGCAGCAGCTTGTCGCCGGCGGTGACGCGCGAGCCCACTTCGACGAAGGGCTTGGCGTCCGGCGCCGGCCGCAGATAGGCGGTGCCGACCATGGGCGATTTCAGCGCGTCGGCGTGCTCGGCGGGAGCCGCGGAGGCGGCGGGCCGGGTGGCGGGCGCCTGGGGCGGGGCGGCGACGGGCGCCGGCGCATAGGCCGGCAGCGCGATCGTCGCCGTGGCGGGCGCCGCGGCCGGCGTGCGCGCGGCGCGGATGCGCAGATCGCCCTTCTCCACCTCGATCTCGGTCAGGTCGCTCTCGCCGAGCAGGCGCGCAATCTCGCGCAGCAGCTCCGTATCGACGCCGGCTCCGGCGGCGGCGGTCTTCGGTTTGGCGGCGGGGGTGGAGGGGCGACGAGTTTGAACTTTGCGCGCCATGATTGCTCAGGTCTTTCTTTCTTCTCGATCGAATAATGCGGCCAGCGCCAGTTCATAGGAAGCGGCTCCGAAACCGGCGATGACGCCGCGAGCCACGGGCGCGATGAAGGAGTGACGCCGAAAACTCTCCCGCGCATGCACATTGGAGAGATGAACTTCGACGACCGTCGCTCCAGAGCCCTTTATGGCGTCGTGGAGCGCGATCGACGTATGGGTGAAGGCCCCGGCGTTGAGTATCACGGGCGCGCCCGCCTTGCCCGCCTCCTGAATCCAGTCCACGAGGTCGCCCTCATGGTTGGACTGCCGGAACACGAGCTCGATCCCGCGGGCGGCGCAGAGCTCTGCCAGGCGCGCCCTTATGTCGTCGAGAGTCGCGCGGCCATAGACGTCCGGCTCGCGCGTCCCGAGCAGATTGAGATTGGGACCGTTGATCACATGGACGGCGGGCATGAGGGTCCTGGACGAAGGGCGCGCGCCGCGCCGGCGGGCACCCTTCTAGCCTCATTGCCGCCGCGAAGGAAGCCCCGCCCCGCGCGTCAGCACACCGTCTTTCCGCATTTGCGCGTATTGTCGATCTTGGCTTTGAGCTGCTGATAGCCGACCGCGCCGACGATCACCTCCTTGCCCAGCACCCAGGAGGGCGTGCCGCTCAGATTGAGGCCGTCGGCGAGCTCCGCGACCTCCCTGATCGCGGCCTTGACCTCGGGGCTCTTGGCGTCCTTCTCCAGCCTGGCCGTGTCGGCGCCGAGCTCCTTGGCGACGGCGAGCGCCTGCGCCTTGCCGACCGAGCCGCGCAGCCCGAGCAGCTTGCGGTGGAACTCGTAGAATTTGTCCGGCTTCAACTGCAGGCGCAGCGCGGCGGCGATCTCCGCCGCCTCCACCGAGCCCGGGCCCAGCACGGGAAAATCCTTCAGCACGATCCGCAGCTTCGGATCGCCGTCGACGAGCTTGGCGACATCGTCGAGCGCGCGTTTGCAATAGCCGCAATTATAGTCGAAGAACTCGACCAGCGTGACGTCGCCCGCCGGATTGCCGACCACCGCCTGATTGATGGAATTGAACAATTTGTCGGCGCTCTGGCTGACGACCTTCTGACGAGAGTCCGCCTCGGCGACCTTCTGGCGGCGATCGAGCTCGTCGATCGCGTCGCGAATCACCTCCGGATTGGCGATCAGATAATCGTGGACGATCTTCTCGATCTCGGCCTTCTGCATCGTCTGGGCCTCGGCGCGCAGCGGCGCGGCGACGGCGACGAGGCCGAAGACCGCCGCGGCCGCGGCGCGCGCGAATGCGCGTTTCTCGAAAACAGGGGCGAGCCGCATGGGGAATCTCCTCGGGGGGTTCGGAACGCCCTCTCTAGGCGTTCGCTCGTCAGGGCTGGGTGCGCACGCCGTCGTTGAGCAGGAGCGAGCCGAGCCCATAGTTGAATTTGGCGTCGCCCAGCGTGCGCAATTGCAGCGACACCATGATCGTCTGGTTCCGCGAGAGCCCGGTCGCGGTGTTCCCTTGGAAGACCGACGAGTAATTGATCGAGAGAGTGGTGCACTCGTCCTTGTAGCCGCCCCCCAGGCCCAGCGCGGCGACCGAGAACAACGGAGCCATTCCCGTGATGGTGCTGCCCGTCAGCGTGATATTCATGGCCGGCGAGGTGGTCAAGGAATTGTAGAGATAGCGGCTCATGTCGAATGTGGCCGAGCCGGTGAGGAAATAATTCTTGGTGATGTCGTAGCGGCCGTTCACCGACATGCCTTGCCGGCGCTGGTCGAAGCCGATGACCTGCTGCGAGGCGTAATTGGCGTATTGCAGATTGACCGTGAGCGGATCGAGCTTGAGCGACGCGATGACGTCGATGCGGCGTCCGCGCAAGCCGTCCGGATCGAAACGGCCCTTGGCGACGACGCTGAAGATGGAGGAAGGCGCGACGGCGAGACGGCCCACCCAGTCCGAGGTGCGCGTGTCGAGGCCCGAGGACAGGCCGACATTGGCGGCGTCGGCCGTCGAATAGCCGTTCTTGCCGGCGACCTGCCGCGACTGGCCGACGAGCGCATTGACGAAGCCGCCATTGGCGAAGGCGAGCGTCGCCTGGCCGCCGTAATTGACGCGCGTGCCGGTCTCGAAACGATCGTAGCCCGAATATTTGCTCCATTCGAACAGGTTCGAATCGTCGAAGACGAGGCTCTGCGCGTCCATATTGACGAGCGAGGGTATGGACGACTGGTTCGGCCGGGCCACGACCTGGGCGATCGGCTCGAAGACGAGGTCGCCGAGATTGCTGCGGGCGAGAATCGGGTAGCGCCATTCGACGCCGCCGCCCGGCGTCGCCTGCCCGCGGAAGACATTGTCCGCCCCGTTGACGAACAGCGACTGCGCGGCGTTGGGGATCGGCTGCCAGAAGCTGTTGTAGGCCGCATAGGAATTGGTGGTGTCGTAGCTGAGATAAGAGCCAGAGACGCGCGTGAAGGCGAAGGGCGTCCAGGAGCCGCCGAGCGGATCGATGATCCGGCGCTGCCACGAGGCCATCGCCGTCGCATGCTCGTAATTGCCGCCGACGCCGCGCAACAGACAGCGGCTCTTATAGGGATCGACGGACGGCGAGTAGACCTGGCACACATTGTAGAGGCCATAGAGCGAGTCGAGCGTGCGCGGCTGGATCGACTCGTAATTGGCGATGCTCGCCGAAGTGCTGGTGAAATTGCCGTCGAGCGTGATCTGGCCGCCGATGCCGAAGGTCTTGGCGGGGTCGATGTCGAAAGCGCGATTATAGTCGAGCAGCGGATGCACGACCGGCTGCTGCGCCTGCACGTCAGTCGCCGAAAGACCCTGGAAGTAGTAGCCGCGCAGATTGAAATAGCTGCGCGGCCCCTGTCCCGTCAGATAGACGGTCGAAGACGCTTCGCGGAAGAAGTAGTTCTGCAGGAAGCTGTTGTACTGCTTGTAGTCCTGCAGGAAATAGCGGTCGCTGAGCGCGGTCACGTCCCAGCCGAAGCGCCAATAGTCGTTGAGCGCGAATTCGCCGTTGCTGTAGACCGAGCCGCGCCAGCGCTCGTTGCGCGCGCCATAAGGCGCGATGGTGAAGGCGCTGGGGTCGCCGACATGAGCGCCCTCGGCGCGAATCACGTAAGAGCCGTTCTCTAGCCGATGACGGAACTCGGCGGCGAGGAAGGGTCCCTGCCGCGTGAAGCCCGTCGGCGTGATGGTGAGGTCGTAATCGGGCGCGAGCGCCCAATAATAGGGCACGCCAATGCCGAAGCCGAGTTGCTGGCGGTAGGTCAGCTGCGGGTTGAGGAAGCCCGACTTGCGCTTCACCGACGGATCGGCCGACCAGAAATAGGGAACATAGGCGATCGGCGTCCCGAACAATTCGAGCGAGGCGTCCTCGTAATAGATCACCTTCTCGTCATTGTCGTGGACGATGCGCTTGGCGTGGACCGTCCACAGACGCGGCTTGGTCGGATCGTCCTGGCAGGCGTCGCAGGCCGTATAGGCGCCCTGCTCGAAGGTCGTGACCTCGCCCGCGCGCTCGGCGCGGGGCGAGCTGAAATGGGTGCTCTCGGCGCTCTCGACCTGGAGACTTTCGATGAAGCCGTTCTTGAAATCGTCGGTGAAGTCGAAGCGATCGGCGTAGGCGACCGTTCCATTCGTCTCGGTCAGCTTGGCGTGACCCTCGGCGAAGACGCGCTGCGTATTGCGGTCATAGACGACGCGGTCCGCCTCCAGCATTCGGCCCTTGTAATAGATCTGCACGGAGCCGAGCGCGGTGACGACATTGCGGCGCTCGTCATAGGCGAGCTCCTTGGCCTCCACCACCATGCGCTGCGCGCTCCCGGGCGGCGCCGCGGGCGTCTGGGCGCGCGCGGCGACCGGCGCGGCGGCGAGCAGCGCGGCGAGAAACGAGAAGAGATGCGAAACGACGCGCGGCCGTGCGAGCGCACCGCCGACGAACGCCGGGTGCGGCTTGACTTCGCGAGAGCGGCGACGACGGCGGGGGCCCATCAGCCGTCCTCCGAATGCAATAATGCGAGCGCACCCAACATGCTTCCGACGAGAGCAGGCGACCAAGCAGCGACCAGCGGGCTGATGACGCCTGCGCCACCCAGATCGGAAAAGATTTTCGATCCGATATAAAGCACGAAGCCCGACGCGACGCCACCCGAAATGGTGCGCGCGATTCCGCCAAATCGAAAGAATCTTAACGAAAAGGAAGCGGCGACGAGAACCATGGCGACGAGCAGCAAAGGCCGCGCCAGAAGCGTCTGAAATTGCAGAGCGTAGCCGGTCGGGTCGAGCCCGGCGTCGCGGCTGCTCTCGCCGAGCCTCGGCAGATCCCAGAAGGGCGCCCCCTGCGGCGGAGTGGCGGCGGAGGCGAGTTGCTCGGGCGTCAGATCGGTCGCCAGCAGATAGGAGCCGACGGCGCGCGATTCCTCGCCCGGCGCGTTGACGCGGGCGTCCTCGAGAACGAACACGCCGGCGAGCAGCCGCGCGCGCGCCGCCTCGACCCGCTCGAGGAAAACGCCGTCCTTCTGATAGACATTGACGCTGACGCCATCGAGCTCGAGGCCGCCCGCCCGCACATTGACCGCATGCATGATCGCTTGGCCGTCGACGCCGTTGAGGCGGAACCATTTGCCATGGTCGATGCGCACGCTGCCTTCGACTCCGAAGAGCTCGAGCTCCATCTGGTCCGAGCGCATCTTCATCGTCGCGGAGAGCGGATTATAGAGAGTGACCGAGACGACGCCGATCGCCGCCGCGACCAGAGCCGGCGGCAGCAGGAACTGCCAGACCGACATGCCCGAGGCGCGCGCCACGACGAGCTCGAGCTTGCGCGTCAAATCCACGAAAGTCGCCATGGAGCCGAACAGAACCGCGAAGGGAAGAATCATCTCCGCCGTCGCCGGCACGCGCAGGATCGTCATCAACGCCACCGTCCCCGCGCCCGCCTGCGGAATGTCGCCGGCGCGCCGCAGCAGCTCCACGAAATAGACGACGAACATGAGACAGAACATGGTGACGAAGATCGTCATGATCGTCTTGGTGAAGCGCGCGGCGAGATAGCGGGTGATCGTGACGCCGATCATGCGGACCTCGCGCTCTGACGCGAAAGCGGTCTCTGTCGCGCAGAATCGATCGCCATCGCCTGTCGTCGCCCCTCCCCCATGCGGCCGCGGCGTCCCGCGCCGGCGCGCCCGTCGCTTCGCTAGACGCTCGGACGGCTCGGCGCAAGCCGGCGGCCGTCCTCCCTCGTCTCGCGAGGGTCCGCCATCCGCCCGATCATTCGGGGCGCCGAGCCGGCCGGCTCTCGCCCCGCCCACGAGAATCGACCCCGCTCGAGGCTTTTCCTGGGCGGACGAAGACGCGCGCGACGGCGACGCGAATGGCGGAAGATTCCCGCCGGTTGCGATGTCGCCGGCCATACCGCCAGAGCGAAGCCGGTTCCCTGAACGCAGGTCGAGCGACGAACGTTGACCCCCGGCGGCGTCGGGAGGATAGTCGTGCCAACGACTCCCCGCTGCTGCGGCAAGCGACTGTTTTCCCTACGAGAGGTTCAAAAATGTCCGCCTATGTGAAAATCGAAGCAGTGTCTTTCGGCGAGGCGGAGCGGCGCCTCGCGGCGGCTCCGGAGGACGGCGGCAGACCTCTCGTCCTCGTCGCCTTCGCCGGCGCCAAGCTGCGCCTCGGCGCCGAGACCGAGACGTTTTTGAAAGAGACGCTGCCCCAGCTGACGCGCGCCGCCGCCGCGGCGAAATTCACCGGCAAACGTGGGACGTCGCTCGACCTCTACGCGCCCCAGGGGCTCGCGTCGGTCGGCCGGCTGCTCGTCATCGGCGTCGGCGCCGCCGCGGAGGGCGAAGCCGCCGATAAGAGCGAGCCGTTCGACGATATCCTCGGCCTCGGCGGCCAGGTCTCCGCCAGGCTCGGCCAGGGCCAGAACGCGCTCGTCCTCTTCGATGCGCCGGAGGCTCCGGCCGACCCCGCCGCCGCGGCCGGACAATTCGCGCTGGGCGCCGAATTGCGCGCCTATAAATTCGATCGCTACCGCACCAAGAAGAAAAAGGACGAGGCCGAGCGCGAAGGCGCGAGCGACGTCGCCGTCGCCGTCGCCGATCCCGAAGCCGCGCGTGACGCCATCGCGCGGTCGCTGGGCCTCGCCGAGGGCGTCGTCCTCGCCCGCGATCTCGTCAACGAGCCCGCCAATATATTGTATCCGGAGGAGTTCGCCCGCCGCGCCAGCCAGCTCGCCGATCTCGGCGTGGAGGTCGAGATTCTCGACGCGGCGGCGCTGCAGACGCTCGGCTTCCGCGCGCTGCTGGGCGTCGGCCAGGGCTCGGCCCATCCGAGCCGCGTCGTCATTCTGCGCTGGAACGGCGGCGCGCCCGGCGCGCAGCCCATCGCCTTCGTCGGCAAGGGCGTTTGCTTCGACACGGGCGGCATTTCCATCAAGCCGGCCGCCAGCATGGAGGATATGAAGGGCGATATGGCCGGCGCCGCGGCCGTGACCGGCCTCCTCCACGCGCTCGCCGCGCGCAAGGCCAAGGCCAATGTGATCGGCGTGCTCGGCCTCGTCGAGAACATGCCTTCCGGAGAGGCGCAACGGCCGGGCGACATCGTCACCTCGCTCTCCGGCCAGACGATCGAGATCATCAACACGGATGCAGAAGGGCGTCTCGTGCTCGCCGACGCCCTCTGGCATGTGAAGGACAAATACAAGCCCGCCTTCATCATCGATCTGGCGACGCTGACCGGCGCTATTCTCGTGGCGCTCGGACAGGAACATGCGGGCCTCTTCTCCAATAATGACGAATTGGCGGGCCGCATCCTCGAAGCCGGCAAGGCGACCGGCGAGAAGCTCTGGCGCCTGCCGATGGGGCCGGCCTATGACAAGCTCATCGAATCGAAATTCGCCGATATGAAGAACACGGGCGGCCGCCACGCCGGCTCGATCACCGCGGCGCAATTTCTGGAGCGATTCGTCGATAAGACGCCCTGGGCGCATCTCGACATCGCAGGGACCGGCATGGGCTCGCCCGCCTCGGACATCAGCCAGAGCTGGGCGTCCGGCTGGGGCGTGCGGCTGCTCGACCGCTTGGTGAAGGACTATTACGAAGGCTGAATGACACGTTTCGCCCCGCCCGCCGCGGGCGGGGCGGCAAAGGCGGGAGGCCGATCGGATAACCTCTTGCTCGGCCGACCAGAGCAGTCTATAGACGCGCTCGTCCGCTCCCTTCGTCTAGTGGCCCAGGACGTCGCCCTCTCACGGCGAAAACAGGGGTTCGAGTCCCCTAGGGAGCGCCAATAAAAACAAAGAGTTAGATGGCGCAAGCCACGGCGATGCGGGCTAGTGCCCAACTTCTGCCCAATAAGCGTCGGCGAACGCGAGCGGTCAGGTGCGGACAAAAAAGGGCGTCCGGCCTCGATTCGTTGGTCTTGCCACTCTGCACGCGCTCTCTCCTTGCTCGCGCCGTCGTCAGGGGAATCGCTTGAAACTCAGCGCCAGGGCCGAGTTATTGCTCGGAAGAGGTAGTGGTCGTTCCAGGCGGCTGTTTTCTTTTTGATTTTGAGGCTGGCCTTATCGGGTATGTCCTTGATGAGGTTGAGAGCCGCGTGTTTGATCGTCGCCATGTTGGCGGGTCCGTTCTCGGTGCGAAGACGCATCTGGTCGTCGTGGAAGACGACGTCCAGAACCCAGTGGAGACCATTCTCCACGCCCCTGTGGGCGCGGGCTGCGTGGGCGAACTGCTTGGCGGACAATAGCGCCGAGGAGAGATAGTAACGGCGCGCCACGCTCGTCTTTCCATCCCGCTCCACCGTCGCCTCGATCATGCCGATCATGGCGAGCGCGGAAAGCGCGGCTCGCCGGGAAAACGGCGGTCGGTGGAGAGCCAGTCGACCGTGTGATATCACTCGTCGTCGGCCGGCTCCTCGGGCCGGGAGTCGGCGAGCGGCAGGGTGAAGCTCAGCCTTGCGCCGCCGCCGGCGTTCTGCTCCGCCCAGAGCTTCCCATAGTGAGCCTCCACGATCGCGCGGGAGACCGGCAGGCCGACGCCCAGCCCATGCGCCTTCGTCGTGATGAAGGGCTCGAACAGCACATTCACCACATCTTCTGAAAGCCCCGCGCCGGTGTCGGCGATGTCGGTGCGGATCATGCCGCCTTCGACGAGGCGGGTGGAGATGATCAGCTCGCGCCTCTCGGCGCTCTGCATCGCCTCTATGGCGTTGCGCTTCAGATTGAGCAGCACCTGACGAATCTGAATGCGATCGACGATGACGGTGTCGTCTGCCGCCGCGAGATCGAGCGTGGTGGTCACTTTGACATTGCTGCGGGCCATGTCCGTGAAGGCGCAGGCGTCGCGGATGATGTCGTGCAGGCGCTGGAGCGTCTTGTCGGGCTCGGAGCGCGTGACGAAGCCGCGCAAATGGCTGATGATCTGCGCCGCGCGCGTCACCTGCGCGACGGCGCTGTCGAGGATCGGCTCGACATCGGTCGCGGCCGGCGTTCGGCGCCGCAGCACGCGCCGCGCGGCGCTGAGATAGGTGGCGATGGCCGAGAGCGGCTGATTGATCTCATGCGCGACATTCGCCGCCATTTGCGCCATCAGATCGAGACGATCGGCGCGCAGCTCGCGCATCTGCGCCTCCGTGCGGCGCTGGTCGGTGAGGTCGCGCAGGAACAGCACGAACAGCCGACCGCCGTCCTGCGCGGCGTCGCTGATGGAGAGCTCCAGAGGAAAGAGCGCGCCGTCCTTGCGGCGGCCGACGCGCTCATGGCCGGATTGTCCGGAGCGCCTTTCGGCGCGGAGCAGCTCCAGGCGAGCGTCGCGGAGCGGCTCGGGGAACAGTATGTCGACCGGCCGGCCGACCACTTCCGCCGCCTCATGGCCGAAGAGCCGCGTCGCCGCGGCGTTCAACGAATGAATGACGCCGGCTTCGTCGAAGATGACGAGCGCGTTCACTGCGCCTTCGACGATCGCGCGAAGGCGCGTCTCTTCCGCGCGGCGCTCGGCGCGCGATTTCTCGCTCAGATCGCTGATCATGACGGCATAGCCGTAGACGTCGTCGGCCTCGTCGCGCAGCGCCGCGATCGACTCCTCGGCGGGGAAGATCGAGCCATCCCGGCGGCGGCGCATGACGTGGCGCTTGACGATCCCGCGCTCCGGAACCGCGTTCGGCGGCGCCTCGTCCTGCGCCTCGGCGGGATGGAGGATCGACAGCCGGCGGCCGAGAATTTCGTCACGGCTCCAGCCGGCGACGCGCTCCGCCGCCTCGCTCCAGGCGACGATGCGCCCCTGCGAGTCCAGCGTGAAAATCGCCGAGGCCGGCGCGCTTTCGGCGAGCAGACGGAAATGCTCCTCGCTCTGCCGCAACGCTTTGCGCGCGCGTTCATGGTCGAGGCTCTTGATCGTCTGCCAGCGGCCGCCCCGGCGGATCAGCGCGAATTCATGGCGGGCGATCACCTCGACGATCTCGGCGGCGCCGATCGATTGCAGGCAATAGGAGCAGAGCGTCAACATGCGCAAGGAGCCGTGCACGGCTCCCAGGTCCTTCTCATAGGCCATGAAGAGCGGCCAGACCGCCTTGTCGAGCGCATAGGCGTTGCCGCAGGCTCTCAACCCCTCGAAACCGTCGCGCAGAGCCGCGTCATGGGCCGCCCGCCAATCGTGCAGCAGCCGATCGATGTCCATTTTAGCGCCGCGAAAATACCATTCATCGCCGGAGACGATGTCGATGCGGCCCAGCGCGAGATCCGTCTCGAGATCGGCGACCAGCATCGTCAGACGGGCTTTGGCCGCCGCCACCGTCAGCGGCGGCGAAGCGACCCACAGGCAGCGCTCATTGGCGGCGAGACCCGCCGCGAAATAGGGAGCGACAATGTCGAGGAGCTCGTCGATATCGGCGTACAAGTGGCAAAAACGCGCGCCCCACGGCAAGTCTCCCACGCCCTCTATGCCGGACGGACGCGATAGCCGCTCGCTCCGCGACCGGTGAGTCACGAATCCCGTAGCGGTCTCAGGTTGCATTTATTCATTTCCAGTATGGACCGCCGCCTCTGGTTTGTCGGGCCGGGACCGCTCGCCTTCGTGCCGCCAATCGGATCGAGACCAAATGGGAGCATTGCCAAAATGGGACAATGTTTCGTCGCCATCTGTGTCGATCAAGAACCGCGCCAGAAGCGACTCGTCCCGAAAATCGGCTGGCGCCGTCCCCTTCTCAGTGGGCGGCGGCTCGCGTGGCGACGACCTCATGCGCGTGCCGGCCGACCATCTCGGTCAGATGATCGAAGGACGCCTCGAAAAATCCGGCTCCCGAAGTGGCCGAGCGCAGCTCGACGATGAGATCGCCGATCTCCGCCTCCGGAATGAGCGCGTCGAGCTCGTCCCAGCCGTCCCATTCCGGGCGTGGTCCGAAGCCCAAAATCTGCCCGCGCCGCGCCGAGACGATGCTGGTGGCGCGGGAGATCGCCTCGCTCGGCGCGAAGATCGACACCGAGAGCATGGGCTCGAGCAGCACGGGCTCCGCTTTGCCCATCGCCTCGGCCATGCCGATGCGCGCCGCCGTGCGGAAGGCCATGTCGGAGGAATCGACCGTGTGATAGGAGCCGTCGACGAGCACTGCCTCCACATCGACGACGGGGAAGCCGAGGGGCCCGCGCGCGAGCGCGTCCCGGCAGCCGGCCTCGACCGAGGAGAAGTATTGTTTTGGCACAGCGCCGCCATGGACGCGCTCGGCGAAAGCGAAGCCTTCGCCGCGCGCGCGCGGCGCCACTTCCAGCACCACATCGCCGAACTGGCCATGGCCGCCGGACTGCTTCTTGTGGCGTCCGCGCACCGTCACCGCATGGCGGATCGTCTCCTTATAGCCGATGGCCGGCGCATGGGTGGCGACCGTAACGCCATAGCGCGTCGCGAGGCGCTCCAGAGCGACGCGAATATGCATCTCCCCCTGGCCGAGCAGCTTCATTTCGCCCATCGCCTGATCGTGGACGAAGACGAGGGAAGGGTCTTCGTCGATGAGCTTGGCGAGCGCGGCGGCGAGGCGCATCTCGTCCTTGCGGTCGCCGACAGAGAGCGCGAGCGCATAGACCGGATGCGGCGCCGCGATCGCCGCCGGCGCTTCGGGCGCCCCGCCGCGCGCGTCCTGCAGCGCCTCGCCGGCCGCAATGCCGTCGAGCCTTCCGAAAGCGACGGTTTCGCCCACTTCCGCTTTCGCTTGCCGCGTCGTCGCGGCGCCGAGCAGCGACGACACGCCGCTGATCTTCTCCTCCGCGCCACGGGAGCCGACGACGGCCTGTCCATCCGAGAAAGAGCCGCGCAGCACGCGCGCGAGCGACAGTTTTCCGCCGTGCGGCGTGTGCGCGGAGCGAAACACATGCGCGAGCGCCGGGCCCGTATCGGCGACGCCGAGCCGCGCCCGCGTCGCGGCGACGCCCGGAGCCTCGTGGCGTAAGGCTTTGAGCAGGCGCGTCACGCCGGCGCCGCGCTCCGCCGAGCCGATGAAGACGGGCGCGACATGGCCGAAGCGCAACTCCTTGGCGAGATCGTCGAAAATCTGATCGCGCGGCGGCTCTATGTCGCCGAGCAGCTCCTCCATCAGCGCGTCGTCGTAATCGGCGAGCCGCTCCAGCATGGAATAGCGCGCCTCTTTCTCGGGCCCGGCTTCGCCCGCGGGAATGTCGACGATTTCGGAGGACGCGTGCTCGCGATAGACATAGGCGCGCTCCAGCGCGAGATCGATGAAGCCGACCGCGATGCCGTTGTTCCAAATCGGGATTTGCCGCAACAGCAATGGCGTGCGCGAGACGGTTTGCAGCAGGGCGAGGGAATCGCGCAGATTTCCCGCGGCGGCGTCGATCTTGTTCAGAAACAGGAAGTGGGGAACGCGCGCCTCTTCCACCGCGCGCAGGACGAGTTGCAGCGCCGGCAGCTTGCGCGGATCGGCCTCGGCGACGACGACGGCGGCGTCGGCGACGGCGAGGACACGGCGCTGCTCATGCGCGAATTCGACGGAGCCGGGACAATCGACGAATGTGTAGCGGTCGCCGAGATAATCGGCGCGCCCGATGTTGCATTCGACGCTCATCGCATGGGCGCGCGCTTCCGGCGAGGCGTCGCCGACGGTGGCGCCGTCACGCACCAAGCCTTGCCGCTGCACCGCGCCGCAACGCGCGAGCAGACATTCGAACAGGCTGGTCTTGCCGCTCTGAAAGGGGCCGACAAGCGCGATCAGTCGCGCGCCTTCGGCTCGCGCCGCGCCGGACGTTGTCGTTTCACTCATGTCCCGCTCCCGTTGCCCGGCGCCGGCGAGTGGAAACCTTGTCGGCTCCGTCGGGACGATGCTCCCACCACATGGGCTCGCGCGCAAGCCGCGAAACGCGCTGCGGCGCCGCAGGCTCGCGCGCGACGGAAGCTGGAGCGCCCCGCGCCGGGGCCGTGCGGCGGCGGCGCGACGACATGCAGGGCAGGGGAGCGAGGGGCCTCCTTCTCCCGCCGTCGGGGGAAGGCCGGGCGGCCCGGCTTCCACTCACCGCCGAACCGCGTTACTAAGGCCAATTCTCGAATAAGGAGCCTTCATGCGGCCGAGCAAACGCGCGCCAGACGAAATGCGTCCCGTCAGCTTCGAACGGGGCGTCGCCCGCTACGCCGAGGGCTCCTGCCTCGTCAAATTCGGCAATACGCACGTGCTGTGCGCCGCCACGCTCGAGGACAAGCCGCCGCCGTGGCTGCGCGGGCAGGGGCGCGGCTGGGTGACGGCGGAATACGCCATGCTGCCGCGCGCCACGCACACGCGCACGCGCCGCGAATCCGCCTCCGGCAAGCCGTCCGGCCGCACGCAGGAGATTCAGCGCCTGATCGGCCGCTCGCTGCGCGCGGTCACCAATCTGCCGGCGATGGGCGAGCGTCAGATCGTCATCGATTGCGACGTGCTGCAGGCCGACGGCGGCACGCGCACGGCCTCGATCACCGGCGCCTGGCTGGCGCTGCATGATTGCTTCCAATGGATGCGGTCGCGCTCCATCATCAAGGACAATCCGCTGCGCGACCATGTCGCCGCCGTCTCCTGCGGCGTGTGCGGCGGCGACGCGGTCATCGATCTCGACTACGCCGAGGATTCGACCGCCGAGACCGACGCCAATTTCGTCATGACCGGCGGGGGCGGGCTCGTCGAGGTGCAGGCGACGGCGGAAGTCGCGGTGTTCTCCGAGGACAATCTCGGCGCCATGCTGGCGCTCGCGCGTTCGGGCGTCGAGAAGCTCGTGCAATTGCAGAAGGCGGCGCTCGCGTGAGGCGCAGAATCGAAGGGCGCCTCGTCATCGCGACGCATAATCCCGGCAAGCTGTGGGAGCTGCGCCAGCTCTTGGAGCCGCATGGCGTCGACGCCGTTTCCGCCGGGGAGCTCGGCGTCGTCGAGCCCGAGGAGACCGAGACGACATTCGCCGGCAATGCGTTGTTGAAAGCGCGCGCCTCGATGCAGGCGACGGGCTTGCCGGCCTTCGCCGACGACTCGGGGCTCTGCGTCGATGCTCTCAGCGGCGCGCCGGGGGTCTATTCGGCGCGCTGGGGCGGCGAGAACAGAGATTTCGCCGCGGCGATCCGCCGCGTCGAGCGCGAGCTGGGAGAGCGCGGCGCGACGCCGCCTTTTACAGCGCATTTCATCTGCGCTCTGGCGATCGTCTGGCCGGACGGCCATGTCGAGGAATTCGAGGGCCGCGTCGACGGCGTGCTGGTGTTTCCCCCGCGCGGCGAGAAGGGCTTCGGCTATGATCCGATCTTCCTCCCCGACGGGCTGGAGCGCACCTTCGGCGAGATGATGTCGGCGGAAAAGCACGCGCTGCCTGGCGACGGCTCGCGCGCGCTGTCGCACAGGGCGCGGGCCTTTCAGGCGCTGGCGCGGGCGTGCCTTTCGTAAAGCGCGTCCAACTTCACCGCACCAAAATCTCCACCCGCCGGTTCTCCGCCCGGCTCGCGGGATCGTCGCCGGCGACGAGCGGCGCGCCGTCGCCGATCCCGGCGCTGGTCAGCCTTTCGCGCGAAACGCCGATGCGGCGCAGATAATCGAAGACCGCGCGGGCGCGGCGTTGCGACAGTTCGCGCTTGTCCTCGGCCGAGCCGACCGAATCCGCATGGCCGCGAATCTCGAGCCCGGCGTCGGGGCATCGCTTCAGCGATCCGGCGAGACGGGCGAGAAATTTCTCTGTCCCGGAGCCGAGCGCGACGCTCTTGGCCGAAAAGCGGATTTTCTCGGAGGCGGCGAGAGCGGCGAGCGCCGCGCGGCAGGGCGAAGCCTCGGCCTCGGCCGCGGGGCCGAGGGGAGGCGGCGCGCTCGGCCCTTCCGGAGGTGGCAGGGTCGGGTCCCGCGGCGTGTTCCAGACGAGCGCGGCGGGGAGCGGCGGTTCCTCGGGGGCGGGCGCCGAGGGCTCGGCCGAGCGGCCTTCCGCTATCTTTTCCTTGCGGCTCCTCCTCGTCGGGGGCGGCGCCTCGGCGACGCTCGGCCGCGCGGCGAGGGCCGCCGGGGCGCGCTCCTGCTCGCGCCTGGTCCAGGCGGCCTCGGCGGCGCGATGGGCGGCCTCTTCGGCGAAGGCGGCGGCCAGCGCCTCCTCGCGCCGCCGGGCGGCGGGCGGCGACAGCGCGTCCACGCGCCAGACCGTGCGCACGCCCGCGGCGCGCGCGAGCCGTTCCGCCAGCCCCCTGTGGCCGGGCGCGTCGGCCGGCAAATAGACGTCGCGGCCGCTCACTTCGAAATTCAACGGATCGCCGCCGTCGCGCAGCACGAGCGAGCCGAGGCGATGCCCGAGCGCCGCCTCGAGGCTCCGGGCCGCCTCGCTATTGGCGACGACGGCGAGGAGCGCGATCGCGACCACGCCGATCCGCCAGCCGACGCGCTCGCGCGAGAGCGGCCCCGACCACAGCGCGACCGCGCCGACGCCGGCCAGAAAGGCCGCATAGAGCGCGAAGGCGCCTTCGAAGTAGAGAGCCAGACGGCCGAGCGCCGCCTTGGCGAATATCACGGCGAGGCAGAGCGCCATGCCGAGGAGGAAATCGCCTTCGCGCAGCAGGGCCGGGTCGTCGCCCTCCCGGCGCAGGCTGCCGAGGCCCGCAAGGGCGCCGACGAGAAAGGCGATGGCGAGCCAGACGCCGTAGAAGCCGAGGAAATAGGTCATGTCCTGCGGATGATCTCGGGCGGGACACGACCCCGCGAAGCGGCAATTAACGCTATTCGGGCGCCTTTCAATGCGCCGATGCGCGGCCGCCGCCGCGGCGCGGCGCGCGACGGCTTCGCCACAGCGTGACCTTCTCGGCCCGCCGTGGCATAAAGCCCCCATGGCTGCGACGATTCGAAACGCGTTCGACCCGGGCTTCGGCGTCTATGTGCATTGGCCGTTCTGCCTGTCGAAATGCCCCTATTGCGACTTCAACAGCCACGTCCGCAAGGGCGAGGTCGACGAAGATCGCTTCATCGACGCTTTTCGCACGGAGATCGCGCATCGCGCGGCTCTCGCGCGGGGGCGCGAGGTGCGCTCGGTGTTCTTCGGCGGCGGCACGCCTTCGCTCATGCATCCGTCGACGCTCGAAGCGATATTGAAGGCGATCTCCGACCATTGGCCGCTCGCTTCCGACGTCGAGATCACGCTCGAGGCCAACCCCACCAGCGTCGAGGCGTCGCGCTTCCGCAGCTTCAAGGCGGCCGGCGTCAATCGCGCCTCGCTCGGCGTGCAGGCGCTGAACGACATAGAATTGCGCGCGCTCGGCCGCCAGCATTCGGTCGCCGAGGCGCTCGCCGCGCTCGACATCGCCAACAAGACTTTCGAGCGCGTCTCGTTCGATCTCATCTACGCCCGTCCACAGCAGACGCCGGCGGCCTGGCGCAAGGAGCTCGAGCTCGCGCTGGCGCGCGGGACCGAGCATGTCTCGCTCTATCAGCTGACGATCGAGCCGGAGACGATGTTCGAGCGCATGTTCGACGCCGGCAAGCTCGATATTCCCGACAATGAGACGCAGCGCGCTCTGTGGGACGTCACGCAGGAGGTGACGGCGCGCGCCGGCCTGCCGGCCTATGAGGTCTCAAATCATGCGCGGCCGGGCGCGGAATGCCGGCACAATCTCGTCTATTGGCGCTATGGCGAATATGCGGGCATCGGCCCCGGCGCGCATGGGCGGCTCATCACGCCGCGCGGGCGGCGCGCCCAGGCGGCCGAGAAGCACCCGGAAATGTGGCTCACCTGCGTCGAGACCGAAGGACACGGGCTCGTCGAGGACGAGTTGCTCTCCGCCGAGCAGGAAGGCGACGAGTTCCTGCTGATGGGCCTGCGCCTGCGCGAAGGGATAGATCCGGCGCGCTATTTCGCGCTCACCGGCAAGAAGCTGTCGCAATCGCGCGTCGCCGAGCTCATCGGCGACGGCCTCGTCGAGCTGACGCGCGACAATCGGCTGCGCGTGAGCTCGGAAGGATTTCCCGTGCTCGACGCGGTGGTGGCCGATCTCGCGGCCTGAGCGGGCCAGACTCTTCGATCTCTCATGGAAAAACGAAAGGCGGCCAGGGCAGCTCGCCCTCGCCGCGATGGAGCGCCGCCGCGCGTGGCGTGAAGGCGCCGTCGGCTTCGTGCAGGACGAGCGGCGCAAGCAGGGACAGCGGGGCCCTGGAGCCTTTGACGCCGCGCAGGAGAATGCGTGTCGCCGCTTCGCCCGCGCGCGGACAGAGCGGCAGGATGGCGAGCGCGCCGAGCCGGGCGCCGACGCCAGCGAGGCAGTCGGCGAGCGCGTCGGCGCGATGGATCATGACGAAGAGGCCGCCTGGACGCAGCAGCGCGACGCAGGCGCGCAGCCAGGGCTCGAGGCCCTCCGCGCTCACATGGGCGAGCGCGCGTCGCGGGTCGGGCGAGACGCGCGCGCGGCCGGGCGTGAGATAGGGCGGATTGGTGAGCACGACATCGGCGCTCTCATTGGCGAGTCCGGCGGCGCGGCGGGATGCGGCGGAGAGAAGATCGGCCTCGTGGACGGCGGCCCGCGCGGTAAGATCGTTCTCGGCGATATTCTCGCGCGCCAATGCGCAGGCGGCGCTGTCGATCTCGAGCAGCGCGATCTGCGCCGCGGGCGCGCGCTGCGCGGCGGCGAGGCCGACGATCCCGGTCGCGGCCCCGGCGTCGATGACGAGGCCCCGTGCGCCGGGCGGCGTCGCGGCGGCGAGCAGCACCGCATCCGTGCCCGCGCGATGGCCGCGCGCCATCTGGCGGAGGCGCAAGCGACCCGCGAGAAAATGATCCGCGGTCGGAGATCCCTCCGGGGTCGGCGAAACGTTCATCGCCGGGCAAACGTTCATCGCTGACAAAATGTCACAGCTCCCCCCGTCGGGCAATCGCTCGGCCATTTCCATGCGTCCAAGGTCCAGCGACGGGACCACAACAGGAAGACGCCATGAAAACGACCGAGAAACCGACCGACATCATTCGGCTCCTGGCCGCGACGGCGATCCTATACGCCTTTTCGACGATCGGCGCTTTGGAGCCTGCGGGCGCCCAGCCGGCGCGCGGACTTTCCTGCGGGCGGCTCTGGTATCAGCGGAACGCCATCTACGCCCGCGCTGGACATTGCTTCAACACCGAGCGCGGGCGCGCGACCTTCGGCGAAGGATGTTTCTCGCCCTATGGTCGGCTGAGCGGCGCCGAGAGCCGGCAGGTTCAGCGGATTCAACGGCTCGAGCGCATGAACGGCTGCTGAGAGCGAATTGCGCCCCGGCCGGGTCAGCCGGGGCTGCGACCCTCGGGAGAAGGCCGTCGCGCAGAGCGGCCGAGCGCGCATCCCGGCTTGCCGCGGGCCCGTCGAAGCCTTAAGTTCCCCCGCGTTCTATAGAGAGCAGGGCAAGGGGGCTACGTGGGCATCGTCATACCGCTGGAAGAAAAGGAAGAGAAGTCCGCCAGCCTCGATAATCTGCTTTCGCTGATCGGCCCCGATCTGCAGCGCGTCAACCAGCTGATCCTGCAGCGCATGGGCTCGGATGTGACGACGATCCCCGAGGTCGCCGATCATCTCATCTCGGCGGGCGGCAAGCGCCTGCGGCCGATGCTCGTGCTCGCCACCGCCGGAATGTGCGGCTATCAGGGCGACGGCCACCTCAAATTCGCCGCCGGCATCGAATTCATGCACACGGCCACTCTGCTGCACGACGATGTGGTGGACGAGAGCGACATGCGCCGCGGCAAGATCGCGGCGCGCATGCTCTGGGGCAACGAGACCTGCGTTCTCGTCGGCGACTTCCTGCTCGGCCACGCCTTCAAGATGATGGTGGAGCCCGGCGTGCTCTCCTGCCTGACCGTCGTCTCGCAGGCCGCGGCCGTCATCGCGGAAGGCGAGATTTTGCAGCTCAACGCCGCCAAGGACACGCAGACGACCGAGGACGCCTATATGGCGGTCATCCGCTCCAAGACGGCGGAGCTCTTCGCCGCGGCGGCGGAGGTCGGGCCGATGCTCGCCGGCCGCTCCAAGGCCGACGAGGCCGCCTGTCGCAGCTATGGCATGAATCTCGGCGTCGCCTTCCAGCTCATCGACGACGCGCTCGACTATGGCGGACAATCGGCCAAGCTCGGCAAGAATGTCGGCGACGATTTCCGCGAGGGCAAGATCACCCTTCCCGTCGTGCTCGCCTTCCGCCGCGGCAGCGAGACGGAGCGCGAATTCTGGCGGCGCACGCTGGAGAAGGGCGAGATTCACGACGGCGACGTCGAGACCGCCTGCGCGCTGATGAAGAAGCACGACGCGATCAAGGATACGGTCGAGCGCGCGATTCATTACGGCGCGATCGCGCGCGACGCGCTGGAGATATTCCCCGCTTCGCCCTGGAAGTCGGCGCTGCTCGAGGTCGTCGATTTCTGCGTCGAGCGCGCCTATTGACGCGAGAACGCCCCGCGGGCGGGAAGCCGGCGGGGCGTGAGGACGAGGAGGAGACTTTTCGGCGTCAGTCGCGCCCCTCGCCTTCGTGCTCGCCTTCATGCCCGTGATGATGCGGGCCCTTGGCGATCGCATGGAGCAGAATGGCGAAGCGGCGCTTCTGCGCATCGTCGAGGCTGTCGAAGAGCGGCTTGGCGGCCTCGGCGAGCTTCTGCGTCTCGGCGGCTTTGGCGGAGAGCGTCTTGGAGTGGAGCTGGAGGCCTTCGATCACGCTGCGATGCTCGTGGATGTCTTTCCACTTGTCCTTGTTTTCGGCGAAACGCGCGGCGCGCGCCTTGGCGATGTCGCGCAGCGCGGTCTCGACCGCCGGCCAGTTCTTCTCCTGGGCGGGGCTGAGCTTGAGGCCTGCCTTCAGAGCGGCGATCTTGGCGTCGGCGAAAGCGGCGTGATCTTCCGCCGAGAATTGGTGATGATGATGCTCCGCCGTAGCCTGCTGCGCCGAGACTCCGGTCGAGAGCGGGAGGGAGAGAGCGACCGCGGCAACGGCGGCGAGGAGATGTTTCTTCATGAGCGTTCACCTGAGGGGGTGGGTGGACCTGACGCTCCGACAATTCGTTCGCGGCGGACGAAAAGCAACTTAATGTTTGGTAATGTCCTCGGCGAGAAACCTTTCGTCTACTTAATGTTTTACGTATTCGTATTTTACATGTTCGGCCGGAGCGCGCGCCGCGGCCGCGATCCGGCTCGCGTCTCGGGCAAGGAGGGAGCAGGAGAGTGAGCGCATTCGCCGCCATACGCATCGACAAGGACGAGGCCGGCTATCGCGCCGCCTATGCCGAGCTCGCCGAGAGCGAGCTGATGGAGGGCGACGTCGATGTCGAAGTGACGCACAGCACCGTCAATTACAAGGACGGCCTCGCCGTGACCGGCAAGGCGCCGGTGGTGCGGCGCTTCCCGATGATTCCGGGCGTCGACTTCGCCGGCCGCGTCACGCGTTCCGACCATCCGGACTTTCGCCCGGGCGATCAGGTGATCGCCGGCGGCTGCGGCCTCGGCGAGCAGCATTACGGCGGCTTTTCGCAGCGCGCGCGCGTCAGCGGCGACTGGCTGATCCATCTGCCGAAGGGGCTGACGCCGGCGCAGGCGATGGCGATCGGCAGCGCCGGCTATACGGCCATGCTCTGCGTGCTCGCGCTGGAGCGCCAAGGGCTCGAGCCTTCGCGCGGGCCCGTCGTGGTGACGGGCGCCGCGGGCGGCGTCGGCTCGGTGGCGGTGGCGCTGCTCGCGGCGCTCGGCTGGCGCGTCGTCGCCTCCACTGGACGTCCCGAGGAGGGAGCCTATCTCAAGGATCTGGGCGCCTTCGAGATCATCGACCGCGCCGAGCTCTCCACTCCCGGCAAGCCGCTGCAGAAACAGCGTTTTTCCGGCGGCGTCGACACGGTGGGCGCGGTCACGCTCGCCAATGTGCTGGCGCAGACGGCGATGGACGGCGTGGTCGCGGCCTGCGGCAATGCGCAGGGAATGGAGCTGCCGACGACGGTCGCCCCCTTCATCCTTCGCGGCGTCTCGCTCATCGGCGTGGAGAGCGTGCGGCCCAATCTGCCGCTGCGGCGAACCGGCTGGGAGCGGCTGGCGCGTGATCTCGACAAGGGGATGCTCGCGCGCATGACCGAGACGGCGCCTTTCTCGGAGGCGCTGGAGCGCGCGCGGTCGATCGTCGCCGGCAAGATCAGAGGCCGGCTGGTGATCGAGATCGGTTGACGGGCGAGCTCGGCGGACGTTCGATCGACGTCCGCGACAGCGACGATTCTCGCAGCGTCGGACAGGACGTGATGACATGAGCAGCGCCTTCACCAAAGAACAGAACGACGACGAGCTGCGCCAGGAGCTCCCCGATCGCCCGGTCAGTCCGCATCGCAATCTCGTCACGCCGGAAGGCTTGGCGCAGATCGAGGCCGAGCTCACGCGTCTGCATGTGGAGCTCGAATCGGCGCGGGCGAAGGACGACAAAGGCGCAGTGGCGCTGGCGGCGCGCGATCTGCGCTATTGGACGGCGCGGCGCGCCAGCGCCGAAGTCGTGCGGCCGATCGCCGACCATGAGCAGGTGCGCTTCGGCCATCGCGTCGTGATAGAGGACGAGTCCGGCAAGCGTCAGGCCTTTCGCCTCGTCGGCGAGGACGAGGCCGATCCCGCCAAGGGCCTCATTCCCTATGTCGCCCCGCTCGCCAAGGCGCTGCTCGGCAAGAGCGTGGGCGATGGCGTCGAGGTGATCCATCACAGCGCCAGGATCGTCGAGATCGCCTGAACCGCGGGAGAGGAACCGCGCGAGAAGTCGCGCGGTCCGTCGTATCGTCGTCACGCGGCCTTTTTGACCGCGGGCTTGGCCTGTGGCTTGGCGGCCTTCTCGGGGGCCGGCTCGGCGACCGCGGCGGCCTGCTTGCGCGCTGGCTGCGGCTCCTGCTTGGGCGCGATCTTGGGCGCGATCTTGCCGGCGACCTTCGCCTCCGCCTTGGCCTGGGGCTTGGCCTCGCCCTTGGATTTCGCCTCGGCCTTGGCCTCGACCTTGGCCTCGATCTTGGCCTCCGTCTTCGGCTCGGCCTTGCCGGCGGGCGCGCCCTTCTTGAGGCGGCGCTTCACCGATTGCCACAATTCGCGCATCTCCTGCGCGGCGACGCCCTCCGGATTGAGCTCGCAGACGCCGAGACCGAGACGAGCGGCCTCCTGATAGTCGACGCGGGCCGAGACGAGCGGGGCGAGCAGCGCGCCCATCTCCTGCAGCGCCTGAGCGCCCTGATCGACGCGGGCGGTCTGCTGCGCCGGCGGGCATTGGTTGAGAAGAAAGGCGTAGTCCTTCTTCTTGTCCTTGATGCTGATGCGGGTCAGCTCGCAGGCCCATAGATCGAACACATTGGGCCGCGCCGGAATGATGCAGAGATCGGCGGCGCGAATGGCGGCGTCGGTATATTCGGTGTCGGCGCCGGGCGCGTCGATGACGACGAGCGTGACGCCTTTCTTCTCGAGCGCGACGAGCGCCTTGCCGAGCTTGGCCGGCGGCACGTGCTCGACCGGAACGTCGGTCGCTTCGCGCGCCTTCGACCATTTGACCAGGGACTGGAGCGGATCCAAATCGATAATGAAAACACGCTCGCCCGCTGAGCGGGCGGCTACGGCGATGCTGCTGGCGAGCGTGCTCTTTCCGGCGCCGCCCTTCTGCGTGACGAATGCGATAGTGCGCATGCTGATCGACCTGTGTTTGAAAGATTGGGCTCCTACGCCGCCAGGAACGTTACAGGGGAACACCACGGGGGAACGCCACGAAGGGAACAGGGAGGGTCGGTAGATTTTTACAGAATCGTAATACTCCCCGAATGGTTAACCGTCGGTTAAATCGGGCCTGCAAAGGTAAAGGTTCGGAAAATACGAACAAGAGAAGGGGACGCATGTCATCCGCGGCGATCGTCTATAATGGCGCCCATGAGTGATTTGTTCGCCGCCGCCGGGCTCGAGCGCAATGCGCCGCATCCGCTCGCCGATCGTCTGCGTCCGCAGAAGCTGGAGGAGGTCGCCGGCCAGGACCATCTCGTCGGTCCGGACGGGGCGCTGACGCGCATGATTCGCTCCGGCTCGCTCGGTTCGCTGATTCTCTGGGGCCCGCCCGGCGCCGGCAAGACGACGGTGGCGCGCCTTCTGGCGCATGAGACCGATCTCGCCTTCGTGCAAATCTCGGCGATCTTCACCGGCGTCGCCGATCTCAAGAAAAGCTTCGAGGCGGCGCGCGCCCGTCGCGCGGCGGGGCAGGGCACGCTGCTCTTCGTCGACGAGATTCATCGCTTCAACCGTGGCCAGCAGGATTCCTTTCTGCCGGTGATGGAGGACGGCTCCGTCACGCTGATCGGCGCGACGACGGAAAATCCATCCTTCGAGCTCAACGCCGCCCTTCTGTCGCGCGCCCGCGTGCTGGTCTTCAAGCCGCTCGACGCGGAGGCGATCGAGAGACTGCTGAAGCGCGCGGAGAGCAGCGAGGGAAGGCCGCTGCCGCTCGAAGAGGACGCGCGCGCGGCGCTCGTCGCCATGGCCGACGGCGACGGCCGCGCGGCGCTGACGCTCGCCGAGGACGTCTGGCGCGCGGCCAAAGAGGGCGAGGTCTTCGACCGCGCCCGGCTCGCGGATGTGGTGCAGCGGCGCGCGCCCGTCTACGACAAGGCGCAGGAGGGCCATTACAATCTCATCAGCGCGCTGCACAAATGTGTGCGCGGCTCGGACCCGGATGCGGCCCTCTATTATCTCGCGCGTATGCTGGTCGCGGGCGAGGACCCGCTGTTCCTCGCGCGGAGAATCGTCCGCATGGCGGTCGAGGACATAGGCCTCGCCGACCCGCAGGCGCTCGTCGTCGCCAACGCCGCCAAGGACGCCTATGATTTTCTCGGCAGTCCGGAGGGCGAGCTGGCGCTGGCCCAGGCGGTCCTCTATGTGGCGGCCGCGCCGAAGTCCAACGCCGGCTATGTCGCCTATAAGGCCGCCCGCCGCCTCGCCGAGGAGAGCGGCTCGCCCATGCCGCCCAAGACCATCCTCAACGCGCCGACCAAATTGATGAAGAGCGAAGGCTATGGCGAGGGCTATCGCTACGATCACGACGAGCCGGACGCCTTCTCCGGCCAGGATTATTGGCCGGAGGCTATCGGGCGGCGGAGCTTCTACCGGCCGGTCGAGCGGGGATTCGAGCGCGAGATCGCCAAGCGGCTCGACTATTGGGAGCGGTTGCGCCGCGAGCGGCGCGGCTCGTGACGCGGCCCTTCGCAAGTCATTGAACAGAATCGGTTTCGCGCGGCGAAGCGTCGCTGCGACCGGCCGACTGCATGACGAATGCTTTATTTCTTGCTCTGTGATGTTCGAACAATTGTCAGGCTTCGATGCTGCGACGCATCGAAGCGCGCCGCGCGCGCGAACGCCGTGATTCTAGCTAAGATATAGAAATTAAACAATATATTTGCACTCTGGATTCGTCCGGCGAATCGCGTGCGAGCTTTGTTTCCCTCGCAATGTCAAGCAAATAGCGTCATGTAACAAGTATTAAATGTTGTATAATTGTCACAATTGTCGATGAAAGCACTATCCGTCCCAGCAAGTGGACTGTTCAGCGTTGACGCGGCTTTGTTCCGCGGCGTAGTACACGCTCGATCGGCAACACCGAGCGGCCGCTCGGATTTTCGGCGTCGGGGGGCGCCAGCGGCGGCCGCACTGATCGAAACGAGGGAACCATGAAGACGATTTCCGCAGCCGGCGCGCTCGCGCTGGTTCTCGCCGCCGCGCCGGCTCTCGCGGCCGACCTTCCGTCGCAGAAGGGCGCGCCGGCCTTTGTCGCTTTGGCCGCTCCCGCCTTCAGCTGGACCGGTCTCTATGGCGGTCTCAACATCGGCTATAGCTGGCTCGAGAGCTATCGCCTGTCCGGCGTCGAATTCGGCCCCGGCGGCGCACCGACCGGCGTCGCCTGGAACTATCCGTCGGCCGACATCGACGGCGTCATCGGCGGCGGCCAGATCGGCTATAATTATCAATTCGCCAACAGCGGCTTCGTCGTCGGCCTCGAGGCCGATTTCCAGGGCGCCGATCTGAGCGGCCAGACGCAGGGCGTCGGCTCCAATGTCGGCTATTTCCCGGTGCTGACCACGCGCCATTCGATCGACTGGTTCGGGACGGTGCGCGGCCGTATCGGCTATGCCGTCACGCCGACCATTCTCGTCTATGGCACGGGCGGCTTCGCCTATGGCGAGGCCTCCAGCCGCTTCACCTATTGGGACACGGCCGGCTTCTGGGGCCAGGGCTCGGAGAGCGACATTCGCACCGGCTGGACCGCCGGCGGCGGCGTGGAATGGGCCTTCATGCCCAATCTCTCGGCCAAGATCGAATATCTCTACACCGAGCTCGACGCCGGCCGCGGCTTCTGGTTCAACCAGATCACCCCCGGCGGCGCCGTCTCGGCCTTCACCTCGCAGCAGCGCGGGGTGCAGAACCACTTCCACACGATTCGCGTCGGCCTGAACTATCATCTCGATCTGTTCGGCGCGCCGGCTCCGGTCGTCGCCAAATATTGACATCTCGGCTCGTCGCAGAGCCTGCTGTCGAGAGAGCCCGGCGCCCGCGCGCCGGGCTTTTCGTTCGTGCGGCGCGGCGCCTGTTTTTTCGGCGCGCCGGCGTGGACGCGGCCGGGCGTACGGGTTAAAGAAGTCTCGAGATGCGTATGCGAGACTTGGCCCATATCCTCCGCCGCCTGGCGGCGCCGAACGTCGTTCCGACCGACGCCGGAGAGCGGCGATCGAGCTTCGCGCCTTTCTCGAACTATTCTAGCCTCGCCCGCATGCGCCTTCTGCGCTACGGCGCGGCGCTGCTGGCGAGCGCCATGCTCGGCTCGCTATTCCCGCAAATTTCCGCGCCGATCCGCGCCTTGTTCGCGGCCGGCGAGAAAGCCGGCGACGCCTCCGTCGTCAAGGCCGCGGAAGGGCTCGTCAAGCTCTCCGCCGAGCAGATCGAGGCCGCCAAGATCGCCATTGTCGCGGCCGCGCCCGGCGTGCTGACGCGGGCCGTCGTCGCCCCGGCCGTCGTCGCCGTCGATCCGGACCGCATCGGCCGCGTGGCCGCGAAAGTCGCCGGCGCCGTCGCCGAATTGCGCAAGAAGCTCGGCGATCCGGTCGAGAAGGGCGAGGTGATCGCCGTCATCGAGAGCCGCGAGGTCGCCGACGCCAAGAGCGACTATCTCGCCGCCAAAGTCGGTCTCGACCTGCAATCGGCGCTGTTCCAGCGTGAGAAGGGGCTCTTCGAGAAGAAGATTTCCGCCGAGCAGAGCTTTCTGAAGGCGCGCGGCGCCTATGAGGAGGCGAAGCTGCGCGTCGATCTCGCGCGGCAGAAGCTCGCCGCGCTCGATCTCTCCGAGGCCGAGATCGCCGCGCTGCCGAGCCAGCCGGTCGGCGAGCTGCGCCGCAAGGAGATACGCGCGCCCTCGTCGGGAAAAGTGATCGAGCGCCGCGCCGATCTCGGCCAGCCGGTCGGCGGCGAGGGGCAGACGAAGGAGCTGTTCGTCATCGCCGATATCTCCACCGTCTTCGCCGAAATCGCCGTCGCCTTGGCCGATCTTCCTCTGGTGCGGGAAGGGCAGAGCGTGCGCCTTTCGCACACTGACGAGGACGAGGCCGAGGGCCGCGTCGTGTTCATCGGCCCCATGCTCGACCACGAGACGCATTCCGGCCGCGCCGTCGCCTCTTTCGCCAATGCGGATTTCGCGCTACGGCCCGGCACGGCGATGACGGCGCATATCGCGCTCGAGGAGAAGCCGGCGCGCCTGCGCCTGCCGCGCTCCGCCCTTCTCACCTTCGAGGGCGAGACGGTCGTCTTCGTGCGCGCGCCGGAAGGTTTCGTGAAGCGCAAGGTCGAGACGGGCGCGAGCGACAGCGAATCGATCGAGATCGTCTCCGGGCTCGAGGCGGGGGAACAGGTCGCCGCGACCAACGCCTTCGTCCTGAAGGCGGAGCTCGGCAAATCGCGGCTCGAGGGTTTGGACTGACCGCCCGTCTCGTCGATGACGGCGGCGCGTGTGACGGGAATGTGTGACCGGAGATGATCGAGCGTTGCATCGCCTTTTCGGTTCGTCAGCGCTGGCTCGTCGCGCTGCTCACTTTGCTCGCCTGCCTCGTCGGCGCCGGCTCGCTCGAGCGCCTGCCGATCGACGCCGTGCCGGACATCACCAATAATCAGGTGCAGATCAACGCCATCGCGCCGGCGCTGTCGCCGACCGAGGTCGAAAAGCAGATCACTTTCCCCATCGAAAATGTGATCGCCGGCATTCCCGGTCTCGAATACACGCGCTCGCTCTCGCGCAACGGCTTCTCCCAGGTGACGGCTGTCTTCGCCGAGAAGCTCGACATTTATTTCGCGCGCCAGCAGGTGAACGAGCGTCTCGCCGAGGCGAAGGAGAATTTCCCCGCCGGCGTCGAGGCGCGCATGGGGCCGATCGCCACGGGTCTGAGCGAAGTCTACATGTGGGCGATCCGCTATGCGCCCAAGGAGCCCGGCCGCAAATATAGCGACGGCGAGCCGGGCTGGCAGAATGACGGGACCTATCTGACGCCGGACGGACATTCGCTGCGCAGCGAGCTCGAGCGCGCCGCCTATCTGCGCACCGTGCAGGATTGGATCGTCAAGCCGCAGCTCAAGGTCGTGCCCAATGTCGCCAGCATCGATTCGCTCGGCGGCTATGTGAAGCAGTTCGATGTGCGGCCGGATGCGATGAAGCTCTATTCGCTCGGCCTCTCCTTCGGCGATGTCGCCGCCGCGCTCGAGCGCAACAATCAGAGCCGCGGCGCCGGCTACATAGAGCGCAATGGCGAGGGCTATGTCGTGCGCAGCGGCGGCCGGCTGGAGAGGATCGACGACATTGAGCGCGTCGTCGTCACGACGCGCAACGGCGTGCCGCTGCGCGTGAAGGACATCGCCGAAGTGGGGATCGGCCGCGAGATGCGCGTCGGCAGCGCCAGCATGGACGGCGAGGAGGTCGTCATCGGCACGGCCCTCATGCTGATCGGCGGCAATAGCCGCTCGGTCTCCGCCGCCGTCGGCGCCAAGCTCGACGCCATTCGCGCCGCGCTGCCGCCCGGGATAGAGGCGCGAACGATCCTCGACCGCACCGTGCTCGTCGACGCGACGATCCGCACCGTCGCCTCCAATCTCGCGGAAGGCGCGCTGCTGGTCATTCTGGTGCTGTTTCTGCTGCTCGGCAATTTCCGCGCGGCGCTCATCACCGCGCTGGTCATTCCCGTCACCATGCTGCTGCTCGCCACCGGCATGGTCTATGGCCGCATCAGCGCCAATCTCATGAGCATGGGCGCGCTGGATTTCGGCCTCATCGCCGATGGCGCGGTGATCGTCGCCGAGAACAGCCTGCGCCATCTCTTCGAGCGGCGCCATGGGCTCGGCCGCGCGCTCTCGCTCGAGGAGCGGCTGCAGACGGTGATCGCCTCCGCCGTCGAGATGATCCGCCCGACCGTCTATGGCCAGGCGATCATCATTCTCGTCTATGTGCCTTTGCTGTCCTTCTCGGGCGTCGAAGGCAAGATGTTCCATCCGATGGCGATGACGGTGATTCTGGCGCTCGTCGCCGCCTTCGTTCTCTCGCTCACCTTCGTTCCGGCGATGATCGCCATTCTCGTTTCCGGGCGCGTCGAGGAGAGCGAGAACAAATTCATCGCGGCCCTCAAGCGCGCCTATCTGCCGCGTCTGCAGAACGCGATCACTGCGCCGCGGAGGCCCATCGCCATCGGCGCCGGCGCTTTTCTGCTGGCGCTGCTGCTCGCCTCGCGCCTCGGTCAGGAGTTCATCCCGACGCTCGACGAGAAGAATCTCGCCATGCAGGCGGGCCGCATTCCGAGCGCCTCGCTCACCCAGTCGCAGGCGATGCAGAACGAGGTCGAGAATGCGATCCATCGCGCGCCCGAGGTCGCCTATGTCTTCTCCAAGACCGGCACGGCGGAGGCGGCGACCGACCCCATGCCGCCCAATCTCACCGACACTTATATTTTCTTGAAACCGCGCGAGGAATGGGCCGATCCGAAGCTTCCCAAGGAGGAGCTGATCCGCCGCATCGACGCACATGTCTCCGAGCTCCCCGGCAATCTCTATGAATTCTCGCAGCCGATACAGCTGCGCTTCAACGAGCTGCTCGCCGGCGTGCGCGGCGACGTCGCAGTGAAGGTGTTCGGCGAGAATTTCGACTCCATGGCCAAGGAGGCGGAGCAGATCGCCGGCGTGCTGCGCGGCGTCGCCGGCGCCGAGGATGTGAAGGTCGAGCAGATCACGGGGCTTCCCTTCCTCGAGATCGAGATCGACAAGACCGAGATCGCCCATCTCGGCCTCAGCGTCGCCGAGGTGCAGGACGTCATCGGCGCGGCGGTCGGCGGCCAGCGCGCCGGCGTCGTCTTCGAGGGCGACCGCCGCTTTCCGATCATCGTGCGCTTGAAGGACGAATTGCGCTACGACATTGGCGCGCTCGAAAATCTCCCCGTCTCGGTGCATGGCCATGACACGGGGCGCATTCGCACCGTGCCGCTGAAACAGGTCGCCTCCTTCGTCTTCCACGAAGGGCCCAATCAGATCTCGCGCGAGAATGGCAAGCGCCGCGTCGTCGTCACCGCCAATGTGCGCGGGCGCGACATCGCCTCCGTCGTCGCCGAGGCGCAGGAGAGGGTGAAGGCGAAGGTCACGCTCGCTCACGGCGACTGGCTCTCATGGGGCGGGCAGTTCGAAAATCTCGCGGCCGCGCGGAAAAAGCTCGTCGTGGTCGTGCCCTTGTGCTTCTTCCTCATTTTTCTGCTGCTCTTTTCGGCGCTGGGCTCGGCGCGCGACGCGCTCATCGTGTTCAGCGCCGTGCCGCTGGCGCTCTCCGGCGGCGTCGCGGCGCTATGGCTGCGCGGAATGCCCATGTCGGTCTCCGCGGCGGTCGGCTTCATCGCGCTCTCCGGCGTCGCCGTGCTCAACGGCCTCGTGATGCGCAGCTACATATTGCAGCTCGTGCAGCAGGGCCGCGCGCCGCGCGAGGCCATCGTCGAAGGCGCGATGACGCGCCTGCGCCCCGTGGCGATGACGGCGCTCGTCGCCTCGCTCGGCTTTTTCCCCATGGCCTTTGCGACGGGCACGGGCGCGGAGGTGCAGAAGCCCATCGCCACAGTGGTCATCGGCGGGCTCGTCAGCGCGACCATTCTCACGCTCTTCGTGCTGCCGGCGCTCTATGCGCTGTTCGGGCGCGACGAGGCGATCCACGCGCCGGCGGAGGGTGTCGTCGCGGACGCGCGCGGGGCCGACGCATGAGACGCGCGTCGCTCATCGCTCTGGCGCTCGGCCTGCTCGCGCCCGCATCCGCTTTCGGCGAGACGCTCGCCGAGGCGCTGGCGCGCGCCTATGAGCTCAATCCGACGATCAATTCCGCGCGCGCCGGCCAGCGCGCCAATGACGAGAATGTGCCGCGCGCGCTCTCGCAATTCCGCCCGAGCGTGCGCGCCGACGCCTTTCTCGGTGTGGAGCGGCGGCGCTCGGTGCAGAAATCCTTCGAATACGACAATGGCAGTCGACTCGAGCCGCTGTGGGTCGAGAGCATTCAGAACAATCGCGGCGGCCCGCCGCGCTCCGCCGTGCTCAGCGTCGAGCAGCCGCTGTTCGATGGTTTTCGCACGCGCAACGCCGCGCTCTCCGCCGAGACCAATGTGCATGGGGGACGCGAGCGGCTGCGGCTCATCGAGCAGCGCCTGCTGTTCGAGGCGGTCTCCGTCTATATGAATGTGCTGCGCGACACGGCGGCGCTGCGCCTGCAGCAGAATCATGTCGCGGTGCTCGAGGAGCAATTGCGCCAGACCAAGGAGCGCTATGCGGCCGGCGAGATCACGCCGACCGATATTGCGCAAGCCGAGGCGCGGCTCTCCGCCGGCCGCTCGCAGGCGGCGACGGCGCGCGCCGAGCTCGACGCGAGCCTCGCGCGCTATGCGCAGATCATGGGAGCCGAGCCGAAGCGCCTCACGCCGGCCGAGCCGATAGACCGCCTGCTGCCGAAGACGCGCGAGGCGGCCGAGCGCGTCGCGCTCGCCGAGCATCCGGTGGTGCGCGCCGCCCAGCATGACGCCGAGGCCGCCGATCTCGACATAAGGGTGATCGAGAGCGATTTTCTGCCGAGCCTCTCCATGGTCGGCAAGGTCTATACCGAATCCGATATAGACGGCCGCGGCAATCGCGCCGTCGGCGCGCAGCTCCTCGGCAAATTATCGGTGCCGATCTATTCCGGCGGCGGGACCTCGGCGCGGCTGCGCCAGGCCAAGGAGACGGCGGGGCAGAAGAAGTTCGATGTCGACGCCGCGCGCGCCGAGCTGATGGCGCTGACGCGCGCCAATTGGGGAGGGCTGCAGGCCGCCAAGGCGCAGATCGGCGCGGCGAGCGCGCAGATCGCCGCCGCCGAGCGCGCGCTCGAGGGCGTGCGCGAGGAGGCCAAGGCCGGCAAGCGCACGACACTCGAAATATTGAACGCGCAGCAGGAGCTGCTCGGCGCGCGTCTGGCGCTGGTCGTCGCGCAGCGGGACCGCGTCGTCGCCTCTTACGCCGTGCTGGCCGCGATCGGCCGCTTGTCGGCGCAGCAGCTCGGCCTCGCCGTCGCCGGATATGACGCTTCCGCGCATTTCGAGGCGGTCAAAGACTCTTGGGGCGGAATCGAAACGCCCGGCCGCCGCTGAGAGCGGCGCCGGGCGTCTTTCATATATGTGGAGTCCGTCACCGCGAGCGAAGCGAAGCAATCCAGAATCGTGAGGCGGCCCCTGGATCGCGTCGTCGTTCCGCTCCTCGCGATTGACGGCCGTTTGTCAGTCTCGGCCGGCGGAGCGGCGCTGGTCGCTCTGCGCGGCCTTGTCGCTTTCGGCGGCTTTGTCGCCGGCGGGCGCGGCGGCCTGGGCGGTCGCGGGGATCGCTTCCTGGCCGGCGGCGGCCAGCACCGCCTCGCGGAAGGCGCCTTCGACCGAGACGACGAAATTGTAATTCGTCGAGGAATAGGGGCCGATGCGCGAGGGGTCGTTGCTGCGCCAGCCGACGAGAATGGCGCCGAGCTTCATGCGCGGCTCGCCGGCGAGAACAGCGCCGCCGGAGGCGCCGTCGCCGGTGCCGCAATCGAAGGCGAATTCGCGCGCGCCGCCCTTCAGCTGATTGGTCTGCGCGCGCAGGCGGCAGGCCTCGAAGGACATGGTCTCCGCGTCGCGCCAGTCGGAATGGCCGCGCGAGACGAATTCGACGGTCTGCTCGACGGCGAGCGGATCGGCGAGATCATAGGGCTTCACATCGTCGAGCGGCTGCGCGAGGCGGGCCACCGCCCAATCATTGATCGCCTTGACCGCATAGGGCTTGGCGGAGCCGGCGACGATCGACGTCATGTCGATCGCGACGCGGCGCTTCTTGCCATCGACATCGGTGACGAATTGGCAGCTGCGCGCGCGCTTGGCGCCGCGCTCGTCGTAGAAAACATGCGCCGCAGTGGTGATGACATTATTGGCGAGGGTGAGCTGCCCGGCGCCATGCGCGCGGCCGCATTGGATGAGGCCGGAGGCGGCGTGCGCCTGCTTCAGCGACCCGGCGTCGAGCTTTTGGCGCGTCGCGTATTGGTCGGCGCTCGCGCGACGCTCGGAGCCGAGCACCAGCACTTTCGTCGGCTCGAGCCGCGCGGCGGCGGAGAGCTTCTCCTGCTGAGTGACGCCGGCCTCGGCCGAGGAGGTGGAAAATGGCGCAGCCGCCAAGCAAAGGGCGGCCGCGAAAAGACGATATTCGACGTTCTTCATCGCGTCCTCTTGTCTTGTTCGAGACTAGGACTATGCGAGGCCGTTGCGGTTCACAAGCTTGGCAATAAGCAAAAACACGGACTTCGCCGGAATACCTTCGAACCGTCACAGTGTCGCCACGCGCGGGCGTGGCCGCCGCGAAATCGCCGTCGTCTGCGGCGCGCGACAGCGTCCTTCTCTTGCGTTATTCACGCGCGAGGAGAAACCGAGGAGCGTTGCGATGCGAAGGATGACGAGACGAACGGCTGTCGCGGGGCTCGTCGCCACGTCCCTCGCCATGTCCGTCGCCGCGCCGTGCTGGGCGCGCGCGCCTTGGCCGGATGATTTCGTCGGCCGGCTCGAGGCGCTGGCGCTCGTCGAGACGCTGAACGCCGAATTGCTCGCCGGACGCAGCGCGACGGCGGTGCTGGAGAAATGGTGCGCCGATCATCATATGGCCGCGGAGCCGAGGATCGTCGCCCATGTGGCCCCCGGCGTCGTCGCGCCGCCCGGCGCGGAGCAGCGCGAGCGGCTGCAGATCGGCGCCGAGGAGCAGGTGAAATATCGCCGCGTCGCGCTCCGCTGCGGCGAGCATACGCTCTCGGAGGCGGATAATTGGTATGTGCCCGCGCGCCTGACGCCGGAGATGAACCGCGCGCTGGAGACGAGCGACGCGCCCTTCGGCAAGGTGATCGCGCCGCTGCGTCCCTTCCGTCGCACGTTCTCGGTCGAAATGCGCTGGTCGCCTCTGCCGGCGGGCTGGGAGAGCAAGACGCGCGCGACGATCATGCGAGAGCGGCCGAAGAAGGAGGCGCTCGACGCGCCGCATGCGCTGTTCGAGCATCGCGCCATCGTGCATGGCGGCGACGGCAAGCCGATTTCCGAAGTGCGCGAGACCTATACGAATGAGATATTGGATTTCGACGCCGCCGCGCGGGAGCCGTGAAGCGCGCCGGCGAGGAATGGCTGTCGATGCTATCGGCTTGGCGCGCCGCGCGCGACGAATTATGATGCCGGCATAATCGCGAGGATATTTCGATGGCGGCTTATCCACTGATCGACAAATGGCTGGCCGGCGTCGATCCGGCCGGACCGGGCGGTGGCTTCGACAAAGACATCGTTCCCTATCTCATAGCTATCTGGCTCGACGACTATGCACAGGATTTCGACGCTTCGAATATCGTCGAGACATCGTCGTCGGAATTCTCCTATCTCTTCGACATCACCGCCGAAAGGCTGCTCGCCGCCTGGGGCGTCAGCCGCGGGCGGCACGGCGGAGCGCGCGACGCCTCGCGGATGCGCGGACATCCGCTGAGCGCCGGCGCGCATTACCACAGAGGACATGCGATTCCCCATACGCTCGGCGGTCCGACGGACATTAATCTCGTGCCGCAGGCGGCCAAGGTGAATGTCGGCGCCTTTCGCCCGCTCGAGCGTCGAGCGGTCGCGAGCCCGGGGTCCTTCTATTTCAGCTATTGGAGCTATCGCGGCGCCGCGCCGGCGCGCGCCGGCGGACCCGGCCAGACGCCGACCGGAGTCGATCAGGGCCTGCTGATCCCCGGACAGAAAGCCGATATTCGTCGCCACGGCAATTGAGCCTCAGCTTTCCGTCTCGCCCTCGTCGAACAGGCCGAATTGCGCCGCCGGGCGCGCGGGCTCGGCGAGGCCGAGATGGCGGAAGGCGTGGGCGGTGAGCAGGCGGCCGCGCGGCGTGCGCTGGAGAAAGCCCTGCTGCAGCAAGAACGGCTCGATAATATCCTCGATCGCGTCGCGCGGCTCCGAGAGCGCGGCGGCGATCGTCTCTATCCCCACCGGGCCGCCGCCGAAATTGACGGCGACCATTTCCAGATAGCGGCGATCCATCACATCGAGCCCGATGCTGTCGACCTCGAGCAGCGCCAGCGCGCGATCGGCGAGCATACGCGTCACGCTGCCCTCATTCTCGACGATGGCGAAATCGCGCACGCGGCGCAACAGGCGCCCGGCGATGCGCGGCGTGCCGCGCGAGCGCCGCGCGATCTCGCGCGCGCCGTCCTCGCTCATGGCGACGCCGAGCACGCGCGCGCCGCGCCGCACGATGAGCTCCAATTCTTCCGCAGTGTAGAAATTGAGCCGCACCGGAATGCCGAAGCGGTCGCGCAGCGGCGTCGTCAAGAGGCCGGCGCGCGTCGTCGCGCCGACGAGGGTGAATTTGGCGAGATCGATCTTCACCGAGCGCGCCGCGGGGCCCTCGCCGATGATGAGATCGAGCTGAAAATCCTCCATGGCCGGATAGAGGATTTCTTCGACCGCCGGGTTGAGGCGATGGATCTCGTCGATGAACAGCACGTCGCGCGGCTCGAGATTGGTGAGCTGCGCCGCGAGATCGCCGGCCTTGGCGATGACCGGGCCGGAGGTGGAGCGGAAATTGACGCCGAGCTCGCGGGCGACGATCTGCGCCAGCGTCGTCTTGCCGAGGCCGGGCGGACCGACGAAGAGCACATGGTCGAGCGCCTCGCCGCGCGCCTTGGCGGCCTCGATGAAGATTTTGAGATTCTTGCGCGCCGCCTCCTGGCCGGTGAAGTCGCCGAGCGAGAGCGGACGCAGCGAGAGATCCGGATCATCGTCGCGTTTCTCGGGCGTCACCAGCCGGCGGGGAGGGGTGGTCAAGGATCGGGGCTCCAATTGCGTCGGATGCGCGGGCAGCCGCGTTATGCTAGACTGACGGTCAGGAGAAAAGCCCGTGAGCCGCCTCTCGTCGCAATACGAGTATATGTCCCTCGACGATTTCGAGGAACTTCTCGCCGACAAGCCCTCGGACGAAAAATGGGAGCTGATCGGCGGCCGCGTCGTGCGCATGATGGTCGGCGCGCGTTGGGAGCATCATTTCATCGCCCGGAACCTCGCCTTCGGCCTGATGCAGCGCCTTCGGGCGAAGGGATCGTCCTGCCAAGTCTTTCAAGAGACCTTCTTCATGAAGGAGAAGGCGATCGATTCGGCGACATTGCCGGACGTCATGGTCCGCTGCGGCGCGATGGAGCCGGGCGCGACCTCCGTGAACGATCCGACGGTCCTGGTCGAGGTGATGTCCGAGGGCAGCAAGGCGCGCGATCGATCCGAGAAATGGGCCGTCTATCAGAAGCTGCCGAGCTTGCGCCATTACGTGCTGGTGGAGCGCGACCAGCCGCATATCGAGACCTTCGACCGCATCGGCGATGTCTGGTCCGGCGTGCAGATTCTCGACGGGCTCGAGGCGGAACTGAATTTGCCGGCGATCGGGGTGAGCCTGCCGCTCGCGGAAACCTATCGGGATGTGATTTCTGTCTGACGCGGCGCGTCCTTCTCCCGCTTGCCGGAGAAGGTGGCCCCCGCGTCAGCGAGGGTCGGATGAGGTCCGAGCCCGTTTGCCGCCATCTTCGAAACCGCCCGTCACGACCAGCGCGCCACGAACCGCCGCCGCCCTCATCCGACCTCGCTACGCGAGGCCACCTTCGCCCACGAGTGGGAGAAGGGAGCGCTGCGCCCCTTCACCGCGCGCCGACCCGCCGCCGCGTCTCGATCGAGACCCAGATATTCGGGTCTTCCTGCGACTGGCGCTTCACGAAGCGATAGAAGGTCGCGTCCCAGGGCTTCACCTCGTCGGTGAGATTGTCGAGTATGAAATCGCCGCGGCTCGTGCGCGCCGTCAGCACGGCGTGGCCCTGGTCGTTCTTGTCGCGCACGATCGTCATCAGCAGCGCCTGGCGCGGAAAGCCCATCTCCATGAGCAGCCGGCGCTTCTGCAGCGCATAGATCTTGCAATCGCCCTTGCCGTCGGTCGGATAATCCCAATGATCGGCGATCGTGCCCCAATGCTCGAGATTGGAGAGCGGCTCGATCGCCGCGTTCACCGCGCGATTGATCGCGGTCAGCCGAGCCCAGGCTTCGCGCGAGAGCTCGATGTCGGCGGCGGGCAGGACCGTCTGTCGGCACTCTTGCGGCTGGCGTCCGCAGAAATCCATCCAGCCGTAAGGGATGGAGGTCGGCTCGCCGGTGACGGCGAAGCTGCCGCGCGGGACTTCCGCGCGGGCGGCGGAGGCGCCGGCGACGATGAGCGCGAGAGCGAGCGGAATCGAGACGCGAACCAGGAAATAGAACACGCGACCCCCCGAATGCCGGGCGAGGCGCGTCTACGCCGCCCTCGCCGTCGGGGATCGAGAATGCGCGCGGCGTTTTGCCGGCCCGCCAATTCGAATGCTCGGATTTTAGCGATTGCGCTTTTTTTCGCGGCGGCGCGGCGCGGTTGACCGGGGACCGGGAGGCGCAATCTGAGACGAGCGGAAGCCGTCCCCTCGGATCACTGCGGAGAGAGAGTTATGGCCACTGCCTCGAAACGCGAGACGATCGCGGAACGCCCGATACCGTCCTTCGGCAATCCCGATCTGCCGCCCCAGGGCGCGATCAACGCCAGGAACAAGGCGAGCCTCACCGATCCCGGCCCGCGCAGCGAGGCGATCGGCGGGCAGTTCCCCTCGGCGCAGTTTCCGCCTCCGACCGACGTCAGCGACATGCCCATGTTCTGGGCGTCCTTCAACAATGCGCCGAAGCGCGTGCAGAACGGCGGCTGGGCGCGGCAGGTCACGCAATATGACTTCGCCATCGCCGAGGAGATCTCCGGCGTCGATATGCGGCTCACCGCCGGCGGCGTGAGGGAGATGCATTGGCATCTCGCCGCCGAATGGGGCTATGTCTCCTACGGCTCCTGCCGGGTCACCGTGCTGGACGATCAGGGCCGCGCCTATGTCTCCGATGTCGAGGAAGGGGACATTTGGTATTTCCCGGCCGGCTTGCCGCATTCGCTGCAGGGGCTCGGGCCCGACGGCTGCGAGTTCCTGCTCTGTTTCGACGACGGCAAGGCGACGGAATACAATACGCTGCTCGTCACGGACTGGATCGCTCACACTCCGCCCGAGATACTCGCCGCCAATTTCGGCCTGCCGGCCGAGACATTCACCAATATCCCGCTGAACCAGCTCTATATTTTCCAAGGGGAGGTTCCGGGGCCGCTCGCCGCCGACCAGGCCTCCGCGGCAGGCGGGGAGGGGGCGCCGCCCTATCCCTACACTTTCTCGCTCAAGAGCAGCGCCGCCGCCAAAAAGATGAAAGGCGGCGAGGCGCGCGTCGCCGACAGCGACAATTTCAAGGTCTCGACGACGATCGCCGCCGCTCTGGTCACGCTCGCGCCTGGCGCGCTGCGCGAGATGCATTGGCATCCCAATGGCGACGAATGGCAATATTGGCTGAAAGGCCACGGCCGCATGACCCTCTTCGACGCCGGGCCGAAGGCCGTGACTCAAGACTTCCACCCCGGCGACATAGGCTATGTGAAGCGCGCCCACGGCCATTACGTGCAGAATGTCGGCGACACGGAGCTGCAATTCCTCGAAGTGTTCCGCGCCGCGCATTTCCGCGACGTCTCGCTCGTCGACTGGCTCACTCACACACCGCCCGCCATGGTCGCCCGGCATCTGAACATAGACGAGGCGACGATCGCCAAATTCCCGCGCGGCAAGCCGATCGTCAGGCCATAGGAATACGGTAGCGTGATACCAATGCCGGCTATCGCCAGGAAATGCGGGGTTTTCAGGCGCTCACGAGCGCCCGATTCCGTTTGACAGGGGCGGCGCGCTCGCTTATCACGCCGCATCCCGCGCGCGCGGACCCGAGAACAACGGAACTCGCTATCCCATGTTTGGCAAAACCTATTCGGCGAAGCCGGCCGAAGTGCAGAAGAAATGGGTGCTGATCGACGCCAAGGGCCTCGTCGTCGGCCGCCTCGCCAGCCTCATCGCGCTGCGTCTGCGCGGCAAGCACAAGGCGACCTTCACCCCCCATGTCGACGACGGCGACAACATCATCGTCGTCAACGCCGAGAAGGTGATCCTCACCGGCCGCAAGCGCGACCAGAAGGTCTATCATCATCACACGGGCTTCCCGGGCGGCATCAAGGAGCGCTCGGCCAAGTTCATTCTCGATGGGCGCTTCCCGGAGCGCGTCGTCGAGAAGGCGGTGCAGCGCATGCTGCCGCGCGGCCCGCTCGGCCGTAAGCAGCTCGGCAATCTGCGCGTCTACAAGGGGCCGGATCATCCGCATGTCGCGCAGAGCCCGGAGCCGCTCGACGTCGCCGCCCTCAATCCCAAGAACGCCCGCAACGGCAAGAGCGCATAACCCATGGCCGAGACCACGCTTTCCTCTCTCTCCGAGCTCAATCAGGCTGCGGTCGCCGTCGCGTCCGAAGCGCCGAAATATGAGCAGAAGCTCGACAAATACGGCCGCGCCTACGCCACCGGCAAGCGTAAGAACGCCGTGGCGCGCGTGTGGATCAAGCCCGGCACGGGCAAGATCACGGTGAACGGCCGCGACGTCGCCGTCTATTTCGCCCGTCCGGTGCTGCGCATGATCCTGCAGCAGCCGCTCGGCGTCGCCAATCGCGTCGACCAATACGACCTCACCGTCACGGTCGCCGGCGGCGGCCTCTCCGGCCAGGCCGGCGCCGTGCGTCATGGTCTTGCAAAGGCGCTCACCCATTATGAGCCCGAGCTTCGCGCCGCGTTGAAGCGCGAGGGCTTCCTGACCCGCGACTCGCGCGTCGTCGAGCGCAAGAAATACGGCAAGCGCAAAGCCCGCCGCAGCTTCCAGTTCTCGAAGCGCTGATTATCTCTCGATCGGCGAACGACGACGAAGGGCGGCGCGAGCCGCCCTTTTTGTTTTTCACTCGGGGAACGCTCGAGACCAATGGCCAAAATCTTCATCGACGGCGACGCCGGCACCACGGGCCTCGAAATCCGCGAGAAGCTCGCGGACGAAAAGGACATAGAGCTCGTCTCCATCGCGCCGGAATTGCGCAAGGAGGTCGCCGCCAAGCGCGACATTCTCGCATGCGTCGACATTGCGATCCTCTGCCTGCCGGACGCCGCCGCCAAGGAGACGGTCGCGCTCGCCGATGAATTGGGCGCGGCGGCTCCGCGCATTCTCGACGCCTCCACAGCGCATCGCGTCGCGCCCGGCTGGACCTATGGCTTTCCCGAGCTCGCGCCCGGCCAGGGGGAGGCGATCCGCGCCGCGCGGCGCGTCGCCAATCCCGGCTGCTATGCGACGGGCGCGATCGCTCTGTTGCGGCCGCTCGTCGACGCGGGGCTGATCGCGCCGCAGGAGAATATCGCGATCAACGCCGTTTCCGGCTATTCCGGCGGCGGAAAGCAGATGATCGAGGCTCATGAGAAAGGCGAGGCGCCGGGCTTCGAGCTCTATGGCCTTACGCTCGAGCATAAGCATCTGCCGGAGATCGTCGCTTATGCGCGGCTTGCTTCGACGCCCTTGTTCGTTCCCTCCGTCGGCAATTTCCGGCAAGGGATGCTCGTCTCCATTCCGCTCGCGCTCGAGTCTCTTTCCGCACGTCCTCGCGCGGTCGATCTCGAGGCGGCGCTGGCGCGTCACTATGCGGGCGCGACGCATGTGCGCGTGGTTCCGGCGCCGAAGTCCGGCCGTCTCGACGCGCTCGCCTCGAACGGAACCAATGATCTCGAAATCTTCGTCTTCGCGCATGAGGAGCGGCGTCAGGCGCTGCTCGTCGCGCGGCTCGACAATCTCGGCAAAGGCGCGTCGGGCGCCGCCGTGCAGAATTTGTCGCTGATGCTCGGGGGCGCGAGCTGAAATCGATCGACCGCGCCGAAGGCGCGGTTCGAATATCAGTCTTCGTCCGTCATGGCCTCGGCCGTGCGCAGGCGCCGCGCATGAAGCGTCGCCACGGCCAGCACGCCCATTGCGAGCGCCTGATGCGAGAGCGCCGCCCAGAACGGCACGACGAGCACCAGCGTCGCCACGCCCAGCGCCGCTTGCGCGACAATATGGCCGAATAGAACGCCGGCCCCGCGCGCGGCGCGCCCGCCCGCCGAGCCCGCCGCATCGATGAAGTGGAACAGCGCCAGCGCGAGCAGCGCATAAGCGATGATGCGATGGTCGAATTGCACCAGCGCGACATTGTCGACGAGATTGCTCCACCAAGGCGAGAGCCGCAGCAGCTCGTCCGAGGGCGGAACGAAGCTGTCGTCCATCAGCGGCCAAGTATTGTAGGCGTAGCCGGCGCGAAGCCCCGCGACCAGCGCGCCCGCGCCGATCTGCACGAAGACCAGGACGAGCAGCAAAGTCGCGAAAAAGGAGAGACGCCGGCGCCCGCTCGCGACTTGGATGCGCGCTCGATAGCCGAGCCCGCCGGCGACCCACAGACATGCGGAGAAGATGAAGGCCGCGAGCAGCAGATGGATCGCGAGCCGCTCCTGCGCCACCTCGACCCGATTGACGAGGCCGGAAGACACCATCCACCAGCCGACGCCGCCCTGCAGCGCGCCCAGCGCCAATATTCCGACGAGCTTCGGCTTGACGCTCCTCGGCAAACGCCCGCGCAGCCAGAACCAGGCGAGCGGCAGAGCGAAAACGAAGCCGATGAGACGGCCGAGCAGACGGTGGCTCCACTCCCAGGCGAAAATCACCTTGAAGCGCGAAAGGTCCATGTTCGGGAACATTTCGCGATATTGCGGGATCTTCTTGTAATCCTCGAAAGCGGCGGCCCATTGCGCCTCCGAGAGCGGCGGCAGCACGCCGGTTATCGGCTTCCATTCGGTGATGGAGAGGCCCGATTCGGTGAGTCGCGTCGCGCCGCCCACCACCACCATGGCGAAGACCAGCGCGGCGATGATCAGCAGCCACAAACGCACGTCGGTCGCGCTCTCCTCGCTCGGCGGCGCGACGATGGCGGGCGTCGGAGCGGGAAACTGGATCCAGTCGGTCATGGGAGGGCTCGAGGTGAGAGGCTCTGGCGCGCCAATTAAGGCGAGCCGCGCGCCCTTGTCCAGGCGCGCGGGCGACGGGCGGGCGGCCGAAACGGCGGCGAAAGCAAAAATTCCGGCTGAAAAACGCCACGGCAAGGATGAAAATAGAAGCGCGCGAATCGTCGCGCGGGCAGGGAGCGGAGCTTAGATTTTGACCGCCAAGAGCGATGGCGCCTTCCGCACGATCGGCGAGGTCGCGGAGAGCCTCGACCTTCCGCCCCATGTGCTGCGCTTCTGGGAGACGCGCTTTTCCGAGATCGAGCCGGTCAAGCGCGCCGGCGGGCGGCGCTACTACCGGCCGCGCGACGTCGAGCTCGTCGCGGCGATCCGCCATCTGCTCTATGGCCGCGGCTATACGATCAAGGGCGTGCAGCGCCTCTTGCGCGAGCAGGGCGCGCGCGCCGTCATCGAAAGCGCCCGCGGCTCCGGCGCCGCCATCGAGCGGGCGGAGCGCGACGCCGATTTCGACGAGCGGGAACGTCCCTCGCCCGAGCTTTCGCTCTTCTCCCACGCGGACGCCCCGGCCCGGCGGGAGGAGCCGCCGCCCGTCGATCTGCGCGAGATCCACGAGGCGGCGGAAGAAATCCACGAGGAACGCGAAACGGAAGAGCGGGGGGCCGCGACCACTCTGGTCGCGCTCGCCCCGCGCGAGCCGCCGCCCATGCTGACGCTGCCGGCCGTGCGGCTCTCGGAGGCGCCCACGGGCGGCCTGCGCTCGCAGGACGAGCGGCTTCTGCGGCAGGCGCTGGCCGATCTCGCCGAATGCCGCCGCATGTTGGAGCTGACGCGGCGGTGAATTCCTCGCGCTCTTCGCTCCGACATGCGTTGCCAGCGGCGGCCGCGGCCTCTATAAGAGCGGCCATCGGAGTGTAGCGCAGCCCGGTTAGCGCACTTGTCTGGGGGACAAGGGGTCGTGGGTTCGAATCCCGCCACTCCGACCATTCGCCGCTCCCACTCTCGGCAGGGTTGATAATCCCTCGCTGCGCGCAAATTCGTTTTCGGTCGTCAACCGTCAACGAAAGGCGCAGCCCATGTCTGAAACGCTCCTCAATCTCATCATCCAGCTCATCGGCGGCGCCGCAGGCGGCTCGGGCGTCGGCAAGACGGCCAAGAGCCTCGATCTCGGCCCCGTCGCCAACGCCATCGTCGGCGCGCTCGGAGGGGCCGGCGGCGGCTCGATCCTCTCCTCGCTCATTCCGGCGCTCACAGGCGCCGCGGGCAATGGCGGCTTCGATATCGCCGTCGTCGCCGGCCAGCTCGTCGGCGGCGGCGTGTCGGGCGCCATCGTGACGGCGATCGTCGGCCTCATCCGCAACGCTCTCGTTCAGAAGCAGAGGGCGTGACGGCGCTTCGCGCGGGCCCGTAGACGCATCGGCCGAATATCGGCATACCGATTGCGTAGAATGCTTCCAAAAGACGCCCGCTCGGGAGGGCGTCGGAAGCGGGTTCGTGCGAAAGGCGAAGACAGTGGCCGATGAAGCATCAGTCTTGAAGGCGCTGGAGAGCGTCGCGGGTCCGGGCGGCAAATCCATCGTCGCCGCGGGCCTCGTCAGCGGAGTCAATGTGTCGGGGGCCAAGGCCTTCGTGTCGCTCACCGGCGATCCGGCGCGGGCCAAGGAGCTCGAGGTGCTGCGCGTCGCGGTCGAGGGCGCCGTGAAGACCGTGCCGGGAATCGAGGCGGCGATCGTGACGCTCACGGCGGAGCGCGCGCCGCAAGCGGCTGCGGCTGCGCCGCCGGCGGGTCAAGCGCCGCAGCGCCGGCCCATCGCCGCGATCGAGAAGATCAAATACATCATCGCCGTCTCTTCGGGAAAAGGCGGCGTCGGAAAATCGACAACCTCCGCCAATCTGGCGCTCGGCCTCGCGGCGCAGGGCTGGCGCGTCGGCCTGCTCGACGCCGATATCTACGGACCCTCGGCGCCGCGCCTGTTCGGCCTCAGCGGCAAGCCGGAGGTGGTCGACAACAAGATGATCCCGCTCGAGGCCTATGGCCTGAAAATCATGTCCATCGGCTTCCTCGTCGAGGAGGATGTCCCCATGGTCTGGCGCGGGCCCATGGTGGCGCAGGCGCTGGGCCAGATGCTCGGCGAGGTCGCCTGGGGCGAATTGGACGCGCTCGTCGTCGACATGCCGCCCGGCACCGGCGACGCGCAGCTCACAATGGCGCAGCAGGTGCCGCTCGCCGGCGCGGTCGTCGTCTCGACGCCGCAGGATCTGGCGCTGATCGACGCGCGCCGCGGCGTCGCCATGTTCCAGAAAGTGTCGACGCCCATTCTCGGCGTGGTCGAGAATATGAGCTATTTCCTGTGCCCGCATTGCGGCGGCCGCACCGACATCTTCTCGCATGGCGGCGCGCGCCATGACGCCGAGGCGCTGGGCGTGCCCTTCCTCGGCGAGGTGCCGCTCGATCTGAAGATTCGCGAGACCTCCGACGCCGGCACGCCGGTCGTCGCCTCCGAGCCGGACGGCCCTCATGCGGCGATCTACAAGGAGCTCGCCGCCAAGGTGAAGAATTTGCTGGAGACGCAGTCGCGCCGGGCGCCGCCGAAGATCGTCGTCGGATGAGGCGAAGGCCGCGGCCCGGTTCCGGCGGGCCGCGGCCTTCTGTTCTCGTCCTTTAGAGATGGGTCGGGATCAGAGAATGATCGCCGGCGTCGAATTTATAGGTCCAGCCGACCGAGATCTCGAGGCCGCGCAGCCAGAGATTGACGTTCGCGGCCGGATTATAGGCGCCCAAGGGAGTCAGCGGCGTCTGCGGCAGCGCCTCTGGGCCGCGCACACTGTTCTTGAACGCATAGACGACCGCGAGGTCGACCGACGAATTCTTGGTGACGGCGTAGCTGACGCCGCCGCTGATGTGATGCGCATTGATGATCGGCGCCAGCAGATTGAGCGTGACCGAATTCGAGGGGATCGGATTGGTCGCGTAATGATAGCCGGCGCGCAGCGCAAAGCCCGGCTGCACGCGCCATTCGACGCCGAAGGCGGCCGAATCCGTGTCCTTCCAGCCGAAGCCCGGGCCGTTGGACGCGCCGAGCGACCGATAGAGGACCGGGAAGCTCGGATTGCTCACCGACGACACGCCCGAATAGAAGATATGGTGCCAGTCGGCCATGACGGTCAGGTCCGGCGTCAGATCATAGGCGACGCCCGCGATGATCGAAGCCGGAATGTCGAACCGTCCGCCATCGGCGAAGAGGCCTGCATATTTCGCGAAGCGCGTCATGAACATGGGCGTCGACGCCGCGACGCCGATGCGAAACTGATCGGTCACGCGCCATTGCGCGCCGAAGCGGACGCCGCCGCCGACCGACCAGTCATAGCCATTGTCGGACAGACGATACATGTCGGAAGAGTAGGGCGAGAAAGCCTTCAACCCCTGCAGATTGATTGTCTGCACCGCGATGGTAGGCGCCGCGCCGATCGACAGCGAGCCGAATTTCTGCGCATAGCCGACGCTGGTGAACGCCTGTTCGAGATCGACGCCCGCATAGCCGCCGCCGAAGGGGCCGCCGAGCGGCGGGTGATAATGGCCGAAATCGAAAGAGGTGTTGATGCCGCCATTGGCGTAGGACGCCGTGCCCCAGGCCGAATCGGCGTCGATTGGCGCGGCATAGGCGTCATGAGGCACGGGGAAGATCGGACGTCCGCTGCGGACGTCGCCCGGCGCTATGACCCGCGGCAGGCCGTCGGTCGAATAGCCGCGCTCCGGCAAGAGGGCGGTGACGCCCAGCTGCATCTGGCGCTCGAGATCGACGAGGCCGGCCGGATTGACCGACAATGACATTGCGTCGCGCGAATCGGCGACGCCCGCGCCGCCCAGCGCCTTCTGACGCGGCCCGTAGCCGATCAGAAAATAGCCGTCCGCCGCGATCGACGGAGCCGCGAGCGAAACGGTGAGAGCAGCCGCCGAGACAAAAACACGCCAGGAATGTCCGTTCATTATCTATCGCCCCGCCTCAGATCGGTCGCCGTTCACACGCCATTTAAGAAGCACTCGGCAACCCGGCGGCGTTCATATCTCACGACTCGCTTTATCTGGGAAACTATCAGAGCGGGCGACCTCGGACAGCGCTGCCGCCGCCTCGCCGACGAATATTTCCAGGGCTGTCACGTTTTTGCCACAGGCCGCCGACGCCGGGCTGTCGCTGGGCGATCGGGGGAACGCCCCTTCCGGCGCGCGATTGCTCTGCGGGCAGTCGACGCCGGGCTTGCCGGGATGACGGGGCGCGGATAAGATTCTCGAGATGGCGAGGGGCGCCTCTCCGGTAAGGAGTGGCTGAGAAGCACCCATCGAACCTGATCCGGGTAATGCCGGCGCGAGGGAAGGCCAGGCTGGACCGTCGTCCGATCTTCGGGACGGCGTCTTTCGACTTCATCGCCCGCCGCCCTTCGATCTTCGTAACCAGGGAGCGCGACGATGAACGTGCAGGACAAACGCCCGACGACTCCCCAGAGCGTGACGACCGGGCCCATCGGCGCGTCGCGCAAGATCTATTCTTGCCCTCGCGGCCGGGAGGACATTCGGGTTCCCGTGCGCGAGATCGCCCTGCATCCTTCCGCCGGCGAGGCGCCGCTGCGCGTCTATGACCCCTCCGGTCCCTATAGCTGCGCGGAATTCGTCGCGGACCTCTCGGCCGGATTGCCGCCGACGCGCCGCTGGCTTTCGAACCGCGCCGGCCTCGAGACCTATGACGGCCGCACGGTGAAGCCGGAGGACAATGGTTTCGTCGGCGAGGATCGTCTCGTTCCGCCCTGTCCCGCGCCGCGGTCGATCCGCCGCGCCAGCGGCTCCGCCCCCGTGACGCAGCTCGAATTCGCGCGCGCCGGCGTCGTCACCGAAGAGATGATCTATGTCGCCCATCGCGAAAATCTCTGCCGTGAGCGCGCCTTCGCGCAGGCCGCCGAGCGGATAGAGGCGGGCGAAGGATTCGGCGCCGAAATTCCCGCTTTCGTGACGCCGGAATTCGTGCGCGAGGAAGTCGCGCGCGGGCGCGCCATCATCCCCGCCAACATCAATCACCCGGAAGCCGAGCCGATGATCATCGGCCGGAATTTTCTGGTGAAGGTCAACGCCAATATCGGCAATTCCGCCGTCGCCTCCTCGGTCGCCGAGGAGGTGGAGAAAATGGTGTGGGCGATCCGCTGGGGCGCCGATACGGTGATGGATCTCTCCACCGGCCGCAACATCCACAATATTCGCGACTGGATCATCCGCAATTCGCCCGCGCCGATCGGCACCGTGCCGATCTATCAGGCGCTGGAGAAGGTCGGCGGCGACGCGACGAGGCTCGATTGGGAGGTGTTCAAGGACACGCTGATCGAGCAGGCGGAGCAGGGCGTCGATTATTTCACCATTCACGCCGGCGTGCGTCTCGCCCATGTGCCGCTCACCGCGGGTCGCGTGACCGGCATCGTGTCGCGCGGCGGCTCGATCATGGCGCGCTGGTGTCTCTCGCGCCATCAGGAGAGCTTCCTCTACGAGCGCTTCGACGAGATCTGCGACATCATGCGCCGCTACGACGTCTCCTTCTCGCTCGGCGACGGCCTGCGTCCCGGCTCGATCGCCGACGCCAATGACGCCGCGCAATTCGCCGAGCTCGAGACCTTGGGCGAATTGACGAAGATCGCCTGGGACAAGGGCTGCCAAGTGATGATCGAAGGCCCCGGCCATGTGCCGATGCACAAGATCAAAGTGAATATGGAGAAGCAGCTGCGCGAATGCGGCGAGGCGCCTTTCTACACGCTGGGCCCGCTCGTCACCGACATAGCGCCGGGCTACGACCATATCACCTCCGGCATAGGGGCGGCGATGATCGGCTGGTTCGGCACGGCGATGCTCTGCTATGTGACGCCGAAGGAACATCTCGGCCTGCCCGATCGCGAGGATGTGAAGACCGGCGTCATCACCTATCGCATCGCCGCCCATGCCGCCGATCTCGCCAAGGGCCATCCCGCCGCGCAGGAGCGCGACGACGCGATGAGCCGCGCGCGCTTCGACTTCCGTTGGGAGGACCAATTCGACATCGGCCTCGATCCGGATACGGCGCGCCGCTATCACGACGAGACGCTGCCCAAGGAGGCGCATAAGGTCGCGCATTTCTGCTCCATGTGCGGGCCGAAATTCTGCTCCATGCAGATCACCCGCGACCTGCGCGAGGAGGCGGCGGCGATCGCCGAGCGCGACAAGGGTTTCGCCGAGAAGAGCGCGGAATTCATCGAGAAGGGCGCGCAAATCTACGTCGCCGAGTAATCGGCGCGTTCGCGCAGGTTCTCTTTGCGAGATCGGCCGCGAAAAGATCTCTTGCTGCGGCGCGAGATGTTTTCCGGCATGAATTTTGCCTGACATGCGCGCGACAACAAAATGTCACTTACATTGACAGGCGCAGCAAAAACAGCCTATTTGCGCGTGGGACGATGCGCCCTGAGACAAAAATAAGGGACAAATGCTCCCGCGTCCAAAAGAGGGAAGACAAATGAACATTCGCGCCGTTGCGACCGCCGCCGTTCTCTTCGCTGGCATGGTCGGCCCGTCCTTCGCCGCCTGCGACGTCAAAGACGAAGACAAGCAGGGCGTCTGCGTGGACAAGTGCTATTTCGAATTTCTGTCCGTCAAGAATCGCTTCGCGACGAGCCCTGACGGCGTTCAAAAGGCCAAGGCGGACAAGGAAGCCTGCTATCAGAAGTGCGGCTGCGAGCCGGCCTCGGTCAAGGAATAATCCATCCGACATGAACGCGGCTCGGCGGAGGCAAATCCGCTTCCGCGATCGTGACGCCCCGGGCGCGCGACATAACGCGCGCCCAGGAGGCCTCGCTCGAACGAGGCTCGATTTTTCAGAATTTTTTCACGAGAGCGCCCGCGCGGCGAGTAGATCGGCGGAGCCGGTTGTCACACGCCCCCGAGCCGCTATTGTGCGGGCCCATGACACAGAAGCAGGAAGCCGTCATCGGAGTCGTCACCGCCTCCGACCGCGCCAGCGCCGGCGTCTATGAGGACGTCAGCGGCCCCGCCATCGCCGCCTATTTCGAGAAGGTGCTGACGAGCCCGTTCCGGATCGAGCGGCGCCTCATTCCCGATGGTTTCGAGAGCGTGCGCGACACGCTCATCGACCTCGCCGACAATGTCGGCTGCGACCTCGTCGTCACCACCGGAGGGACGGGGCCTTCGCCGCGCGACCTCACGCCCGAGGCGACGCTGGCCGCCGCGCCGCGCGAATTGCCCGGTTTCGGCGAGCTGATGCGCAAAGTATCGCTGGCGCAGACGCCGACGGCGATCTTGTCGCGGCAATTGGCGGCGCACCGCGGCAAATGCCTCGTCATCAACCTGCCCGGAAAGCCGGCGGCAATCGAGCTCTGTCTCGATGCGGTGATGCCGGCCGTCCCCTATTGTCTCGATCTCATCGGCGCAGCCTATATAGAGACCGATCCGGCGCGCGTCGTCGCCTTCCGCCCGAAAGGCAAATAGCTGCCCGATCAGGTGGGGTAGCGCCCCTTCTCTTTCGCGCATCGGGGCTGTATAGACTGGCCGTCGGGCGTCGGGAGAGGCCTTGCGCGAATTTCGGGGGCGAGCGTGATGAGCGATGTGCGGCTGGTCGTCGTGGGCGCCGCCGGCCGCATGGGCCGGATGCTGATCGCCTCCACGGGCGAGACGCCAGGCGCCGTGCTGACCGGCGCGGTCGACTCGCCGAATTCACCCTTCATCGGCGAGGACGCCGGCCTGCTGGTCGGGCGCCCCGCCAATGGCGTGCGCCTCACCGCCGACGCCGAGGCCGCGCTCGCCAACGCCGACGTCGTCATCGATTTCTCGACCCCCGCGACCACAGTGGCGCTCGCCGGGCTCGCCGCGGCGGCGGGCGTCGCTCATGTCATCGGCACGACCGGACTTTCGGAGCGCGAGCTCGCATCCGTCGCCGCGGCCGCCGAGCGCGTCGCCGTCGTGCGCTCCGGCAATATGAGCCTCGGCGTCAATCTTCTGGCCGTTCTCGTCGAGCGCGCCGCGAAGGCGCTCGGCCCGGCCTGGGACATAGAGATCGTCGAGATGCATCACCGCATGAAGGTCGACGCCCCCTCCGGCACGGCGCTGCTGCTCGGCGAGGCGGCGGCGCGGGGTCGGGAGATCGCGCTCGGCGAGCATAGCGCCCGCGCCCGCGACGGGCTCACCGGCACGCGCCGGGAAGGCGATATCGGCTTCGCCGCATTGCGCGGCGGCACGGTGGTCGGCGAGCATTCGGTGATTTTCGCCGGAGCGGGAGAGCGCATCGAGCTGACGCATCGCGCCGAGGATCGGGGCATTTTCGCGCGCGGCGCGATCGCCGCCGCAATTTGGACGCGAGGCCGGCCGCCCGGCCTCTATTCCATGGCCGACGTGCTCGGCCTCGCCGGCGCCTGACGCGCCGCTTCGTTCGATTCGAGGGACACAGCCCGCATGGACCGCATTCTCGTCCTCCTCCGCCATGGCGAAAGCGAGTGGAACGCAAAGAACCTGTTCACGGGCTGGAAGAACCCCGATCTGACGCCCAAGGGCGTCGACGAGGCGCGCCGCGCCGGACGCGAGCTGAAGCGCATCGACCTGCGTTTCAACATCGGCTTCACCTCATTGCTGCTGCGCGCGCAGCACACGCTCGATCTCGTCTTTCAGGAGCTCGGGCAGCGGGACGTGCCCATCATTCGCAGCCGCTCGCTCAACGAGCGGCATTACGGCGACCTCTCCGGGCTCAACAAGGACGAGGCGCGCCAGCAATGGGGAGAGGAGCAGGTGCGTCTGTGGCGCCGCTCCTATGACGTCGCGCCGCCCGGCGGCGAGAGCCTCAAGGACACGGTGGCGCGCGTGCTGCCCTTCTATTGCCAGGAGATTCTCCCGCGCGCCATGCGCGGAGAGCGCGTGCTCGTCGCCGCTCATGGCAATTCGCTACGGGCGCTGGCCATGGTGCTCGATCGGCTGACGCCCGATTCGGTGCCGGCGCTCGAGATCGCGACAGGCGTGCCCATCGTCTATCGGCTGAATTCCGATTCGACCGTCGCCGCAAAGGATGTGCTCGACCGCTGACGAGCGGCGCTACTCCGCGAAGACGAAAGCGAGAATGGCGGAGATCGAACCAGGCGCTCGCCTCTGTAGCGGCTATTTCGACGAAGCCGCGCAGATCGCGCTGTTGCGCGAATTGGAGAAGGCGATCGCGCGCGCGCCTTTGTTCACCCCGACGATGCCGCGCACGGGACGGCCTTTCTCGGTCCGCATGACCAATTGCGGTCCGCTCGGCTGGGTCAGCGACCGCGCGCGCGGTTATCGCTATCAGGACCGCCATCCCGAGACCGGCGAGCCTTGGCCGCCCATTCCGCCCGTGCTGCTCGCGGCTTGGGAGGCGCTCGCCGATTATCCGCATCCGCCGCAGGCCTGCCTCGTGAATTTCTACGGGCGCGAGGCGCGCATGAGCCTGCATCAGGACCGCGACGAAGCGGATTTCTCGGCGCCTATTCTCTCCGTCTCTCTCGGCGCGGATTGCCGATTCCGCCTCGGCGGCGGCAAACGCGCCGATTCGTCGCGCGTCTTCGTTCTGTCCTCCGGCGATGTGATGACGCTCGGCGGCCCGGCGCGGCTGCGCTTCCATGGCGTCGATCGGCTGCTGCCGGAGCTCGCGCCGAAGCTCGCCTCGCCGCTCTTCGCCGAAGGCGGACGCATCAATCTGACGTTGCGCCGCGTTACCTGATCGGGCGTTCGCCGGCGGGGCGAGGAACGCCCGCTCGGCGAGATTTCATGCGCCGTTCAGGCGGGGGAGGATATTGTCACCATTAGCGCTCCGATATAGTTTCCCGCCCGCGGGATGAACGATCGGCGCAGGCGTCACGCCAGGGCCGGCAAAACCGAGACAGTCGGTTCCGAGGGGACGACGCTTCGAGGAAAGGAACGAGGATGAAATCAGTGACCAGACTGACGCTCGCTGCGGGCGTCGTTTTCGCCGCCACGGCCGGCCAGGCGATCGCCGCCGGCGATCCCGCGGCGGGCGAGAAGGTCTTCAACAAATGCAAGGCCTGCCATCAGGTCGGCGAGACCGCCAAGAATGCGGTCGCTCCGGAGCTCAACGGCATCAACGGCCGCAAGGCCGGCGCCGTCGAGGGCTATAATTATTCCGACGCGCTCAAGGGCTCCGGCATCACCTGGGACGAGGCCGCCTTCAAGGAATTCGTCAAGAATCCGAAGGCCAAGGTGGCCGGCACCAAGATGGTCTTCCCCGGCCTGCCTTCCGAGGCGGATCAGGAGAACGTCTGGGCCTATCTCAGCCAGTTCGGCGCGGACGGCAAGAAGAAGTAATCCGAACGTTCCGTTCGGTCGGCGAAAGCGGCCCTCGCGGGCCGCTTTTTCTTTTGCCCGATCGGGGCTAAATGCCGTCAATTCCCCTCTCCCCGCCGGCGGGGAGAGGGAAGGCGGCGGACGCCGCGATCGATAGGAAACCTATGACGCGCAAGCCAGACGAAGTCCCGGCCGAGCTGATGCAGGAGCTCGCGACGCTGCCGGTGTTCTATGCGCTCGAGGGGCGGCGCGTCGTCGTCGCCGGCGGCTCGGACGGCGCCGCCTGGAAGGCGGACCTCGCCGCGGCGGCGGGCGCGAAGGTCGACGTCTTCGCCGCGGCGCCCTCGCGGCGTCTCGAGGAGGTCGCCGGAGCGAGGCCGCGTCTCGCCCTCTTCGAGCGGCGCTGGCGCGCGGAGGATCTCGGCGGCGCGGCGCTGGCGCTCGCCGTGATAGAGGACGACGCGGAGGCCGAGGCTTTTCGTGACGCCGCCAAGGCGCGCGGCGTTCCCGTCAATCTCACCGACCGGCCGGCGCTCAGCGACTTCATGATGGGCGCGATCGTCAATCGTTCGCCGCTCGTCATCGGCGTCTCGACGAGCGGCGCTGCGCCGGCGTTCGCCCAGGCCGTGCGCGCGCGCGTCGAGACGCTGATCCCGTCGAGCTTCTCCGCCTGGACCAGAGCGGCGCGCGCCTGGCGTCCGCGCGTGATGGCGTCGGGCCTCGACTTTCTCGCGCGCCGCGACTTCTGGCGGCGCTTCACCCGCGAGGCTTTCGCGCGCATCGAGCATGCGCCGCAGGACGAAGATCTCGACAGCCTGCTCGAGGAGACGCGCCGCGCCGACGCCGCGGCGGCGCGCGGCCGCGTGACGCTGGTCGGCGCGGGGCCGGGCGATCCGGAGCTGCTGACGCTCAAAGGGCTGCGCGCCCTCGTCGGCGCCGATGTCGTCCTGTTCGACGATCTGGTGCCGGCCGCCGTGCTCGATCTCGCCCGGCGCGAGGCGACGCGCATCAATGTCGGCAAGCGCGGCTATGCGCCCTCGGTGAAGCAGGAGGAGATCACGGCTCTGCTGGTGAAGCTCGCCACGGAGGGCAAGAATGTCGTGCGCCTCAAAGGCGGCGATCCGATGATCTTCGGCCGCGCCAATGAGGAGATACGCGCCATTCGCGCCGCCGGCCTCGAGGCCGAGGTGGTGCCGGGGGTGACGGCGGCGCTCGCCGCCGCGGCGGCGCTCGAGGTCTCGCTCACCAATCGCGATACGGCGCGCCGCGTGCAATTCGTCACCGCCCATACGAGCGACGGCAAATTCCCCGAGGACATAGATTGGCGCGCGCTCGCCGACCGCCGCGCGACGACGGCTGTCTATATGGGCAACCGCACGCTGCCGGCGCTGTCGAAGCGGCTGCTGGAGGAGGGCATGGATCCGGCGACGCCGGCCTTTCTGGTCGAGCGCGCGAGCACGCCGCGCCAGCGCGTCATCGCCGGCACGATCGGCGATCTGCCCGAGCGCGTCGCGCAGGAGACGATCGACGGCCCCTGCCTCGTGCTGATCGGCGCGACGCTGCGTGGGTGAGGCGACGCCGATGCGAGCCTTTAGGCTCGCTTCATGAGTGGCTTCAGCGCAGCGCGTCCGCCAGCGCCTCTAGAAACGCCTCGCCATATTGCGCGAGCTTGTGCTCGCCGACGCCCTGCACGCGGCGCATCTCGTCGAGCGTCGCCGGGCGGCGCGACGCCATTTCGATGAGCGTGCGATCGGGAAAAACCATATAGGCCGGCAGGCCAGCGTCGCGCGCGAGCTCGAGGCGCTTTTTCTTCAAGGCCGCGAGCACGCGCTCCTCTCGCTCGTCCAGCGGCGTCGCGCGCGGCGCCTCGCCGCGCTTGGCCTTTCCTTTCGAGGTCAGCGGATCGCGGCGCAGCGAAATCGGCGCGCGGCCGAAAAGAATGTCCTCGCCCTTCGGCGTCAATCGAAAGCCGCCATGCTCGGTGCTCGCCAGCGCGCGGGCGGCGAAGAGCTGGCGGATGATCGCGCCCCAATCCTGCTTGGAGCGATCCTTGCCGACGCCGAAGGTCTTGATGGCTTCATGGCCGTTGCGGCGCACGGCGTCGCTCGCTTCGCCCATGAGAATATCGGCGAGATAGCCCGCGCCGAAGCGCTGGCCCGTGCGCATCGCGGCCGAGAGCGCCTTTTGCGCATCCACCGTGCCGTCATAGATATGAACCTGGCCGAGGCAGATGTCGCAGCGCCCGCAGGGCGGGCCCTCCTCGTCGAAATAGGCGAGCAGAGTCTGGCGCCGGCAGGAGGGCGTCTCGCAGAGCATGGCGAGAGCGGAGAAGCGGTCGTGCTCGACGCGCTTCCGCTCTTCCGGCACGTCTTTCTGATCGATTTGCCGGCGGCGGAACGCCATGTCGTCGAGGCCATAGAGGGTGAGCGTGTCGGCGGGCAGCCCGTCGCGGCCGGCGCGGCCGATCTCCTGATAATAGGCTTCGACGCTCGACGGCATGTCGGCATGGGCGACGAAGCGAACGTCCGGCTTGTTGACGCCCATGCCGAAGGCGATTGTCGCGACGGCGATGATCCCGTCCTCCTGGAGGAAGCGGTCCTGATTGCGGTTGCGCCGCGCCTGATCGAGTCCGGCGTGATAGCAGATCGCCTCATGGCCCTGTTCGGCGAAGACGGCGGCGAGCTTCTCCGTGGCGTCGCGCGAGGAGCAATAGACGATGCCGCTCTCGCCGCGATGCTTTTCCAAAAAGCGCGTGAGCTGGCGGCGCGGGCTGTCCTTGGCGGCGAAATTGAGCGCCAGATTGGGCCGGTCGAAACTATGCAGGAAGACGCGCGGGCTCGTCGTGAACAGGCGCTGCGCTATGTCGTCGCGCGTCGCTCTGTCGGCGGTGGCGGTGAGGCCGACGACCTGCGCGCCGAGCGCCGCCGCCGTCGCGCCGAGCTCGCGATATTCCGGGCGGAAATCATGGCCCCATTCGGAGACGCAATGCGCTTCGTCGATCGCGAGCCGCGTCGCGCCGGCGCGGGAGAGCTCGGCGATAAGGCCCGGCATGACGAGCCGCTCGGGCGAGACGAACAAGAGCCGCAATTCGCCGGAGCGCATGGCGCGGCGCGCCTCGTCGTTCTCGGCGGCGTCGTTCATGGAGTTGAGCGTCGCCGCGGGCACGCCGAAGGCGCGCATCTGCCGCACCTGATCGCGCATCAGGGCGATGAGCGGCGAGACCACCACTGTGAGCTTGCCGTCGACGAGGGCAGGCAGCTGATAGCACATGGATTTGCCGCTGCCCGTCGGCATGATGGCGAGCACCGGCTCGCCCGCCAGCACGGCGGCGATGATCTCCGCCTGTCCGGGCCGGAAATCCTCATAGCCGAATACGGATCTAAGAAGCGCGCGGGCCTGCGGCGGGAGCGGGGGCATGGGGCCGGGGTAGCACGAAGCGGCGAGCGGCGCGAGGGCGGCGTCTCGGCGGGGCGGGCTGCGACGCCGCGATCTCGACAGCAATCGAGAAGCCGATCGAAAAGCCGTTGCGGAGCGAAGCGCCTTCGGCCACCATCGCGCCATGCCGCTCGGAGCCTTTCCGCCAGAACTCCTCACCACCGCGCAGATGGCGCGCGCCGACCATCTCACCATGGAGAGCGGCGTCGCCGGCATGGCGCTGATGGAGAAGGCCGCCGCCGCCATCGCCGCGGCCGCCACCGCCTTTCTGGTGAAGACGGCCGGGCGGCGCGTGCTGGTGCTCTGCGGTCCCGGCAATAATGGCGGCGACGGCTATGTCGCCGCGCGCATATTGCGCAGCCAGCGCTTCAAGGTTCGGGTGGCGGCGCTCGTTCCGCCCGATCAGCTGCGCGGCGACGCGCGCGAGGCGGCGGCGAGCTGGGACGGGCGCATCGAAGACGCCGCCACTTGCGATTTTCAGGGCGTCGACCTCGTCATCGACGCGCTGTTCGGCACGGGTCTCGCGCGCGACATCGACGGTCCGGCGGCCGAGCTCATCGAGCGCCTCAACGCCTGGCGCGAGGAGACGAAGCAGAAGATCATCGCCATCGACATCCCTTCGGGCGTGGACGGCACGAGCGGCGCCATTCGCGGCGTCGCCGTGCAGGCGGATTCGACGGTCACTTTCTTCCGCCTCAAATGCGGGCATCTGCTGCTGCCGGGCCGGCTGCGCTGCGGAACCATCTCCTGCGCCCATATCGGCATCAGGTCGAATGTGCTGGAGAAGATCCAGCCGCAGACCTTCGTCAACGAGCCCGCCGCCTGGCGCGACGCGCTGCGCCTGCCGCGGGTGGAGGGCCATAAATATGCGCGCGGCCATGCGGTGGTCGTGTCCGGCGGCGCTTCCCATACGGGGGCGGCGCGGCTCTCGGCTCTGGCGGCGCTGCGCGCCGGCGCCGGGCTCGTCACTCTGGCGACGCCGCAAGAGGCTTTCGCCGTCAGCGCCCCGGCGCTCACCTCCGTGATGCTGCGCGTCGCCGACGGCCCCGCCGGCCTCTCCGCCCTGCTCGAGGACAAGCGCAAGAATGTCGTGGCGCTGGGGCCGGGCCTCGGCGTGGGCGAATCGAGCTGCGCTCTGGTCGAGACCGCGCTCGCGCCTTCGCCCGAGCGTCGCGCCGCCGTGCTCGACGCCGACGCGCTGACGAGCTTCGCCCTCGCGCCGGACCGTTTGCGCGAGGCCATCCGCGCGGCGCCGGGTCCCGTGGTCCTGACGCCCCATGGCGGGGAATTCGCGCGTCTCTTCCACGGCCAGCGCTGGGAGAAGACGATCAGCGGCGCGCCCATCTCCAAGCTCGAGCGCACGCGCGACGCCGCCCGCGACATAGGCGCGATCGTGGTGTTCAAGGGGCCGGACACGGTCGTCGCCGCGCCGGACGGGCGCGCCTCCATCCTGCCGGAGGCTTCGCCCTGGCTCGCCACAGCGGGTTCGGGCGACGTTCTCACTGGAATTGTCGCAGGTCTGCTCGCGCAGGGGATGGAGCCTTTCGCCGCCGCCTGCTGCGCGGTGTGGATGCACGCCGCCGCGGCGGAGGACTTCGGTCCCGGCCTCATCGCCGACGACATCATCGATCATCTGCCGTCGGCGTGGCGTCGGCTGGTTTCGATTTGAGCCTTAGAGGCTTTTCATGTTTCATTGAAACATGAAAAGCCTCTAGATTTTTGTTTTTAATGCGTTTCCAACGCCGAGCCGGCGTCCGCTTCGGCTGGAAACGCTCTAGATGAAGTGAGTAGCGGAAACGATGCGCGCGCTCGCGCGTTTGGCCGACTGGCGGCGCGCGGCTCCCCCATAATTCGCGCAGTCGTCGCAACGACACGTTCACGCGCTTGGATGAGGATGCGAGCCGTCCGTCAAAGGGAGAGCTTTCATGTCCGATCTCGTTGTCATTGTCTATCCGACCGAGGCCAAGGCCGAGGAAATACGGCAGAAGCTGTTCGATCTGCAAAAAGAATATGTGATCGAGATCAGCGACGCGGTCATCGCGGTCAAGGAGCCGAGCGGCCATGTGAAGCTGAACCAGCTCATCAACACCACCGCTGCCGGCGCCGTGAGCGGCACCTTCTGGGGCGCGCTGATCGGCCTCATCTTTCTCAATCCGCTGCTCGGCGCGGCGATCGGCGCGGGCGCCGGCGCGCTCAGCGGCGCGCTCACCGATTACGGCATCAACGACGATTTCATGAAGCAGCTCTCGGAGACGCTTCAGCCCGGCAACGCCGCGCTCTTCGTGCTGATCCGCAAGCTGACGGCCGACAAGCTGCTCGACGCGGTGAAGGGAACCGGCGGCGTCGTGCTCAAGACGTCGCTGGATCACACCAAGGAGCAGGCGCTGCGCGACGCGCTCGCGGCGCATGTCTCGACGCCGGTCGCCGCGCCGTCTACGCCTTGAGTCGGTGAAGGCCCCCGCTATCGCGGGAGAGGGAGGCGGCGAGCGTCGCGCGTGATCTCGATGAAGCGCAGAATCTTCTCCCTCTCCCGCGAAGCGCACGGCTGTCCGGGGAATGAGTCGATAGGTCGCGGGCGCATGCCCGGCTTTCCCGAGAGTTTCGGGGTACTTTCTG
>NZ_BGJX01000020.1 GCF_009811655.1 Methylosinus sp. Ce-a6 | reverse complement strand
TCGAAGGGCCCTCCTTCATCTCTCGTACAGTTGAGCGCCGCCGATACTCGCGACAGCGCGCTCGTGACACACGACCCCGTGTGCGGACGATGAGTTTCAACGAAGGCGATCATCGATTCGAGCGGCGGTCGAGCTCGACCGCCGCAAAATAATCCGACTTTGCGCCGCTCATCGGCCCGGCGCGCCGCTCGAGGACGCCCCCGCGCCTTCACTGGAGGCCTCAGATGATCAATAGATCCGTAAAATCATAGGATCCAAAATTATTGTGCTTCTCGAACAGCCTATCGAATGTTTCTTCAGCAACGACCATAGGCGTCGGGCGGCTTTCATTTAGGTCATAACAAGAATAGTACCCTGCTGAAATGATAGCGGCCTTAAATTTATCATAAGAGTTAGCCCGGGTCATTAAGTATGGACAAAACTCAACGACCATCGGTATCTTTTTCTTGATAGACGCGCTTCCTCCTGCAAGGATTAATCCTTCATATCCTTGTGTATCCATCCATATTAACATATTAGATGTATCGTATTGACTAAGAATTTTGTCCAATGTCGTTGATTTAACTTCAGTTACGACTCGACTGTTTTCGTTCTCTATGTCAAATGAGCTTGATACCTTAATCCTATGATCGCCGTAATTCGTTTTTGAAAGTTCGAAAGCCAACACTTCTTCCTCTTTTTCTCCTAGCGCCATATTTTTTGTATCAATTAATTCACCTAAGCCATTTATAAATATATTTGCTGTTAATAGGTCGAAATTAGTCCTGTCTGGCTCAATTGCTATTGCTCGCTTAACTATATTTCTTTTAACTAAAGGTATGCAAATTGTACCTATATTTGCTCCTATATCTACGAGAGTAATATCGTTTTTGTTATTATTTAAAAGCTCCATGACGAGCACGGTCTTTTCAAAATCGAAACTGCCATCAACAAATACTTTTTTGCCAATAACCTTGTCACTTGAATTTACGATAAAGCGTTCTGAATTTGAGTCAGCAACAACTAAAGAGTTTTTCGGAAGACTATCGAACAAGAAACGTCTCAGCGATTTGTTGCTTTTTATGAAAGTTGCTGCTATCAAAAATATATTTACTAAAAACCGCCTTACAGTTGCCTTTATATCAGAAATAATCCTCCTGATTAGCGAAATCATCGTGACTAACACATTAGAGCGAGATGGGGTATATGTTGAACCCATTGCGGCCCTCTGCTATCTCGATTTATTTTCCTACATTGCCCAGGTGCGGCGATCCAAAGAGAGAATCTTGTCTCCATTCGGTTCGTAACACTAGGCTTTGCCTCTATCCAAACGACCCGCGTCCTCTACCTTTCAGACGACTTTCGCGCCTCGCACACTGAACACTAATGCTGTGCCATTTACCCGACATCCACTAGATGTTTCCCGGCGCTGGCCTAACTGGCGGGCTGGCCATTCTCGGCTCTCGGCTGACGCCGGTTCAGCACAACGCTCTGGCGGCGGCGGCGGCGATGTCCCGGTTGGCGCGACGCAGAGAGTGATGATCCCGTGATCGAAATGGCGGACTTCGAAAAGACCGTCGACGCTCGACATCATGCGCGCTCCGGCAATATCGCTCCTCGTAACCGCTCAAGTATGCCCATCTCCCGGCGTTCGCGCCAGAGCCCAACCGCTTTCGTGGCATTAGGTAATTTCTCGGAGAGAAAAACCTGTTCAGACGTAGTACAAATTCGGCATTGGCGGATTACTTAGGGGTGCGTTTTTATCACACTGCCGAACTAAATCGCTGACATACTCGTATATTACAACTTTCTGAGTTTACAGGGTCGGACATTTACGAAATCTTCGTTCGGTAGCGGTTCGAATGCTTCGCGTTGATCGGTCGAACAGTGCAATTGGCGTAGGTGCGCCGATTTTAGAGAATTGAAGGAGCTATCTATGAAAAACCGAATTTCCGTTCTGGCGATCTCTTCGGCGCTGCTCGCCGGCTCGGCCAGCGCGGCCGATCTGCCGTCGCGCAAGGAAGCGCCAATCTTCGTTCCGCCGCCCGTCTTCTCCTGGACCGGCCCCTATGTCGGTCTGAACATCGGCGGCGGCTGGGTCGACCGCAACAACAACAACAACAATTGGGGTTGGAACAACAACAACAACAACAATAACAGCGGCGTCGTCGGCGGCGTCCAGCTCGGTTGGAACTACCAGCTCTCGCCTCTCTTCGTCGTCGGCCTCGAAACCGATTTCCAAGGCACGAGCATCGGCAGCGGCGGCAACAACAATAATTGGTGGGGCGGCTGGGGCAATTTCAACCGGGTGCGCGTGTCCTGGTTCGGAACCGTGCGCGGCCGCGTCGGCCTGGCGCTGCTCGATTCGCGCCTCTTGATCTATGGCACGGGCGGCTTCGCTTACGGCGAGGTGCGTCGCCCGTTCAACGGCGGCTGGTGGGGGGGCAACAACAATAACGACCTGAGCAGCGGCTGGACGGCCGGCGGCGGCGTCGAATGGGCCTTCCTGCCCAATTGGTCCGCCAAGGTCGAATATCTCTATACGGAACTCGACAACAACAATAATAACAACAATGCGGCACTGCTCGCGCCCGTCTTTTTCCCCAACCCGTTCCCCACCCCCTTCTTCGGCGGCGGGAATTGGAACTGGAATCGCCATGCGCGCATCAACACTGTGCGGGCCGGCGTCAACTACCATTTCAATCTCTTCACCCCCGCTCCCGTGGTGGCGAGATATTGACGCTCGTCCCCTTTCGGACGCAGAAGCCCGGCCCGCGCGGCCGGGCTTTTTTCGTGGCTCAGACGAAAGCGCGATAGGCGTCGAGGTCCTCCGGCGCGCCGACGGCGACGCCCACGGCTTGCGCGGCGATTCGTTTCAGCAGGCCGGTGAGCACCTTGCCGGCGCCGCATTCGACGAATTTGTCGACGCCCTCGCCCGCCATATGGGCGACGCATTCGCGCCAGCGCACCGTTCCCGTCACTTGTTCCACCAGCAGCCGGCGGATGTCGTCGGGCGATTCGATCGGGCTCGCCGTGACATTGGCGACGACGGGAACCTTCGGCGCCAGAATCGTCGTCGTCGCCAGGGCCTCCCGCATGGCCTCGGCGGCGGGCTGCATCAACGCGCAATGGAAGGGGGCGGAGACGGGCAGCGGCACGGCGCGCTTCACGCCGCGCTCCTTAGCGATGAGAATCGCCTTCTCCACCGCTGATTTGGCGCCGGAGACGACGATCTGGCCGCCGCCATTGTCATTGGCGACCTGGCAGACCTTCCCCTCCACCGCGGCGGCCGCCGCGGCGATCTCGCGGGCGGCGTCGAGCTCGACGCCGATGAGCGCCGCCATCGCCCCCTCGCCGACCGGAACCGCCGCCTGCATCGCCTGGCCGCGCAGCCGCAGCAGGCGGGCGGTGTCGGCGATGGAGAGCGCGCCTGCGGCGGCGAGCGCCGAATATTCGCCGAGCGAATGGCCGGCGACGAATTTCGCGTCGCGGGCGAGATCGAGCCCGGCCTCGGCCTCCAGCACACGGACCGCGGCGAGCGAGACGGCCATCAGCGCCGGCTGGGCGTTGGCGGTGAGCGTCAGCTCGGCCTCCGGGCCCTCGAACATGATCTTGGAGAGCGGCGCGCCGAGCGCGGCGTCGATTTCCTCATAGACGGCGCGGGCCTCGGCAAAGGCCTCGCCCAGCGCCTTGCCCATGCCGACCGCCTGCGACCCCTGCCCCGGAAACACGAATGCCTTCGCCATGCGCTGCTCGCCTCGTCTGATTGGTTCGAGATGGGGGCCGAGTGGCGCCGAGAAGGGCGCCCTGTCAAGCGGGCGCAACGGCTCACGTCTCGGCCGAGACTCATTCGGCGAGAAACCGAAAGACCTCCGTCTCGGCGACACGCTTCGACGGCGACGCCGTCCAGACCGCAGCCGCCTTTCGGCCACGTGCGTAAACCGCGATCCGGCTGCCGGGCCCCTCGCCGCTATGGCCGAGCGGATGTTCCATCGGATCGGTCGCCGACAGCATGAGGCCGAGCCCATACGCCGGATCCGGGTGAAGCGCGCTGCGATGCTCCGGCAGAGAGCGCCCTTCGAGCATCGCCACACGCATGTCGCGCCCGATCAGACCGTCCGACATCAACGTCCACAGGAGCCGGGCTGCGTCCTGCACAGTCCCGACGACGAGGCCGTGGTAGACCCAACCCGGATGATAATCGCCTGCGCTTCCCATGCGAACGCCCGTGAGATCGGCTGGCGTCGTCGCCAGGCGAGCGGTGGTCAGCCCGGCGGGCGCGAATACGAGCTGTCGAAGCGCCGCCGCTAGTGGCGACCCGAACGCGCGCTCGATCGATCGCGCGACTTCCAGATAGCCGATATTGGAATAGGCCCAGCCTGTTCCGGGCTCGTAGCGCAGCCGATCCGCCTCGATCTCGGCGAGAAGCCGCTCGACCGGCCAGGGCTCTCTGGCCGCCGCGACATCCTCCCGATAACGGGGCGAGGAGCCGTAGTCAGGTAGCCCCGCTTCATGGCGAAGCAGCTGACGCAGATCGTATCGCGCCCCGGCGATTGGCTCGCTCAAGCTCAGCGCGCCGCTCTCCACCAAACGGAGAGCGGCGATTGCCAGAACGGTCTTCGTGAAGCTCCACCACGGCGCCGGATCAACGCCGCCCGAAAGAGTCACGCCGCCCGCTTCATCGATGAAGGCTCCCGTTTCCATGTCACACCGCAGAGAGACTGGCTCGCCCGTCTCCGGCCTCACCCCGCCGGCCGGTTCTTGATCAAATCCTCCACCACGCTCGGGTCCGCCAAAGTCGACGTATCCCCGAGCGCGCCGAATTCATTCTCGGCGATCTTGCGCAGGATGCGGCGCATGATCTTGCCCGAGCGCGTCTTCGGCAGGCCGGGGGCGAATTGGATCACGTCCGGCGAGGCGATGGCCGAAATCTCCTTGCGCACGAAATCGACGAGCTCCTTGCGCAGACGCTCGGAGGGCTCGACGCCGCCCATCAAGGTCACATAGGCGTAGACGCCCTGGCCCTTGATCGCATGGGGGAAGCCGACGACGGCCGCTTCGGCGACCTTCTCATGGGCGACGAGCGCGCTCTCGATCTCCGCCGTGCCGAGACGATGGCCGGAGACATTGATGACGTCGTCGACGCGGCCGGTGATCCAATAATAGCCGTCGGCGTCGCGGCGGCAGCCGTCGCCGGTGAAATATTTGCCCGGATAGGCGGTGAAGTAGGTCTGCGCGAAGCGCTCGTGATCGCCGAACACGGTGCGCGCCTGTCCCGGCCAGGAATCGGCGATGACGAGATTGCCCTCGCAGGCGCCGTCGAGCACATTGCCGTTGGCGTCGACGATCTCCGGCTGCACGCCGAAGAAAGGAAGCGTCGCCGAGCCCGGCTTCAGCGCCGTCGCGCCGGGCAGCGGCGAGATCAGAATGCCGCCCGTCTCCGTCTGCCACCATGTGTCGACGATGGGGCAGCGCCCCTCGCCGACGACGCGGTGATACCACTCCCAGGCCTCTGGATTGATCGGCTCGCCGACCGAGCCGAGAAGTCGGATCGACTTGCGGCTCGTCTTCCTCACCGGCTCCTCGCCCGCGCCCATCAATGCGCGAATCGCCGTCGGCGCCGTGTAGAAGATATCGACCTTGTGCTTGTCGACGACCTCCCAGAAGCGCGAGACGGTCGGATAATTGGGCACGCCCTCGAACATCAGCGTCGTCGCGCCATTGGCGAGCGGGCCATAGACGATATAGCTGTGGCCCGTCACCCAGCCGACGTCGGCCGTGCACCAATAGACGTCGCCCTCGCGATAGTCGAAGACGAGCTCATGGGTGAGCGAAGCGTAGACGAGATAGCCGCCCGTCGTGTGCAGCACGCCCTTGGGCTTTCCGGTCGAGCCCGATGTGTAGAGGATGAACAGCGGGTCTTCGGCGCCGACCTCGGCATAGGGGCAATCCTCGGGAACTTTTTTCGCCTCGTCCTCGTAACGAAAATCGCGGCCGGGCTTCATATCGACCTTGGCGCCCGTGCGCGTGACGACGATGACGGTCTTGGCCGAAACCTTCTCCAGCGCGGCGTCGACATTGTCCTTGAGCGCGGTCTTGCGGCCGCCGCGCACCCCCTCGTCCGCCGTGATGACGACATCGGATTGCGCATCCTCTATGCGGCCGGCGAGCGCGTCCGGCGAGAAACCGCCGAAGACGACCGAATGCACCGCGCCGATGCGGGCGCAGGCGAGCATGGCGTAGGCGGCCTCCGGAATCATCGGCAGATAGATCGTCACGCGGTCGCCTTTGCGCACGCCATGCGCCTTCAGCACATTGGCGAAGCGGCATACCTGCTCGTGCAATTCGCGATAGGTGATATGACGCGAGAGCGAGGGATCGTCGCCCTCCCATATGATCGCCACTTGGTCCGCGCGATGCGGCAGATGGCGATCGATGCAATTCATCGCGACATTGGTGGAGCCGTCGCCGAACCATTCGATCGAGACATTATGCGTGTCGAAGCTCACCTCCTTCACGCGCGTGAAAGGCGCGATCCATTCGATGCGCTGCGCCTGCTCCGCCCAAAAGCCGTCGGGGTCGGCCACGGAGCGCCGGTAGAGCTGTGCATATTTCTCGGCGTCTATGCGCGCTTCCTTCCGCCATGTCTCCGGCGCCGCATAAATCTTGTCAGACATATCGAGCGTTCCCTCGGGTGACCGCGGCGCATTGGCGCGCCGTCTGCGTTGTTCGCGAATATGACCTTATTTCGCGCCCGAGGCTATGGCGCTCGGCGCGCCGGGGCGCCAGGGCGCCCGCCTTTTCGGCGCCGAACGCGTAGAGAGCTCTGCGACGCGGCGCCGCGCGGCCGCGACAACTGGTCGCAGATCGTTTCGAAGGCCCACGTATTACAGGAGCGACGCGCATGCTGCGAGCTGAATTTCATCCTGGCGAACCACTGGTCGGCGCCGGATTTGCGGCTCTTCTAGACGGCGCGACCCCAACGCCTCGAGGAGCCGAGATGAGAAAGAATCAATTGCTCGACGACATTTACGAGCTGTGCCTTCGCCGCTGCGACACGATTTTCTACTCGATCGTGGCGATCGTCACCCTCGCCCGCGCGATCGTCGACTTCCAGGAAAGCGCATTCAGCGTCGAGCTCTACTCGGCGCTCGTCAACGTCGTCGGCTATCGCGAATTGCTGCGGCTTTTCCTGTGGGCGCGCGTCAATCCGCGCTATGCGATCGCCTCGCTCTATGGCGCGGTCATCGCTTCGGCGCTGCCGGTGCTGTTCACGCATCCGAGCGCTTTCCTGTTTGAATGCACGGTGTACCTGCTGCTGCGCGTCGCCGCGAATCTGCTGTTCGGCCTCGATGAGAAGCAGGTGGTGAAGCTCTATCGCGAGGTGCTGTTCGACTATTACAATCGCAAGCCGCCGCAAAAGCGCGACCGCAAGCGCCGCAAGTCGCTGCTCGAGCTGCTCGGCCTCGAGGAAGGCTTCGCGCCGGGAACGGCCTGAGAGGGGTCATCCCTTCGGCCCCGTCTCCGGCATGGCGACGACGACCAGCGCGAGCCCGGCGAGCGCGATCAGCGCGAGCGTCAGAAAGCCCGCGGCGTAGCCGCTCGCCGTGACGATGAAGCCCGCGACGGAAAGGCTCGTCGCGCCGCCCACACCCTGCACGAATCCGAGGCCGCCGCGCGCGAGGCTGTAATGGCCGGTGCCGCGCATGATGTCGGCGAGCACGAGCGGCAGCAGCGCGTCGAACAAGCCGCCGCCGACGCCGTCGAGCAATTGCGCGGCGAGCAGAGGCAGTGGCGTCTCGGCGAAGACGCAGGCGAGATCGCGCGCGAAGAGCGCCGTGAAGGCGAGCACGATGAGCGGCTTTCGGCCGATGAGGTCGGCGCGCTCGACGAGCAGCGCCATAGCGATCGTCGAGAGCTGCGCGAGGATGATCGCCGCCGAGGTGACGCCGCTCTCGAGCCCCGGATTTTCCGAAGCGAGCCTCTGCGCGATGAGCGACAGCGTCGGCGCATTGGCGAAGTTGAACAGCGCCGCCGCCGCCGCATAGACGACCAGCGTGCGGTAATGCAGGAGATCGCGCAGCCGACCGGGCTGCGGCGGATGCGCGGGATCGACGTCCTCGAGCCCGCGGGCGCGTCGATGATCGATCGCCGAGGCGCGAATGTCGAAGGCCGCCCGCGCGGCGAGCGCGGCGAAGATCGGCGCCAGATAGAAGGGCGCCGTCTGCGCGGCGAGAACGCCGACGAAGCCCGCGATTCCGGCGATGAAAATATTCCCGGCGCGATCGAAAGCCGCATTGCGGCCGAGCCGCTCGGCGAGCGCCTCGCGGCCATAGAGGCCGAGCGTGATCGCCGCCACGGTGGGCGCGAACACGGCGCCGAGCGTCGCCATGACCACATCCGCCGCGACGACGACCGGAACGCTCGGCGCGTGAATGATGGCGAGCCCGCAGGCGCAGAGGACAAAGCTCGAGAGAACCAGCAGCTCGCGCTTGGCGCGCGTGCGGTCGATGAAGGCGCCGACGGCGGGATGGGCGGCGATGCCGACGAGCCCGCTGACCGTGAGCACGGCGCCGATCGCCGCCTGGCTCCAATGCGCCTGCGTGAAGAGAAAGACCCCGATGTAGGGCCCGAGCCCGCCGCGCACATCGGCGAGGAAGAAGTTGAGCCGGTCGAGAGCGTCGAAGCGCATGGCGGCGATGATCCCGCGGCCCCCCGCGGGTCAAACGCCCGAGCCGGGGATAATCGCCGTTTCCGAGGCGCCGCTTTTGGGCTAAGCAGGATTTCGAAAAAGTGGGAACCGGTCTTTCGAGAAAAATCCTGGGCGGCGTTATGGGGCAGTTCTTCCGGGACAGGCTGCGGCGTCTCAGGGACCGGCTGGCGTCGAGCCCACGCTTTCAGCGGCTCGCCGCCGCCCATCCGCTGACCCGGGCCGCGGCGCGCCGGCGCGCGCGCGCCATGCTCGATCTTTGCGCCGGCTTCGTCTATTCGCAGGTGCTGCTGGCCTGTGTGAAGCTGAAGCTCCTGGAGCTGCTGCTGGAACAGCCGCGCGACCTGGATGAGATCGCGCAAAAGCTCGAGCTCTCGACCGACGCCGCCGCCCGGCTGCTCGACGCCGCCGCCTCGCTCGGCCTCGTCGAGCGGCGCGGCAAGGGGCGCTTCGGCCTCGGCGATCTCGGCGCCGCGCTCGTCGGCAATGAGGCGGCGCTCTCGCTCGTGGCGCATCAGCCCATGCTCTACGCCGATCTCGCCGACCCCGTCGCTTTGTTGCGCGGCGACGAATCGGCCGAGCCGCGGCTCGCCGAATATTGGCCCTATTCCGGCGCCGAAAACCCGGCCGAGCTCACGGGCGAGGAGGTCGCGCCCTATAGCGCGCTGATGGCGGCCTCGCAGCCGCTGGTCGCGCAGGAGCTGCTCGACGTCTATCCGATCCGCCGCCACAAGACGCTGCTCGACGTCGGCGGCGGCGAAGGCGCCTTTCTCGCCGCCGCGGCGGCGCGCGCGCCGAGATTGCAGCTGATGCTCTTCGATCTGCCGGCCGTCGTCGAGCGCGCCCGCGCCCGGCTCGACGCCGCGGGGCTCTCCAAGCGCACGAGCTTCTTTTCCGGCGATTTCCTCGCCGATCCGCTGCCCAAGGGGGCGGATGTGATCACGCTGATTCGCATCGTCCACGATCATGACGACGCGTCCGCGCTGGAGCTCTTGCGCAATGTGCGCCGCGCCCTGCCGCGCGACGGGACGCTGCTCATCGTCGAGGCCATGTCGGGCGTCGAAGGGGCGGAGCCGCTCGACGCCTATTATGGCTTCTACACGCTCGCCATGGGCCGCGGCGAGCCGCGCACCGTGGCCGAGCTGCAGAAGCTCGCGAAAAAGGCGGGCTTCGGCCGCTTCCGCCTGCTGAACAACCCCATGCCGGTGGTCGCGAGCATTCTGGTCGCGAGGCCCGACCCGGATTATCACGGCCCTTGAGGGCGCAGCGCCGACTTGCTGCGCCGACTTGCCGCGCCGGTGCGCGACCGCCATGTCTCCCGGAAGGGAGACCGGGCCGCCGATGACGATCGAACCTTTGATTCTCACCACCGCGCGCGTCTGCACCTTCGACGGGCAAACTCCGCTGACCAACGCCAGCGGCTTCTTCTTCGAGCGTGGCGAGCGCCTGTTCCTGGTGACGAGCCGCCATGTGCTGAGCGATGCGGCGAGCGGGCATTTTCCCGACCGCATCGAGATCGAGCTGCATATCGACGCCGAGAATATGGCCAAGTCGACGGGCTTCTCGATCCCGCTCTATGAGGATGGCAAGAGCGTCTGGCGCCAGGGCGTCGACGCCGGCGGGGAAGTGGATGTGGCGGCGATCGAGATCGAACGGCAGGCTCTGCCGGAGCCGACCATCTACCGGGCCTTCACCCCGGCCAATCTTCCCGGCGGCTTCGATCAGGTCGAGATCGGCTCCTCTGTGCTGATTCTCGGCTTTCCGCTCGGCTTTCACGACACATTGCACCACATGCCGGTGGCGCGGCAGGGGGTCGTGGCCTCCTCCTTCGGCCTGCGCTTCCAGGGCCAGGGATATTTTCTGACCGACGCGCGCACCCATAGGGGCGCGAGCGGCGCGCCGGTCGTCGCCCGCGCGCCGGCGCTGGAGGCGGGGCAGGGCGATCTGCCCTGGACGCTGCTCGGCGTCCATTCGGCGCGGCTCGACGTCGGCCGCGACGCCCGGCAGGACGAGGCGCTCGGGCTCAATTGCGCCTGGTACGCGGACATTCTGCTCGCCCTGACGGAAGGCTGAGCGGCGCCGCTTTGCGCCTTGTCCGGCGATTTGGTAAAGGGCGCGGCAGTTTCGTCAAAGCGCGCGTCGCGCCCGGCCGCCAGGACACTCCGCCAGGACACTCCGCCCACCAGGACACTCCGCATGGAAAAATTCGTCACCCTGACCGGCGTCGCCGCGCCGCTGCCGATCATGAATGTCGACACCGACATGATCATCCCCAAGCAATATCTGAAGACGATCGCCCGCACCGGCCTCGGCAAGGGCCTCTTCTCGGAGCTGCGCTATAGGGACGACGGATCGGAGAATCCCGATTTCGTTCTCAACAAGCCGGCCTATCGCGGCGCCAGAATATTGGTGGCGGGCGACAATTTCGGCTGCGGCTCGTCGCGCGAGCACGCCCCCTGGGCGCTGCTGGACTTCGGCGTGAAGGCGGTGATCTCCACGAGCTTCGCCGACATCTTCTATAATAACTGCTTCAAGAACGGCATTCTGCCGATCAAGGTCGCGCAGGCCGATCTCGACAAGCTCATGGACGACGCCGCCCGCGGCGCCAACGCCACGCTGACGATCGACCTTCCCTCCCAGGAGATCCGCGGCCCGGATGGCGGCGTCGTGAAATTCGAGATCGACCCGTTCCGCAAGCACTGCCTGCTCGAGGGTCTCGACGACATCGGCCTCACCCTGCAGAAGGGGAGCGCGATCGACGCCTTCGAGGCGAAGTCGGCGGCGGCCCGTCCCTGGGCCTGATCGCGGCTTTCTGGATTGCAAAAAAGTAACGAGGGTTTTTTGTCGGGCAGGCTTAGGATCGCGGCGAGACGGCGCGATCCTCGCGTTCCGTTTCTCTCGTGAGGGCGCCCAGGCTTGAGCTTCCGATCCGACATTTCCGCGCGCGATTCCGGTGGATCCGGCCTGCTGGCCCGGATCGCGGAACGGCTGCGCCTGCGTCGGCGCGCCGCGCAAGCTGGGTCTGCGGCCCGCCTCGAGGCCGAAATCGACGTCTGGAAAGGAGACGGCGCCGAAAATTTAGGCGCCGAGGAGACCCCGGCGGGTTTCGCGGCGCGCGAGGCGTCCGAGGCGGTCGAGAACGGCGTGTCGGCGCATGAGGGCGTGCTGTCGGTCCAGCACCTCGCCAAATCCTACAAGTCCCGCCGCGTCGTCGAGGATGTGAGCCTGCATGTCGCGCGCGGCGAGGCGGTGGGGCTGCTCGGCCCCAATGGCGCCGGCAAGACCACGGTTTTCTACATGATCACCGGGCTGGTGAAGCCGGACCGCGGCATAATCGCGCTCGACGGCTATGACGTCACCGGCCTGCCCATGTATCGCCGCGCGCGACTCGGCATCGGCTATCTGCCGCAAGAGGCGTCGATTTTCCGGGGCCTCAGCGTCGAGGACAATATTCGCGCCGTGCTGGAGATCACCCAGCCGGACAAGAAGCTGCGCGAGCAGGAGCTCGACGCGCTGCTGGAAGAGTTCCGCCTCGAGCGGCTGCGCCGCACGCCGGCGATCGCGCTCTCGGGCGGCGAGCGGCGGCGCTGCGAGATCGCCCGCGCGCTCGCCGGCCGCCCCTCTTTCATGCTGCTGGACGAACCCTTCGCCGGCATCGACCCGATCGCCGTCGGCGGCATTCAGGATCTCGTGCGCCATCTGAAGGCGCGCGGCATCGGCGTGCTGATCACCGACCACAGCGTGCGCGAGACATTGGGTCTGACCGACCGCGCCTACATCATCTACAACGGCCATGTGCTGACCGAGGGAACGCCCGAAGAGATCGTCGCGCATGCGGACGTGCGGCGCATCTATCTCGGCGAAGATTTCCGCATGTGATTGCGGAGCGGGAGCGTCGCAGCGATTAACCGCTAGGCGGTTTTCCCCGTGGGCGCCGAATAAATGGTCCTGCGCCGGTTCCCACCCCGTGCTATAAGCAAGAAACAGGCCGAGAACGGCCGCTGCGCGGACCTTCGCGCCGCGCGCAACGGCGGGCAGTTTCGAGTAGGCGGAAAATGGCGATTTCCACCAAACTGATGATGCGTCAGGGCCAAGCCCTGGTGATGACGCCCCAGCTCTTGCAGGCGATCAAGCTCCTGCAATTCTCCAATCTCGAGCTTTCCGCCTTTCTGCACGAGGAACTGGAGCGCAATCCGCTGCTCGAGGCGGTCGAATCGGACGATTTCCCGGACGCGCCTCAGGAGCGCGGCGAGGGCGACGGCGGAGAAACGGGCTTCGACGGCGTCGGCGAGCCGCGCGAGGGCGACTGGGCGCAGGACAGCCTCGCCGTCGACGCCGGCCAGCTCGCCGCCGAGCTCGGCACGGAGATCGGAAACGCCTTCGAGCTCGAGGGCCAGCGCGGCGCGTCCGCCGACGCCTCCGGCTCGCTCGAGGGCGCGGGCCTCTCGGCCAATTCCTGGACCGGCGCGAGCGGCGTCGGCGGGGACGGAGAGACGCCCAACCTCGAGGCCTATGTCGCCGCCGATGCGAGCCTGCACGACCATCTCGCCGAGCAGCTCGCGCTCGCCTCCTCCGACCCGCGCGACAGGCTGATCGGCCACGCCATCATCGACGCGATCGACGAGACCGGCTATCTGCGCGAGGACATAAACGAGATCGCCGCGCGTCTCGAGGCCGATTTCGAACGCGCCGCCGCCGTGCTGGCGACGATCCAGACCTTCGACCCCTCCGGCGTCGGCGCGCGCGACCTGCGGGAATGTCTCGCGATACAGCTGCGCGAGCGCGATCGTCTCGATCCGGCGATGCAGATCTTCATCGCCAATCTGCCGCTGCTCGCCAAGCGCGACTTCCCCGCTCTCGCACGTCTCTGCGGCGTCGACGAGGAAGACATTGCCGATATGGCGGCGGAGGTTCGCCGCCTCGATCCCAAGCCCGGCCGCGCCTTCGGCGGCGCGCCCATCCAGCCGCTCGTCGCCGACGTCATCGTGCGCCCGGCGACCGACGGAAGCTGGATGGTGGAATTGAACTCCGACGCGCTGCCGCGCGTGCTGGTGAACCATTCCTACGCCGCGCGGGTGAGCGCCGGCGCCAAGCGCGACGGCGACAAGACCTTCATCTCGAGCTGCCTGCAGAACGCCAATTGGCTGACCAAGAGCCTCGAGCAGCGCTCCCGCACAATTCTCAAGGTCGCCTCCGAGATCGTGCGGCTGCAGGACGCTTTCCTCGCCAAAGGCGTCGAGCATCTGCGCCCGCTCAATCTGCGCACCATCGCCGACGCCATCGGCATGCACGAATCGACGGTTTCGCGCGTTACCTCCAACAAATATATGATGACGCCGCGCGGCATATTCGAGCTCAAATATTTCTTCTCGGCCTCCATCGCCACGACGAGCGGCGGCGAAGCGCATTCGGCGGAGGCGGTGCGCTACAAGATCAAGCAGATGATCGACAAGGAGAGCCCGCTCGACGTGCTGTCCGACGACGCCATCGTCGCGCGCCTCAAGGAGATCGACATAGACATCGCCCGGCGCACCGTCGCCAAATATCGCGACAGCCTGCGCATTCCCTCCTCCGTGGACCGCCGCCGCGCCAAGCAGGCGATGATGCGCGAAAATGCGCCGGCGCTCTGAAGGCGCGAGCGCCACGCCGATGCAGAGGCGCCTGGGCGCCGCAGGATTGAGCAATTCGCTCGCCCATTGACTTCATTGGCAGGGACACTTAGAGCCTGTCGCCGAAACGGGGCGGACGCTCAAAGTGTCGTCGGCCCGTCTTCCGCCATGTTCGAAGGGCAAGAATGACGCTCGGACGCTGGACCGACGGTTCGATGCTCACGAGACCATCCCGCGAGATTTTTTGAGCAACGCGCTTCCGCGCCCCGCCGCGAGCGCTCGAATGGACGAGGCAAACCTCACATGTCGTTGCGCGTGTCGGGCAAGAACATAAATATCGGCGAAGCCTTGCGGACCCATGTCGCCGAGCGGTTAAAGACGGCCGCAGGCAAATTCTTCGACGGCGAGATCAGCGGTCATGTGACGATCTCGCCGGAAGGATCTGGTTTTCGGACCGATTGCAGCCTTCATCTGGTCTCTGGCGTCGATGTTCAAGCCGACGGCCGCGCCCAGGAGCCCTACGCCTCCTTCGACCAGGCCGCCGACCGCATCGAGAAGCGCCTGCGGCGCTACAAGAGCCGCCTGAAGGATCATCACCCGATCGTCGCCCGCGAGGGCGAGGGCGAGGTCGCCCTGAGCTATGTGCTGGAGGCGCCGGATCAGGAGCAGGACGCGCCCAAGGACTTTGCGCCGACCATCGTCGCCGAAGCGACATCGCGGCTGCGCCGGCTAGCGCTTTCGGCCGCGGTGCTCGATCTCGATCTGACCGGCGCGCCAGTGGTGGTTTTCCGCAACGCCGACACGGGCCGGCTCAATGTTGTCTATCGGCGCAGCGACGACCATATCGGATGGATCGACGCGCCGGGCGGCGAATAGGACGGCATATATCTTGCCTTTCGAATGGATGCGACAGCTGTGAGGGCTGCTATGCTCATTATGCGCGAGCGAGGTTCGCCCGGGGCCCCCGAGAACGGCGCTAACCGCCGCAAAGGGTCGCGGCGCAGCGGCGGAACGCGACGCATTCTTTAAAAGAAATCGAACTCGCGCGCGCGACACGCGCGGCGGCGGAGCTCGGCCCGGACAAGGCTCGAATGGGATAGACGCCACATGCGGCTCGCGGATTTGCTCTCCACCGAAGCGGTCATTCCCGCGCTCAAGGCGAACAACAAGAAGCAGGCGCTCCAGGAGCTGAGCGAGAAGGCGGCCGAGATATCCGGCCTGCCCGCCCGCGAGATATTCGACGCGCTGCTGCAGCGCGAGCGCCTCGGCTCCACGGGCATAGGCGACGGCGTCGCCATTCCGCACGGCAAGCTCGCGCGAATCAAGACGATTTTCGGGATTTTCGCGCGGCTCGAGCGGCCGATCGACTTCGACGCGCTCGACGGCGCGCCGGTCGACCTCGTTTTTCTCCTGATCACGCCGGAGGCGTCGGGCGCCGATCATCTGAAAGCGCTGGCCTGCGCGGCGCGCGTGCTGCGCGACCCTGCGATCGTCGCGACGATTCGCGCGACGCGGGACTCTTCGGCCCTCTATTCGATCATCGCGCAGACCTCCACGCCCCACGCCGCCTGAGGCGTCCGGGTCGGCGACGCTCGGCGGCCGCGCCGCGACGAGCGAACGGGCCGCGGATTACTCCGCGGCTGTTCTCGGCTTGCTGTGCGAGGCGTGACCGCCCTTGCGTCCGGCTTCGGAGGCGAGCTGGTGATCGCGGGAAAAGCTCCGCTTCGTCGGATCGACGCTCTGCCCGCCCTTGCGTCCGGCCTTGGCCGCGAGCTCGGGGTTCTGGGAGAAGCTGCGCTTTTCGTCGGGGACGTTCTGGCCGCCCTTGCGCGCGATCGCCCGCTGCTTCTCCGGATCCATCGAAGCAAAGCCACGGTTCGACTTTTTCTGTTCCTGGATCGCCGTCATCTTTTCTACCTTCTCTTATCCCCCGGGAGTCAACGCCCGAGTCAAGACAAGGTTGCGCTCTATTCGCGCTCGATAGAAGTTTTTTTTGCCGCAATTTGGCCTGTGGTCTTTACGTACGAAATCGAGCTATTACCTAAGCTATGGTCTATTTATTCACTTGTGCTTATCATTGTATTTGAGATGCGAGCGTCTATCGAAAAACAAAGCTTGGCTGATGATGGCTTTCAAGCTGTCGACACTGAATGGCTTGGCGATCAGAAAGGCCGGCTCCGGCGGCTCGCCGGTCAAGAATCGCTCCGGATAAGCGGTGACGAAGATCACGGGCGTCGAGAGCGAGCCCAATATTTCATTGACCGCCTCGAGGCCCGAGCTGCCGTCCGCCAATTGAATATCGGCCAGAATGAGGCCGGGGGGAGTCCTGGAAATGGCCTCGACCGCCTCTTTATGGGTGCGCGCCACCGCGACGACGCGATGGCCGAGCTCCTCGACGAGGCCGCGCAGATCGAGGGCGATCAGCGGCTCGTCCTCTATGATCAGCACATCGGTCGCCAATTGGCCCGCGATCTCCGAGCTCGCCGTGTCGATCAGCGCCGCCGCGCGCGTCTCGGAGATGGAGAGCGCGCGGGCGATCTCGCCGAGCGAGAAGCCCTCGAGCGCGCCGAGCAGAAAAGCGATGCGCGGCTGCAGGGAAATGGCGTCGAGGTTCCGCCGCGCGCCCGCCTCGTCGCCGGGCGCGACGCCGGAGGTGTCCGTATGGGCGTTGATCGGGCTCGACGTCCAGATTTCCAGAAACAAGCGATAGAGGGAGATTTTCAAATCCTCGTCCGCGACGAGGCGGGTCGGATCGGCAATGGCCGTCTCGAGCGTCGCCAGAACATAGGCGTCGCCCCCTTCCTGGCTGCCGGACAGGGCGCGCGAGAAGCGCCGCAGATAAGGCATGTGCCTTAGAATCGCCTGAGAAATGGACATGATGTCCCTCGTTTCGCGTTGCGAAAATCACGCCGTCATGGCGCGCCCCTGCTGCGTCAAATCGCCGCCATGAATATAGGAACCATAGATACGGGAACTATTTGGTAAAATTAACGTTGTGAGTTGGTCGGCGCAATGCAGTACTAGCGCGGCCGCGTCCGCTCGCCAGAGTTGGGCCTCACGATAATTCTCGAGGAGCAGATGGTAAAAAGCAGCCGGAAGTCCACTGCCGCCGCCTTGAGCACAACCGAAACCCGAAACACAGAGGACGAGACCACGGACGACATCGCTCCGCCGCCGGCGGAAAGCGGCGCCGAGGGGCTCGTGGTCTTGAACTCCCGCCGCCCATTGCGGAGCCTTCGCTCCAACCAGACGCGCAACGACGTCGGCGAGCAGATCGGCGAGCAGCTTCGCAGCCTCTATGAAGACGTTCTCAACCAGCCCATTCCGGATCGATTTCTCGAACTCTTGAACCGGCTGGAGAGCGACCCGATATCCCCGACACGGTCGAAAACGCCCGGGGAGGGATAGTGTCGACGTACGAAGCGGCGAAAGCCGGAGGAAAGGGGACGAAAGCCGACCTGGTCGCGGCGATCCCCAATCTGCGCGCATTCGCTGTTTCGCTCTGCGGCAACGCGGACCGCGCCGACGACCTCGTCCAGGAGACCTTGGTCAAGGCCTGGAGCAGCCTCGCCTCCTTCACCGAAGGCACCAATCTCACGGCCTGGCTGTTCACCATTCTGCGCAACATCCATTACAGCGACTATCGCAAGCGGCGCCGTGAGGCGCCGGATCCCGACGGCGCCATCGCCGCGCGGCTCGTCTCGCTGCCGGCGCAGAACGCCCATATGGATTTTCTCGACTTCCGCTCGGCGCTGCAGAAGCTTCCGCTCGACCAGCGCGAGGCGCTGATTCTGGTCGCGGCGTCGGGCCTCTCCTATGAGGAGGCGGCGTCGATCTGCAATTGCGCGCCCGGCACGATGAAGAGCCGCGTCAACCGCGCCCGCAACCGGCTCGCCGAGGTTCTCTCGCTCAGCTCGACGAGCGACATAGGCGATTGCTATTTCATCGGCGAGCAATCGATTCTGCCGCGCACGGGCAATGATTGATAGACGGGACGAAATGCCCCATAGGGAAGCTCGAGCCTGAATTTTTCAAGCGAGCGAGACCCGGGCGAGACCAATGACCGAAAAGACGACCGAATTTCGAACCGAGCGCGATTCCTTCGGCGACATAGAGGTTCCCGCCTCCGCCTATTGGGGCGCGCAGACGGAGCGGTCGCGGCGGAATTTCCCGATCGGCGTGGGCCATATGCCGATCGAGATCGTCCATGCTCTGGCGCGGGTCAAGCTCGCCGCCGCCGAGGCCAATCTCGAGAAGGGTCTGCTGAAGGGCGAAGTCGCGGCCGCGATTTCCGCCGCGGCGCGCGACGTGATCGACGGGAAGCTGGACGAGCATTTTCCGCTCGTCGTCTGGCAGACCGGCTCCGGCACGCAGTCCAATATGAACGTCAACGAGGTCATCGCCAATCGCGCCAACGAGGCGCTGGGGGCCGGCCGCGGGGCCAAGTCGCCGGTTCATCCGAACGACCACGTCAATCTCGGCCAATCCTCCAACGACAGCTTCCCGACCGCGATTCACGTCGCCGCGGCCATCGCCATCTCGCAGCGGCTGCTGCCGGCGGTGGAGCGGCTGCGCGCCGCGCTCGCGGCCAAGTCCGAGGCCTTCGCGCATATCGTGAAAATCGGCCGCACCCATTTGCAGGACGCGACCCCGGTCACGCTCGGCCAGGAGTTTTCCGGCTACGCCGCTCAGGCGGAGTTCGGCGCCAAGCGCCTTCGCCAGGGGCTCGAGGATTTGTTCCTGCTCGCCCAGGGCGGCACCGCCGTCGGCACCGGCGTCAACACCTATAAGGGTTTCGCCGAGGCCGTCGCGGCCAGGATCGCGGCGCAGACGGGGCTGCCGTTCAAGACGGCGCCGAATAAATTCGAGGCGCTCGCGGCGCATGACGCGGCGGTCTTCGCCCATGGCGCGCTGAACGCCCTCGCCGCCGGCCTCTATAAGATCGCCTGCGACATTCGCCTGCTCGGCTGCGGCCCGCGCGCGGGGCTTGCCGAGCTGAAGCTGCCGGAGAACGAGCCCGGCTCCTCCATCATGCCGGGCAAGGTCAATCCGACCCAGGTCGAATCGCTGACCATGGTCTGCGCGCGCGTCTTCGGCAATCATGCGACGATCACCTTCGCCGCGTCGCAGGGCCATCTCGAGCTGAACGTCCTGAAGCCGGTCATTGCCGCGGCGCTGCTCGAATCGACGATCCTGCTCGCCGACGGCATAGACAGCTTCATCACCCGCTGCATCGACGGCATCGAGCCGGATGAGGCGAACATAAAGAATTTCCTCGATCGCTCGCTGATGCTGGTGACGGCGCTCGCGCCCAAGATCGGCTATGACGCCGCCTCCAAGATCGCCCGCGCCGCGCATCACAATGGCACGACCCTGCGCGAGGAGGCGCTGAGGTCCGGCAAGGTGACGGAAGCGGAGTTCGACGCGCTGGTGCGGCCGGAGAATATGCTCGCGCCCAACGATTGAGCATCATTGCGAGCGCGACCCGCACTTTCAATCTTCCAATCATCTTTCCGTCATTGCGAGGAGCGCAGCGACGAAGCAATCCAGGGGGCCGCCCCGCGGCTCTGGATCGCTTCGCTCCGCTCGCAATGACGGCCCTGAACAAAAACTATTTTATCACGCAGGCGCGCGCGATTCTCTCGAGACGCGCGCGTCCTTCGTCTGTCGTCGCATCTGGAAGAGCGTCTTGCCGCGCCGCTTCGCGCGCCGCGCAATCGCAAGCCGTCGCGCATCTTCGAGCGTCGGCCCCCGAGGCGACGCATTGCCCGCGGCAGGCCTCCTCGAATCGCGAAGCCTGCGTCGGCGCCGCCAGCATCGCCACGGCAGTGAAGCCCGCGAAGAACACGGGCTGGTGGAGGAGATAGAGGGCGAGACTGCGCCGCCCGAGAAAGGCGAGGCCCCGCGTGACCGCGCCGGCGCGCAAGTCCATGGGGGCCGTCAGGCGCAAGCACGCGAGCTTCCCCGCGCCGACGCCGAAGAGCAGCGCGCCCGCCCATGGCGCGAGCGGCCGATAGTCATTGGTCAACGGCTCGAAGGTGGAAAGCCCCGTCCACCAGAAGACGGGCGCATCGAAGCAAGACGCCCGCGCGAAGAAGGACGCAGCGATCAGCGCGAAGCCCGCGACGAAAGCGGCCGGCCAGGGCCAGAACAAAAACGGCAGAGCGAGAAGGCTCGCCGCCGCGATGCAATGCAGAATGCCGAAGAAGACGAAGCTCGCCGGGAAAGCGACATAGGTCGCGCCGCTCACCAGCAGCGCCGCGCCGAGGACGAGCGCGAGCCTGCGCCAATAGGCCCGCGCGCCAAAGACGGCTCCATGCGCGAGCGCCAGCGAAACGCCGGCGATGAAGAGAAAGCTCGCCGCGATCGCATGGCCGAAAGCCTTATAGGCTTGCGTATAGGGAATATCCGGATCGATATGGCCGAAATGGCCGAGATCCCAGCCGAAGTGATAGGCGAACATGGCCAGCACGGCCAGGCCGCGCGCCACGTCGAGCCATAAGAGCCGCGCGGTCATTTGACCGCCGTCGTCGCCGCCGACTGGAATTTGCCGAACACCATATCCGGCGCCGAGAGATTATGCCGCGAGGGCGTATGGCGGCCGACCCATATTTCCGTCGCCGGCGCGCCGGGAAAGCCGATGACGGGCGATTCCTGCCAGCCGACGCCGCGCTTCGTCCGCCAGGCGACGAGCGCGGCGTCGCTCATCGATTGCGTCGTATACATGGACCGCAGCGATGCGAAGGGCAGGCCTTTCGGCATGGCTTCGGCATAGGAGACGTCGAGCACGATGCGATCCTGATCGATGGAGGCGATGCGCAGCTTCGCCTCGCCGCCGCGCCGAAAACGCAGGGTGAAGCTGCGCGTGTCGGGATCGAAGACGATGTCCTCGAACGCCACGATGGGGCGCTCCTGCACCTCCACCGGGCCGATGAGGAAGGACGAGCCATAGGCCGTCCAGCGCATGTCCTCGAAGGGCAGGGGGCGCGCGCGCCAATAGCCGTCCGGCGGATAGAAGACGAGAATTTCTTCGGCGCGCTCGCGATAGCTCATCCAGAGCTGCACGAGATGAATGCCCTTCTCCACGCGGTCGCCGACGCGCACGGGCACGTCATTGGGCCGCCAGAAAGAGGGGAAGGTGTAGCCGACCAGCCAGAATTCCGGGGTCTCCCAGAAGGTGACCCGGCGCGCGTCGGCGGCGAATTTCGGATCATGCGAGAGATCGCAGCTCGTCCAATCCGGCGCCCAGCGATCCGAGCCGATCATGCCGATGTAGGACGGATGAACCGCCTGCACGCGCATCCGCCGAACGTGCGGCGAGACGAAATCGAGCTCGATATTGTCCTTCTCGGCGCAGAGCTCGGGCACGGATTTGTTCTCGATCCGCACTTGCAGATCCTCCTCCGCCTCCAGCGGCTGCTGCGCGAAGGACCGCCCGGCGAAGGGCAGGCTCGAGGCGGCGAGGAGAAGCCGGCGGCGGTCGATGAGCAAAGCGGACATGGCGGGTCGGGGTTTCCTGTTGCGGCGGGCGCCGCAGATATTATTGCGCAGGGCGCAGGGCGAAAACATGGAAAGGCGAGTGCTCGAGTGGGATTTTCTCGAGGAAGGGAAAGCGCTCGCCGCGCGACAGCGCCGCCGCGAGCCCGTCAGGCGCGCGTTCGACGAGAGCGTTTCCGGTCTCCCCGCCGGAACACCAGAGCACGAGCTCCGCGCCCGCCGCGCGCAGCAGGCGCTCGGCCGCGGCGGGCTCGGCGAGAAAGACCTCCACCGCGAGGCGATTGCCGCGATTGTCGCGATGATAGGGCGCGGCATAGACGCTATGCGGCGTGAAGGCGAGAATATGCGCGCCCATGTCGATGGGCGCGACGATGCGGGCCGGCGGCAAGGCGGCGAGGGACGAAAAGGCGGAAGCCTCGAGGCAGGCGCGGCGCGTCTCCTCAGGCGCGGCGCCGCCTTCCGATCGCAGCGCCAGCGCGAGGCCCATGGGCGAGACGCAAAGGCAGAAGAGGCCGACGGCGAGCCCGCGCAACAGCGGCGTGACGCCGGCGAGCCGCGCGGAAATCGCGGCCGCCGCGCCGGCGAGCCCCATCATGGCGAGCGGCATGACGGAAGAAAAGACGCGGATCTGCCAGAGCGCCGCGCAAAAGCCGACGAGGATCGCCGCCGCGAGCAGCGCCCAGCGCCCCCGTGCGACGCCCTTTTCACGCCAGGCGAGGACGAGCGCCGCGAGCAGTCCCAGCAGCGCCGGCGCCGCGGTGGAGACGACCAGGGTCGTATCGGTGAGAAAGGCCTTCAGCGGCTTCGCTTCCGTGACATGGGCGAGCCAGAGATCGCGCAGCAGCGGATCGAGCCCGACGAGCGGATCGCCGAGACATTGCGGCGCGCTGGCGACAAAGGCGCCGAGCGCCGCCGCGCCGACGAGGCCGAGACCGACGATGCGGCGCGAAAGCGTGTCGAGACGCGGCGCGAAGGCGGCCAATGCCGCTAGGCCGAGCGCGCCGACGAGGATCGCGCGAATATGGACCGCCGAATAGGCGTCGCAAGCGGAGAGCCCATAGCGCGACGGCGCGACGGTCGCCGCAAAGGCGAGCGGCGCGAAAAGCAGCAGGCCCAGAGCGAATGAGCGCAGGCGCCGCGACGCGGCTTCGCCTTCGAAGAGAAAGAGGACCGCCGGCGCCGGCAGCAGCACGACGAAAAAAGGGAGGTTTTCGAGGCTGATCGAAAGCGACAGAGCGAGAGGCGCGGCGGCGGCCGCGAGCGCCGAGGGACGCTCCGCGTCGAGGCCGAGCGCGACGAGGCCGAATGTCGCCATCAGCAGAACGATCTGCGGCGCATGATGGTCGATGCGTCCCGGCGAGAATTGCATGAGCATCGGCGCCGAGAGAAAGACGAGCCAGACGGCGACGACGCGTGCGGAACGATCGGCGAGAACGCGCGCGACAAAAGCCGCGAGCGCGAAGAGAAGAGCGAGGCAGAGGAAGGGAAAGACGAGCCGCGTCGCCCGCTCCGCCATCTCCGGAGCGAGAAAGACGCGGAACGCGAGCTCCAGCCCGGCGAGCGGCGCATCGACGACGCGCGACCAATGCATGAACAGCCCGTCCGGCGGATCGAGCCGGGGCGCCGTCATATCGAACCAGGACTGGCCGGCGATGAGATCGCGGACCTGCGCCGCGCGCATGGCGTCGTCGGAATCGTAGAACTCGCCCGCGCCCCATACGGCGCGCGCACGGGGCGACGAGAGCAGAGCGGCGCCGGCGAGCGCTGGAAGAATGGCGCCGAGAAGTGGAAATTCGCCGCGGGTCCCCGTGCGAATCTCCGCCGTCCGGCCGGCGAGCGTCGTCACGCCGAGCCTCTAGAGCGTTTCCAGCCGAAGTGGAGGCCGGTTCGGCGTTGGAAACGCGTCAAAATCGAAACCATAGAGTCTTTCCATGTTTCAATGAAACATGGAAAGACTCTCGCGACGGGCGTCGGCGCGGCGAACAAAAGAGCGCGACGCGCAGTGAAGTTGAACAGGAAGACGAGCGCCGCCGTCGGGATTTTCGCGAAGGCGGGATCGACGCCGAAACGGCCGACGAGAAGGAGCATCAGCGCCTCGGTGAGCAGCAGGCCGAGAAGGCCGATCGCGCAAAAGACGGAAAATTCCGACGCCGGCCGCACGCTGCGCCGATCGCGGAACACGATCGAGACGCTGAGCGCATAGATGAGCGCGAGCCCGCTCGAAAAGCCGATCGCCGCCGCGACGAGATAGGGAAGCCCGAGCGTCTTGTGACAGAGCAGCAGCAGGCCATAGTCGAGCGCCAGCGCCGCGCCGCTCGCGAGCCCATAGGCGATGAGATCGCGCAGCAGGCGCGCGGCGGCGAAGACGCGGCGCGGCGACACCTCAGGCGACACGCTTGGGCGCGAGCCGCTCGCTCGCGAGCGCCTGCCGCGCGCCGGAGACGCCGGCCTCCGAATATTCGGCGTCCTCGTTCACGCCCCAGACGTCATAGATCGCGCGGCCGGCGACGATGTTGAGCGCGGTCAACATGCCGGTCATCATCGCATGATCCTGATTATTGTATTTGTGCATTCCGTTGCGGCCGACGAGATGCAGACCTGGATAGCGCGTCGAAAGCTCGAGGCGGATCGCCTGCACATTGGCGGCGTAGCAATCGTCATAGACGGGATAGGCCTTGGGCTGGCGCACGACGCAGGCGTCGCGCACATCCTCGGCCTTCATCAGCCCGATCTTCTCGATTTCCCGCGTGGCGAGCGCGACGAGCTCCGCGTCGGCGCAATTCCACAGCCCGTCGCCCTCGAAGCAGAAATATTCGAGCCCGAGACAAGTGGAAACGCCGTCGGCGATCATTTCCGGCGACCAGGATTTGAAATTCTGCACGCGGCCGACCTTCACCGACGGATCGTGAATATAGACCCAATTGTCGGGGAATTCGTTTTGCGGCCGGCCGATCAGCACGACGGTGAGAAAATCGCGATAGGCGAGCGAGCGCGCATTGAAGAGGCTCAAAGGCGTCGGCGTCAGCGCATTCATCACTTCGCGCAGCGGCGCGGAGGAGAGCACATTGCGCGCACGATAGGTCTCGGTCGCGCCATTGGCGTCGCGCGCGGTGATCGTCCACAGCCCGCTCGCTTCGTCGAAGGCCAGCGCCTCGACCTCGCGTCCCATTTGCAGCCGGCCGCCGAGCTTCTGCATCTTGCGCGCGGCGGCCTCCCACATCATGCCGGGGCCGCGGCGCGGATAGCGGAAGGATTCGATCAGCGTCTTCGCCGTCTCGCCCGATTTGCCGAGCTTCAACGAACGGCGCAAGCCGTCGACGATGGCGGCGCCGAGGCTGAGACCCTTGATGCGCTGCGCCGCCCAATCGGCGGAAATCTGGTCACAGCCCATGCCCCAGACCTTTTCCGTATAGGTCTTGAAGAAAATGCCGAAGAGGCGCTCGCCGAATTGATTGCGCACCCATTGATGGAAGCTGCGCGGCTCCTTCACCGGAAAGGCCTTGGCGAAGGCGAAGGACGCCATGCACAGAGCGCTTTCGACGAGGCCGAGATTTTTCAGCGCCTCGAAGGCTCTGAGCGGATAGGCGTAGAATTTGTCGCGATAATAGATGCGCGAGAGCCGCGGCCGCTCGATGAAATCATGCGGGAGAAGCTCATCCCAGAGATCGACGATCTCCTTCGACTTGGAAAAGAATCGATGGCCGCCGATATCGAAGAGAAAGCCCTTGTAGCTCGCGGTGCGGCTGATGCCGCCGACATATTTCTCGTCCTGCTCGAGGACGAGAACCTCGTGTCCCTGCTTGGCCAGGACATAAGCGGCGGTGAGGCCGGCGGGCCCCGCGCCGATCACTATCGATTCGATGATCTCGCCCATGACGGCCCTGAAATGCGTGGCGCGCGCCGGCCGGCCGCGTCACACGGCGAGGCTCACGGCGCATAGGGGACTATGGATGCGCTTTGGTTAATGCGCTGTTACGCTCGCGTTGCCTGGGGGAGGCGCAAGCGGGCGCTGCGGTCGACCGGGAGACCATCATTCTCTGTGTGCATTGGCGCTCTAGAGTCTTTCCATGTTTCAATGAAGCATGGAAAGACTCTAAGCTTTTGTTTTAACGCGCTTCCAACGCCGAACCGGCGTCCACTTCGGCTGGAAGCGCTCTCGAGCGCATTCAGACATGATTTGTCCGAATGCGCTCTAGATAGGAAACGGCGAAGCCAAAAGGGAACCGAGACGGAGCGACGCAGTGGACCTTCCTTCGCCGACACTCTTTTTCGCGCCTCCCCGAACGCATTTCGCGATGATGGACGCGCAGCGCCGCGCCCTAGGCCGACTCCTGGAATTGTGCGGGTTCGGCCCCGATGAATGCGCCTATCGCGTTGTTCTCGAGGGCCGCCATTGGCGGCTGCGCGAATACGCCTCCGTCGACTGCCATGCCGCTGTGCTCATCGTCCCTGCGCCGATCAAACGGCCCTATGTGTGGGACTTGTCGCCTTCGACGAGCGCCGTGCGCGAGTGCCTCGATCGCGGTTACGAGGTCTACCTCGTCGAGTGGACGCCGGCCTCGGATGATTGTCCTCCGCTCGGCATTCTCGATTATGCGGGCGAAGCCGTCTCGCGATGCGTCGCGAAAGTGCGGGAACGCACGTCGGACGATCCGTCGCTCTTCGGCCATTCGCTCGGCGGAACATTCGCGGCGATCTACTGCGCTCTCGAGGGAAACATTCGAAGCCTCGTGCTCCTGTCGGCGCCGCTGTGCTTCGAGGTCGGATCCAGCCGCTTCCGAGACTCCCTCGTGACGTTGTTTCCGCAAGTCATGTCCGACTCGGGCGCAACGTCAGGCTCGTTTCTCTCGCAAGTGAGCGCTCTCGCCTGTCCCCAGGCTTTCGTATGGGACAAGCTCGCAGATGCGGCTCTGAGCGCTTTCGATCCTGCTTCGCTCGAGATCGAGGGGCGTGTCGAACGTTGGATACTCGACGAGTCGTCGCTTCCGGCGAAGCTCGTCTCGGAGATCGTTCAGCTCCTGTATCGGGAAGACCGTTTTTGTCGCGGGGCGCTCGAGATCGGCGGCCAAACGGTCGGTCCGAAAAACATCGAAATTCCCACGCTCGCGGTCGTCGACGCCGCGGACGACATCGCGCCGCTCGGCTGCGTCGCGCCATTCCTGAACGCGATGGCGTCCGCGGAGCGGCGCATCATCGAATATCCCGGCGAGAAGGGCGTCGGCTTGCAGCATCTCGCGCTGCTCGCAGGTCCGAAGGCCCATGCGGAGATCTGGCCACAAATTCTCGGTTGGCTCGACACGCAGCATGAGAGCCTCGAGTAGCGAGCGCGGAGGCCGCTTTCCTGCCTGCGGAGCCGCTGGCGCCGGCGTTCCCCTTCGACTTTCCGGAACGGCTTCGCGTCTCTCTCACCGAGGGGAGCTCGCGACGCCTTTCGCCTCGGCGACCGCGCGCTCGGCCTCCTCGATCGCCGCCACCGTGCCGACATGCAGCCATTTGCCGTCGAGCGGAACGCCGAACAGCCGGCCCTGCTCCGCCGCCCGAAAGAAGAAGGGCGCGAGCGGAAACACGTCTTCCTCGACGCTCTCGAAGAGCTGCGGTTTCACAATTCCGACGCCGGCATAGACGTAATCGGCTGTCTCGCCCGCGGCGCGCCGCGTCAGCCTGCCGTCTTCCGCCCGGTGGAAGTCGCCGTCCCATTCGACGCCGACGCTGCCGAGGCGCGGCGCGAGCAGCAGCGCGACGTCCATCGTCTCCGCGTTCCAAATGGCGGCGAGACGGCGCAGATTGTCGTCTCGCGCGCCGATCCAGAACGCGTCGGTGTTGCAGATGAAGAAAGGCCGTCCCTCGAATTTCGCCAGGACCTTCTTGATGCCGCCACCCTGATCGAGCAGCTTCTCGCGCTCGTCGGAGACAATGATGCGCGGGCGCCGCCGGCCGTCGAGACGCGTCTCGATCTGGTCGGCGAGGTGATGGATATTGACGATCGCCGTGTCGACGCCCGCCTCGGCGAATGCGTCCAATGCGCGATCCAGCAGCGTTGCGCCGGCGATCTCCACCAACGGCTTGGGCAGGCGGTCGGTCAAAGGCCGCATACGCGAGCCGAGGCCGGCCGCGAAGACGAAGGCCGCGTCAGGCATGAAACAGCGCGGGGAGGTTGGCGACATACCAGGCCTCGAGATCGGCCAGCGCCGGATGGCGCAGGCCTTTGCGCAGATAGGCTTCGACGCGCGGCAGATGGACGAGATATTGCGGCTTGTGGTCGCGCTGGTCGAGCCGCGCGAAAATGCCGAGGATTTTCGTCGCGCGCTGGGCGCCGAGAATGGCGTAGGCGCGCGCGAAAGCCGGCATGTCGAACAAAGGGTCGGCCTCGCGGCGGCTGCGGGCGTAATGGCCGAGCAGGCGCATCTCGAGATCGTCCGGCACGTCGACGCGCGCGTCCTGCGTCAGCGAGACGACGTCATAGGCGGGATGGCCGAGCACGGCGTCCTGAAAATCGATGACGCCGACGCGCGCCGTTCCCTCGCGATCGGCGAGCCAGATGAGATTGGGCGAGTGAAAGTCGCGCAAGGTCCAGGTCGGCGCGGACATGACGATCTCGATCAGCGCCTGGCGCCAGAGATTGACGAAGGTCGCCTTGGCGCCCGACGAAAGGCCGCCGCCGACGCGTGACGCATACCATTCGAGCAGCAGCTCGACCTCTATGAGCAGCGCGTCGAGATCATAGGGCGGAATATGATAGGGGCTCGAGCCTTCGACCGGCAGGACGTCCGGCAGGCGGCGCGCATGCAATGGCGCGAGCGCCGACAGGGCCTCGAAATAACGATCGGCGACCGGCGCGCCGCCGGCGGCGACGCCCTCGTGGCCAAGGTCTTCGAGCAGCACGAATCCGGCCGAGAGGTCATAGGCGTAGATTTGCGGCGCCGAGAGGCCCTGGGCGCGCAGCGCGTCGGCCATGGCGACGAAGGGCTTCACCGTCTCGGCGAGCCGCGCGATCGCGCTATAGGGCTTGCCATAGCGGATCGGCGGACCGTCCGGCCGCGCCGGAGCGATCATCAATATGGCCTGCGCGCCATCCGGCCGCCGCAGCGCCTCATAGACGCGCGAGGAGGCGTCGCCCTGCAGATATTCCCGCGAGGCGTCGCTCCAGCCGGCGCGCTCCAGAAACTCCCGCATGGAGCGGAAGGCCTTGAGCCGCCCCGCCGCCTTGCCATGCGCGAGTATGCCGATCCGGCGCGCGTCGGGCGTCTCGGGGGAGGCGAAGGAAAGTCGCACATCCAGCCGCTCGCCGGTGAAGAGGCTCGGCGCGCGCTCGGGCCATTCGACGAGCACGAGCGCATCCTCGCTCGCCTCGTCGAAGCCCATCGCCTCGAGCTCCGCCTCGCCGCCGGAAATACGATAGAGATCGGCGTGCAGAATGCGGCAGGCGGGCGCCTCATAGAGCTGCATCAGCGTGAAAGTCGGACTCGGCGCCTCCAGCGTCGGGTCCTGCGCCAATGCGCGGATCAGCGCCCGCGCGAAAGCCGTCTTGCCCGCGCCGAGATCGCCGGAGAGTGTGACGAGCCGCACCGTGTCGAGAATGAGCGGAGCGAGCTTGGCGGCGAGCTCCGCGGTCTGCGCTTCATCGGCGACGTCGATCAGCCATTCGGCCTCTTCGCTCATGAGGCCTGTCCTTTTTCACGCGGCGCGAGCTCCTGCCGGCCGCTGCCCTCGGGCGCCGGGAAGATGCAGGTGACGGTGGTGCCTTCGCCGAGCGCCGAATCGATGAGCACGCGCCCGCCATGCAGCTCGGTGAAGGCGCGCACGATGGAGAGCCCGAGCCCGACGCCTCTGTGGCGCGAGCCGGAGGTGTGCGACTCGAAGCGGTCGAACACTTTCTCGAGGACGTCCGGGGCGATGCCCCGCCCCCGATCGGCGACCTTGAACACGATTTCCCCCTCCCGCCGCAACGCCGCGAGGGTAATCGTTTGTCCCGGCCGAGAAAAGCCGATCGCATTGGCGAGCAGATTGAACAGGATCTGGCGGATGCGCTTGCCGTCGCCGCGGAAGGAGCCGACGTCGCCCGTGGCGACGATCTTGAGCTCTATGTCGTTTTCGGCGAGCCGGTCCTGAACGCCCTCGGCCGCGGCGCGCATGGCGTCGGCGGCGTTCACCTCCTCGAGCTCGAGCTCCATGGCGTCGCTGTCGATCGTCGCGAGATCGAGAATGTCGTTGATGATGGCGAGCAGCGCCGCCGAGGACTTGGCCACATAGCCCAGATATTCGAGCTGCTTGACGTTGAGCTCGCCGGTCGTCTTCTCGCCGAGCAGATGAATGAAGCCGATGATGTTGTTGAGCGGCGAGCGCAGCTCGTAGGACACGTGATGGACGAAGTCGTTGCGGATCTTCTCCGCCGCCATCAGCGCCTGATTGCGCTCGGTGAGCGCGCGCTCGACATTCACGCCCGCCGTCACATCGACGAAGGTGAGCAGCGCCGCGCCTTCCGGCAATGTCTGCGCCGTGCAATCGAGCACGATTCCGTCGGAGCGCTCGATGCGCCGCGTGAAGCCCTGGCGCATTTCCTGAAGGCCGGTGACGAAGCCGCGCAATTCGCTCCAGGTCTCTTCGTTGAGATGCAGCGGCCGGCAGAGATTGGCGACGGCGTCGAAGCGCGGCTTTTCGTCGAGAATGCTCTTCTCCAGCCCCCAGAGCGCGAGAAAGGCCGGATTGCAGAAGCGTAAGCGGCCGTCGGCGCCGAAGACGGCGACGCCCTCGCGCAGATTTTCGAGCGTCTCGTTCTGCATGCGGTCGAGCGCGTGGAAACGCGATTCGAGGAAATAGCGCTCGCTCACATCGTCGTAGAGATAGGTGACGCCGCCCTGCGGATTGACGTTGACGACGACGCGCAGCGTGCGTCCGTTCGGCATGTGCCAGACATGCTCGTGATGTTCTTCGGAGGATCGATAGGCCTCGTGCAGGCGCGCTTTCCAGTCTTTGTAATCGGCTTCGACGGGCAGGCGCTGCTCGGCGCGTAGACGATCGAGTATCTCGCCGTCGCTCGGCCCCTGATCGAGAAAGGACCGATCGAGGGGCCAGAGGTTCTCATAGGCGGCGTTGCGATAGACGAGGCGCTTGCCGCGATCGAAAATAGCGACGGCGATCGGCAATTGGTCCAGCGTGCGCGAATGCGCCTGCATCTGCTGCTCGAGGTCGGCGCGCGTCTTGTCGATCTCGTGCCGGTCGATGGCGAGAGCCGCGCCCGCGCCATGACAAGGCGCCTCGACGACATCGAGACGATGCCGCTCGCCGGCGACGACCGCCGTCACGCGCGCGCGCCAGACCTCATCGCGCGCGCGCGCGGTTTGCGCCTGCATGCGCGCGTCATTGTCCAGAAGCTCGATCTGGCGGCGCAGGGCCTCGGCCGGATTTTCCGCCTCCACCGCTCGAGCATAGGCGGCGTTCACGAAAATGATCCGCCCTTCGGCGTCGCGCATCCACACCGGCGTCGGCAGCGCTTCGAGCAGCGCGCGCAGGCCCTCGACCTCGGCCATGCTGCGCGTATGCCGCTCACGCAAGGACAAGAGCTCGAGCCGCTCGCCGGAGACTTCACGAATGCGCAGCACGGCGCGACCGGCGACGGCGCGGCCTTCGGCGTCGAAGCGCCGGCCTTGCAGGCTGGCGAGCGACAGATGGAAAGCTTCGCCGCTCTGGCGCAGGCGATCGACGCGCTCCTGCAGCGCGGCCGCTTCCTCGGGCCCGAGCCAGGAGCCGAAGGCGAGCACGCGGCGCGCGAAAGCCGGATCGTTGAGGCCGTTCTCTATGTCCGGCTCGCTCCCGGCGCCATCCCAGGAGACGAAGAGCTGCGGCTCGCTCGACAGAAAAATCTCGGCGCGGTCGAGCCGCGTTCGCGTCGCTTCGAGCTCGGCCGAAAGACGCGCCTCGCGACGGCCCCACGCCTTGCGTTCGCCGAGATGAGTGAAGGCGACGACGACGGCGAAGAGGGCGAGGCCGCCGGTCAGAGCGAGATTGACGAATTCCGCGTTATTGGTTGTCGTCAGCAGATTGGCGAGCGCCTCCGCCCGCGCCTGCCCGCCGAGGGGTAGCAGGCTTGCCGTCGCGAGCCCGCGCGTCACGCCGCGGACGAGCGTCGAGGACGCTCCCCGACGCCGGGCGGACGGCAAGGCTTTCGGCCCGAAAGCCGCATCGTGACACATGCGAACCGGTCTCCACGTTCGATTTGCAAAGGCTCATCGCAAACAAACGCCGTAAGCCGTCCGCGCGCCACCGAGGCGCCGTCTCGAATCGCGTCTAATCTAAAACGCGCCGTCGAAAAGTGGAACGCGGATCGTGACCGGGAAATTGGCGCCTAAGGGTTTCGCCGAACTGGCGTCGCGCAAAAAAAACGGCGGAGCGATTCTCTCGCTCCGCCGTGTCGCTCTCGTTCGAAAGAGATCAGTAACGATAGTGGTCCGGCTTGAACGGGCCGTTCTGCGGCAGGTTCAGATAGGCGGCCTGCTGCTCCGTCATCTTGGTCAGCTTCACGCCGATCTTGTCGAGGTGCAGCGCCGCGACCTTTTCGTCGAGATGCTTGGGGAGCGTGTAGACGCCCACCGGATACTGGCCCTGCTTGGTCCACAGCTCGATCTGCGCCAGCGTCTGGTTGGTGAAGGACGCGGACATCACGAAAGACGGATGGCCGGTCGCGCAACCGAGATTCACGAGGCGGCCTTCGGCGAGCAGAATGATGCGCTTGCCGTCGGCGAACTCGACCTCGTCCACCTGCGGCTTCACATTGTGCCATTTGAGATTGCGCAGGCCGGAGACCTGAATCTCGCTGTCGAAATGGCCGATGTTGCAGACGATGGCGCGGTCCTTCATGACGCGCATGTGCTCGGTCGTGATGACGTCGACATTGCCGGTCGCGGTGCAGAAGATGTCGGCGCGCGTCGCCGCGTCTTCCATCGTCGTGACCTCATAGCCTTCCATCGCCGCCTGCAGGGCGCAGATCGGATCGATCTCGGTGACCAGCACGCGGCAGCCAGCGTTGCGAAGCGAGGCGGCCGAGCCCTTGCCCACATCGCCATAGCCGGCGATGCAAGCCACTTTGCCGGCCATCATCACATCGGTGGCGCGGCGGATGCCGTCGACCAGCGATTCGCGGCAGCCGTAGAGATTGTCGAACTTCGATTTGGTGACCGAATCATTGACGTTGATCGCCGGCCACAGGAGCTTGCCGTCCTTGTGCATGACATAGAGACGATGCACGCCGGTCGTGGTCTCCTCTGTCACGCCGCGGATCGCCTCCGCATTGCGCTTGTAGAAGCCCGGATTGGCCTTGAGGCGTTTCTTGATCGCGGCGAAGAGGACTTCCTCCTCCTCATTCGTCGCCTTGTCCAGGAAGGCGGTGTCGCCATTCTCGGCGCGCAGGCCGAGATGGATGAGCAGCGTCGCGTCGCCGCCATCGTCGAGAATCATATTGGGCGTGCCGCCATCGCCCCATTCGAAGATGCGGTGGGTGTAGTCCCAATAATCCTCGAGGCTCTCGCCCTTGATGGCGAAGACGGGCGTGCCGGCGGCGGCGATGGCGGCCGCGGCGTGATCCTGCGTCGAATAGATGTTGCACGAGGCCCAGCGCACATCCGCGCCGAGCGCCTTCAGCGTCTCGATCAGCACGGCGGTCTGAATGGTCATATGCAGCGAGCCGGCGACCCGCGCGCCCTTCAGCGGCTGCGAGGGGCCAAATTCGGCGCGCGTCGCCATGAGGCCGGGCATTTCGGTCTCGGCGATGGCGAGTTCCTTGCGGCCCCAATCGGCGAGGCCGATGTCGGCGACGACATAATCATTGAAATGGGTGGTCATGACGCTCCCTTCAGGCGTTGTCTCGCCTCCGCGGGAGGCGAGCGCGACGGGCCTGGACGCCTATAGCAAGGCGGCGGAGCATATGCAATAAAGATATAAACAAGTCTTTATGTCATGCCGAGCCGCCGCTCAGGCCGGCTTTCGCTCGCGCAAAAAGACGAATGCGCCGAAACCCGCGATCACGGCGACGATCAGCAGGATCAGCAGCGTGGACGCCTCGAGCCAGGCGATGGCGGGAACCGCGAGGGCGAGCAGCAGTCCGACGAGCGACACGCGCCAAGCGTCTGCGTGAACGCCGGCGGTGAAGGAGCCGAGCGCCAAAATCGTGAGCACGGTGAGCGCGCTGCTGTCGGAGTTCATCATCTGCTTCACATCGCCGATGAAGATGAGGCACATGGCCGCGAGAACCGCGCCCCAATGGAGAAACTGCGTGCGCACGAGCCGCCATTTCTCTTCGCCATTCTCCGTCTCGCCCCAGCCGCCCGCTATGCTGATGAGACCGAAGATCGGGGCGAGGACGACCCAATAGGTCGTCATGCCCTGGCGCGCCACGCTGGCGTAGGCGACGCCGAACAGCGCCAGCACGAGCATGACGAAATAGGGCCATTGCCGCAGGAGAAAGGACGCCGCTCCGCGCGGATGCGCCTCGGGCGAAAGAATTTCGGGCGCTCGCTGGATCACTTTCAGGCTCCGTTCGATTCGCGCCTATCGACGGGAGGGAGAATCGGCGGTCCCTCCGAGAAAAATCCTCGATGCGGAAATGGCGCCGTCGGCCGCCGCGGCGCTCGATAGTCAATATAATTGTCGTTTCGCCTATGACGAGACGCGCCGGGGCGCGTCTCGCATTTTCGGCAGGCTTTCGCTCAGGCCGCGATCTTCTTGCACTCGTCGGCGCAGGCTTGGCAGGCGTCGCCGCAAGCCTTGCATTCCGCGATATTCGGAAACTTGTCGCATTCCTTCTTGCAGGCCACGCAGACCTCGGCGACGACCTTGGCGAAGGCGGGCGTGAAGCCCGAATTGGTCCCCGCGAAGCTCGCGAGGGTCTTGCAGGCGGCGACGAGCTCGAACGTCGATTTGGTGCAGGCGCCCATGCTGGCGTCATTCGCCGCCAGCATCTCGAAGCAATGACGCAGGCATTCTTCGCCCGTGGTCACGCATTTGCCGCTCGTTTCGAAAAGAGCTTTATATTTCGCGCCGCCGCCGTGATGATGCGCGTGCGACTCTTCCGCCGCCAAAGTCCTCGAAGCGGCGCTCGCTGCGGCCAATGCGCCGATCGCTGTCACAAATTGCCGACGTTCCATGAATTTCCCCCGAGTGTAGGAAGAAGAACAACGCCGTCGACTTTAGGGATTCGAGAGCAAGATTCAATCGTAATGCGTTCTCATGGTGGAAAATTCGTCGCGAAACCCTGCGATCCGCTCGGAGGAAAGACAATAATCGAGCGAGCCGCGCAAGACGCTCATCGGAGAATATACGGATGCAGAATATAGCGGCCATTGCGAATTTCAACGCGACAGATTTTCTCAATTCATTGATCTCATTGATTATTGCATTGCTTCTGGGCACATTGATCGGCGCCGAGCGGCAATATCGCCAGCGCACTGCGGGGCTGCGCACCAATGCGCTCGTCGCGCTCGGCGCCGCAGCCTTCGTCGATCTCGGCATGCGTCTCAACGCCAATGTCGGCGCGACTCAGGTGCTCGCCTATATCGCCTCGGGCGTCGGCTTTCTCGGCGCAGGCGTCATCATAAAGGACGGCGGCAATATCACCGGCCTCAACACCGCCGCCACCATTTGGTGCTCGGCGGTCACTGGCGCTTTCGCCGGCGCCGACCATGAGGCGGAGGCGATATTGATGGCCGTCTTCACGCTGGCCGGCAATATGCTGTTGCGCCCGCTGGTCCATCTCATCGAACGCGCGCCGATCGACGAACGCGCGACCGAGGCGATCTACCGCCTGCATGTCACCGTTTCGCAGACGCGGCGCGACGCCTTGCGCGATCTGATGGTTGAGAAGCTCGAGGCTGCGAACTATCCCGTGCGCGAGATCGAGGAATTGGAGCGCGGCGAGGGCGAGGTGGAGCTCGTCGCTATTCTGACCTCGACCAGCGTGGACCCGAAGGAACTCGACGCCGTCGCGACGGATCTGGGCAAGATCGCCGGCGTCGAACATGCGAGCTGGACGGCGCAGACGAGTGAGTGAAAAAGTGAGTGGTGAGTGGTCAGTGGTCAGTAGTGAGTTGAGCGACTACTCACTACTCACCACTCACTACTGACCACCCTGCGCTACTCACCCCGTCAACCTACGGCACAGGCCGTCGAGCTGCTCCAGCGTCGCATAGCGGATGCGCAATTCGCCGCTCTCGCCGCGATGATGGATCGACACGTGGAGGCCCAGCGCATCGGTCAGCAATTTTTCCATCGCCATTGTGTCGGCGTCTTTTTCCACGCGCGGCTTGCGCGATTTCGTCTCGATCCTGGCGGAATCCTCCTGCGCGAGCCGTTCGACGTCGCGCACGGTGAGGCCTTCCTCGACGACCCGCCGAGCCACGGCGTCCGGATCGTCGACGGCGAGCAGCGCGCGCGCATGGCCCGCCGAGATCGCGCCTTCCGTCACCAGGCGGCGGCTCGCCTCCGGCAGGTTGAGGAGACGCAGCGTATTGGCGACATGGGGGCGGCTCTTGCCGATGATCTTGGCAAGGTCGGACTGCGAATAGCCGAACTCCTTGCTCAGCCGTTCATAGCCGCGCGCTTCCTCGATCGCGTTGAGATCGGCGCGCTGGACATTCTCGATGATGGCGAGCTCGAGCGCCTCGCGATCATCCGCCTCATGCACGACGATCGGCACATCGGCGAGATTGGCGAGCTGGGCGGCGCGCCAGCGGCGCTCGCCGGCGATGATCTCATAAGCGTCGGCGACGCCCGGCACCGTGCGCACGACGATCGGCTGGATGATGCCTTTCTCGCGGATGGAGGCGGCGAGATCGGCGAGATCCGCCTCATCGAAGGCGAGGCGCGGATTGCGCGGATTGGGCCGCAGGAATTCGATCGGCGCCCGGCGCTGGCCGCGCGCGCGCTCCACTGCCGGCGCTTCCTCGCCGGCGTCCCCGATCAGAGCCGCGAGTCCTCGCCCCAATCTTCTGCGCGTTGCGTCTTCGGCCATTTCGAGAGAGGTCCTTCGATCGGCGTCCGGGGGATCGCCCGGACAGGGTCCGCGTCAAGCGGCCCGCAATTGCTTCTCGCGCTGGATGACTTCCGTCGCGAGTTTCAGATAGGCTTGGCTGCCGCTGCATTTGAGATCATAGAGCAGCACCGGCTTGCCATGCGACGGCGCTTCCGACACGCGCACATTGCGGGGAATCACCGTCTCATAAACCTTGTCGCCCATGAAGCGCCGCACATCGGCGACGACCTGGGTCGCGAGATTATTGCGCGGATCGAACATGGTCAGCACAATGCCATGGATCGACAGCCGCGGATTGAGCGACCGCTTCACCTGATCCACGGTCGACAGAAGCTGCGACAGGCCTTCGAGCGCGAAGAATTCGCATTGCAGAGGCACCAGCACGGCGTCGGCGCAGGCGAGCGCGTTGATTGTCAGCAGATTGAGCGACGGCGGGCAGTCGATCAGAACATAGGTGAAGGCGGGCGCCTGCTCGTGCCGATCCGCCGCAATCAGCTCGGCGACGGCGCGCTTCAAGCGAAAGGCGCGATTCTTGTCGCCGGCGATCTCCAGCTCGACGCCGAGCAGGTCCAGCGTCGAAGGCGCGATCGACAGCCGCGGGACGGCGGTGGCGACGATCGCCTCGGCCAGGCTGCTTTCGGCGAGCATCACATCATAGGTCGAAATCCGGCGCGCCTTGCGGTCGACGCCGAGCCCGGTCGAAGCATTGCCCTGCGGATCGAGATCGACGACGAGCACGCTCTCGCCCACGGCGGCGAGGGCGGTTCCGAGATTAATTGCGGTCGTCGTCTTGCCGACGCCGCCCTTTTGATTGGCGAGGACGAGAATCCGGGGCTTGGGAACGTCGGTCACGTCAGGCTCCAAAATCCCGCGCCAATGCGATAATGCGGCCGGTCGAATGTGTTCGACTTTGCAATGTCGAGAGCTGCAAACTATCTGCGGCGCTCGAGTCGGTCAATTCGCTCGCCCAATCTTCGCCCTTCAAAAACACGGCTTTGACGTTTTTCAACAGAAGATCGCGGGACCACTCGATCAGTTGCGGCAAAGGCGCCAGGGCGCGCGCCGTGACGCCCTCGACGCGATCGGCGAGCGGTGGTAGCTCATTCTCGATTCGGCCGACGTGAATTTCGGCCACCGCCCCTGTTTCACGTGAAACGGCGCGCAGAAAGGCGGCCTTGCGCTGATCGCTCTCGATGAGATGAATCTTCGCGCCCGCATGATCCTTCAGGCAGATCGCCAGCGCCATGCCGGGAAAGCCCGCGCCAGAGCCGAGATCGACCCAATTCACGATCCCAGGAAAGCGCTCGTGAATCTGCGCCGAATCGGCGAAATGGCGCGTCCATATCTCGTCCAGCGTGCTCTCGGCGACGAGGTTGATGGACTTCTGCCATTTGCGCAGCAGCGACTCATAGATTTCGAACTCGCGGATATAGGGCTGCAACGACGGCGCGAGCTCGAGCGCGATTTGACGATCGCTCGAGCGATCCTTCGCCTTGCCTTTCATTTCTCGCTCACCCGTCTCGCTCACCCGCGTCGCGCCCGCGCGGCCAAAAGAGTGAGCGCGGCCGGCGTCACCCCCTCGATGCGTTGCGCCTGGCCGAGCGTGCGCGGACGCAGGGCCGATAGTTTCGCGCAGAGTTCCGCCGAGAGCCCGCCGATCGCGCGATAATCCAGCGTCGAAGGCAAAGCGAGCTGCTCGTCCTTGCGATAGGACTCGATATCCGCGTTCTGCCGGTCCAGATAGACGGCGTAGCGCGCATCTGTCTCGACGCGAGCCGCGGTCTCTGAATCGATCTCGCGAAGTTCCGGCCAGATCGACGCGAGCCGCGCCAGATCGACGCCGGGAAAGGACAGCAGCGCATAGGCGCTGCGCCGCTGCCCATCCTGATTGATCGGCAGACCTGCGCGAGCCGCCGCCGCGGAGGTCAAGGACAATTGCTGTAGCAGCGCCCGGGCGCGTTCGAGCCGGTCCATCCGCGCGCGATGAACAAGCTCACGCTCGCGCCCGACGCAACCGATCTCGAGCCCCCTACCGGTCAATCGCTCATCGGCATTATCCGCGCGCAGCGATAAGCGATATTCGGCGCGGGAGGTGAACATGCGATAGGGCTCGCTGACGCCGCGCGTGACGAGATCGTCGATCATCACGCCGAGATAGGCCTCCGCGCGATCGAAGACGACCGCATTCTTTCCCGCCGCCCGCGCCGCCGCATTGAGGCCGGCGACGAGCCCCTGAGCCGCGGCCTCCTCATAGCCCGTCGTGCCATTGATCTGGCCGGCGAAAAAAAGCCCCTCGACGCGCTTTGTCTCCAGCGTGGCGTCGAGCTCGCGCGGATCGACGAAATCATATTCGATCGCATAGCCCGGCCGCAGAATGCGCGCCGCTTCGAGACCTTCGATCTGCCGGAGGAAGGCCAGCTGCACATCTTCCGGAAGCGAGGTCGAGACGCCGTTTGGATAGATGGTGTCGTCATCGAGGCCTTCCGGCTCGAGGAAGATCTGATGTGCGTCGCGGTCGCCGAAACGCGTGACCTTGTCCTCTATCGAGGGACAATAGCGCGGCCCCGGCCCGGAAATCGCGCCGCTGCGCAGCGGCGAATGCTGGAGATTGTCCAGAATCACGCGATGCGCCGCCGCATTGGTGCGGGTGATGTGGCAGACGATCTGCGGATTGACGATCGCCTTTGTGAGATAGGAGAAGGGCTCCGGCGTCTCATCGCCCTTCTGTTGTTCGAGGCGCGCCCAATCGATCGTGCGGCCGTCGAGACGGGGCGGCGTCCCCGTCTTCAGCCGGCGGGTCGCAAAGCCGATCCGCCGCAAATTCTCGGCGAGCGCGATCGACGGTTGCTCCCCCATCCGCCCGGCCGACACCTGCGTCGCGCCGATATGGATCACGCCGTTCAAGAAAGTGCCGGTGGTCAGGACGACGGCGGCGGCGCCGAACGATCGGCCGTCGACAGTCACGCCGATCACGCGACCGTCCTCGACGACCAATCCGTCGGCCGAGCCCTCGATGACGTCGAGACCGTTCGCCGCATCGATCGCCGCCTGCATAGCCGCGCGATAGAGCTTTCGATCGGCCTGAGCGCGTGGGCCGCGCACCGCCGGGCCTTTGGAGCGATTGAGCAGCCGAAATTGAATTCCGGCGGCGTCGGCGACGCGCCCCATGAGTCCGTCGAGCGCGTCGATCTCGCGGACGAGTTGGCCCTTGCCGAGGCCGCCGATCGCTGGATTGCAGGACATGGCGCCGATCGTCGCGCTTGCGTGGGTCACGAGCGCAGTGCGCGCGCCGCGTCGCGCCGCCGCCGCCGCTGCCTCACAGCCGGCGTGGCCTCCCCCGATCACGATCACATCATAGTCGGTCCGGCTCACCTCTTCGCCCTCGAAGCTGTTTCACGTGAAACTCAGAGTTTTTGTTTGACGCGTTTCCGACGCCGAACCGGGGTCCGCTTCAGCTGGAACCGCTTTACTTGCCGATGCAAAACTGCGAGAAAATCGCATCCAGCACCTCCTCGACACCCACGGCGCCGACGATGCGGCCGAGCGCCCGGCCGGCAGAGCGAAGATCGTCCGCGACGAATTCGAGCGGCTTGCCGGGATCGAGACTGGCCTCGATCGCCGCCTTCGTCTCCTCGACCAGCCGCCTGTGCCGCTCGCGCGTCAAAAGCGCGCTCGAGCCGTCGCCCAGCCGCCGCTTCGCGCGATCCGCTATCTCGTCCAGAAGTCGCTCTATTCCAAACCCTGTTCGAGCGGAAATTGCAAGATCGGCCGACTCGCATGCGTTCACATCCGCCTTGGTCACGAGCCGAATCAGCTCGACGCCATTCCCCTCCTCATCCAGACATGGCGCATCCGCGCCGCCCTCCGAGAGCCAGAGCAGGAGATCGGCCTCGCCGATCCGCGCGCGTGTCCGCTCGACGCCGATCCGCTCGATCTCGTCTGTTGCCTCGCGCAAGCCGGCCGTATCGATCAGAGTGACCGGCATTCCGCTGAGATCGAGATGAACCTCGATCATATCCCGCGTCGTGCCGGGAAGCGGAGAGACGATCGCCACATCGCGCCGGGCCAGAGTATTGAGCAAAGTCGACTTGCCGGAGTTCGGTGGGCCGAGCAGCATCACGATATAGCCGTCGCGGAGTCGCTCCGTTGCCGCGCCGCTCGACAGCTCTGTCGCCATTTCTGCGAGCAGAGGCTCGAGCAGCGGACGGAGCGCCGACGCAGGCTCGAACACATCCCCCTCGTCGGAAAAATCCAGCTCCGCCTCGACCAGCGCCAGCGCGCGTATCAGCGTCTCGCGCCAGCTTTCCACGCGCTTGCGCAGAGCGCCGCCCAACGCCCGGATCGCCTGCCGGCGCTGAAATTCCGTTTCCGCGTCAATGAGATCGGCCAGCCCTTCGACCTGTGACAAATCCATCTTGCCATTGGCGAGGCTCCGTCGCGCGAATTCGCCCGGCTCCGCTTCCCTCAGGCCGGGAAATTCGTGCAAGACATGCAGAAGCGCCCGTGTCACCGCGCGGCCGCCGTGGATCTGCAGCTCGGCATAGTCCTCGCCGGTCGGCGAATTCGGCTGCGGAAAAAAGAGCGCCAGACCCCGGTCGATCGTCTCGCCCGTTTTCGGGTCGCGGAGCAAGGCGTAATGCGCCAACCGCGGCTGCGGAACGCGCCCGGCGAGCCCCTCGAGCACGCTGCTAACCATTGGACCGGACAGCCGAATCACGGCGATCGCCGCCCGCCCGGCGCCTGTGGCCGAGGCAAAGATCGTTTCACTCGACATCGCCCGCCCGTCATCCGCCGAAAGACGGCGCCGGTCTAATCGAATTTTCGCCATAGAGAAAGCGTCGTCCGCCGATCCTCGCGGACAGGCTTACGAGAGCTGTGCGGCAAGAAAAAAGAAGGACGCGGTTTTCCCCCTTTGCTGCGAGGGCGAGAACCGCGTCCTTACTCGAACCTACGCCAGAGGCAGGACGCGCTCAGGTGTTCATCGAATCGAAGAAGCTGGCGTTGCCCTTCGGCGTCTCACGCAGCTTGCCGAGCAGGAACTCGATGGCGTCCACCGTGCCCATCGGATTGAGGATGCGGCGCAGCACATACATCTTCTTGAGAATATCCGACGGCACCAGCAGCTCTTCCTTGCGGGTGCCGGAGCGGGTGATGTCGATCGCCGGGAAGACGCGCTTGTCGGAGACCTTGCGGTCGAGAATAATCTCCGAATTGCCGGTGCCCTTGAACTCCTCGAAGATCACCTCGTCCATGCGCGAGCCGGTGTCGATCAGCGCGGTGGCGATGATCGTCAGCGAGCCGCCCTCTTCGATATTGCGCGCCGCGCCGAAGAAGCGCTTCGGCCGCTGCAAGGCGTTGGCGTCCACGCCGCCGGTCAGCACCTTGCCCGAGGACGGAACCACGGTGTTGTAGGCGCGGCCGAGACGGGTGATCGAGTCGAGCAGAATCACCACATCGCGGCGATGCTCGACCAGGCGCTTGGCCTTCTCGATCACCATTTCCGCGACCTGCACGTGACGCACCGCCGGCTCGTCGAAGGTCGAGGACACGACCTCGCCCTTCACCGAACGCTGCATATCGGTCACTTCCTCCGGACGCTCGTCGATCAAAAGGACGATCAGATAGCATTCCGGGTGATTGGTGGTGATCGACTGCGCGATATTCTGCAACAGCACGGTCTTGCCGGTGCGCGGCGGCGCGACGACCAGAGCGCGCTGGCCCTTGCCGATCGGCGCGACGAGATCGATGACGCGAGCGGAAAGGTCCTTGCGGGTCGGATCCTCGATCTCGAGCTTCAACCGCTCGTCGGGATAGAGCGGCGTCAGATTGTCGAAGGGAACCTTGTGCCTGACCTTCTCGGGGTCTTCGAAATTGATCGAATTGACCTTGAGCAGCGCAAAATAACGCTCGCCCTCCTTGGGGCTGCGGATCATGCCCTCCACGGTGTCGCCGGTGCGCAGACCGAAGCGGCGAATCTGCGAGGGCGACACGTAAATATCGTCCGGCCCTGCCAGATAATTGGCGTCCGGCGAACGCAGGAAGCCGAAGCCGTCCTGCAGCACCTCGACGACGCCTTCGCCGACGATCTCGACGTCGCGTCCGGCGAATTGCTTCAGTATGGCGAACAACAGCTCCTGCCGGCGCATGAGCGAAGCGCCTTCGACCTCATGCTCCTCCGCGAAGGCGAGAAGCTCGGCGGCCGACTTGGACTTCAGGTCCTGAAGCTTGATTTCCCCCATTTGGGACAATCCTCGACGATATTCGGATGAAACTCGGGCCAGGCGGGATGGGCAGAAGGGAAGCGGGAGCCGACGCCCCGGTGAGCCGGTCTTGCTCCGGCTGTCGTGTGAAACGACGATCTGCCTTGAGGTGAGTATTCTGCAATTAATCCGTTTCGGGCGGAAACGCAAGCCATACGCCCGAAACTCATGACAATCGGGTGAAGGTCGGGGAAAACCCCGGCCGTCAGAACGGTTTCACGATCACCAAAATGACGATGCCGATCATCAGCAATGTCGGAACCTCATTGACGAAACGGAAGAATTTCGCCGGCCGACGATTTTCGTCACGCTCGAAGGCGCGCTGCGTCACGCCGAAATAGAAGTGAACGCCGGTGAGCAGCACGACGAGCGCCATTTTAGCGTGCAGCCAGCCGGCGCCATGGAACGAGCCGAGATAGATCAGCGCGAGGCCCGCGAGCCAGGAGACGATCATCGCCGGCGCCATGATGTAGAGAGAGAGCCGGCGCTCCATCTTCTTGAACAGTTCGGCGGGCGCGCCCTGCCCGACTCCCGCGTGATAGACGAAGAGCCGCGGCAGATAGAGCAGCCCCGCCATCCAGGCGATCACCGCGATCACATGCAAAGCTTTGATCCAGAGATACATGGCTCAATTTCCCGTTCCGCGAATACGCGCCGCCAATTGCGAGACATGCTCGAGCGGGGTCTCCGGCAAAACGCCGTGACCCAGGTTGAAAATATGCGGGCGTCCTGAAAAGCAGCGCAAGATCGCGTCGATCTCGCGGTCGAGCGCCGCCCCGCCGGCGAGCAGAGCGAGCGGATCGAGATTTCCCTGCAACGCCGTCCCGGCCGGAATAGTCTCCGCCGCCCAGGCCGGATCGATCGCCGTGTCGAGGCCGAGCGCCTGCGCGCCGAGCCGTTCCGAAAGACCCGCCAAATGCGTCGCTCCGCCGCGCACGAAAGCGATGATCGGAACCCGAGGACGCGCCGCCTTCACCTTGCCGATGATCTTTTTCAGCGGCTCCGCCACCCAGCGCTCGAATTCCGACGGCGGCAGCACGCCCGCCCAGCTGTCGAAGAGCTGAAGCGCCTCGACCCCGGCGTCGATCTGGCGAATGAGATAGGCCGCCGAGGCCTCCACGAGCGTGTCGATGAGCCGCGCGAAAGCCTCCGGACGCCGATAGGCGAAGAGCCGCGCCGGCGCCTGATCCGGTGTGCCGCGGCCGGCGATCATATAGCTCGCGACGGTCCAAGGCGCCCCGCAAAAGCCGATGAAGGCGACAGATTTCGGCAATTCGCCTTTCACCCGGTCGATCGTCTCGAAAACCGGCGAGAGCTTTTCGATATCGAAGCTCTCGGCGAGCGCCGCAATTTCGGCGTCGCTCTCGACCGGAACGAGCCTCGGGCCGGACCCCGATTCGAACCAGACCTTCTGGCCGAGCGCGTCCGGAACGACGAGAATATCGCTGAACAGGATCGCCGCGTCGAAGCCGAAGCGTTCGATCGGTTGCAGGGTGATCCGCGCCGCGATCCGCGGATTGTAGCAGGTGTCGAGGAAACTCCCGGCTTTCGCCCGAAGCTCCTGATATTCGGGGAGATAACGGCCCGCCTGCCGCATCAGCCAGAGCGGCGGAACGGCTCGTGCTTCGCCGCTCAGAACGGCGAGGAGCGGCTTCAAGTCACCCATTTGCGTTTTGGCTCCGGCGAGGTCGGGGAAAGGACGAAACGCTCTTGACGGCATCGAGCTAGCCCAAAACGACACAAAAAGAAAATTCAATCTTTTAGAGATTTTTTTGCTTTTGTTAGGGCCTTCTTAACGAAGGTTAATTTCTGTCAACCTTTCGTCCACACCTTACGTAGCGTCGCCGTAGCTGTAGAGGAATTTCCACCAGGACTGTGGACAGGGCATTAAACTGATAAATATCATAATGATACGACGATATTAACAGAATGACGACGTTTGACGGTCGAGAATTGCGTGTTCCCACGCCCAGGCTGTCGCTTCGTTCGCCCGATGTTTCGCCTGTTGATCCCTTCGGCCCGATATGCGCAGCTGTCCACACGCTCCCGTCCGGGCGTCGTTCTTTTCCCCATAACACTCATGGTCGCGCCGGCCCTGTGGGCGGCGAACCGAGGAGGCTTCGATGTCGAGTCATCGCGATGGCGTCCTTTGGCTTCACCCGCAGCCGCTGATTCTCGCCTCCAAGAGCAAAGGCCGCCGCGCGGCGCTCGAGCAGACGCGCCTTCCTTTCCTCATTTGTCCCGCCGAGATCGATGAGCGCGCCGTCGAGGCCGAGGTCGTCGCGGCGGGCGGCGACGCCGACGCGGTCGCGGCGAGGCTGGCGCGGGACAAAGCCTCGGCCGTCTCGCTGGCGCGGCCGGGCGCGCTCACCCTCGGGGCGGATCAGGTCGCGAGCTGCGAGGAGCGGCGATTCGGCAAGCCGGCGACCACCGCCGCCGCCTCCGAGCAGCTGCGCTTTCTCTCTGGCCGCGCGCACCGTCTGCATTCCGCGGTCGCGCTCGCGCGTGACGGAGAGGTAATTTTCGAGACCGTCGCCTGCGCCGAGCTGACGATGCGTTCCTTCTCTGACGACTTCCTCGCCCGCTATCTCGAAATCATCGGCGAGGAGGCGACGGCCAGCGCAGGCGCTTATCAGATCGAGGGCCTCGGCGTTCATTTGTTCGAGCGCATCGTCGGCGATCACTGGACGATCATCGGCATGCCGCTGCTGCCCGTCCTGGACGCGCTTCGACGCGAAGGCGCGCTTCTCTCATGAGCGCCGAGACGCGACCTCTCGTCATCGGTCTCACCGGCTCCATCGGCATGGGCAAATCGACGACCGCCGATCTCTTCCGCGCGGAAGGCGTTCCCGTCTATGATTCCGATCGCGCCGTGCATGAGATCTACCGCGGCCCGGCGGCGGCGCGCATCGAAGAGATGTTTCCCGGAACCACCATCGACGGCGTCGTCGATCGGGCCCGACTCGCCGCGCGCGTGCTCGGCGACGTCGAGGCGCTGCGCCGGCTCGAGGCGCTGGTGCATCCGCTCGTCGCCGCCGGACGCGACGAATTTCTCGAAACATGCCGACGTGCGAAAGAGAGCGTCGTCGTCTTCGACATCCCACTGCTCTTCGAGATCGGCGCGGAGAAGGATGTGGACGCCGTCGTCGTCGTCTCCGCCCCGCCGGACGTCCAACGCGCGCGCGTGCTCTCGCGCCCCGGCATGACGGAGGAGAAATTCGCGGCGATCCTCGCCAAGCAGACGCCCGACGCCGAAAAGCGCGCCGGCGCCCATTTCATAGTGCATACCGACCGCGGTCTGGATTCCGCTCGAAGCCAAGTTCGGCTAATTCTCGACGAGCTGACGGCGCGGCGAAAAGAGTCGCGTTGATTTTCAAACGAAAGGTCGTTCGCGATGCGTGAGATCGTCTTCGATACGGAGACGACCGGCTTGGATCCGACCAAAGGCCATCGCATCGTCGAGATCGGCGCGGTCGAGATTTCCAATCTCATCCCCACCGGCCGCCGTTTTCACGTCTATCTCGATCCCGAACGCGACATGCCGGAAGAGGCGTTTCGCGTGCATGGCCTCTCCTCGGCCTTTCTCGCCGGCCAGAAGAAATTTCGCGAGATCGCCGAAAGCTTTCTGGAATTCGTCGGCGACGCCGCTCTCGTCGCGCACAACGCCGAATTCGACATGCGCTTCGTCAATTTCGAGCTCGGGCTGCTCGGGATCGAGGCGATCTCGTTCGATCGCGTCGTCGACACACTCACCATCGCCCGGCGCCGCCATCCCGGCGCGTCCAACACTCTGGACGCGCTCTGCCAGCGCTATGGCGTCGATCTGACGAAACGCGACAAGCATGGCGCTCTGCTCGACGCCGGTCTGCTCGCGGAGGTCTATGCGGAGCTGATGGGCGGGCGCCAAACCGCCCTCATTCTGCAGGCGGAAGCCGTGGCGCTCGCCGAACATGGCGGCGGCGATCTGCTACGCCGCCGTCCACAGAAGCTCGTGCCGCTCCTCACCGAGGAGGAGAGAGCGGCGCATGGGGCGTTCATCGCCAAGCTGGGAAAAGAGCCCGTGTGGCTGCGCTATCTCGCGCAGCCGGAGGAGGCGGAGGTCGAAGCGGAAGTCATGGAGAAGCGCGCCTGACGGCTCGCCTCTCGCGGCTCAATTGGCGTTGGCGGGAGCCTGCTGCGCGGCCTGGGCGGCGCGCTGCTGATAGAGCGCGAAAAAGTCGATCGGATCGATATAGAGCGGGGGGAAGCCGCCATTGCGCGTGGCGTCGGCGACGACCTGGCGCACGAAGGGGAACAGCAGCCGCGGGCATTCGATCATCACGATCGGATGAATCTGCTCGGCGGGAATGTTCACCAGCCGGAACACGCCGCCATAGTCGACCTCGAGCTTGAACAGCGCCTCGCCGCCCTCGGTCGCCGAGGCTTCGAGCGTCACCGAGACCTCGAAGTCGTCGGGCGACATCTGCTTGGCGTTCACATTGACCTGGATGCCGATCTCCGGCGGATTTTCACGCGGCTGCAGCGAGCGCGGCGCGTTCGGATTTTCGAACGACAGGTCCTTCACATATTGCACGAGCACATTGAGCGCCGGGGCGCCGGTCGGGCCGGAGCCGTTTCCATTCGTATCGGTCATCGTCGAACTCCCTGCCGATGTCGGCTCCCGACCGGCCAGAGGGGGTTGTCGCGCCGGTCACGGCGCCCGCCTAACACGTCCCCTCGCGTGCGACAACAAGGTTCGACTCTGTCCGATCAGACGGCTTTGACAGGAGGCGCGCGGCGCGAGCGCACGCGGCGCTTCGGCCCTTCGTCCGCGATCGCCTTCCATTCGCCCGGCGAAAGATCGATCGTCTGCGGACCCCGGCGCTCGGTCTTGCCGCGAATATGATCCGCGACTCGCGCGCGAATCGAGGGCGACTTCAGCGCGAGGCCGACGAGATCGGAGGCGAAGCCCGGCAATATCAGCAGCAGCGAGCCGACGGCCTCGAGCCCGCCGTCGAGGAGCGGGACGCCCGATTTCGTCTCGGCGCGCGGCTGGCCGATCCGGCCCCGCAGATAGAGGAAGAGTCGCTTGACGTCGGCGAGGCCGAGCAAAGTCGTGCCGACGCCGAGCGCGACCGCCGCCAGCACGCCGAGCAGCTGCACGACGAGAATGAAAGCGACGATCTCGACGAAGAGCCAGCCCGTCAGCACATAGGCGAGGAGTTTCGACTTGTTCACGTCGTAGCGCCCTCCATCCCTCGTCAGCGCGTTTCAAAAGTCCAGGATCTCCACCTCCCGAGGGGAGGGTGAAACGCCTCACCCGCTCGCTCGCCCCGCTCCGGGGCTTGATTCGTGACATCTGGGACGCGACATGATACCGGACAATCCCTGCGACTGGGAGACGCCCTTTGTCGGGATCCGATTTCGACCCCTCCATCTTGGTCTTTGCCGCTCTGGCGGCTTTCGTCGTCTGGAAGCTATGGTCGGTCCTCGGCGTGCGCGTCGACCGCGAACCCCCCGCTTCCGACCGGCTGCGAGGTTCTGCGCGGCGGATCGGCCCTGCGGCTCAGGGCTCGGCTTTCTCGCCGTCGCCGGCCTCCGCCGCCCTCGACGCCGACCGCTGGAAAGGCGTCGCCGAATCGGGCAGCGACGGTTGGCGCGGTCTGGATCAGATCGCCGCGGCCGATCGTTCCTTCTCCGGCCCCGCTTTCGTCGAGGGCGCGAAAAAAGCCTATGCGATGATCGTCGAAGCCTTCGCCAAGGGCGACCGCGAAACGCTGCGCAATCTCCTCTCGCCGGAGGTGTTCGACAGTTTCGCGGCCGAGATCGTCGCCCGCGAGCGGCGCGGCGAGACGGCCGAGGCTCATGTCGTCTCCATCGAAGCGGCGACGGTCGAGGCCGCCAAAGTCGAGCTCCGCAAGGCGCAGATCACTCTTCGTTTCGTCGTCGAGCTCCAATCCGTCCGCCGCGACAGCGCCGGCGCCGTGATCGAAGGCGATCCCGCTCGGCCGCTCCAGATCGTCGATTTGTGGACCTTCGCGCGCGATGTCGCCGCGCGCGATCCGAATTGGAAGCTCGTGTCGACCGAGACGGTCCATTAGGCGGACGTTGCTTTGCCGCCCGTCGATCTCGAACCCGTCGGATTCGATTCGATCGACGCTTTTCGTCAGGACGATCTTCGCGACGCGTTCCGCGTCTTTCAGCGCTCGGCGAAGACGATCCTCTCCAGCGACGCAGCCCTGCGCCCAGCGCAGCCGGCGGATGCGGCGCTCTCGCGCGTCTGCCGGGCGGCTCTCTCCATAGACGCGCCGGCGCTGTCGAACGACGCCGCGCGCGACTTCTTCGCTTCGCGGTTCCGTCCTTTCCGCATCCGCGGCGCAGGCTTCGTCACCGCCTATTACGAGCCTGTCGTCGCCGCGCGCGAGACGCCCGACGCCGAATTTCGTGCGCCCGTTCCGGCGCGGCCGGCAGATCTCGTCACCTTGAACGACGCGCCGATCAGCGGCGAAGCGGGCGAGCCGCTCACCTCGGCGCGGCGCCGGCCGGACGGCGGCCTCGAGCCCTATCCGGATCGCCGCGCATTGGAAGAGGGCCCGCCGGACCTGCGGCCGAGGCCCATCGCCTATGCGCGCGACCGGGTCGATCTGTTTTTGATCCAGGTGCAGGGCTCGGCGCGATTGCGCTTTGCCGACGGGCGCGAATTGCCGCTCACCTATGACGGCCGCAATGGCCGGCCCTATACGTCGATCGGCCGGCTGCTCATCGAGCGCGGCCTCGTCCCGCAGAACGAAATGTCGCTCGAGCGGCTGAAGGCGGAAATCCGCGCGCTCGGCCAGGAGGACGGCGCGCCGGGCGCGCGGCTGATGCAGGAGAACCGCTCCTATGTGTTCTTCCGCGCCGATTCGTCTCCCGAACGGCGCGACGGGCCCATAGGCGGGCAGGGCTGCGCGCTGACGCCGCTGCGCTCCATCGCCGTCGATCGCTCGCTGTGGAGCTACGGCCTGCCCTTCTGGATCGCTGGAACGATCCCGTGGCGCAGCGCCGGCGCGGAGCCATTCGCGCGATTGATGATCGCGCAGGACACGGGATCGGCGATTCTCGGGCCGGCCCGAGCCGATCTCTTTTTCGGCGCGGGGGAGAAGGCCGGAGCGCTCGCCGGCCTCGTCCGCCACTCCGCCGAATTCACGGTGCTGCTGCCGCGGGACGCGGAGGGCGGCGATGACTGATCCGCCGCGCGAATCGCGTCGCTCACGCTTTCTGTCTCCCGAAGAGATCGAGCTCTGGAACAAGGTGACGGCCGATGTCCGGCCCTCGCGCGGCCGTCGTCGTCGCCCGCCGGAGGAGCCCGTCGTCGAACGTCCCGAGCCCAAGAAGGGAGCGGCCGCGACGGTCGCCGCGCCTTCGCCGCCGCCGGAAAAGAAGCCGCGTCCCCGACCGGCCCCGCCGCCGGCGGAAATCGACCATCGCACACGGACGAAATTGCGCCGCGGCAGGCTCGAGGTGGAGGCGAAGCTCGATCTGCACGGGCTGCGTCAGGCGGAGGCGCAGACGGCGCTCTATGATTTTCTGCGCCGCGCGCAGGCGGCGGGGGCGCGCATGGCGATCGTGGTGACGGGCAAAGGCGTTCGCAACGAGGAGGGCGGCGTGCTGCGCCGGCTCGCGCCCATGTGGTTGAGCTCGCCGGCGATGCGCGATCTCGTCGTCGGCTTCGGCGAGGCGGCCCGCCACCATGGCGGCGAAGGCGCGCTCTATGTGCAGATCAGGCGCCCGCGCGGAGCGAAGGCGTGAGATAGACCGTCATCGCTACGCTCCTCGCAGTGACGGATGTCATATCAGGCGGTCGCGCCTTCCTCGATCTTGCTTTCCAGCAGCCGTTCCGGCCGCGTCAGAAAGGCGGCGGGAATATCGGCCTTGGCGTCCTCGGTCGCGGCGCGGACCGGCTCGGGCGGCGTCGCCCAGACGAAGGCGTCGAGCTTGCCGGTGACCGGCGAGGCCGGGGCCCAGCGCCTGGAGATGACGCCATCGGCGATCCAGGCCGGATCGCGCGGGGCGCGCGAGCCGCGGGCGAGCCATTCGCGCACCGGACCGCTGGGGCCGTTTTCCGCATCCTCGACTTCCGCCATCAGCAGGCAGACCTGGGCGGTCGGCGTCTTGCCCTCGGCGACGAGCGGCGCCAGCGCCTTGCGCGCTGTCGCGAAATCGCGCGCCGCCAGCGCCACGCGCGCGACGAGAATTCCGGCCTCCGGCGAATGGGAGGCGCCGGCGGCGAATTTCTTCACCCGCGCCAGCCGTTCGGCGTTGGATTCGCTCGGCGCCACCTCGAGAAACGCTTCGGCGATGTCGGGATGCGGCTGTTCGGCGAAGGCTCTCTCCAAGAGCTTCAATGCCTTGGCGCTGTCGCCATGGCGGGCGAGCAATCGCCCGATCAGCGCGACGGTCGGCGCGAGATCCGGCGCGCGCTTCATCGCCTGACGGGCGAGATGCAGCGCCTCGCTCGGATGCTCCTCCTGCTTTTCCAGCGCCATGGCGGTCTCGACCACGGCGCGCAGGCGTTGCGCGGTCGGCAGATCGATGGCCTTGGCCTTCAGATTCGCTTCGATGGCGACGCGCGCCTCGTCCCAATTCGCCTGCGCGCCATGATGCTCGAGCAGCGCATGTCCGGCCCAGGGGAGCGGCGCGAGCCGATGCGCCTGATCGGCGAAATGATGCGCCGCCTCGTCGTCCTTGCGCCGCTTGGCCTCCATGTGCAGGCCGCGCAGGCCGAGAAGCCGCGTCTCGGAGAGCTGCGTCATCTCGTGGAAGGCGGTCTCGGCGCCGACGCGGTCGCCCTCGAGCTGAGCGACCTGCGCGCGCAGAAGATAGGTCAGCGGCTCCTTGTCGAGATATTTGACCGCGTCCTTGGCGGCCCGCTTGGCTTCGCCGAGATGGCCTGCGCCGGCCGCCACAATGCCGCGGGAGATCGCCTGAAACCCTTTTTCGCGGCGCTTGGCGCGGGAGCTCTGCTTGAGCCGCGCCGGCGCCTGGAAGAAATAGGCGATGATCGCCCAGGCGATGATGATCGCCGCGACCGTCGCGATCAGCGCGGCCGCGCCGACGACGAGCGTCGTCTCTATGTGATAGCCGCCCCAGTCGAGCGCGACCGAACCCGGCTGCTCGATGAGCCAGTGCAGGCCGATGGAGAAAGCGGCCAGAGCCGCCAGGAAAATGAGCAGCAGAATCATGGGTCGTCGATCCTCGCCTCGGCTGCACAGCGCATTCGGACGATCATGTCCGAATGCGCTCTGCGGCTATTCGAATTCGCATGTTCTTCTCCGAAAACCGCTTCGCGCTTTTCGGGGACATGCTCTAGTTCTTTGATTTTGCGAGCGCGTCGAGCGCGCCCGAGAGAATGGACGCGGCCGCCGTCTCGGCGGCGATCCGCCGCCTCGCCGTCTCTTCCCACTCGCGCGCGACGGTTTTGGCGTCGTCCGGGAATTCCCCGAAGGTCGCGAGCGCCGCTTCGATCTCGCCGCGATCGAGGGCCGCCTCCACTTTGGCGGCGATCTCGCCGATCGACGCCTTTTCCTTCTCGGCGGCGGTGCGGATCTTCACGAGCTTGGAGGCCCCGTGCAGCAGGCGGTCGGCCAGCGGCGCGTCCGGCTTCAGCTCGGCGGACTCCTCGAGATTGCGCGTGAGGGAATGGAAAGAGACGCGCAGCGCGCGGGCGTCCGGCGCGCCTTTCTTTGCGGAAGGGGCGAGCGCGGCGAGCGCCTCGGGGTCGGCGCCCTGCGCGGCGAGCGCGGCGAGCTCCGAGGCGTAAGGCGCGCCGCGGTCCAGCGCCCGCTGCAACGAGTTGACGACGACGAGAATATTCGTCGGATCGGGGCCCTTGGCCGGCTCGGCCGGGGGCGGTGGCGGCGGCTCCACGGCCTCGCGCGCGACGCGCGTTTCGCCCTTGGGCGCTTCGAGCTTCTCGCGCAGCTGGTCGAGCCGGTCGGAGAGCCAGTCGATGCGGCCCTCCAGGCCTCCGACATTATCCTCGATGTCCTGAAGCTTCGGGTTCACGCGAGGAGCCTCGCCGGCGGCGGCCGCCGCTCCCGAACGCGCTTGTTCGGCGAGCGCCAAGGCTTCGCGGGCGATTCGCTCCAACTCGTCCACGCGCCGCGCCAGCGCCTCCGTCGGCTCGTTGGAGAGCGCGGCGGTCGGCTTGGCCTCCGCCAAGGGCTTGGCGGGCGGCTCGGGAGCCGCGGCTGGAGCCGGAGCGACTGGCGCGGGGGCGGGAGCCGGCGTCGAGCCGGGCGCGGCCCAGGTGATACGATCGCCGCTGGAGCGCGGCGGCGCCGCAGGCTCCGGCGGCTTCGCCTCCATCGGCGGGACGGGCGCGGGAGCGCTCGTGTCGGCTTTGCCGAGATCGATCGGCGCAGGCGCTTTCGCGGGCTGGGCGGGCTTTTCGGCCTCGCCGGTCCATTTCACGACATTGTCGCGCAGCGCCGAGACGAGCTTTTCCGGCCGCGCGAAAGTCTCGTCCACCGCAGTGGCGAAGGCCGCGAGCTTCTCGTGCTTGTCGCGGAAGCGATAGGCGGCGATCGACCCCGCCGTCGCGAGGAGGCCGAGCGTCGCCGCGAGCAGCGTGAAGCGGTGCCAGTTCTTGCGGCGCTGCTTCGCCGGCGCAACCGGCTCTGCAACGGGCGCCGAAATTGCTTGGCCTTCAGAGCGCTCGGCCTCGGCCGGACGCTCGACGCTCGTCGTCGTCCAGACCTCGCCGGCCGTCGTTTCCGGGGCGTCGTGGCTTTCCGCTGCGGTGTCTCTGTCGTGCTGCGCCATGTTCCGGGGGCTCCTCGCCGCATCCTCTTATAGACGAGGCGGACTTTCCGCGAAACATCCGCCGCTTCGTTGCAGTCTCGGCGCGCCGGGAATTTCAGCCGCTCGCGAGCGCCAGCGTCCGCCGCGCGCCGTCGAGATGCAGCCGCTCCACCATGCGACCGTCGATCTGCGCCACGCCGATCGACGCATTTTCCGGCGCGTCGAACAGCTCGACGATTCTGCGCGCGAAGTCGACCTCGGCCGGCGAGGGCGCGAAAACCTCGTTGACGGTCGCGATCTGGCCGGGATGGATCAGCATCTTGCCGTCCATGCCGAGGTCGCGGCCCTGCTCGGCCTCCCGCCGGAGCCCATCGAGATCGTTGAAATCATTGTAGATACCGTCGACGATGTCGACGTCGTGCAGCCGCGCGGCGAGCACAGAGGCGGAGAGCCAGGAAACGAGCGCCGGCCGGCCCGGCGTCAACCGCGCGCGGGTCGATTTGGCGATGTCGTTCGGCCCCAGCATCATCGCCGAGAGCGGCGCCTCCTCTGCCGCGCTGGCGATTTTTTCGATATCGAAGAGCGCCCGCGGCGTCTCGATCATCGCCCAGAGCGTCGTATGGGCGGGCGCGCCCGCTTCCTTCATATCGCGCGCGGCGCGTAGAATGTCGTCGCGGCTATTCGCCTTGGGGACGACGATCGCGTCCGGCCCCGCCGCCGCCACGGCGGCGATATCGGCGGCGTACCACGGCGAATCGAAGACATTCACGCGCACGATGATCTCGCGGGAGCCATAGCCGCCGCCCTTCACCGCGGCGACGACCTGCTCGCGCGCCGTCTCCTTGGCGGCTTCCGCGACCCCGTCCTCGAGCTCGAACATCAAAACGTCGGCTGCGAGCGTCTTGCCCTTTTCCAGCGCTCTGGCGTTCGATCCCGGCATGGCCAGCACGCTGCGTCGCGGTCGCGAAATCATGGCTCTGTCTTTCTCCCCTTGCCTCGTCGGTCTCGCTCCACAATAAAGGAGCGGCCGCCGGCGCGCCATCGCCCGGCGCTTGCGACGGCGTTCTTTACAGAACGCGCATTGCGCCACGAGGAGCGACTATGACCGAAGCCGGCCCGAAAGAGCAGCCCGGCGACATTCTCCCCGCCCATCTCGCGAAAGGCTACGAGACCTTTCTCTCGGGGCGGTTCCGCGGCGAGCAGCAGCGGTTCCACGAGCTCGCGGCGGAGGGCCAGAAGCCGAGGACGATGGTCATCGGCTGCTGCGATTCGCGCGTCGCGCCGGAGGCGATCTTCGACGCCGGGCCGGGCGAGCTCTTCGTCATCCGCAATGTCGGCAATCTCGTGCCGCCCTATGCGCCGAACAACGACTATCACGGCACCTCAGCCGCGCTGGAATATGCGGTGATGGCGCTGAAGGTGCAGCATCTGGTGATTCTCGGCCACGCACAATGCGGCGGCGTGCGCGCCTATGCGGAGAGTCGAGCCGACCCGTATACGCGGCCGCTCTCGGCCGGCGATTTCATCGGCAGCTGGATCAAGCTGCTGGCCCCGGCGGCCGAGCGCGCCGGCGCCATTCCCGATCCGGTCACGCCCGACTATGTCGAGCGGCTCGCCTTCGAGTCGATCAAGCAGGGCGTCGCCAATCTGCGCAGCTTCCCCTGGATCGCCACGCTCGAGCAGCGTCATTATCTCTCGCTGCATGGCGCCTATTTCGGCGTGATGGACGGCAGGCTCCTCGTCCTCGACGAGGCCTGCGGCCAATTCTCGCAGATCGCGCCGCAGGCCCATGCCGCCGCCTTCGCGCAGCCGCGGTTCTAGTGGCTTGCATAAATGCAAATGAAGGCGCTCCGGCCCCCTCCCCACCCCTCCCCCGCGCGGGAGAGGGAGCAGATTCGGCGCTTCATCGAAGGTTCACGAGACGTTGCCGCCCCCCTCTCCCGCGCAGCGGGAGAGGGGGAGGGAGGGGGCCTTCGGGTCTTCCATTCGAGTAATCCAGACCATCCACTTCGGCTGGAAACGCTCTGAGGGCGAGAGGCTCATGTCGTCGCAAGCCGCTGCAATTCCACAGATTTCCGGCCTGTCGCAGCTCGCCGAGCGCTATGACGCGATCCTCTGCGACGTCTGGGGCGTGCTCATCGACGGCCGCTCGCATTTCCCCATCGCCGCGGCCGCGCTGGAGCACTTTCGCGCGCGCGGCGGAAAAGTGGCGCTCGTCACCAACGCCTCGCGGCCGAGCGAGGAGGTGCGCCGCCAGCTGGACGGCCTCGGCCTGCCGCGCGCCGCCTATGACGATCTCGTCAGCGCCGGCCAATTGACGCTCGAGCAGATGGTCGCGCGCAAGGGCGAGGCCTGCCATCATCTCGGCCCGCCGCGCGACAATGGGCTGTTCGAGGCCGCCGATCGCCTGCTCGGCGGAAAATTCCGCCGCGTTCCGCTCGCCGACGCCGATTATGTCGTCTGCACCGGGCTTATCGACGAGCGCCGCGAGACCCCCGACGACTATCGGAAAACGCTGGAGCTCATGCGCGAGCGCGGCCTTCCGATGCTCTGCGCCAATCCGGACGTTGTCGTCGCCATCGCCGGAGAGCTCGTCTATTGCGCCGGCGCGCTCGCCGAGCGCTATGCGGCGCTGGGCGGCGAGGTGGTGATGGCCGGCAAGCCCTATCCCCCGATCTACGCCGCCGCTTTGCGCAAGATCGCGGAGCTCTCGGGCGAGGAGCCTCCCGCCTCGAAGGTGCTGGCGATCGGCGACGGCGTGGCGACCGACCTGCTCGGCGCCGCGCGCGCGGGCCTCGACTCTCTGTTTCTGACCGAGGGCGTGCATCGCGACGATCTCTATCCGCCGCCGAAGCGCCGGCTGGACGCCGCCGCAATGGGCGCCCTTTTGGCGGGCGCCGGAGTCAAACCGGTTGCATTTGCGCCGTTTCTGGTGTGGTAGATGGAGAATCGGTCCGGCGGAGCCGCCGCCGGGCGAGAGTGAGCTGTGACCGGATCCATGTCGACGCCCTTCAAGACCTATTATTTCGAAGACCTCAGCGTCGGAATGCGCGAGACCTTGATGAAGGCCGTCATGGACGACGACGTCATCGCCTTCGCCGATCTCTCCGGCGACCGCAATCCGATCCATCTGTCGGACCATTTCGCCAGCAAGACCCGTTTCGGCGAGCGCATCGTGCACGGCCTCTACACGGCCTCGCTGATCTCCACCGTCATCGGCATGTATCTGCCGGGGCCGGGAGCGGTCTATCTGTCGCAGACGCTGAATTTCCGCGCTCCGGTCAAGATCGGCGACGTCATCCATGTCGTCGTCGAGATCGTCGAGCTGATCGAGAAGGGCCGCCGCGCGCGGCTGCATTGCGAGTGCCTGGTCGACGGCAAGGTGGTGCTGGACGGCGAGGCCTGGGTCATGGTGCCGAGCCGCGAGCAGGCGACCCGCGCCGCGCAATTGGCGAAGCCCGCCGCCTCGGCCTGAGACAGAACCTTTTCTCCGGCGGGGGAACGGGCGCGGACGGCGCCGGCGGCGCTTCGCGCCGGACTTACGCAATCGCGGCGCCGGCCGGCCGCCGCGGCGCCGAACAAGCGCCCTTTTTCGCCGCCACGCTCATGCAAGAGAAGCGCCTTGTCGGCCCACGGCATAGGGTCTTTCCGTGTTTCATTGAAACACGGAAAGACCCTGGGCTTTTGTCTCGACGCGTTTCCAGACGCCGAACCGGCGTCCACTTCGGCTGGAAACGCTCTAGTGGCTTGCGTCAATGAAAGTGAAGACGCTCGAACCCCCTCCCCAGCCCTCCCCCGCTGCGCGGGAGAGGGAGCAGATTCGGCGCTTCATCGAGAATACGCGAAACGTCGACGCCCCCTCTCCCGCGCAGCGGGTGAGGGAGGGGGCCTTCGGGTCTTCAGTTCGAATGACGCAGACCACTAGAAGCGCGGCGGGCGTCGCTCTTCCATCGATGTTCCGCCGAGGCGGCGCGCTCCGAATGACAGGAGCAAATCGCCTGTTCCGTGCTCGATGCGGCGATGAGGAGAAAGTCATGAGCGTGAGATTCCCGACGCTGCTCGGCGCCACGATGGGCGTCGGCCTCGCCTCGGCGGCCGGCGCGGGCGATCTCGGCTATCCGGCCTCCGCTCTCGGCGAGTTTTCGGCGAAGCCGCGCAGCTCCTTCGACAACGCGCCGCCGCTCGCCGCGGCCCCTCTCACTGCGGCCCCCTTGGCCATCCCGCTCTCCTCGGACCAGGCCGCGTCCCGGGGCGTGTCGCCCGCCCCGGTCGCTCAATCGGAGCCGGAAACGACCGCGCCGTCGCCCCAGGGGTCTTCGTCCCAGGAGGATTCGCCTCAGGAGACTTCGCCTCAGGAGTCTCGGCCCCACGACCAGACGCCCGCTTCGCCTGCGCCGGCGCCGCAGAGCCCCGCCACGCTCGATGAATATGAGGCGCGCTGTTTCGTGAAGATCGACGGCCGCGTTCTGATCGCCAAGACCTGCCGCATTCTGCGCGACAAGGACAAAGAAGTGATCTTCGAGATCGACGACGGTCCGCTGACGATCAAGCTGCGCCAGGGCCGCGTGTGGACCGCGCGGCTCAAGGACCGCGATTTCGGCAATGTCTATAAGACCGGCTCCTGCTGGGGCGCGCAGGGCTTCTACGCCTGCGACCGCGGGCGGATCTGAGCGCGGCCCTGCATCTCACTGCGATTTCACCCCGCGGCCTTCCTCCTGCGGCTCGCTGCGCAGCCCTTTGGGGCCGAGCGTCTTGGCGATGATCGCCTCGGTCGCCGAGGTCCAGCCGGGCTTGGCGTGGACGATCGGCGTCGGCCCCGCGCCCGGGACGAGGTGAACGAGGCGGAAGCCGCGCGTTTTGAGCTCCCGCAGAAACTCCGGCATCATCGCCGCCGTGGAGGGGCGCGGATCGTGGAACAGCACGATTCCCTTGCCCGCCGCCTCGAGCCGCGACAGGACGAGATCGAGCTCGGCGCGCGGCGTCATCTCCTGCCAATCGGAGGCCCAGAGATCGGCGCCGAACACAGTGACGCCCTTGTCCTCCAGCCAGCGCACGAGCTCCGGCGTGTCGGCGAAACCGGGAAATCGGAAGAAGGGAAAATGCGGATGCCGGCCTTCGAGGCCCGCCGCGGAATCGACGGCGGCGAAGCCTTTCTCGATGTCGGCTCTGGCCGCGCTCTCGCTCATCAGCCGCAGCGTGCGCGCCGGATGGCTGTAGGAATGATGGCCGGCGTTGTGCCCCTCGGCGACGATGCGCCGAACCAGCGCCGGCGCTTCGGCGGCATGGGAGCCGACGAGAAAGAAGGTCGCCCGCGCGCATTCCGCCTTCAGCGCCTCCAGCACCCGTTCGGTCGCGCCATGGGCGGGGCCGTCGTCGAAGGTGAGGACCAGCTCGCGATCCGCGAGCGCCAGCGTGCGCGGATAGGTCTGCAGGCCGAGGGCGAGCCTCTCGCCGCCGTCGATCTGGACGATGCGCGAGACGCCGAGCGCCTGCGGGCCGCACTCGGCGGCGCTCGCGGCCGGAATGATCGCGAGCAGGGCGGCGAAAGAGCAAAAGAGAGGGGAGAGTAGGCGCATCGACGGTTTGCTTTCCCGGCGCGGCGGGTTATGGGAGCCCTGCTCCCGGTCTCGCCGGCCGGGCGGAACCCTCGCGCATCGTTCAGGGCCCCATATGTCGCAAGACCATGAAAAATCGGCGCCTGCGGAAGGAAATTTTCGCGACGAAGAGACCGGCGAGCCGCGCGCCGATTTCGTCGCCGCGGTGGAAGAGGCCATCGCCGAGGGCGACTCCGGACATGTCAAGGAGCTCGTCGGTCCGCTGCATGAGGCCGATCTCGGCGCGCTCATCGAATTGCTCGAGCATGAGGAGCGCCCGCGCCTCGTCGAGCTGATGGGCGACGAGTTCGATTTCGCCGCCCTCACCGAGGTCGGCGAGTCGACGCGCGAGGACATTCTCGAGGAGCTGCCGGTCGAGACGCTCGCCGAGGCGATGCGCGAGCTCGAGAGCGACGACGCCGTCGCCATTCTGGAGACGCTGGAGCCCAAGGAGCAGGCGCAAGTCCTCGAGGCGCTGCCGGCGCAGGAGCGCATCGTGCTGCGCCGCTCGCTGGAGGCCGCCGAGGGCACGGCCGGGCGCCTGATGCAGACGACGCTCATCGCCGTGCCGCCCTTCTGGTTGGCGGGCGAGGTGCTGGATTTCTTCCGCGCGACGGAGCCGGACGAGCTGCCGGACAATTTCTTCGAGGTCTTCGTCGTCGATCCCGCCTATCGGCTGCTCGGCACCGTCTTTCTGGACGCGCTGGTGCGCGCCCATCCCAAGACGCGCGTCGAGGAGATCATGCAGGCGGACCGCCGCCGCGTGGAATTCGGCGAGGACACGGAAGAGGTGGCGCGGCTCTTCGAGCGATACAATCTCGTTTCCGTGCCGGTCGTCGACGAGGCGGAGCGGCTCGTCGGCGTCATCACCATCGACGACGTCGTCGACGTCATTCAGGAGGCGGCCTCCGAGGAGATCAAGGCGCTCGGCGGCGTCAATCCGCACGAAGAGCTCACCGACAGCTTCTGGTGGATCGTCCGGAGCCGTTTCCTCTGGCTGTTCATCAATCTCGGCACCGCCTTCATCTCGGCGAGCGTGCTGAAGGCGTTCGAATCTCAGCTTCAACAGATGGTGGCGCTCGCCGTGCTCGCGCCGATCGTGGCGAGCCAAGGCGGCAATTCGGCGACGCAGACGATGACGGTGACGGTGCGGGCGCTGGCGACGCGCGAGCTCTCGCGCTCCAACGCGATGCGCATCATCCTGCGCGAGCTGGCGACAGGCGCGTTGAACGGCGCGGCATTCGGGCTGATCACCGGGCTCGTCGCGGCCAATTGGTTCCAGAATGTCGGGCTCGGCCCGGTGATGGCGCTGGCCATGTTCACCAATCTCGCCGCGGGCGCGCTGGGCGGCATTCTCGTGCCCATGCTGCTCGATCGCTGGGAGGTCGATCCGGCCGTCTCTTCGAGCGCCTTCGTCACCACCGTCACGGACGTCGTCGGCTATGGTTCCTTTCTAGGCATAGCCACATTATGGTTCCACTTGGCGTGAATCGCGCGTCGCCCCGCGGCGAATCGCTCGGGGCGCGGTTTAACGCTTCGTTACCGGCTTGCGGGATATTTTCGCGCAATGCGATCGAACGAGATTTTCGCGGCCGCGGCCGCCGTCCTCCTCTCAACGGCCCTCGCCGGCTGCGGCAGCGGCGTCGACCCGACCTATCGCGGGCGCCCGCGCTTCTCCACCAGCGCGCCGCTCGTCAATGCGCGCAAGGACCCGAGCTATCTCGCCTATGCGGTGCCGGAATCGCAGCTCCACGCCTATCCGGCGACGCGCAGCGCCGAATTCTCCGTGCATGGCGTCGACGTCTCCAAATATCAGGGCGACATCGACTGGCAGGCGGTGAAGGAGTCGGGCGTCGCCTTCGCCTTCATCAAGGCGACGGAAGGCGGCGACGCGCTCGACTCCAAATTCCAGCGCAACTGGGCGGCCGCCAAGGCGGCCGGAATTCCGCGCGGAGCCTATCATTTCGTCTATTGGTGCCGGCCGCCGCACGAGGAGACGGGATTCTTCAAATCCGTCGTGCCGGCGGAGCCGGACGCGCTGCCGCCGGTGATCGACGTCGAGGCGACGCCGACCTCGCGGACCTGCAAGCGCACGCTCTATCGCGACGAGGTGCTGCGCGACATGCGCGTGATGCTCGAGGATTTGGAGCGCCACTACGGCAAGAAGCCGATCATCTACAGCTCGGTCGATTTCTATCAGGCGATCCTGCATTCGGGCGCCTTGTCGGACTATCCGATCTGGGTGCGCTCGACGAAATATCATCCGGCCGTGCGCTATGGCGACCGCAAATGGACCTTCTGGCAATATCGCTCCGACGGACGCGTGCCCGGCATTTCCGTCGCCGTGGACCAGAATGCGTTCAACGGCAGCCATCAGCAATGGCGCGAATGGCTCGCCGACACGACCGGCCTGAAGGCGCAGCCGGTCGTATCGGCGGCGGCGAAGCCGATCGACGATCGCGGCATCGAGAAGCTGATCGAGGACGATCCGGTGATGCTCCCCTCCGCGATGAAGAACGCGCAGTGAAATGTCTTTCGGCGTCTGGATGCGAGCTTGAAGGACGCGTTCTTCGCCGAAAAGACGCCCCTATTGACGCGCGCGGCCCCGCTCGCCACATCGGAGCGGGGCCTCGAGGGGCGGCCTCCTGAACCCGGTCGGAGCCGATGCGCGTCACCTCCCTCACTTTTTTCGCTATCGTCCTCGTCTCGGGCGTGGCGCGGGCCGAAGCGCCCGCCGCCGACTCCTCCCAGAGCGAGGCCGGACGATTCGCCATGAGCCCGGCCGAGGGCGGCTTGCTACGGCTCGACAAGCAGACCGGCGCGGTGTCCTTCTGCACGGTCGAGGGCGGGCTTTCCGTTTGCCGCGTCGCCGCCGAGGAGCGCGAGGCGCTGCAGGCGGAGATAGATCGCCTTTCCCGAGAGAACGCGCAATTGCGCGCCAGGCTCCCCGGCGCCGCTCCCGAGGCCGCGCCGCGCAAGGGCCTGCCCGGGGAGGAGGAGTTCGAGCGCGCGCTCTCCTTTACCGAAAGATTCTTCCGACGCATGATGAAGCTCTTCCGTGAGGAGGCGCCGAAAGGCGAGAGCCTCTGACAGGATTTTTCGCGTTGCTTCGCAGGCCGGGACGACCGCCGCCCCGGCCGTCATCGCGAGCGAAGCGAAGCGATCCAGGGCCGTGGCGCGGCTCCTGGATCGCTTCGTCGCTTCCGCTCCTCGCGATGACGGTCCCGCCCGGGAAGCGATCACGCGGAAAGTCGTGAGAGCACAACAGAGAGCGAAGGACGCGCATGGCCTCCAATAGTCGACTCCAGGATTTTCTCGGCGGGTCGCCGCTGCAGGTGCTCGTCAAGCTGCTGTTCGTGTCGCTCGTCGTCGGCGCGCTGCTGATGTGGCTCGAGATCGAGCCCATGGATCTGGTGCATGGCGCGCGGCGCTTCATCGACCGCATTTCCTCGCTCGGCTTCGGGGCGGTCCACACGGTCATCTCCTATGTGATCACCGGCGCGGCCATAGTGGTGCCGATCTGGTTCGTGCTGCGCCTCTTCAGCGCCGGGCGGCGTTGACCCGCGGTTTGCAGAAAATCCTTGCGCCCTGCCGCCGGCGAGAAGAATGAGAGCGGGAGCGCGGCCGCGGCCGGCCGCAAAACCATCGAGGAGCCGAAATGTCCACCACGCGAGGCAAGAGATCGACCGTTTTTCGCTATTTGACGGGGCCCGACGATGCGGAGTTCTGCAAGCGCGTGACCGAGGCGCTGAGCCAGGGCTGGTCGCTCTACGGCTCGCCCACGCTCACCTTCGACGCGACCAAGGGGCGGGTGATCTGCGGCCAGGCGATCACCAAGGACGTCTACGATTTCAATTATACGCCGGACGTGAATCTGTCCGACCTCTAGAGTCTTTTGTTTTGACGCGTTTCCAACGCCGAACCGGCGTCCACTTCGGCTGGAAACGCTCCAGATATGACGGGGCAGATGGAGTGGCGGGACGAAGGGCTCGTCATCGGCGTCAAGCGCCACGGCGAGTCGGCGGTCATATTGGAGCTGATGACGCGCGCGCATGGCCGCCATCTCGGCCTCGTGCGCGGCGGCGCCGGCCGCGCGCTGCGCTCCGTGCTTCAGCCCGGCAATAGCGTCGAGGCGCTGTGGCGGGCGCGGCTCGAGCAGCATCTCGGCGCCTTCGCCGTGGAGCCTCTGCGCGCGCGCGCGGCGCGGCTCATCGACCGCGCCTTCGCCCTGCATGGCGTCGGCCATCTCTGCGCGCTGCTGCGGCTTCTGCCCGAGCGCGATCCGCATGGCGATTTGCTCGATATGGCGGAGGTGATCGCCGATCGGCTCGATTCGCTCGAGCTCGCCCCCGCGCTGATGGCGCGCTTCGAGCTGGCGCTGCTCGCCGCGCTGGGCTTCGGTCTCGATCTCGAGCGCTGCGCGCTCACCGGGGAGACGGCCGATCTCGCCTATGTGTCGCCCAAAACGGGCCGCGCCGTGGCCCGCTCGGCCGGCGCGCCCTGGCGCGACAGGCTGCTGCCTTTTCCCGAATTTCTACGACAGCCGGCGCCGGCCGGGGCGGATGCGGGCGAGCTGGCGGCGGCCTTCCGCCTGACGGGACATTTTCTGGAGCGCGACGTCTTCGGCCCGCGCGGTCTCGCTGCGCCGCAGGCGCGCGCGCTCTATGTGGCCGCGGCGGCGGCGTCATAGGCCTTTTGATGCGAGCCTTCAGGCTCGCTCGACCGACATCATTCGTCGCAGACGACGCGCCGCTCGCGGCGGGTGACGCCATAGCCCTCGTCGAGCGGCACTTCGACCTCCTTGCACAGCGCCTGCGGCGAGCGGGCGCGGCGCGTGTCCTTTTTCTCCGCCGCATCCTCATGAAAAAAGGGAAGCCAGTCGAGCAGCGAGAATTCGACAGCCTTCGATCGGGCGCTGGCCGACGCCAAAGCGGCGCCGAGGGCGAATGCGAACAGCAGGGGCTTTTTCATGGGGGGCGGCTCGAAAGAACGGCGAAGCGACAATACGCCGAAAGCTCGGCTGTCTTAGTGGATGCGCCGCGGGACGGCAATGGTTCACGCCTCAGTCACGGCGGGATATAAACACGCGCGGCAAACGCCGAAAGGGCGGGATCGGGCGATATGGCGAAGAGCGGAACGACGGCGGAAGGAGGAGGCGGCGGGGATGCGGTGCCCGTCGAATTGCGCGCCGCGCTCGAGGAGCGCTATCTCACTTACGCGCTCTCGACGATCACCGGACGCGCGCTGCCGGACGCGCGCGACGGGCTGAAACCCGTGCATCGGCGCATTCTCTACGGAATGCAGATACTGCGCCTCGACCCCAACACGCCGTTCAAGAAATGCGCGAAGATCGTCGGCGATGTGATGGGCTCCTTCCATCCGCATGGCGATCAGGCGATCTATGACGCGCTGGTGCGGCTCGCGCAGGATTTCTCCTCGCGCTATCCGCTCGTCGACGGGCAGGGCAATTTCGGCAATGTCGACGGCGACGCGGCCGCCGCCTATCGCTACACCGAAGCGCGCATGACCGCGGTCGCGCGTCTGCTGCTCGAGGGCATAAACGAGGACGCCATCGACTTCCGCCCGAATTATTCGGGCGAGGAGCAGGAGCCGGTGGTGCTGCCGGCCGCCTTCCCCAATCTGCTCGCCAATGGCGCGCAGGGCATCGCCGTCGGCATGGCGACCTCCATTCCGCCGCATAATCTCAATGAGCTCTGCGACGCGGCGCTCTATCTGATCTCGCATCGCAGCGCCACCGCCGAGCAATTGCTCACCTTCGTGCAAGGGCCGGATTTTCCGACCGGCGGCATCGTCGTCGATCCGCGCGCGCAGATCGTCGAGACCTATCGCACGGGGCGCGGCTCTTTCCGCCTGCGCGCGCGCTGGAAAAGGGAAGAGAGCGCGCGCGGGCAGTGGGTCGCCGTCGTCACCGAAATTCCCTATGGCGTGCAGAAGTCCCGCCTCATCGAGAAGCTCGCCGAGCTCGTCGTCGAGAAGAAGGCGCCGCTCGCCGGCGATGTGCGCGACGAATCCGCCGAGGATGTGCGCATCGTCATCGAGCCGCGCACGCGCGCCGTCGATCCGGCGCTGATGATGGAGACTTTGTTCAAGCTCTCCGAGCTCGAGGTTCGTTTCCCCGTCAATATGAATGTGCTCGTCGACGGCGCCGTGCCGCGCGTCGTCTCGCTGGACGAGGCGCTGCGGCAATGGCTCGATCATCGCCGCGAGGTGCTGGAGCGCCGCTCGCGCCATCGTCTCGCGGAGATCGTGCGCCGGCTCGAAGTGCTCGAGGGCATGATCGTCGTCTTCCTCAATCTCGACGAGGTGATTCGCATCATCCGCGAGGAAGACGAGCCAAAGCAGGCGTTGAAAGCCGCTTTCGAGCTCACCGATGTGCAGGTCGACTATATTCTCGACACGCGCCTGCGCGCTCTGCGCAAGCTGGAAGAGATGGAGCTGCGCAAGGAACATGCGAAGCTCGGCGAGGAGAGGAAAGAGGTCGAGGCGCTGCTCGCCGACGAGGGCAAGCAGTGGAAGGCGATCACCGCGCAGATTCGCGAGCTGAAGAAGACGATCAACGCCAATCCCGTTCTCGCCGAGCGCCGCACCACTTTCGAGGACGCGCCCGAGGCGACCGACATCGATCTCGCCGAGGCGCTGATCGAGCGCGAGCCGATCACCGTGGTCGTGACGCAGAAGGGCTGGATACGCGCGCTCAAAGGCCATGTGGCCGATCTGACGCAATTGCAGTTCAAGGGCGACGATGGGCTCGACACCGCCTTCTTCGCGCAGACGACGTCCAAGGTTCTGGCGCTCGCCTCCAATGGCAAGGCCTATACGCTGGACGCCGCCAAGCTGCCGGGCGGGCGCGGCTATGGCGAGCCGATCCGCTTGATGGCCGATATCGACGAGGATGCGGCGATCGTGAAGGTTCTGCCGCAGACGCCGGACGCGCTGCTGCTGCTCGTCGCCGACGATGGTCGCGGCTTCGTCGTCTCGCAGAACGATCTCGTCGCGACGACGCGCAAGGGCCGCGCGGTCTTCAATGTCGAGCCGCCGTCGAAACTGAAAGTCGTCACGCCGGCGGAGGGCGACCATGTCGCCATCATCGGCGAGAATCGGAAGCTCCTGGTGTTCCCGCTCGCCGAGGCGCCGCAAATGGCGCGCGGCAAGGGCGTGCGTCTGCAGCGCTACAAGGACGGCGGCGTCGCCGACGCCAAGGTCTTCGCGCTGGCCGATGGCCTCACCTGGACCGATTCGTCCGGCCGCGTCTTCACCGTCGGCAAGCAGGAGCTGAAGGAATGGATCGCCCATCGGGCGGAGGCGGGGCGGCTGCCGCCGCGCGGGTTTCCGAAGAGCAATCGGTTCGGTTAGGACATCATTCTTGATCGTCGACCGCAAAAAAGTTTTCTAGCGGCGCAGCTTCAAGAACTTTTTGACTGTATAAAGGATCATCAACGCTTTTCCTCTTTTCGGCCTCGAAAAGTAAATCGGGGTCGAGAGGCGCCTTTAACAAAGCCAACGCGGCCGCTCGATATATACCTGCGATTGAGTCGGGTTCGTCTTTCGACGCGATAAAAAGAAATTTGGCGACGGCTCGCTCAAGTCCTGGATTGTCAAAGACGGATGCGTGATTCTCCTCAATGAGCGGCTAGCGCCATTCGTATTTTATTCGACAAAAATGAGCATCGCGTAATCCGAAGTCTGGGAAAAGGCCATGATTGGACGCAGCCACCGCAGCGACGCGCTTCGATCTCTTCACGAGATCGCAGCGGACCTGCATGCGGTCGGCGCGATCGACAAAGCGACCATGCGCCGCTTCGACATCGGCTGCTTGACGCCGGCCGAGCCGCTCTCTCCGGACGCCATCAAGAAAATTCGTGAAAAAGCCAATATGAGCCAGGCGACCTTCCAGGGCGATCGGGTGAAGAAATAGGTGACAAGACGCGTCTGAGCTGAATCTCTCGGCATCCTCTGATTCGATCTTTGGGGGATTGCGATGGACGCGAGCGGACGCGACTTCGAGGCTCTGGCCGAGACGACGGC
>NZ_BGJX01000019.1 GCF_009811655.1 Methylosinus sp. Ce-a6 | reverse complement strand
TTCCTCTTCGCCCGCCGACCCATCGCGCTCCTCGACGAGCCGCCGCCCAAATACCTCGTCCCGAGCCGATGGAAATCTCCAGACCAGCTGGAACTCCACTATGCCTGATTTTCCCCGGACAGCCGTGCCGCCTGCGGGACAAGGCGGCCCGGCGCAGCCGGGTCGGACGAGGGTCGGCTCGGCGCAGTTTTCGTCAGTCGCGCTCGCCAGAGCTTTCGGAATTCCGGCGTCGGAGGGAAGCGACGTCGCGCTGGGGGCCGGCGGCCGCGGCCCCCAGCGTGATGAAGATCGATGTTTCCAAGGCCAAGCTCGACGCCGCGAAGCAGAGCTTCGTCGAGAAGAATACGGCCTGGGCGGGCGGCTCCGCCGGAACGCCGCCCTCGCTCGCGGTGAAGGAGGAGGGCTCGCTGCCGATCGACCCCGACGGCGGCGGAACATGCGACCTCGCCTTCCTCTCCGGCAATGCGACGCGCAATGGCAAGAAGGCGCTTTCCGCCAGCGCGCCCTACCATGTCGAGCCCGGCTCGAGGATATCGGCGCGAATATGTTCGGGATAGTCGCCGAACGCCGCCGAATGAAACTTCACTCGGATCGGCGAGCCGCCCTTCCCGCCGCTCACCGGATGATGGAAGGAGCCCATCAACTGATTGTTCGAGACGGTTCCCCCGGCGCCCATGCGCGCCATGACGAACCGGATCAACAGATGCTCCAGATTGATTAGATTGCCGTCGACCATGGCCGTGAAGGCGCCGCCATTGCCTGGCGTCGCCTCCCTCCAGTCCGTGTCCCACCAGAGGGGAAAGGCGACGAACATGGGCGGCGGCTTGGCGTTCTTGACGGTGATCGTCATCGGAGGCGCTCCCTCGTCGCGCACCTTCACCGAGCCCCAGACCACGTAAATTCGCTCCATGGTCGAAGTCGGAAACCCCAATTCGGTGACGACCGCCATGCGGCCCGCGAACCGTTGTCCGATATTGTTGGAAATTCCGACATAGCGGTTGTGTTGGTCGGCTTGGCAATTGATGACGATATACATTCCGGCCGCGCCCGACATGCCCGGCGGCAGGACGGCGTTGCCGAAGTCGCCCCCCGGCAGGGCGGCGGGCGCCATGCCCGCCAGCGACGACCCTCTATTCAACCGAAAAAAGACATAACCCATGCTGAAATCTCCAGAATAGAAACTCGAACAAAGTCGCTGCGACAGGCGTGATCGCGAGATGGACGCCGGGAGACGCGCTCGTTTGAAAGACGCAGGAACACGCCTTGGGCGATGCTATCGCGTCGAGCCGCGCGGTCAACGGCTGGAGGAGCGGCTCCGACTTCGTTCACTCTCCCTCCGGAAAGCGGATGCGAAGGTCATCCGCGCTTGCTAAGGAAGGGCCGAAAAAGAAGGACAAAGGCGTGAACGAGGCGGCGAAAACCGATTTTTCGAGCGGCGACGCTCTCGGCGCGATATTGGCGTCGTTCCAGCGCGCGGGCTTCGCCCGCTGCGAGCCGAAGATCCTGCAGCCGGCCGGCGTCTTCCTCGATCGCTCGGGCGAGGATTTCCGCGGCCGCCTGTATCTCACGAGCGACGCCGCCGGGGCGGATGTGTGCCTGCGGCCCGAATATACGATTCCCGTCTGCCTCGCCTATCTCTCTTCTCCCGCGGCCGGCGCGCCCGCCTCCTTCGCCTATGGCGGCACGGTGTTCCGCTTTCCCGCCGAGGGCGAGGAAGGGACGGGCGAGCTGCTGCAGGCGGGGCTCGAGAGCTTCGGCCGCGACGATCGCGAGGCCGCCGACGCCGAAATCCTCGCCGCCGCGCTCGAGGCCGCGGCGGGCGTGGGCGGCGGCGCGCTCGATGTCGAGACCGGCGACGCCGGCCTCGTCTCGGCCTTCCTCGATCGGCTGGACCTGCCGCCCGCCTGGCGCCGGCGGCTCGAGACCGGACACGCCCGCGGCGAGTCGCTCGCGACGATTTTCGCCCCGCCGGCGAATGGCAAGGAGCAGGCCGGGGTTCTCGCCGCGCTCGAGAAGGTCGACGCCAGAGAGGCGCGCGCGCTCGTCGAGGATTTGCTCTCCATCGCCGGCATTTCGGCGGTCGGCGGCCGCAGCGCGGCGGAGATCGCCGAACGCTTTCTCGATCAGGCGGCGCTCGCCGGCGGCGCCGGAGTGAGCGCCGAGACCCATGCGCTGGTCGACGCCTTCTTCTCCGTGCAGGGGCAGATCGACGAGGCCTCCGCGACGCTGCGCAAGCTCGCGGCCGACGCCTCGCTCGATCTCGCCGCGGCTCTCGACGCTTTCGACACGCGCTCCGGCTTTCTCGCCGCGCGCGGCGTCGATCTCGATCGCGTGCGCTTCTCGGCGAGCTTCGCGCGGCGTCTCGATTACTATTCGGGCTTCGTCTTCGAGGCGCGCTCCGGCGCCTCCGGTCCGCCGCTCATCGGCGGCGGGCGCTACGACCGGCTGCTGAGGACGCTCGGCGCGAAATCCGACATACCCGCCGTCGGCGCGGCCATTTGGATCGATCGCCTCGCGGCGCGCAAAGGACCAGCGGCATGACGCCGACCGACAGACTCATCGTCGCCGTTCCCTCCAAGGGGCGGCTGCAGGAGAACGCCAACGCCTTTTTCGCCCGCGCCGGCGTCGAGGTCACGCAGGGGCGCGGCGCGCGCGACTATCGCGGCCAGCTCGCCGGCGTCGATGACGCGGAAGCGGCCTTTCTCTCGGCCTCCGAGATCACCGCGCGGCTTGCGAGCGGCGACGTGCATCTCGGCGTCACCGGCGAGGATCTGGTGCGCGAGACGATCGCCGACGCCGAGAGCAAGGTGGAGATTTTGGCGCCGCTCGGCTTCGGCAAGGCGAATGTGGTGGTCGCCGTTCCGCAGGCCTGGATCGACGTTCGTACCATGGCCGATCTCGCCGACGTCTCGGCGGGCTTTCGCGCCCGCCACAGCCGCGGGCTGCGCGTCGCCACCAAATATGTGCACACGACTCGCCGCTTCTTCGCCAAACATGCGATCGGCGATTATCGCATCGTCGAGAGCTCCGGCGCCACGGAAGGCGCGCCGGCGGCGGGCTCCGCCGATCTCATCGTCGACATTACGACGACCGGCGCGACGCTCGCCGCCAATGCGCTGAAGACGCTGGACGACGGCGTGATCCTGCGCTCGCAGGCCAATCTCGTCGCCTCGCTCGCCGCGCCCTGGACTGCGCGCGCGCGGGAGGCGGCGCGCATCATTCTCTCGCGCATAGCGGCCGAGGAGCTCGCGCGCACGACGCGCGAAATCCGCGCGCGGCTGCCCGATGCGGGCGAGGCGCTGCTCGCCGAGGCGGCTGAGAAATTCTCGGCCGATCTGCGCGAGCGCGGCGAAGCCGGCTTCGTCACTTTCGCCGCGCCGGCGGATAGCGCGCCGCAATTTGCGGATTGGCTCATCGCCAAAGGCGCGCGCACCGTGACCAGCGCCAGGCTCGACTATGTGTTCAGCGCGGAGAATGCGTTGTGGAGCCGGCTGCAAGCGCGGATTTGACGCCATTTCCGTGACGACCGCCCCGGCCGTCATTGCGAGCGAAGCGAAGCAAACTAGAGCCTTGGGGCGGCCCCTGGATTGCTTCGTCGCTCCGCTCCTCGCAATGACGACCATGCCGAATGCGAAGCATTCACCCGCAAACCGTATGAGAGTTCCGCACATGGTTTTGCGGGTCTGCGGACTCGTCTTCCTTTAGAGCGTTTTCAGCCGAAGCGGACGCCGGTGCGGCGTCGTCCCCGGCGCTGGCGGAGTGGCGCGACGCGCCGGGGACCCGAAAGCCGAACTCGATACTTTGCGGCTTCGGACGCCCGCCGGCTTCGACGCTCCGGCGGATGTGCGAGGACGGTCAATGCGTGTGGCGCAATAGCAGCAGCAACGCGATCGGATTGGTCGTCACATAGCGCAACAACAGCCGGCGCGGCTCGAGCCGAAGGCGATACGCCCATTCGAGGCCGGCCTTCTGCATCCACATGGGAGCCCGCCGCTTGGCGCCGGCGAGAAAATCGAACAGGCCTCCAGATGTCTTGATCACTTTGACGTTTCGAAGGCGATCGCTCCATTCGATCACGAATTCCTGCTCGCGCGGGACGCCGAGCGCGAGCCAGACGATATCCGGCGCGAGCGCGTCGATCTCGTCGATCTTGCGCTCGAGCTCCTCTCCCCGCAGATAGCCATGCGAGCGGCCGACGATGCGCAGGCCCGGAAAGCGGCGCTTCGTCTCCTCATAAGTCGCGCGATTGACCTCTTCCGTCGCGCCATAGAGGTAGAAGGTCACGCCCTCGCGCTCGGCCATCGCCGCGACGAGCGGGTAGAGATCGGTCGTCGCGACGCGCTCCGGCAGCGACCGCTCGCCCAGGAGGCGGGAGGCGAAGACGAGCGGCTGGCCATCGGCGCTGATGAGATCGGCCCGATCCACGAGCTCCGCGAACGCGCGGCTGGCGCGACGGCGCGCCAGCACCTCGCCATTGACGGAAGTGAGATAGAGGGGGCCGTTCGCGCGCGCGGGGCGGCGCGCCGCCTCGATCATCAGCCTCGCGGTCCCCGCGAGATCGAGACGCGCGACCCGCGCCCCGCCGACTGTGACCTCCTCGATGTCCCAGAACGCCGGATAATCGTGGAACGCCATGAATACACTACCCTTTTTGCGCCTGCCGTCCCGTTTCGAGACGCGGACGGCGATGTCGCAGGATAGGTTGAGAGATGCGTGCCAGCGAAAATCGAGGCTCGGCTGTGCGGTTTCGAAACGTGGATGAGCGCTTGCGCTTCGACCGCTAGAGCATGTTCCCGAAAAGTGCGAAGCGGTTTTCAGAAAAGAACATGCGAATCCAAATAACTCTAGAGAGGACGTCATTCCGGACGCTCGCAACGCGAGCGATCGGGAATCCGGAGCGACAGGCCGTGTCTTTGTGTCATTGCCCTGGATTCCCGGTCAGGCCTTCGGCCTGCCGGGAATGACGCCGTCTTTCGGCGTTGTCGCCCGCTCAGAGCAGCCGACGGGCCCGCGACGGATCGCTGTCGAGCCGAGCGAAGAGGAGATGGTCGCGCCATTGGCCGTTGATGTTGAGATAGGCCCGGGCGAAACCCTCATGGATGAAGCCGTTGCGCTCCAACAGGCGGATGGAGGCGGCGTTGGTGGGCAGGCAGGCGGCCTCGATGCGGTGCAGGCGCTGGCGGTTGAAGGCATAGTCCAGCGCCACCCGCACCGCGCGGGACATATAGCCTTTGCCGGCAAAGGGCTCGCCCATCCAATAGCCGAGCGTCGCCGCCTGCGAGACGCCGCGCCGCACATGGCCGAGCGTCAGGCCGCCGACCAGAGTGTCGTCGGCCTCGCGAAACACGAAGAAGGAATAGGCCTCGTCGCGCGCCATCTCCTCGGCGTGGCGGCGCACGCGATAGCGGAAGCTGGCGCGCGTGAGATCGTCGGCCGGCCAAGTCGGCTCCCATGGCGTCAGAAAGGCGCGGCTGCGCTCCCTGAGAGAAGCCCAGGGGACGAAATCCCGCATCTCCGAGCCGCGCAGATAGACGCCGTCGCCGCGCAGCGGCAGATCGCGATAGGCGGGGACGAGGCCAAAGAGCGCCATCGTCGCCCTCTCACGCCGGCGCGCGCGCCGCGCGGGCGCGCGCGGAGATGAAGGCCGCGACCTTCGCCGCATCATTGTCGAGGACGCTGAAACGCTCCCGCGCGGAGAGAATATGCGCGAGATGGTCGGGGAGTTCCGGCCGCTTGCCGATCGCCCGCTCCACCGCGTCCGGGAATTTCGCCGGATGCGCGGTCGCCAGCGACACGATCGGCGTCGACGGATCCTCGGCGAGGCGCTTCCTCGCCGCATGAACCCCTGTCGCCGCATGGGGATCGAGAATGTAGCCGGTCTCGCGATAGGCGCGGGCGATCTCCGCCGTCGTATCGGCCTCGTAGCACGCGCTCGCCTCGAACTCCGCGCGAATGGATTCGAGTTGCGCGGGCGCGACGGAGAAGCCCTTCGATTGCTCCAGCGCGCCCATGAGGCCGCGAATTTGCGCGGCGTCGCGGCCATAGGCGTCGAACAGCAGACGCTCGAAATTCGACGAGATCTGAATGTCCATGGAGGGCGATTGCGTCGGCGTCACCTCGCGCAATTCATAGCGCCCGGTCGCGAGCGCGCGCGCGAGAATATCATTGGAATTCGTGCCGATGACGAGACGGCCGACGGGCAGGCCCATGCGCTTGGCCACATAGCCCGCGAGCACGTCGCCGAAATTGCCGGTCGGCACGGAAAAGCTCACTTCGCGAAAAGGCGCGCCGAGCGCGACGGCGCTCGTGAAATAATAGGCGGTCTGCGCGACGACGCGCGCCCAATTGATGGAATTGACGCCGGCGAGTCCGACGCTCTCGCGGAAGCGAGCGTCGCGAAACAACGCTTTCAATATCGATTGCGCGTCGTCGAACGAGCCTCGAAGAGCGATGGTGTGGATGTTGCCGGCCTCGACAGTGGTCATCTGCCGGCGCTGCACGTCGGAGACGCGCTCATGCGGATAGAGAATGAAGACGTCGACGCGATCCAAGCCGGCGAAAGCCTCGATCGCCGCCGCGCCCGTGTCGCCGGAGGTCGCGCCGACGATGGTCGCGCGCAGATCGCGCCGCGCCAGCACGGCGTCCATCATGCGCCCGAGCAATTGCATGGCGAGATCCTTGAACGCCAGCGTCGGTCCGTGGAACAGCTCGAGGACGAAGAGATTTTCGGCGATCTGCGTGAGCGGCGCGACGGCGCTGTGGCGGAAGCTCGCATAGGCGTCCCGCGTCAGCGCGCGCAGCGCCTCGCCCGTGAAGGCCTCGCCGAGGAAGGGGGCGATGATTCGCGCGCTCGCTTCCCGATAGGGAAGGCCGGCGAGGGCCGCGATCTCGCCGCGCGCGAGTCCCGGATAGGAGACAGGCGCATAGAGGCCGCCGTCGGACGCGAGGCCGGCGAGGAGGACGTCTTCGAAGGCGAGCTCGGGAGCTTCGCCGCGTGTGGAAATGTAGCGCACGGCGTCTCTTCTAACTCGCCGACCCGGCGCCGGGAAAGTCCGAAGGCGCCGAAATTCGTCATGCGCCGCTTCGGCCGCTTCGGCCGCGTCAGCGCTGCTTCAGCCGCCCTAGGGCGTAGAAAGCGAAGCCCCCGGCCACCGCCGCCGCCAGCGAGAACCAGGTGATGGCGTAGGAGAGGTGATTATTGGCGAGCTCGATATTGTGGTCATAGACGCGCGGCAGGCCGGGCGCGGAGGCTGCGGGATCGAGCTCCAACAGGAAGGGCGCGGCGTCGGAGAGCTTCAGATGGTCGGCGAGAACGCGCGCGTCGGCCGTGTAGAAGAGCCCCTGCTGCGGCGCATCGGCGGGAGTGAAGACATTGCGCGCCTGCGGGCCGCGCAGCACGCCGACGAGCGTCACATCCCCGGCGGGTTCGCGCTTGCGCGTCTCGTCGGCGCGCTTGGAGAGCGGCAGAAAGCCGCGATCGACGAGAATCGCCCCGCCCTCGTCCAGCAGGAAGGGCGCGATCACCCGAAAGCCCGGCTCTATGCCGGCGCCCGCGGGCGGCGGCGAGAAGATCAGCGCCTCGCGCGAAAGGTCGAAACGGCCCGAGACGCGCACATGGAGGAAATCATAATCCTCGGCCGCGAGCTCCGTCCAACGCGCGCGCGGCGCCTCGACCGGCGCGGCGCCGGCGCGCGTCTCCACGCGGGCGATCAGCGCCTCCTTCCAGGCGAGGCGGCGCAGCTGCCACACGCCGAGTCCTGCGAGCAGCGCCGCCATGAAAATAGTGAAGAGCGCCGGCCCGAGCAGGGCGCGCGCCTCAGTTCTCATCGGCGCGCTGGCCCTCCTCCGCCCTGTTGAAATATTGCAGCGCGATCAGCAGGCTCTTCGTCGGCCGCAGCAGCCCCGCGCAGACGACGACGGTGAGCGGCAGGAAGATGAGCGCATGCACCCAATAGGGCGGCGCATAGGCGACCTCGACCCAGAGGGCCGCGCCGACGACGATGAAGCCGGCGATGGTCATGACGAAGACGGCCGGCCCGTCGCCCGAATCGGCGAAGGCGAGATCGAGCCCGCAGACCTCGCAACGCGGGGCGAGCTTCAGAAAGCCCTGGAACAAATGTCCCTTGCCGCAACGCGGGCAATGGCCGAGGAGGCCGGCGACATAAGGGTTGACGGGCGGATATTCGTCGGCGGCCATGGTTTTCCTATCCCTTTGCGAGGGCGAGAGGGCGTCGAAACGAGAGAAGCGCCGACGGTCCCGCCGGCGCTTCTTTCAGAAGCCGCGATGGGCCCGTCCACTCATTCCATATGGCCGCCCCAGTTGCCCCACACATAGATGGAGGCGAACAGGAACAGCCAGACGACGTCGACGAAGTGCCAATACCACGCCGCGAACTCGAAGCCGAGATGTTGCTCCGGCTTGAACTGGCCGGCGACGGCGCGCGCGAGGCAGACGATGAGGAAGATCGAGCCGACGATCACATGGAAGCCGTGGAAGCCGGTCGCCATGAAGAAGGTGGCGCCATAGATCGAGCCGGAGAAGGCGAAGGGCGCATGGGCGTATTCATAGGCCTGGATCGCGGTGAAGGTCAGGCCGAGCGCGATGGTGGCGATGAGGCCCTTCTTCAGCGTGTCGCGGTCGTTGTGCAGCAGGCCGTGATGCGCCCAGGTGAGTGTCGCGCCCGAGGTGAGCAGGATCAGCGTGTTGAGCAGCGGCAGATGCCAGGGATTGAGCACTTCGATCCCATGCGGCGGCCACACGCCCTGGAACAGCTCGGTGCGCGTGACCTGCGTCGGATCGGCGGGGAAGATCGCCGAATTGAAGAAGGCCCAGAACCAGGCGACGAAGAACATCACCTCGGAGAGGATGAAGAGAATCACGCCATAGCGGTGATGCAGCTGCACCACCTTGGTGTGATGGCCCTCATGCTCGGCCTCGCGGATGATGTCGCCCCACCAGGACCACATGGTGAAGAGCACGCCCGCGAAGCCGGCGGCGAACAGAACCGGGCCGCCGATCTTGACGCCGAGCAGCGGCAGGCCCTTCATCCAATAGATCGCGCCGATCGCGGTGAGCAGAGCGGCGAGCGAGCCGACGATCGGCCAGGGGCTCGGATCGACGAGATGATAGTCGTGATTTGGTTTCGCGTGTCCGTCCGCCATGATGATTTCCTTAAGACTTCGCCGGCCGGGCCGGTCTCGTTCACAGGGCTCCATTCGCTAGAGTCTTTCCCTGTTTCACTGAAACGAGGAAAGACTCTCGGCTTTTGGTTTGACGCGTTTCCGACGCCGAACCGGCGTCCACTTCGGCTGGAAACGCTTTAGGGATGGTTCGCCCCGCCGCGGACGCCCCCCGTCGCATTCTCGTCATTCGTCAACTCTTCGGCTTCGCCGCGAGCGCGCTCGCCGCCCCGGTCGGTTTCGACTCCTCGGGTTTCGACTCCTTGGGTTTCTTGGAGGCGAAGAAGGAGTAGGACAGAGTGATCTCCTCGACGCGCTTCATCGTCTCGTCGGCCTCGAGCGCCGGGTCGAGGAAGAACACCACCGGCCATTCGGCGCTCTCATGCGGCGCGAGCTTCTGCTCCGAGAAGCAGAAACAGGCGAGCTTGTCGAAATAGGCCCCGGCCTGATCCGGGCTGACATTATAGGCGGCGACGCCGGCCGTCTCCTGGTCGGAGAGATTGACGACCTTGTAATAGACGGTCGCCGTCTCGCCGGTGCGCAGCACGATGCGGGGCGTTTCCGGCTCGAAGCGCCAAGGCAGATCGCGCGCGACATTGGCGTCGAAACGCACGGAGAGCCGCCGCTCGCCGGGCTTGGCCGGGGCGAGCTTGGCGACCTGCGTCGTGCCGCCGAATCCCGTCGCCGCGCAGAAGGCGCGATAGAGCGGCACGGAGGCGAAGGACAGGATCAGCATGGCCACGGAGCCGACGACCAGAAGCCCCGCGCCCTTGCCGGCGCGGCGTCCGCTCTGTTTGTCTGCGCGATCCCCGCTCATGCCCATCTCACCCCGCCCTCGGCACGACATTGCCGCCGAGCTTCACTATGGTGACGAAGTAAAAGAGCGCCACGAACAGCGCCACGGCGACGCCGATCGCGATGTTGCGCGCGCGGCGGCTCTTCTCCTGTTCCGGCGTGAGGACGACTCCCTCCCGCCGCTCGGATGTGTCTTCGGATCGACCCATCGTCATCTTCCTCCGCTCAAGCGAGCCAGGACGAGAGAGCGACGAGCCTCTCGACCACCAGAACCATGAACAAAAGGGACAAATAGACGATGGAGAAGAAGAAGAGGCGCATCGCCGCGCGGCGGGCCCGCTCGCCCTCCCGGCGCAGATAGACGTCGACGGCGCAAGCGATCAGCGCCGCGCCGAGCGCCAGCGCGACGAGGCCATAGACGGGCGAGGCGAAGCCCAGGAGATAGGGCGCGACGCCGATGGGCGCGAGCGCGATGGAATAGGCGAGAATCTCGAGGCGGGTGCGCGCTTCGCCATGCACATTGGGCAGCATGGGAATGCCGGCGCGGCCGTATTCCTCGCGCTTGACGAGGGCCAGCGCCCAGAAATGCGGCGGCGTCCACATGAAGATGACGCCGAACAGGACGATGCTCGAGAGATCGACGGCGCCGGTCGCCGCGGCGAAGCCGACGACGGGCGGCAGCGCGCCGGCCGCGCCGCCGATGACGATGTTCATCGGCGTCGAGCGCTTCAGCCACATCGTATAGACGACGACATAAAAGAAGATGGTGAAGGCGAGCAGCCCGGCGGCCAGCCAATTGGCGACGAGGCCGAGCGTGAACACCGCCATCACGGAAAGGAACAGGCCGAAGGCGAGCGCCTCCTCGCGGCCGAGACGGCCCGCCGGAATGGGCCGGCGGCGCGTGCGCGTCATCAGCCGGTCGATATCGGCGTCGTACCACATGTTGAGCGCGCCGGAGGCGCCCGCGCCGACAGCGATGGCCAGCAGCGAGGCGAAGGCCAGGAAAGGATGCGGCGCGCTCGGCGCCAGCAATATGCCGGCGAGAGCGGTGAACACGACGAGCGACATCACCCGCGGCTTCAGCAGGGCGAAATAATCGCCGGGAGCGGCGACAGGCGCGCGCGGGGCCGAAGCTTCGTCGATGATGAAGGAGGCGTCGCTCATCTCTCGCTCTCGCTAAGCTCTCGTTCCAACGTCCTCGAGATCGGACGTTGATCGTGTCGGGCCACGGCCGCTGAGCGCCGCGGCCCGACAAATGGCGTCAGTGATGGCCCGAGCCGGTGATGCGCGGCAGGGTGTCGAACTGATGGAAGGGCGGCGGCGAGGACAAGGTCCATTCGAGCGTCGTCGCGCCCACGCCCCACGGATTGGCTCCCGCCTCGCGCTTGCGCAGGAAGGCCTCGGCCACCGTGTAGAAGAAGAGCAGGACGCTGACCGCGGCGATGGCGGCGCCGACCGACGACCAATAGTTCCACAGCGCGAAAGCGTCGGGATAGTCGATGTAGCGGCGCGGCATGCCGGCGAGGCCGAGGAAGTGCTGCGGGAAGAAGACGAGGTTGATGCCGATGAACAGCAGGATGAAGTGCGCCTTCGACAGCGTCTCATTGTAGAGATAGCCGGTCATCTTCGGGAACCAGTAGTAGAAGGCCGCGAAGATCGCGAACACCGCGCCGAGCGACATGGTGTAGTGGAAATGCGCGACGACGTAATAGGTCTCGTGCAGCTGGCGGTCGGCCGAGGCGTTCGCGAGCACGACGCCGGTGACGCCGCCGAGCGTGAACACGAAGATGAAGCCGATCGCCCAGACCATCGGCGCGCGGAAAGAGATCGAGCCGCCCCACATCGTCGCGATCCAGGAGAAGATCTTGATGCCCGTCGGCACCGCGATGACCATGGTCGCGAAGACGAAATAGCGCTGCGCATTGAGCGACAGGCCGACCGTATACATGTGGTGCGCCCACACGATGCAGCCGAGGAAGCCGATCGACACCATGGCGTAGGCCATGCCGAGATAGCCGAACACGGGCTTGCGCGAGAAGGTGGAGACGATGTGGCTGATGACGCCGAAGGCCGGCAGGATCAGCACATAGACTTCCGGATGGCCGAAGAACCAGAACAGATGCTGGAACAGGATCGGATCGCCGCCGCCCGCCGGATCATAGAAGGTGGTGCCGAAGTTGCGGTCGGTGAGCAGCATGGTGATGGCGCCGGCGAGCACGGGCAGGGTCAGCACCAGCAGGAAAGCGGTCACCAGCATGGCCCAGGCGAAGAGCGGCATTTTGTGCAGCGTCATGCCCGGCGCGCGCATGTTGAAGATGGTGGTGATGAAGTTGATCGAGCCGAGGATCGACGAGGCGCCGGCGAGATGCAGCGACAGGATCACATAATCCATCGCCGGCCCCGGATGGCCCGTGTTGGACGACAATGGCGGGTAGAACACCCAGCCGCCGCCGAAGCCGAGCGAGCCGGGAGCGCCCTCCGCGAACATCGACAGCACGAGCAGCACCAGCGAGGCGGCGAGCAGCCAGAAGGAGATGTTGTTGAGGCGCGGGAAGGCCATATCCGGCGCGCCGATCATGATCGGCACGAACCAGTTGGCGAAGCCGCCCATCAGCGCCGGCATGACGAAGAAGAAGATCATCAGCACGCCATGGGCGGTGATGAACACATTGTAGAGATTCTTCGCGGCGTCGAGATTGGTCGGGTCGGTTCCGTACAGCAGTGCGGAGAGGCCCGGAAAGACGGAAATGCCGGGATGAGAGAGCTCGGCGCGAATGGCCAGCGACATCAGGAAGCCGATGAGGCCGCCGACGACGGCGAGGACCAGATAGAGCGTGCCGATGTCTTTGTGATTGGTCGAGAAGAGATAGCGGCGCAGGCCGGTGGGATGGTCGTGGTGGGCCCCCGCCTCGGTCGAGATGGCGTCCATGGTCGTGATCCTCGAGAATGCTTGGCTTTATGTTCGGTTGGTCGATGCGAAAGAATCAGCGGACGCCGGGCTCGGCGGCGACGCGCACGCGCCCGTCGTCGGCCTTGGCGAACTTCTTCTTCGCCTCGACCAGCCATTCGGCGTATTTCTCCTTGGAGACGACGCGGATGGCGGCGGGCATGAACGCATGATCCTTGCCGCAGATCTTCGAGCACTGGCCGTAGAAGAGGCCTTCCTTCTCGGCCTTGAACCAAGTCTCGTTCAGACGGCCGGGCACGGCGTCGACGCGAATGGTGAAGGCCGGAATGGTGAAGGAGTGGATCACGTCGGAGGCGACCACCTGCAGCTTGACCACCTCGCCGACCGGCACCACCGCCTCATTGTCCACCGAGAGCAGACGAACGTCGCCATTCTCAGGCTTGATGTCCGAATCGGGCTTCATGAACTGATCGAAGGCGAATCCGCCGCCCTGATCCTCCGGATAGGCGTAGGACCAGTACCACTGGTTGCCCGTGACCTTGATCGTCACCTTCGGCTCGGGGATCTCCATCTGATGCGCGAGCAGACGGAAGGAGGGGATGGCGATGAACACCAGAATGAGGACCGGGACCAGCGTCCAGGCGATCTCGAGACCGGTGTGATGGGTGAGCTTGGAAGGAACCGGATTGGCGTTCTCGTTGAACCGCCAGCCGACATAGACCAGGAGGCCGAGAACGAAGAGGCCGATGAAGCTGATGATGGGAAGCAGAACCACATTGTAGAAAAATTGCGTTTCGGCTCCCACTTCCGTCACCGTCGTCGGGAGGCCGAGGCCTCCGGGAGTGGGCTGGCCGACCACCTGGGCGGATGCGACGCCCGCGAGCAGGAGGAGGGAAGATACGGCGCCGGCCGTCAAAGCCGCGCGGCGGAGTGTGGGTCGTCTGCCGATGAGCATGAAGATCGCCTCTCGGACCTTTAGAACAAGGTCGTTTTGATGCTGTTATCCGGTCGTTGTGATCGCGCCGAATCCGCCACTAATCCGGCTCGTCAGGTATTCCCAGGCGGGTTCAACCACAAACGGCGTTGTCGCGCAATCGCTGCGGCGCCACAGTCTGCCTGACAAAAAGTCGCGCCGCCTCCGGCTGCGCAAAATTGCGGCGTCGGCGCCCTTCCGCTTGACAGAGGGCGGCCATTTGCTACGCAAAGCGCCAGCTTCGTGAGTGTTCGCAACGCCCCGTTTTGACCCGGTTTCCATCCTAATGGCCAGTGAAATCCGCATCGATAGAAAGATGGAGCGAAAATGAGGCCGCACGCCGCCGACGCCCGGCTCGCGAGGTTGCGACATGTGGTCGCGGGGATGGGTTTCGCAGTCGCAGCATTTAGTGCAGCCACGCCCGCCGCCGCCCAGGGAGCGGTGAAGTCGAAATATGGCGATTGGGAGATTCGCTGCGAGACGCCCGCCGGCGCCGCCGCCGAGCAATGCGCGCTCATTCAGAGCGTCGCGGCGGAGGACAAAGCCAATGTCAATCTGGTCGTCGTCGTGCTGAAGACGAGCGACGGCAAGAGCCGGCTGCTGCGCGTGATCGCGCCGCTCAATGTGCTGCTCATCAAGGGGCTCGGCCTCACCATCGACAAGACCCGCATCGGCGACACGGGCTTCGTGCGCTGCCTGCCCTCGGGCTGCGTCGCCGACGTCGTCATGGACGATGCGCTCATCGAGCAGCTCAAGAACGGCAGGACGGCGACCTTCGTCATCTATCTGACGCCCGACGAGGGCGTCGGCCTGCCGCTGTCGCTCGCCGGCTTCAAAGAGGGATTCGCCAAACTGCCGTGATGGCGGTAATGCCTGCGTGACGAAGGGCGAAGCGCCCCCTCCCTCCCCCTCCCCCGCTCCGCGGGAGAGGGGAAACGGCAGGCGCGACGCGAGCCCTCGATGAAGCGCCGAGTCTGCTCCCTCTCCCGCGAAGCGGGGGAGGGCTGGGGAGGGGGCTGGCCGAGCGGAGGGTGGAAGGCCGATGGATACGGGACGCATGATGCGGCGCTTTGGCGCGATTCTCTCGATTTCCGCGCTGACGACAAGCGGCGCCTGCGCCTTCGAGATTCCCAATCCCTTCTCGGTTTTCGGCGGCGGCGAGAAGGAGCAGAAGTCCGAACGGCCCGCGCAGGCCGCGCCGGGCGCGGCGGTCGATTGCCCCGAGATTCTCGTCGACACCGGCGCCGCCACGCTGCGCGCGCCGCCGGGCGCGGACAATGCCTCGGTCCGCTATCAGCTCTCGCTGTCGCATCTCGCGCGCGAATGCTCGGTCGCGGGCGATCAGATCCTCATCAAGGTCGGCGTGGAGGGAGCGGCCGTGCTCGGCCCCGCCGGCCAGCCGGGCGCATTTTCCGGCTCGGTGAAAATCTCCGCGCGGCGGCAGAAGGACGAGGCGATTCTCGACTCCAAATCCTATCGCGTCTCGGCGATCGTGCCCGCCGGCGCCGCGCGCGGCGAGTTCCGCCTGATCGCCGAGCCGCTCTCGGTTCCCTATCTCGGCGCGCAGGCCGCCGATGATTACGAGATACTCGTCGGCTTCGAGGGCGGAGCGGCGGACAAGGCCGCGCCGGAGCAGAAGCGCCGCCGCCGCCATGTCCGCACGGCGCCTACAGCATCTTCCCAGGATTGAGGATTCCCTTCGGGTCGAGCGCCGATTTGATCGCGCGCATCAGCTCGAGCGCGACCGGGTCCTTCACCTTGCGCAGGAGATCGCGCTTCAGCGCGCCGACGCCATGCTCGGCGGAGACCGAGCCCGAATATTTCGTCACCAGCCCATGCACGATCTCATTGATCTCCTCGCGTCGGGCGAGGAAGGCGGCGCGGTCGGCGCACTCGGGCTGCGAGACGTTATAGTGAATATTGCCGTCGCCCATATGGCCGAAGGGCGTCGGCCGCGCGCCCGGCGCATGCGCCGTGACGAGGGCGTTGGCCTCTTCGAGAAAGGCGGGAATCGATTCGAGCGGCACGGAGACGTCGTGCTTGATCGAGCCGCCCTCGGGCTTTTGCGCCTCGGGAAGCGTTTCGCGCAGCTTCCACAGACCGGCCCGCTGCTCGAGCGTGGCGGCGACGGCCGCGTCCTCGGCGACGCCCTGCTCCAACGCTTCCCCCAGCAATTCGGTCAATAGCTCCTCGACGCCGCTCTCGGCGGGCGAAGCGAGCTCGATGAGCACATACCAGCGATGCGCGCCGGAGAGCGGATCGCGAACCCCGCTCATATGGCGGAGCACGAATTCGACGCCGATGCGCGGAATCAGCTCGAAGGCGACGAGCGCCGCGCCGGCGCGCGCCTTGGCGAGCGACAGCAGCGCGAGCGCCGCGCGCGGATCGGCGAGGCCGACGAAGGCTGTCGCGCGCGAGCGCGGCAAGGGAAAGAGCTTCAGCGTCGCGGCGGTGATGACGCCGAGCGTGCCCTCCGAGCCGATGAACAAATGGGCGAGGTCATAGCCCGTATTGTCCTTGCGCAGCTTGGAGAGCCCCGACAGCAGCCGCCCGTCGGCGAGCGCCACCTCGAGCCCGAGCGCGAGATCGCGCGCCGCGCCATAGGCGATCACATGCACGCCGCCGGCGTTGGTGGCGAGATTCCCGCCGATCGTGCAACTGCCTTCGGCGGCGAGCGAGAGCGGGAAATAACGGCCGACCGCCTCCGCGGCGGCCTGGGCGTTGGCGAGAATGACTCCGGCCTCGACGGTCATCGTGTCGGAAGCGGAATCGACCTCGCGGATCTTGTCGAGCTTGCGCAGCGACAGAACGATCTGCGCGCCGCTCTCGTCGGGCGTCTGGCCGCCGACGAGTCCCGTATTGCCGCCCTGCGGGACGACGCCGACGCCGGCGTCGTTGCAGAGGGCGAGAATGGAAGCGACCTCGCGGGCGCTTCGCGGCTCGACGACGGAAAGGGCGCGGCCGAAAAAAGCGTCGCGCGGCTCATGGAGATAGGCAGCCATGGCGCCAGGATCGACGATGACGCCGGATCTTCCGACAATCGCGCTCAAGCGATCGAGCAGCCCCGAATCGTCACGTCTCGTCATCGCGTCCTTTTGCGAGGCGTCCTTTCACGAGGGCGGTCAGAAGGATCACCTCGTTGCGGCGTCACCAATGGCGACGACGATGCGCTTCATCCGAGCGGCGGACCCGCACATAAGCGGCGGCGGCGATCGGAAGCCCGCCGAGGACGATACTGCACAATGTTGCGGCGAGAAGCGCATTCATGTGACCATCTCCTTCCAGATTCGAGCGCGGACCCTCTCGGAGCCGGCTCCCCATGCTGGGCATGGACGCAAATCCTATGCCCAACTCGACCGGGCTGGCAAGAAAAATAACCCGGCCAAGCCCGAAATGCTTCCTGAAATCCGTCCGTTGTCACATGCAGGCCATTGCGCGAATGTAGGCTTTCGAGCTTGCGTCGCCATAAGTAGACTTACTTAGAAAATGCGCGGTCACGCGGCTTACTGGCGCGACAATAGCCGCCGGCGCGGCGCCGCCTCCGCCGCCTTCTCGAAGAGCGCGACGACCTCGAGATGAGGCGAATGCCGAAATTGATCGATCGGCGTGATGAATTTTGCGGCATATCCGCCCTTGCTCAGAATTGCGGCGTCGCGCGCGAAGCTCTGCGGATCGCAGGAGACGGCGACGATGCGGCGCACGGCGGAGCCTGCCAGCGCCTGCGCCTGCGCCATGGCTCCGGCGCGCGGCGGATCGAAGACGACGGCGTCGAAACGGGCGAGCTCCTGCGCGTCGAGCGGGCGGCGGAACAGATCGCGCGCCTGCGCCTCGATCTGACGTAGCCCCCGCGTCGTGCGGGCGGCGCGATCCAACGCCTCCACCGCCGCCACATCCGCATCGATCGCCGTCACTCGAGCGCGCTCGGCGAGCCGCAGCGCGAAGGCGCCGACGCCGCAGAAGAGATCGGCGACGCGCTTGGCCTTCTCGCCGACGCCCTGCGCGACGAGGCGGGCGATCGCCGCCTCGCCCTCGGCGGTCGCCTGTAGAAAGGCGCCGGGCGGCGGAAGGACTTGCGTCTTCCCGACCATCACCCCGGGCGGGAGGCGCAGCGTCACCAACCGCCCATGATTGGCGAGACGGGCGAGATCGAGGCGTTCCGCGAGCTCGAGCAAAGTCAGCGTCTCGCGCTCCTCGAGCGCGCCGGCGCCACGAATATCGACATCGAGCCCGCCCGTCGTCGCCGTCACGGCGAGATCGAGCGGCTTGCCGCGTCCGGCCAGCGCCTGCGCCAGAGCGCGCGCCGCGGCGGGCGCGCCCGCGAGGGCCGCCTCGAGCAGCGGACAGGCCTCGATCTCGACGAGCTCATGCGAGCGGGCGCGCATGAAGCCCACCCGCGCCTCGCCTTTCTCGAAGCGGGCGTGGAAGGTCACGCGCCGGCGCCCGGCGCCATGGGCGTCGACGAGCGGCTCGACCGGCCAGTCGAGACCGGCGTTGCGCAGCGCCGTTTCGGCGAGGCCGCGCTTCCAGCCGGCATAGGCGGGCTCGGCCAGCGTCTGCACGGCGCAGCCGCCGCAGATTCCATAATGCGGGCAGAAGGGCTCGATACGATCCGGCGAAGGCTCGAGGATATCCACGAGACGCGCGCGCTCGCCCTCCGTCTCGGCGAGAACCGTCTCGCCCGGCAGCGCGAAGGGAACGAAGACGAGCCCCTCCTTTGCACGGGCGACCCCCTCGCCGCGATGGCCGAGACGTTCGATGACGAGCCGCCGCAGCATCACGCCCGCCGCGCATGGAGGAGAAATTCGCGATTCCCCTCGCCGCCCAAAATCGGCGAAGCGATCACGGCGGGAACGCGCCAGGAGAGCGCCTCGACCTCCGCCGCGACGCGCGCGCAGACTTGCCGGTGAACGGCTTCGTCGCGCACGACGCCCTTCTTGCCGGCCCTGCGTCCCGCCTCGAACTGCGGCTTGACCAGAGCGACGAGCTCGGCCCCCTCGGCGGCGAGCGGCAGAACGGGCGGCAGAAGCAGCGCGAGCGAGATGAAGCTGGCGTCGACGACGATGAGCGAAGGCGCCTCGGCGAGATGCGCCGCGGAAACAGAGCGCGCGTCGAGCCCCTCGAGCGAGGTCACGCGCGGATCGTGGCGCAGCCTCTCATGCAATTGGTCGTGGCCGACATCCACAGCGACCACATGGCGCGCCCCCGAACGCAGCAGCGCGTCGGTGAAGCCGCCGGTCGAGGCGCCGAGGTCGAGACAGTAGCGATCTCTCGCGTCGACGCCGAATGTTTCGAGCGCATGGGCGAGCTTCACGCCGCCGCGCGACACGTAAGGATGCGGCGCCTGCGCGATGATCTCGGCGCCCGGCGCGACGGGCTGCGAGGGCTTGGCGATCCTGCGGCCGTCGACCTCAACGAGGCCGGCGAGAATGGCCTCGCGCGCCTTGGCGCGGCTCTCGAACAGGCCGCGTTCGCAGAGCGCCACATCGGCGCGAAGCGGCGCGGGCGCGCTCACCATCGCAGCAGCCGCGCGCCGAGCGCCGAGCCGGCGAGGGTGACGAGACCGATCGCCAGCGAATACCAGACGGCGACGAAGAGCGGACTGTCGTCCTGGCAATGGGCCGCATAGAAGCTCGCCGCGAGCGCGCCGGCGACGAGGCCGGCGACCGCGCCGGCGACCGCCGGCCGGCTCGGCGCGCCGCGCCTCAGCGCGATCAGAAGTATCGCGAGCGGGCCGATGGCGATGGCGGGAATGAAAATCAGGCAGAAACGCGCGTTGACGCCGACGAGACGCGCGCCCCAGGAGTCGGAAGGCGCGGCGAGAAGCTCGAGCGCCACGGCGACAATGAGCACGGCGAGCGCGACGAGCGGCGCGAAACGCCAATAGCCGACATCGGCGCCCGGCACGGCGAGCCGTCGCAGCAGGCCGACCCCGGCCGCGAGCAGGGTGAGCGTCACCGCCAATTTCGTGAGAAAGCGCAGGTGTTGCGCCGCGGCGCCGAGATCGGGCCTGACGCCGATGAAAGCGAAGAACGCGACGGCGGCGGCGACGGCGGCGGCCGCGAGCGACAGGGCGAAGATGCGCGCGAAGCGAAAACGCGACGGCGCATGGTCCGCGACGAGCGCGCCGATCAGCTCTTGCGTTTTCATGTCTCGCCTTTCCGATAGAGCCCCGCCAGCGTCTTGATCGCCCGATGCAGCGCGACGCGCACCGCGCCCTCGCTCATGCCATGCCGCTCGGCCGCCTCTTTCACCGAATGTCCGTCGATCGACAGGAAGCGCACCAGATCGCGCTGGCGATCGCCGAGCTCTTCGAGCAGGCGGTCGACGTCCTGCCGGTCGAGCCCGTCGTCCGCCGCCTCGGGCGCGGCGAGATCGAAGGCGTCGTCGATCGGCAGCGGCTCCTTGGCGCCGCGTCTGCGGCGCGCATCGATGAGCTTGTTGCGCGCGATCGTCATGATCCACGGGCCGATCGGCCTGCCCACGTCCCATGTGTCGCGCTTCAGATGGATCGCGAGCAGCGTCTCCTGCACGACATCCTCCGCCTCGCCGATGTCGAGGCCGAGCCGCGCGCAATCGCGCCGCGCGATCCCCCGCAGCGCCGGCGTCAGCGAAACGAGCAGCCTCTTATAGGCGCCCGAATCGCCGGCAATGGCGGCGCGCATCAGCACGGCCCACTCCTCCTCGGCTCTCGGCGCTCCCAAACGTCCACCTTGTCATTCGTGAAACAGCGCCCTCTCGTTACGTCATGCGCAGGGGGCGCGTCGAGTGGCGCGTCGAGCGTCTCTTCGCCCAATTCGCGCCATGCCCAATTCGCGCCGGATCACAATTCGAGTCATGACACAAAATCGCCGGACTATTCGCTCCTTCTTAACGAAAGAATCGCAAATCTATCGACGCGCCGCGCGACCGCGGCCCCGCCCTCGGCGAGGGCGCAGTCGGATTGGAGCTACTCCTTGCGTAAGTTTTCGAAGTCCGCCTTTTCGCGCAATGCTCTCGTCCTCGCGCTCGCCTGCGCCGGAGCGCCGGCGGCCTTCGCCGCGGGCGACGTCTATGACGGCCAGGCGGAATGGGCGCAGCGCTATGACGCCGATCCGAGATTGACCGTCTCGCGCTCGACGACCCCCATCCTCTCGACTCAGACGGTCGCGGCGACAGAAGCCGCGATCCAGCAATTGCAGGAGATCGTCGCGCGCGGCGGCTGGCCCATGGTGCCCGCCGGCCAGCAGCTGCGCCTCGGCTCCAACGGCCCGGCGGTCTCGGCGCTGCGCCGCCGCCTGATCGTCTCCGGCGACATCGGCGCGGAGGCGGGGACGAGCCCCGTCTTCGATTCGTACGTGGAATCCGCGGTGCGCCGCTTCCAGGCTCGGCACGGCGTCAACGCCACGGGCGTCGTCTCGACGCAGACCTTCGCCGCGCTCAACGTGCCGGCCGAGCTGCGCCTGCGTCAGCTCGAGACCAATCTGGTGCGCCTGCGCAGCTTCTCGCGCGATCTCGGCAATCGCTATGTGACGGCCAATATCCCCGCCGCCTCTGTGGAGACGGTGGAGAACGGCTATGTCGTCACCCATCACACCGCCGGCGTCGGCAAGATCGACCGCCAGTCGCCGGTGATGCAGACCAAGGCGATCCAGGTCAATTTCAATCCCTTCTGGACCGTCCCCGCCTCCGTCATCCGCAAGGATCTGATCCCCAAGATGCAGGCGGACCCGAACTATCTCGCGGACAACCACATCCGCGTCTACAATAAGGAGAACGTCGAGCTCTCCCCGCAGCAGATCAACTGGAACTCGCTCGAGGCGCTGAACTACAAGTTCCGCCAGGACACGGGCGGCGACTTCAACTCGCTCGGCGTGGTGCGCATCGACATCGCCAATCCTTACGGCGTCTATATGCACGATACGCCGGCCAAGGGCATTTTCGGCGACGATTTCCGCTTCGTGTCCTCGGGCTGCATCCGCCTGCAGAATGTGCGCGACTATGTCGCCTGGCTCTTGAAGGAGACGCCCGGCTGGGATCGCGACCATATCGACGAGGCGATCCGCTCCGGCGAGCGCATCGATGTGAAGATCACCCCCGCCGTGCCGGTCTATTGGGTCTATGTCACCGCCTGGGCGACGCCGGACGGGGTGATGCAGTTCCGCGAGGATATTTATCAGCGCGACGGCCTCGGCCTCACCACCGCCCTGCCGCAATCCGCGCCCGCGGCGACGCCCGTGGCCCAGCGGCAGGCTTCGCGCTCGCAGACGCTGCCGGTGTTCGGCGAGGACCAGAATTGAGTTGCTAAAGGCGCGATCACACGTGCGCGAATTCCTTCTCCCGCAAGCGGGAGAAGGGTCTGCGCGAGCCTTCTTTAGAACCGCGCTCAATACCCCGCGCGCTGGGCTCCGCCGCGATGGGCGCGCCAGGACCCGCCGCATTTGTCGGTGGAGGAGGACCAGGCGCCCTGGCCCGCATTGCCGCGCAGATTGCCATGGGCGCGCGCCACATGGCCGCCCTGGGTGGTGAAGCGCGTCATGATCGCGCCGTCGCTCTCCACATAGCCCCAATGCGCCATGCGCCCCGCCGCCAGCGCCGCCGCGCCCGCCTGCGTGCCGACGAGGAGATCGGCGTGAATCTCGATTTGATCGGGCAGCAATCCGGGGCAGCTGCCGACCGTCGTGCGCGCCTCGAAAACCCAGGACCCGTCATAGCGGCCGGCCTCGACGGCGGCGCCCGCCGTCTCGCGCTGCGCCGCCTCTGCGACACCGATCGAAATCATCGAACCCAGCAATAAAATCCCCGGCCCCCGCATCATCCGGCCTCCTCGAACGCCCGTTGCAGCGTGTCGAACATATCGCCGCCAGCGTAAATAAATTCTGCAACGCCGGCCGCGCGCAGCGCCGCCTCGAGCTCTCCCGGCCGGCCCGCGAGATAGACTCGAGCCCCGGCGGCGGCGAGATCGCGCGCCGCCTCGACCGCCTTTTCCGCATAAAGGGCGTCGGACGAGCAGATACATGCGAGCTTCGCGCCGCTCGCGCGGAAGGCAGCCGCGATATCCGCGCCCTCCTCGCCGAACGCCGCCTCTATGCCGCCCGCCTCGAAGAAATTCTTGGCGAAATTCGCGCGCGCCGTGAAAGCCGCCACCGCGCCGAGATTGGCGAGGAAGACGCGCGGCCGCGCGCCTTTTTCCGCGCGCGCGGCGTCGGAGCGGTCGCGCAGCGCCTCGAAGGGCTCGGAGAGACGGCGCGGCCGCAGGGGCGGCGATTTCAGCGCGCCGGCGGGCGCGGCCGCCTCGAAGAACGACGCGTCGAAAGGCGCGAGCGCCGCGACCGGCGCTTCGCCAATGTCCGGAAAAGCGTTGGAGCCGGTGATCTTGTCGCGCGAGCGCGCGACATTCTGCGCGCGCTTGCCGGCGACCTCGGCGACGCGGCCCTGGAAAGCGCCCTTCTCCAGCGCCGTGGCGAGACCGCCCTCGGCCTCGAGCCGCTGGAGCTCCTCCCAGCCGCGCGCGCAGAGCGCCTCTGTCAGCGCCTCCATGCCGCCGGAGCCGCTCGCCGGATCGTCGACGGCGTGGATATGCGATTCGTCCTGCAGCACGAGCTGCGTGTCGCGGGCGAGACGGCGGGCGAAATCATCCGGCGCGCCGAGCGCCTGCGTGAAGGGCAGGACGGTGATGGCGTCGGCGCCGCCGATCGCCGCGCCGAAAGCGGCGAGCGTCGCGCGCAAGAGATTGGTCCAGGGGTCGCGCCGCGTGACCATGCGCCAGGCCGTCTCGGCATGGACATAGATCGGCGCCGGCGCGAGGCCGCAAGCCTCCTCGACGCGGGCGAACAGGCGCCGCAACGCGCGGAATTTGGCGATGGTGACGAATTCGTCGGCGTCGGCGGCGAGGCGGAAGGAAAGGAGCGAACGCGCCTCGTCGAGCGGCAGGCCGCCCTCATCGAGCGCGCGCAGATAGGCGAGCGCGGCGGCGAGCGCGAAGCCGAGCTCCTGCGCCTCCGTTCCGCCGGCGGCATGGATGACGCGGGCGTCGGCGACGACGGTCCCGAAACGATAGCCGGCCGCGGCGAGGCTCTTTGCGCGCGTCGCGAAAGCCTTGCTCTCCTGCGCCCAGGGGCCGGGCAGGAAACCGTGCAACGCCTGCGCGCCGAGCGGATCGAGCCCGAAAGAGAGGCGCGTGATGCTCGGCTCTATATGAGCGCGATCGAGCAGGCGCAGCAGCGCGTCGACGGCCTTCGGCGCGCGCGGCGAAAACTCCACCAGCGCGGGAATTCCATAGTCGAGGCGGATCTTGTCGAAGACATGGGCGAGCGCCTCCTCGCCGTCGTCGGAAAGGCCCGTCCCATAGGCGCCCTGGGCGCCGGCGAAGACGATGTGCAATCCATCGGCGCCGCCCTCGAGATCCGAGAGGGCGAGGCGATTGGCCGCATCAGGATCGGAAAGATCGACACGCGCCAGAACGGACCAGCGGCCGGGCGCGGCGCGCAGCGCTCGCGGTCCCGGCGCGGTCGCGCGCGGATAGAGCGGGGAGATCTCGACCCCGTCGTAGGTCTTGGACATCAGCCGCTCGAAGGACGCGCCCTTCAGCGCCCGATCGACGATTTTACGCCAGCCCTCCTCGTTTCCCGATGGAAAAACGCCGGCCAGCGGCGCGTCTTGCAAACTCATGAGCGAGCCTCGAACAATGACGGGATTGCGGGCGTCTTCTTGCATGAAGCGCGCGCTGCCGCCACCCATATCCGCAACCTTCGCCCGCGCCGGGCTTTATTTTCACGGCGCGGCGCCTTAACGAGAACGGGAGCGCCGCCCCCCCGCCCGGGAGGCGGCCCGAGTGGCTGAAAGACCCTGAACGGAGGTGGTCGTGGCTGAAGATCCGCAGGAAAAGGCCAAGCTCGTCGAAGAGATCGTCGAGGTCATCGCATCGGAGGGGATGATCGACCGCACCAAGGTGACGCCCGACGCGACGATCGAGAGCCTCGGCCTGAAGTCGGTCGATATCGTCATGATCCTCACCGCCCTCGAGGAGAAGTTCAACGTCTACATCCCGATGGACGGCGCGCTGCAGGACGCCAAGAATGTCGAGGGGCTGATCGACGCGATCGCCGAATATGTGCTGAAAGAGAGAGAGAAACAATAATATGGCCGCTTCGTCCGGGGGCGTCGGCGAGCGTCGGGTGGTGATCTCGGGCATGGGGACGGTCTCGGCGGCGGGCGTCGGAACCGCGGCGCTGTGGACGGCGGCCCGAGACGGAATCTCCCAAGTCCGGCCGCTGGTGACCGAATACCCCTATGACGGGCGCATAAGGATCGCGGCGCAGGTTCCAGACTTCGACGCTTCGAAATATCTCGAGAAGGCGCTGCTCGCCTTCTGCGATCCATTCACGCAATTCACTCTGGTCGCGGCCGACGAGGCCGTCGCAGAGGCGGGCTTCGCGCGCGAGGAGCTCTCCGGCCCGCGCGTCGGCGTCATCATCGGCTCCGGCATCGGCGGCATGACGACGATCGACAATGGCCTGCGCCACTATTACCAGGAGCGCATTCGCCCCGATCCGTTCAGCGTGCCGCGCCTCATTCCGAGCGCCGCGCCGACGACGCTCGGAATGCGCTATTCCGCCAATGGCCCGACCTTCGCGCTCGGCAGCGCCTGCTCCTCGGCGAGCCAGGCGGTGGGGCTCGGCGCGCAGATGATCCGCTTCGGCCTCATGGATCGCGCCATCGTCGGCGGCGCGGAGGCCTGCGTCATCAACGGCACCATCCGCGCCTGGGAAGGGCTGCGCGTGATGACGCCGGACTATTGCCGCCCCTTCTCCATGGGCCGCAACGGCATGACGCTCGGCGAAGGCGCCGCGGTCTTCGTGCTGGAGACGCTGGAATCGGCGCAAAAGCGCGGCCATGCGCCGCTCTGCGAGCTCGCGGGCTATGGCACGACGAGCGACGCCAAGGATTTCGTGCGGCCCGATCTCGGCGGAATGACCGGCGCGATGCAGGCGGCCCTCGCCGACGCCGGCCTCGAGCCGGAGGCGATCGACTATCTCAACGCCCATGGCACGGCGACCCACGCCAACGACATCACCGAGGCGGCGGCCATCGGCCGCGTGTTCGGCGAGCGCGCGGCGCGCCTGCCAGTCTCCTCGACCAAGCCGATCCACGGCCATGCGCTCGGCGCGAGCGCCGGGCTCGAGCTGGCGCTGACGATCCGCGCGCTCGAGCAGCAGATCGCGCCGCCGACGATCAATTTCCTGGAGTATGATCCGCGCTGCCCGATCGACGCCGTGCCCAATGAGGCGCGGCCCGTCCGAATTCGCACGGCCATGTCCAACTCCTTCGCCTTCGGCGGCATCAACGCCGTGCTGATCGTGCGCGCGCTCGAGGGAGGGGCGTGAATGACCGAGCCCGAAAGCGGCGAGAGGCGGATCGGCCCGCTGCGCGTCGTCGCGGACGAAGAGCGCGTCTTGCGCTATCGCCGCGAGACGGGCTTTCCCGACACGCTGGAAAAGATCGTGCCGGCCGCCTTTCCGGCGGTGTGGCTGACGGCGGAGGAGATCGAGGCGGCGATCCGCGATTGTCTCGCCGGCGCGGACGTCGTGCCGGTGCACGAGTCGCAGAGCTTCCATTATTTCGCGCCGCTGCGCGTCGGCGAGAGCTACGAGCTGACCGTATCGCTGCGCCGCGAGGCCGAGCCGCCGCGCCTCGCCGTGAATGCGAGCGTCGCCACGCTCGGCGGGGAGACGCGCCTGCACGCCGAGACGCTTCTGCGCATCGTGCCGCGCCCGGCGGCCGCGGAGAACGCCCCGTGAGCGGCGCGCGCCTGCCCGCCGTCGGCGATCGCCTGCCGGATTGGCGGATCGGCCCCTTCGACGCCGCGGCGCTCGCAGCCTATGCGGCGGTCTCCGGCGACGCCAACCCGCTGCATCTCGACGACGATCTCGCCCGCGCGATCGGCTTTCCCGCGCCCCCTGTCCATGGCATGAAGCTGCTCGCCGCCTTCGAGCCACTGCTCTCCGCCTGGCGACGCGACCTGTTTCTGGCGCGGCTCTCCGGAAAATTCGTGCAGCCGGTGCTGCGCGGCGAGGCGGCGACGCTCACCGGCCGCGTGCTGCGCTCATCCCCCGAGGAGGATGTGTTCTTGAGACTTCTGGCCTATGGCGAAGGGCGCGCGCCGGCGATCGTCGGCGAGGCGCTGATGACGCTGCCGCGAAAGTTCCGCCCGTGAAGCGCGGGGCGCGGCGCATCCTCCTCACCGGCGCGTCGAGCGGCATCGGCCGCGCGCTGGCCTTGCGCTATGCGAGCGAGGGAAGGAGCCTCGCGCTCTTCGGCCGCGACGCCGCGCGGCTGGAGGCGGTCGCCGCCGAATGCCGGACGAAGGGCGCGGAAGCCGATGTGACCGTCGCCGATGTGCGCGACCGCCGCGGCATGGCGGTCCGCATCGCCGAGGCGGACGCCCGCGAGCCGCTCGATCTCGTCATCGCCAACGCCGGCGTCTCGACCGGCCTCTCCCCCGGCCAGATCGTCGAAGACCCGGAGGCGGTGCGGGGCGCGCTCTCGATCAACGTCAATGGCGTGTTCAACACGGTCGAGCCGGCGATCGAGGCGATGTGCGCGCGTCGGCGCGGTCAGATCGCCGTCGTCGGCTCCATGGCTGGACTGCGCGGCCTGCCCTATTCTCCCGCCTATTGCGCGAGCAAGGCGGCGGTGCATCTCTACGCCGATTCGCTGCGCGGCGCGCTGGCCCCGCATGGTGTCCATGTCAGCCTGATCGTGCCGGGCTTCGTCACGACGCCCATGACGGCCAGGCTGAAGGCCTGGCAGCCGGGCCGGATGAGCGACGCGCGGGCGGCGGAGATCATCATGCGCGGACTGGACAAACGCGCCGCGGTCATCGCCTTTCCGCTCTTCGTCTATTATGCGATGAAACTGTTCAGCCTGCTGCCGCCCCGCGCCGTCGATTCGGCCATGCGGCTCTTCGAGGTGGCGGTGCCACAGACCCATGAACGGGAGGAGCCGTGATCGACAGCATCCTGTTTTCGCTCGTCGTTCTATCGGCTGTCTTCTGGGCCTGCTCCGCCTTGCTGCTGCTCCTCTCGGTGACGGCGGCCCTCGTGCATCCCTGGCTCGTGGCAAAGCGCGGAACGAGCGAAGAACGACCGCCCGTCTCGCTCGTCCTGCCGGTGAAAATGCTCGACCAGGGCTTCGAGCGCGCTCAAGAATCGGCTCTCGCGCAGAGATATCCACAGTTCGAAGCGCTCGCCTCGGCGACGGAAGCGGATTCGCCCGCGATTTCCGCCATGCGCGACATTTTCGCGCGGCATCCGGAGATTTCGACGCGCATTCTCCATTCCACCGCGCGTTTCGCGGCGAGTCCCAAGGTGGACAATCTGTTCGCTCCCTTCAACGAAGCGCGCAACGACGTGATCTTCATGAAGGATTCCAACATCGTGCTGGAGCCGGACGATCTTTCCGAGACGATGCGCCATTTGAAGCCCGGCGTCGGCATGGTCTGCGCCATCCCCTACGCCGCGCGGCCGGAGAATTTCGCCGCCGATGTGGAGGCCGCGATCATGAACGGCCCGCATCAGCGCATGTTGTTCGCCGCCTCCGCGCTCGGCGGCGGCTTCGGCGTCGGCAAGATCATGTTGTTTCGTCGCGGCGACTTTCTGCGCGCCGGCGGTTTCGCGGCGATCGCGCATACGGTCGGCGAGGACAACGCCACCGCCAAGGCGCTGAAGCGCATCAGGCTTCGCACCGTCTTCTCGCATCGGCTGGTGCGTCAGGAGCTGGGCGAGCGCAATCTGCTCGACGTCTATAATCGGCAATTGCGCTGGAGCGTGGTGCGCCGCGACGACGAGATCCTCTCCTTCCTGGCGGAGCCCTTCTGCCAGGCGCTGCCCGCCTTCGCGGCGGCGGCGATCGGCTCCTCGCTCGTCGGCGTCGCGCCGACGGCGGCCTTGACCGTCACTTTTTGTTTGTGGCTAAGCTCGGAGACGCTGCTTTCCATCGCCAAGGGATGGAAGGTATCTTGGGCGGCGCCGGCGATTTTTCTGTCGCGCGAGGCGTTGATGTTCGCAGTGTGGCTGCACGCTTGGACGGCCACCAAGGTCGTCTGGGCCAGGACGACGATCGACACGCGCTCCAGCGGCGAGGCGGCCGCCGCGACGGAGCCGCAGGTCGCGAAGGAAGAAGGATAGAACGCTTGATCCTCGCACTTCTGCAGTTTCTCGTCGACAGCGTCTGGCTGGCCGCGGCGCTGATCATGATCCTGATCGGCGCGGGCTTCGTCGCCATCATCGCGCGCTTCCTCTACGATCAATTGCGCGGCGCGCGCGACCCCGAGCCGATCCTCTTGGCCGAGGAGGAGCTGCCGCATGTGCTGCTGCAAATCCCCGTCTTCAACGAGGCCGAGGTGACCGAGCAGGCGCTGCGCTGCGTCGCCGAGCTCGATTGGCCGAAGGACCGGCTGCACATTCAATTGCTCGACGATTCGACCGACGAGACGCCGCAGCGCGCCGAAGCCGTGGCGATCGAATTGCGCGCCAGAGGCGTCGACATTCATCATGTGCGCCGCGCCGATCGCTCCGGCTTCAAGGCGGGCGCCTGCGCCGAGGGGCTGAAGCTCTTCGACGCGCCTTTCGTCGCCATGCTCGACGCCGATTTCCGCCCGCCGCCGAACTGGCTGCGCCGAACCGTGCCGCTGCTGGTGAAGGACGATCGCGCCGGCTTCGTGCAATCGCGCTGCGAATTTTCCAATTACCGCAAGAATTGGCTGACGCGCGCGCAGGGCCTCGTGCAGGACGGGCATTTCCTCGTCGAGCAGCGCACGCGCGCGCTCGCCGGCTGGCTGTTCCAGTTCAACGGCACGGGCGGCATTTGGCGGCGCGCGACGATCGACGCGGCCGGCGGCTGGTCCGATTATTCGCTCTGCGAGGATCTCGACCTCACCGTGCGCGCCGCGCTCGGCGGCTGGCATGGAATCTTCGTCTCCGAGCCGCCCATTCCCGGCCAGGTGCCGGAGGGGCTGCGCGACTATCGCCGCCAGCAGCGGCGCTGGTCCAACGGCTTCGTGCAGGTCGCGCAGAAGACCGTGCTGCCCTTGTGGAACGCGCCCTGGTCGCTGACGCGGCGCGTCGCGGCGATCGTGCTCATCGTGCACCAGATCTTCTTTCCGACGGCGGCGATCGGCATCATCGCGCTGGCGCTCGGCGCGCTGATGCGCGGCTCGCTCGCGCCCTATCTGCCGGTGGTCGAGCTCATCCTCGCCGAGACGCTCGTCGTCGTTCTCGGCTTCACGCTGCCGCCCTATCTGGCGCTGAAGCGCGGCGCGCTCGGCGATTATGGAAAGACGATGGTCTCGGTGCCGCCGCTGATGATCTATCTCGCCTTCTCGAATGGCGCGAAAATCCTGCAGACGATGCGCGGCCGCAAATCCACCTTCAAGCGCACGCCCAAGACGGAACATGCGCCGGCGCCGGCGCGGATTCAGGAAGCGGAGTGAAGGGCAGTGAGTGGTGAGTAGGGCGTAGTAAATAATAGAAGCTCGCCCTACTCACCACTCACTACTCACTCATGCATGTCCCGCGGCCGAGGACAGCCGCGCCGGATCAATGCCGATCAAGCGCAGCGCGCGCGCATATTTCGACTCGAGGTCGCTGTCGAAGAGAATGGACGGGTCCGCCGGGCAGTTGAGCCAGCCATTGTGCTGGATTTCATTCTCGAGCTGGCCGGGATCCCAACCGGCGTAGCCCAGCGCCAGCAGCGCCTGATGCGGCCCCTCGCCGGCGGCGATGGCGCGCAGAATGTCGATCGTCGCGGTCAGCGACACGCCGTCGTCGATCGGCAGCGTCGAATTGTCGATGAAGAAATCCGAGGAATGCAGCACGAAGCCGCGGTCGGTCTGCACCGGGCCGCCCTGCAGCACTTGAATGCTCTCGGTCTCCTTGGGCAGGCTGATGCGCTCCTGCGGCGCGATGATCTGAAGCTGCACCAGGAGATCGGGGAAATTGCGGACCTGCGAGGGCTGGTTGACGACGATGCCCATGGCGCCGTCTTCCGAATGGGCGCAGAGATAGATGACCGAGCGGGCGAAGCGCTGATCGGCCATGCCGGGCATGGCGACGAGCATCTGCCCGTCGAGATAGCGCCGTCCGGAGGATTTGGAGCCCGCGCCCTTTTCGCGCCCCGCCTCGAGGCCGCGGATGATCGGCGCGGAGGAGCCGGCGGCGCGCCCGCCCGCCGGCCGCCGGGCTGCGCGGGCGGCCGAATTCTCGAGGCCTTGTTTCTTGCCGACCGGGCTCATAGGGTCATACTACCCGCGGCGCCCATTCAGAACAAGCGCCGAAGGAAAAAGTGGCGCGGGGGCGTCCCGAGGACTCTGATGCACATTCGAAATCTGACGACGGTCGCGCTCGCCCTCACCCTTCTCGCCGCGCCGCGCCCAGCGCCGGCGCAGGAGACGGCCTTCGCCTCCCCCGCCGCCCGCGCCGCCCATTCGGCGGCCCGCCTCCTCTCGGCGGGCGCGCCGGACGGCGGCGTCTATCGCGTCGGCCTCGAGATCGCGCTCGATCCGGGGACAGTGACCTATTGGCGCAATCCCGGCGACGCCGGCGCGCCGCCCGTCCTCGATTTCTCGGGCTCGGAAAATGTCGCCGCGGTGGAGACGCTCTATCCCGCGCCCAAGCATATCGTCGAAGCCGGAATGACCGTCGCGGGCTATGACGAAAGCGTCGTCTTTCCGCTGCGTGTGACGCCGAAGGCGGCGGGCGAGCCCGTCGTGCTGAAGCTCACTCTGGACTATGCCGCCTGCGCGAAAATCTGCCTGCCGGTCAAGGCGAAGCTGTCCCTCGCTCTGCCGCCCACGGGGACCTCGCCCTTCGCCTCGAGGCTCGCGGCGGCGGAGACTCTCGTTCCGCGCCCGATCGACGCCGGCGAGGCGACGCGTTTCGTGGAAGCCGCGCGCGCGGGCCCCGGCGCCTGGCGGCTGCGCTATCTCGGACCGGGGAGCGCCTCGGACCTCTTCGTCGAGGCGCCCGAGCCCTATGTCATCGACAGCGCCGCCGACGGCAAAGGCGGCTTCGAGCTGAAGCTCGGCGAAGGAAAGCAGGAGGGCGCCATCGCCGCCCGCGCGACGATCCGCACCGAGAAAGGCGGCATCGAGCTGCCGCTGACGCTGGACTGATCCGGCATCGGCTGATCGGCTTCGTTTTCCGCAGAACCGCATCGCGAGTAGCAGCGTCCCCGCGCGCTTTTTCATCGCGTGCGATGCGTACAATAAGAAGGGCGCGGCCTCGGCCGCGCCCGGAGTGGAAGAAGAGCTCTGCTCGAACTGATATGGTATTTAGAGTCTCGTCCGGCAAGGGGCGCCGGAGCGCCTTTCAGCGCGCTTTCGCCCGAAACGGCGCCATTCCCTTTCTTGCGAGCGCGTCGGCGCGCTCGTTCATCTCGTCTCCGGCGTGGCCGCGCACCCAATGCCACGCCACTTCGTGCCGCTCGGTCGCGGCGTCGAGGCGCGTCCAGAGATCGACATTCTTCACCGGCTTGCGGTCGGCCGTCTTCCAGCCGCGCGCCTTCCAACCCTTCAGCCACGACATGATTCCGTCGCGCAAATATTGCGAGTCGGTGTGCAGATCGACATGGCAGGGGCGCGTCAGCGCCTCGAGCGCCTCGATCGCCGCGGTGAGCTCCATGCGGTTGTTGGTGGTCGCCGCCTCGCCGCCGCTGAGCTCCTTCTCGCGCTCGCCGAAACGCAATATCGCGCCCCAGCCGCCGGGGCCCGGATTTCCCGAACAGGCGCCGTCGGTCCAGATGGCGACGCGCCCGCTCACGCGCGAAGGCCGTAATCGCTTGCGGCGCGGATCGTCCTGTGGAAGCGCAGGCGGGCGAGATATTCGCGCGGATCCTTCGGCCTGACCAGCGCGCCCGGCGGCACGTCGAGCCAATCGACGAAACGCGTCAGCAGGAAGCGCAGCGCGGCGCCGCGCGCGAGCAGCGGAAAAGCCTCGACCTCCGCCGCGGTCAGCGGGCGGGCGCGGGCGTAGGAGTCGAGCAGCGCCGCGCCTTTTTCGGGGTCGTAAGTCCCGGCCGCGTCGAAGCACCAGGCGTTCAGGCAGACGGCGAGGTCATAGGCGAGCGAATCGACGCAGGCGAAATAGAAGTCGATGAGGCCGGAGATCCGATCGCCGAGGAAGAACACATTGTCCGGGAAGAGATCGGCGTGGATGACGCCCTCGGGCAGGCCCTTCGGCCAATCGCGCTCGAGCTGGTCGAGCTCGGCGGCGACGATCTCGCCCAAATCCTCCGCCACCTCTCCCGCGCGCGCGGCGCAGGGCGCATAGAGGGGGCGCCAGCCGCCGACCGAGAGGGCGTTGGCGCGGCGCAGCGGAAAATCCGCGCCGGAAAGATGCAATTGCGCCAGCGCCTCGCCGAGGCGCGCGCAATGGGCGGCCTCCGGATGATGGACGGAATAGCCCTCGAGAAAGGTGACGATCGCCGCCGGTCGCCCGGCGAGCCGCCCGAGCGCGGAGCCGGCGCGGTCGCGCACCGGCTGGGGACAGACCAGCCCCTTCGCGGAAAGATGCTCCATCAGTCCGATGAAGAAGGGAAGGTCCGCCTCGGCGACGCGCTTCTCATAGAGCGTGAGAATGAAGCTGCCGCCGCTCGTATGCAGGAAATAGTTGGAGTTCTCGACGCCCTCGGCGATGCCCTTGCAGGACAGGAGCTCGCCGAGGTCGTAGCCGGCGAGAAAGGCGATCAGCTCCTCGTCGTCGACATCCGTATAGACGGCCATGACATCAGCGCGGTTGGAGGAAAGCGAAGCGTCGGGCGCGCCTTTAGGCGTGCGCGCGCAGCTCCTTGGGAAGCGGGAAGGCGACATCCTCCTCGGCGGCGGAGACGGTCTCGACGGCGATCTCGTAGCGCTCGGCGAAAGCCTCCATGATCTCCTCGACGAGCACCTCCGGAGCCGAGGCCCCGGCGCTGATGCCGAGCGTTGCTATGCCGGTGAACATGCTCCAATCGATCTCGCTGCGGCCCTGGACGAGCTGAGCCGGCGCGCCGGCGCGCTCGGCCACCTCGCGCAGGCGCTGCGAATTGGAGGAGTTGGGCGAGCCGACGACGATCACCGCCTCGACCTGCGGCGCGACCTTCTTGACGGCGGCCTGCCGATTTGTCGTCGCATAGCAGATGTCCTCCTTATGGGGACCGACGATCTGCGGGAAGCGCCGCGTCAGCGCGCTCACGATCTCCTGCGAATCGTCGAGCGACAGAGTGGTCTGGGTGACATAGGCGAGATCGGCCACGTCCTCGAGCCGCAGCTCCTCCACCGCCGCGACCGATTCGACGAGCACCACCGCGCCCGGCGGCAGCTGACCCATGGTGCCGACCACCTCCGGATGGCCGGAATGGCCGACGAGCAGCACTTTGCGGCCGCGCTTGTGATGGATTTCCGCCTCGCGATGGACCTTGGTCACCAGCGGGCAAGTGGCGTCTATGGCGAGAAGGTCGCGCGAGGCGGCCTCGGCGGAGACGGATTTCGCGACGCCATGGGCGGAGAAGATCACCGGCGCCGACGTGTCCGGCACCTCCTCGAGCTCCTCGACGAAGATCGCGCCCTTGGCCTTCAGCGCCTCGACCACATAGCGATTATGGACGATCTCATGGCGCACATAGACGGGCGGCCCGAATTTGGCGAGCGCCCGCTCCACCGCGTCGATCGCCCGCACCACGCCGGCGCAGAAGCCGCGCGGCGAGCAGAGCAGGATCTTCAACGGCGGCTTCTGCGACGGGCGATGCTGAATATTCATTCTCTAGCGCCTCTTTATCGAAGGGGACGGCCGAATGTGCGCCGGGCTGTGATGTCCCGCGTGGAGATGAGTGTCAAGCCGAAGGCGTCGGCCGACCCTCCACTCGAAGGAGAGGATGAAACCGTCGCCTTCGCTCCCTCGCGGCCCGCCCGGAAATCTGCTAGACATGCGTCGACGAAGACTGGCCGCGCGATAGCGGGAATGTCTCGCGGCCCGATAAGGGGACGGAGGCGAATGTGTCGAATATCGTCGATATAATACAGTCCGCCCAAAGCGGCCAGATCATCGAAAATCTCTCGAATCGCTTCGGCCTCGCGTCCTGGCAGACGCGATCGGCCGTCGAGGCGCTGCTGCCGGCGCTGGTCGCGGCGTTGCGAAAGGCGGCCGAGGAGCCGCAATCGCTGCGCTCGGTCATCGACGCCGCCAATGAGCCGGCTCACCGCGCCGCCTTCGAAAGCGCCGACGAGGCCCATGCGCAGGCGAGCGTCGAAGGCGGCGACGCCATCGTCGCGCATTTGTTCGGCTCCGCCTCGGCCGCCGGCGAGGTCTCGCAGCTCGTCGCGCGCGAGAGCGGGCTGCGCGCGGATGTGCTGCAGCGCCTGTTGCCGGTCCTCGTCTCGGTCGCGGCCGGCGGGCTCGGCGCCGCGCTGGACAGCCGAACGGAGCGTCCCACCGAGCAGCCCGCCCCTGCGGCTCCGGCGCGCTCCGGCGGCTGGCTGAGCGGGCTCATCGCGACATTTTTTGGAAAACCCCCGTCTCCGCAGCCGCAGCCGCAGCCGGCGGAGCAAGCCGCCGAAACGCCGCAAGACGCGCTGGAGACGATCCGCGCGACGCTCGCGGCCCCGACTTCGGCCGACGCCGTGCGGCAGACCGATCTCGACGCATTGCTGGGGCGGATTTTCGCTTCGGCGAAGAGCTGACGGCTCAGGTCAGATTATTGGCGACGGGCAGATAATAGGCGCCCGACAATGTCGTGCCGATGATGCGCGTCGCCCCCAGGATCACGATGGAGAGGAAGACGCCGATCAACGCATATTCGATCGTCGTCGCTCCGCTTTCGTCGGCGAGAAATCGTGGCAGCCAATTCGGCATAGGTCAAAATCCTCGAGCGGTCCGGCCGAAACTGGCGTCGTCTTCTCGCCCGTCGCGGCGCCCGCGGTCGGGACGATTGCCGAAAGATAAGCATAATTCGTCTCGAAAAAGTTAAGCCTCTCAGCGCCATCGCGCCCGCTGCGCCGGGGCGGCCTTGCGCGCGGGCGGCTTTTCCGCCAATTCAAGCAGCCGGAACGCATATTGCTTCGCCGCGAGGCCGGAAGCGCTGTCGTTCTCGCCCGCCCTTTCGCGCCCGCCGGAAGGGATGTCGACAAATACGGGCCGCCGCGCCATTTTTGCGCCGGTCCTCACCGAAAGTTGCTGATGGCTCGCGACGTAAACGATACGACGCCGATCACGTCGCGCAATGCGCTCGTGGAGTGGTTGGAGGCTGGAATCAAGACGCCCGACGATCTCAATGTCGGGACGGAGCATGAGAAGATCCCGTTTTTCGGCGCGAGCCGCGCGCCGGTCCCCTATCGATCCCCGGCCGGCGGCATAGAGAATCTGCTCGAGGGGCTGGGCGCCGCGCTCGGCTGGGAGCCGATCACCGACCGCGGGGCGATCATCGGCCTCTATGATCCGCATGGCCTCGGGGCGGTGTCGCTGGAGCCGGGCGGCCAGTTCGAGCTGTCCGGCGCGCCATTGCCCACGGTCCATGACACGAAGGCCGAGCTCGACGCCCATTTCGCCGCGCTGGAGCCGGTCGCGCGACGCTTCGGCGTCTCCTTTCTCGATCTCGGGGCGAGCCCGAAATGGCGGCGCGCCGAGACGCCCGCCATGCCCAAGCAGCGCTACGCCATAATGGCGGCCTATATGCCAAAGGTCGGCTCGCTCGGCCTCGACATGATGTTCCGCACGGCGACCATTCAGGTCAATCTCGACTTCACCTCCGAGAAGGACATGGTCGACAAGCTGCGCGTCGGCCTCGCGCTGCAGCCGATCGTCACCGCGCTCTTCGCCAATTCGCCCTTCATCGACGGCGAGCCGACGGGCCTCTTGTCGCAGCGCTCGCAGATCTGGCGCGACACCGACGCCGCCCGCACCGGAATGCTGCCCTTCGCCTTCGAGCCCGGCATGGGCTTCGAGCGCTATGTGGATTATGCGCTGGATGTGCCGCTCTATTTCGTCAAGCGCGGCGAGGTGTATCACGACGTCGCCGGCGCGAGCTTCCGCGACCTGCTGGACGGAAGGCTCGCCGCGCTGCCCGGCGAGCGCGCGACAATGTCGGACTGGGCCAATCATCTCGGCGCGATCTTCCCGGAGGCGCGGCTGAAGCGCTATCTGGAAATGCGCGGCGCCGACGGCGGACCGCGCTCCCATATGGCCGCCCTGCCGGCGCTCTTCGTCGGGCTCTTCTACGACCAGACGGCGCTCGACGGCGCTCTCGCTCTCATCGAAGGTTGGAGCGCCGAGGATCGCGATGCGCTGCGCGCCGAGGTTCCGCGGCTCGCGCTCGAGGCGCGCATTCGCGGCCGCCGGGCGCTCGACATTGCGCGGGACATGCTGGCGCTCGCCCGCGGCGGGCTCTCGCGACGGGCGAAGCGCGACGCGCGGGGACGGGACGAGACCATCTATCTCGCGCCGCTGGAGGAGATCGCCGAGAGCGGCCGCACGCTCGCGGAGCGGCGGCTCGAGGCCTATCACGGCCGCTGGGGCCGTTCGGTCGATCCGGCCTTCGAGGACTGCTTGTTGTAAGGGAGCGACGCCCGCGCCGAAAAAGGGGCGGACGGCGTTCAGCGCGCGTAGAGGCCGGGCGCTCCCGGCGCGCGCACGTAAGAATGGCCGATCGGCCGCATGCCGTCCTGCGCCCAGACCGGCCCACCGAGGCCCCCGGCGCGCACATGGCCGCCGAGACGCACGCAATTGTCGGAGCCGGAAACCGGGACGAAGCCCTCGCCGAAACGGGCGCATCGGCCGCCGGAAGAAATCGACCCCGTGGTCTGCGCCTGCGCCGGCGGCGCGCCAATGGCGGCGCAGAGGCAGAGGCAGACGAAAAGACGACGGACGTCGAGCCCGAGAGGTTCGGCGGAAAAAACGGTCATTCGCAGATAAGCCTCGAAATGCCTCGCATCGCAACAATCGAGCCGAAGCGATTTGGCGCCCCTCGTCGATGTTGCCGCCCGATGTTTACCAACTCGTTACTTCGCACGCTTCGACGCGAGAGGTCACACGGCGGCGACCACTTAGGGCGCAATACAGTCGAACAATCGTGGCAGGATCGTGTCGCTTGGAGCATGTTCCCGAAAAGCGCGAAGCGGTTTTCGCAAAAAGGATATGCGAACTCGAATAGCCCTTACAGCGCTTTCCGCTCGAACGGCGTCGTTCGCGCGACGAGAATTCGCTCCGAATGGAAAGTTGGTCTGCCGCCGCCGTCAACGCCAATCTCCGAGGACCGCCTGAACCACCGTCAGAGCGGCGACGGCGGCCGTGTCGGCGCGCAGGATGCGCGGGCCGAGCGAGAGCCGCGCGACGAGCGGGGCGGCGGCGAGAATCGCCACCCGCTCGGCGGGATCGAAGCCCCCCTCCGGGCCGACCAGAACATCGACGCCCCGATGCGCCGGCGCCGCGCGCAGAGCGGAGATCGGATCGGCGAGCTCGGCGTCCTCGTCGCAGAAGACGAGCAGTCGCCCGGGCGGCCGAGCGGCGAGATAGTCGTCGAGCGAGACCTCCTCGACGACCTCCGGCAGGCTCAAGAGGCCGCATTGCTCGGCCGCTTCGACGGCGTTGGCGGCGAGCCGCTCGAGATTGACGCGGCGCGCCTGAGTGCGGCGCGTGATGACAGGGGAAAGGCGCGAGACGCCCATTTCGGTCGCCTTCTGCGCCATATAGTCGAGCCGCGCGTGCTTGAGCGGCGCGAAGCAGTAATGAAGATCGGCGCAGGCGGTCTGCTCGCGCAGGCGCTCCTCGGCGACGAGAACGCCCTTGCGCCGAGAGACCTCCTCGAGCCGCGCCCGCCACTCCCCGTCGCCGCCGTTGAACAAGAGGATCGCGTCGCCCTCGCGCAGGCGCAGCACATTCAACAGATAATTGAGCCGGTCGGCGTCCAGAACGATACGCGCGCCGGCCGCGAGAGGCGCCGCGACGAAGAGCCGCTGCGCGGAAAAATCATAGCGTGACACGAGCTTTCCCGCGGGATGAGGGGCGGGCCGCCATCAAGCCGCCGCTTTGTCCGAGAAACTGCCGGATGCTTGCAACGGGCGCAAGTCTCTTGCTAAAATCTCAACTCTTGCTAGGACCTTACCGCCATGAAGGGGATTGCTGCCATGACGGCCAAGAGCGGAAAAGCGAGCCGCTATGTGAGCGTGTCGATTTTCGGAGCGCTGCTCGCATTCGTCGGCGCGGGGTCCGCCTTCGCGCAATCCTGCCAGGAAGACTTCGAGAAGCTCTCGCAGCGGCGCATGGGGCAGATCCAGGCGCTCAACGCCATCGGCAAGGCGTCCAAGGGCAAGATGGATCCGATCGCGGCCTGCCCGGCGGCGCGCAAGCTCGTCGCCATAGAGACCGAGATGGCGGCCTATATCGAGAAGAACAAGGACTGGTGCAACATCCCCGACAATATGGCGGATGGCTTCAAGCAGGCGCGCGCCAAGACGCAGACTTTCGCCGCTCAGGCCTGCTCCTTCGCCGCCAAGGCGAAGAAGATGCAGGAAGAGCAGGCCGTCGGCATCGGCCCGCAGGCGCAGAAGCTCCCCGCCGGCCCGCTGTGAGCGCGGCGGAGCCGCGACTGCCGGACGCGGTCGCCGATCATCCGCTCTGGCGCCTCGCCCCCGAGCCACTACGCCCCTATGTGCAGCTCGCCCGGCTCGATCGGCCGATCGGCTGGTGGCTGCTGCTCCTGCCCTGCTGGCAAGGAAGCGCGCTCTCCTCGGCGGCGCTCGGCCTGCCGCCCAATCTCTTTCATCTGCTGCTATTTTTCATCGGCGCGGTGTCGATGCGCGGCGCCGGCTCCACCTACAACGACTTCGTCGACCGCGACATAGACGCGAAGGTCGAGCGCACGCGGCTTCGCCCGCTGGCCAGCGGCAGAGTGTCGCCGCGCGCGGCGATCGTCTTTCTCATCCTGCAGTGCCTCGTCGGGCTCGCGGTTCTTCTCTCCTTCAACGGCCTCACCATCGCGCTCGGCTTCGCTTCGCCGCTGATCGTTCTCGTCTATCCTTTCGCCAAGCGCTTCACCTCCTGGCCGCAGGCGGTGCTGGGGCTCGCTTTCGCCTATGGCGCTCTGCTCGGCTGGACGGCGCAGACCGGCCGGCTCGATTGGCCGGCGGTCTTCCTCTACGCCTCGGCGATTTTGTGGACGATCGGCTTCGACACGATCTATGCGCTGCAGGACAAGCGCGACGACGCCATCGCCGGCGTGCGCTCGACCGCGCTGCTCTTCGGCGCGCATGTGCGCCTCGCCGTCGGCGCGCTCTATCTTTGCTCTGTCGTCTTCGCCGAATTGGCGCTGCTCGCGGCCGGCGTGGGCGGCTTCGCGCAGATCGGCGTCGGAGCCTATGCGGCGCATCTCTCCTGGCAGGTCTGGCGCACCAGCGCCGCAGCCTCGCCCGAGGTCGCGCTGACGCTGTTCCGCTCCAATCGTGACGCGGGCCTCCTGCTCTTCGCGGGGCTCGTGGCGCAGAGCGCGCTCCTCGCTTACTCGTAGCAGACGATCTCGCGCTCGCTGCGGTGCACCTGCCCCATCCGCGCGTCGTCGCCCTCCTTGCGGCGCGCGCAGAAGCGCGGACGGCGGGCGACGACCGACGTGTTTTTACGCCGGGCGATCGTCTCGCGCAGCGCGACGCCGCCGAGCCGCGGATCCAGCGTCTCGAAATCGCCGCCGCGCGCGGCGAGGCGCGGCAGATCGAGATAGGACGCCCAATATTTCCAATCGGCCGAGATCGCGCCGCCATCCGCCGTCTCGGCGAGGAGGATGTCGAGATCGGGATCGTCATGGGCGAGCGACAGGCGATAGGAGGCGCCGCCGTCGCGGCGCGGCTCGACATCCAGCGCGACGCCGCGATAGGCGCGCACGGGAACGCTGATGAGCATCGACATGCCGCCGAGCCGCCGCGAGATGAGAATATCGCGGCGGCCGACTCGCACCCGGCGCTGGCCGCCATCGGCCCGCCGATCGCGCTGAATGGCGAATTGAAGCTGGGTCTCCGCCCTGTCGCCCGTCTCGAACATGCGCTCGCTCCTCGAAATGTGATCTTCGCGTTTCATGAGGCGCATGTTGGGCGCCGGCCTCGCCAAAGCTCGCTAACAAGCCTGGTGAATCGCCCGTAAACCATTGCTTTTCGACCGATTCTGCCGCTTTGGGTTAGCGGCGGGCAAACAGAAACGTAGAAATTCGCGGCAATTCGCCGAAAAAAGGCGCCTTGCGGGGCGGGCCCGGCTCGCTTAACCACTGTTCTCAATGGCCGACAATTCAAACGACTTCGCGCCAACCGACCTCGCGGCCGAGCTGCCGCTGCTCGAAGCCGTTGCGCGGCGGGCCGGCGAGATCGCCATGGCCTTTTTCCGGCCGGGCGAGAAAACGAGCGCGGCTGTCTTCTATAAAGAGGGCGGGTCGCCGGTGACCGAGGCCGACATGGCCGTCGACCGTTTCCTGCAGGAGGCGGCGCTCGCGCTGTTTCCGGACGCCGGCTGGCTCTCCGAGGAGACGGCCGACAATGAGAAGCGCCTCTCCCGCGCGCGGCTCCTCGTCGTCGATCCGATCGACGGGACGCAGGCGTTTCTGCGCGGCGACGCGCGCTGGGCGGTGTCGATCGCGCTCATCGACGCGGGGCGGCCGACGCTCGGCGTCATTCATGCGCCGGCGCTCGAATGGACCTTCGCCGCCGCCGCCGGCCGTGGCGCGGCGCTCAATGGCGCGCCGATCCGCGTCACCGAGCGCTCCGTTCTGACGGGCGCGCGGCTCGAGGCGCCGCGCGGCCTCGCCGCCCGTTTCGCCGGCTCGGACTATAAGTTCGAGATGCAGAACCGCACGCCGTCGCTCGCCCTGCGCGTCGCCGACGTCGCCTCCGGCCGCAACGATCTGACCATCGCCTCCGCGGATTCGAAAGACTGGGACATCGCCGCGGCCGATGTGATACTCACCGAGGCGGGCGGCGTCTTGTCCGAGCTCGAGGGCGTTCCCTTGCGCTATAATCGTCCGCAACTGCGGCGCGACATGCTGATCGCCGCGCCTCGAGCCATCTTTCCGGAGAGTCTCGCGCTGGCGCGAGCCGTTTCGAAAGGCGTCATATGAGCGAAACGACTATACAGGATGGCGGCGCGCCGAAGCAGGCGCTTCATCTCGTTTTCGGAGGCGAGCTCGTCGACCTCCAGGGAGTCGCCTTCCGCGATCCGACGAAGCTCGACATCGTCGGCATCTATCCAGACGACCGAGCCGCGCTCGCCGCCTGGAAGGCGAAAGCCCATGCGACCGTCGACAACGCCCATATGCGCTATTTCGTCGTGCAGCTGCACGAGCTGCTCGAACCCGACGCGAATTGAGCCGGTCTCGTCGGCGCGCCGCCGGCCGTCGCAATCCTTCTTTCTGACCAGGCATTCCTCGCCTCGCCGACGAGCGCCTGCTCAGACTCTTCAAAACAAGCGGGATTCTTCTCGAAAAAACCGGTTCCCACTTTTTCGAAATCCTGCTCGAGGCCGGAGCGAACCGGCCGAACGGCGCGCCGCGGTGTCGGCCGTCGCGACATTGGCGAGTTTCAAACCGGGGCGTCGATGCCGGTGCTGACGATTTATCGGTTGCTGACGATCGGTTTGACGCCTTTCGCCGGCGTGGCGCTGGGCTGGCGCGCGAGACAGGGCAAGGAAGATCCGCAGCGGCTCGGGGAGCGCATGGGCGTTGCGAGCCTCGCGCGCCCCGCCGGCCGGCTCGTCTGGCTGCATGGCGCGAGTCTCGGCGAGAGTCTGTCGCTTCTGCCGCTCGTGGAGCGCTTCATCCAGCGCGGGGTCGAGGTTCTCGTCACCACCGGCACCGTCTCTTCCGCCAAAGTGCTGCGCGCGCGGCTTCCGGCCGGCGCGGCGCATCAATTCCTGCCGCTCGACGCGCCGCAATTCGTGGAGCGATTCCTCGAGCATTGGCGGCCGGACATCGCGCTCTTCGCCGAGTCGGAGCTGTGGCCCAATATGATCCGCGCGATTCACGCGCGACGGCTGCCGCTGATATTGGTCAATGCGACGATCTCGCGCCGCTCCGCCGCGCGCTGGCGGCGTCTGCCCGGCGGCGCGCGAACCCTGTTCGGAGAGATCGATCTCTGCCTCGCGCAGAACGCCGAGAGCGCGGCGCGCTATCTCGGCCTCGGCGCGCCGCGCGTGCGCGTGTGCGGCAATCTGAAATTCGACGTGCCGCCGCCGCCCGTCGGCGCGGGGAAGCTCGCCGAATTCAACGGCGCGATCGGCGCGCGGCCGGTGTGGGCCGCGATCTCCACCCATGCGGGCGAGGAGGAGATCGCGATCGACGCGCATCTCACGCTCGCCGCGGAGCTTCCCTCGCTGCTCACCATCATCGCGCCGCGCAAGCCCGAGCGCGGGGCGGAGATCGCGGCTCTCGCGCGCGCGAAAGGGCTAGACGTCGGCCTGCGCTCGCAGGACGGAGAGCCGCGGCGCGGCGTGCAGATCTATGTCGCCGACACGATGGGCGAGCTCGGCCTGTTCTTGCGGGCGGTCAGCGTCGTCTTCACCGGCAAATCTCTCACCGCCGAGGGCGGCCATAATCCGATCGAGCCGGCCAAGCTCGGCTGCGCGATCCTGCACGGGCCGCATGTCGAGAATTTCGCCGACATTTACGCCGAGCTCGCCGCCGCCCGCGCCGCCGCCCGCGTGACCGATGCGGAATCGCTCGCCCGCGCGCTGCAATTTCTGCTCTCCGATCCCTCCCGCATGCGCAAGATGGGCCGCGCCGGGACGGAGGTGGTGAAGAAGCTCGGCGGCGCCTCGCAGAGCATCATGGCGGCGATCGAACCCTATCTCGCGCAATCGGCGCTCGAGCAGAGATGAGACCGCGGCGCCGGCTCGAACATGCGCGCGCCTGAGTTCTGGCGGCGGGCGCCGGCCTCGCCGCTGGCGCGGGCGCTGGCGCCGCTCGGCGCGATCTATGGGGCCGTCGCCGCGGCGCGCATGGCGCGGCCGGGCGCGCGCGCCGATCTGCCGACGATCATGGTCGGCGGGCTCACGCTCGGCGGCGACGGCAAGACGCCCGCTGCGCTCGCCATCGCCGCCCTGCTCGCGGAAATGGGCGAGCGGCCCTTCTTCCTCACCCGCGGCTATGGCCGCCGCGACGCGCGGCGCGCGCCCTTTCTCGTCGATCCGGAAAACCATTGCGCGCGGGAGGCGGGCGACGAAGCTCTGCTGCTGGCGCGACGCGCGCCGACCATCGTCGGCGTCGATCGGGCGAAAAGCGCGCGGCTCGCGCGAGAGCAAGGCGCGACGGCGCTGGTTCTCGACGACGGCTTGCAGAGCCGGCGGCTCGAGGCCGATCTCGCTTTTGCCGTCGTCGACGGCTCCTATGGCGCCGGCAATGGGCTCTGCCCGCCCGCCGGCCCGCTGCGCGCGCCCCTCGCCCGCCAGCTCGCGACGGTGGACGCCCTCATCCTCATCGGCGACGGCGCGGCCGGCGAAGCGGCCGCCAAAGGCGCAAAGGCGGCAGGAAAAACAGTGTTCCACGCTCGCGTTACGCCCCTCTCCAGCCCGCTCGCCGGCGAGCGGGCGCTCGCCTTCGCCGGAGTCGCCCGACCGGAGAAATTCTTCGCGGCGCTACAGGCGGCCGGCGTCGAGATCGTCGGCCGGCGCAGCTTCGCCGATCATCATTTCTATGCAGAACGAGAGATAGCGGCGCTGGCGCGAGAGGCCGAGCGCCTCGGCGCGACAATGATCACGACGGAGAAAGACGCGGCGCGCCTTGCCGCGCATTGGCGCTCTCGCGTGGCGGTTCTGCCGATCGAGTTCGTCTTCGCGCAAACGGAGGCGCTACGCGCCCTCTTGCGCGGCGTCCTGCCGGGAAACTAGAGTCTTTTCATGTTTCATTGAAACATGAAAAGACTCTAGGCTTTTGTTTTGACGCGTTTCCAACGCCGAACCGGCGTCCACTTCGGCTGGAAACGCTCTAAGCCTTCGGCGGGAAGGTCACGCCGATGCGGGCGAGCTTCGCCTCGGGGCTCGAATAGGCCTCCTGGAGGTCGACGTTCCAATAGCGGAGCTCTTCGAGCGGAATGGGCTCGCCCGTCACCGCGCAACGCACATAGGCGCCCGGACGGCGAATGCGAAAATCGCCGTCGCGATACTCGACCTCGGCCTCGACCGCGGCCGGCGGCTGTCGTTCGAACCGGTTCATACGAATCCTGCGTCTCGCCCGCTCAGTGAAGCGGCGCACCGACGAAATAAACGAGGTCATGCCGAATTTTCAATAGGCGCGGCGCAATTGGCAAGACCGAATCGCGCCGCCCGCGGCCATGATCTCGCTCCGCCGGCGTTCGCCCCGCCAGAATATGCGAGCCCAGGCCAGAAAAAGGCTCGGAGGATCGCCGTCGATTAAAAAATGCGAATGGCCGCCCCGGAGAGGGGCGGCCATTGCGGAGGACGTCGCCGGTTTTGAGGCGATTCTCACCAGAAGACCTGGGCGCGAGCCAGGAACATGCTCGGGCGGTCGCCATTGAGATAGGCGCGATCGGAGGGCGCGGAGAGCGTCAGAACCTTGGTCCAATTGGCCTGGAGGCGCACGCCTCTGACCGGATACCAATTCAGCGCCAGCGTCAGATTGCCCTCGCGTCCGCCGAGCGTGGCCGTGTTGGCCAGCGCCTTCTGCGCGGCGTTGCCGACGAGAGCGGCCGCATAGACGTAGCTGCCGGGAACGAGGCCGCCGTTGTTCAGGTTGAGCTCGCTGTAGCGGGCGGCGAACTCGAAGGCGCCGAGGCCGCCCTTGTCGAGCGGATTCTTGATCGACACGTCGGCGAATGTGCCGGGCGAGCCCCAGTTCTGGTCATAGCCGCGATAGGAGGCCGCGCGCGATTCGCCGGTCAGGAACACCGAGCCATAGACGTAATAGCCGCTATAGGCGAGGCTCGATCCGCCGGCGTTGCCGAGAAGCAGCGCGTTGAGCGGATTACGCTCATATTGCGAGGCGAGATATTCGGCCTGCACCGCGAAAGGCCCATAGGCGGCGGAGGCCTCGAAACCGTAGCTGTAGGAATATTTCAGACAGCCGTTCTTGAGCGTGAAAGGCGAATAGAGGAGCGAGAGGCCGGTCGAGGCCGTCGCCAGGCTTCCAGAGGCCGCGCAAGTGAGGTCCAGCGCCGTCGGCACGCGGATCAGAGCGCCGCTGCCGCCCAGAACGTCGAACTCGTCGCGCGTTCCCTGGCCGGGCCGATAGGCGTTGGCGTTGGTGGCCGCGGTCGCGTCATTGGGCTTGTGATAGCGGAAGGACGAGCCGAAATGCAGGAGCTTGTCCTCCTCGACGATCGGCGCATAGGTGGCGCGCACCGCCGCGTCCCAATATTGGGCGCCGCCGGTCGGCGGAGCCGCCGCCGTGTCCTGCGGGCTGGTCGAGAAGAAACCGCCCTTGACGCTCCAATGCTTGTCGCCCGCTCCGAACGCGACGCCGATGTGGCGGCTCGGCGCGAGGGCTTCGGTCATGGCGCGTTCGATGAAGGTGATGTGCTTGGTCGAGCTGACCGCCTCGAGGCTGAAGGGCTCGAAGAAATTACCGACCTGGAAGGTGACCGGCTGCTTGGTGATCTCCTCCGGCAGCAGCTTGTCGCGATAGGCCAGATAGGCGTCGCGAATGCCGGCCGCGCCGGAGCCGGTGAAGTCGTATTGGAACTTGTAGAACCAATTCTTATAGGCCTTGCCCTCGACCTCGAGCTGAGCGCGGCGGAAGCCGGCGTTGCTGCGCGACATCGTGTCCGCCGAGCTGGCGAAGCCGCCATCGGCCTGCACGCGGCCGCCGATCTTGAAGTTGAACGCCTTGTCCTCGGTCTCGACGAAGAGGCCGTTGCGGAAGCTGACGAACACCGGCGGCGGGGCGACGAGCCCGGGCAGGGTCTTGGCGGAATTCACCGCATTCCTGACCTGAGCGTTGGTCTTGGCCTGCTCGGACACTCTGGCCTCGAGCCGCTTGATCTGCTCCTTCAGCGCCTTGATCTCGCTCGCCGTGTCGGCCAGCGCCGAAGCCGGAACGCCCAGCAGCCCGCAAAACGCCGCGAGCGCCGCGCCGCCCGAGAGCCGCCGCGTCATTCTCGACCCGATTTTCTGTTCTCTCATGAAAGCCCCCAGTAGTCGGCGCTCGACGTCGCGCGTGAACATTTCGAAAGTCTACGCATCTCGCGCGACTTCATTGGACCAGAATGAGCATCTCGCTATGAATGCAAGTCTCAACGGCCACAAGCAAGCACGCAATCCGCACGGCGATTACGCCTATTGCCCATCGATAGACATATGACGCCCAAATTCGCGCCAATCGTTGCTCGATATACGACCAACGACAGTCGGAATGTATCTTGGATACATCACATGTAATTGTCTTACATTTCGATTGGCGCCTCACGCAAGGGCCGAGTTCGATTCAAATAAGGATTTCCACGTAGGTGTTGCGGATCGGCCACGTCCTTACGGCGTGAGAAGGCGAGCGCTATCACCTGCGAAGTAGAAACGCAGCCCGAGAAGCGTCTCATTTGCGCCTCGTTTTCGGTCCGTGGCATTTGGGTCACACCCTACGTAGAAACCGTTGTCATGAATCGTGGCGGCCGCAATTTGTGATGATTGTGTCACAAATCGCCTCTAGCGATGCGATAGCGGCAAGCAAATCAAGGGGTACAGGCTGACATGATTCACAATCCGAACGTCCAGACGATCGCGAAAGGCGCGACGCCTTCGAGGCTGATGGGAGGCGTGGCCCTGGCCGCTCTCCTCGGCGCGTTCGGCGCGCCCACGGCGGCTCTCGCCGACACGGCGAGCGAGATCAAGGCGCTCAAGGCCGAGCTGAAGCGGCTCGAGCATAAGCTCGAAGACCAGGCCAAGACGACGCATCAGGTCAAGAACGCGCTGAACTCGGCCAAGAGCGCGCCGGGCGCCAAAGCGCCGCCGCCGGTGTTCGTCAGCTTCAAGAACGGCCTCTATGTCGAGACCGAGGACAAGGACTTCAGCTTCCATGTCGGCGGCCGCGTCCAGACCGACGGCGGCTTCACCGACAAGGCCTATACGACTCGCGCCAGCAACGTCGGCTTCCGCCGCGCCCGCCTCGAGGTCGTCGGCAAGGCCTATAAGAATTGGTACTATAAGTTCCAATACGACTTCACCGGCACCGGCGTCGCCGGCATTCGCGACGCCTTCCTCGCCTATCGCGACAACTTCCTGCCGGAAGGAATCACCAAGCAGCCGGTCACGATCCAGATCGGCAACCAGTACGAGCCTTTCAGCCTGGAGACGCTCAACTCGTCGAAGCACATCACCTTCATCGAGCGCGCCCTGCCGGAAGGTCTCGCCCCGGCCCGTCATATCGGCGCCTCGATCGGCGCCGGCGACAAGGATTGGAGCGTGAAAACCGGCATCTTCTCCACCAGCCCGCAGGACACGGCGACCGCGCCGCGCGTCGGCGGCGCGCAATATTGGGACGCGTCGATTCGCGCCACCTATGCGCCGATCCGCACCGAGGACACGCTGCTGCACGTCGGCGCGTCGTTCCTCTATCATCGTCCGAACGACTCGACCGCGGCCACCCATTCCGCCGTCCTCAACCCCGGCACCGAGACGCGCGACGAGACCGGCATCATCGGCGGCGGCGGCGCGCTGGTCCGCGTGGCGCAGGACCTCAGCTGCGGTCCGACGGATGTGGCGGCCGCCGGCCTCGGTCTGTTCTACACCCCGTTCGTTCGTCGCAACGGCTGTCTGAAGGACGCTTTCAACTACAACTTCGAAGCCGCGGCCGCCTATGGCCCCTTCTCGATCCAGGCGGAATACACCGGCTCCCAATATAATCGCGATTGGCAGTCGGCTTTCCTGCTCGGCAGCCAGGGCGGAAGCACCCTCAATTACAGCGCCTACTATGTCTATGGCTCGGTCTTCCTGACCGGCGAGTCGCGCGCCGAGTCCTATGCCGGCTACGACAAGGACTGGAACACGCCCGGCACGTTCCACGATGTCCACATCAAGAACCCGCTCAACAAGGGCGGCATCGGCGCCTTCGAAGTCGCCGCTCGCTACGACGGCATCAATCTGAACAATGGCGGCCTCGTGCCGTCGAGCTATGTCTATGCGGCGACTGTCGCCGGCAATGCGGCGCAGAAAGCGCTCGCCAATACCGCGACGCTCGGCGGCCGTCTCGAGAACTTCACGCTCGCCTTCAACTGGTATCCCGTCAAGGGCGTCCGCTTCCAGGCGAACTGGACGCACTCCTTGACTTTGGTCGCGCCGGCCGACCGGCCTTACCTCAACGGCCAGCATCCGAATATCTTTCTGGCCCGCGCCCAGGTCTTCTGGTGAGCGAATACGCCGGCCTTCATAGGCCCGGCGACATGTTTCGATCGAGAAGAGGCCGCCCTCCCCGGGCGGCCTTTTTTCTTTGCGGGGTCCGGTCACAGGCGTGACATTTCCGCAACAGCCGCCCGAGAACCGCTCGGCCGGAATTCCATTCGATGATTTAGACTAGTAACTCCATATGGTATATGCTTACGATAATTTACTTAGACAGTCTTACGGGGATCAAATGAAACGGCATAGCGGATCACGCGGACGGACGATGCGGCGACTGTCGAGCGGCGTCGCCCTCCTCGCTTTTGCAGGGATATTCGGCGTTCCCGTCACGGCGCTGGCGGACACGGCGAGCGAGATCAAGGCGCTGAAGGCGAAGCTGAAAGAGCTCGAGGCCAAGATCGGCGCGCAGGGCAAGGCGACCGCCCAGGTCAAGAACGCGCTCAACTCCGCCAAAGCCGCGCCGGGGACGAGCGCGCCGCCGCCCGTCTTCGTCTCTTTCCGCAACGGCCTCTTCGTCGAGACCGAGGATCAGGATTTCAGTTTCAAGCTCGGCGGCCAGATCCAGGCCGATGGCGGCTTCGCCTCCTCCGCCGACACCATCTCGCGCAGCAATGTCGGCTTCCGCCGCGCGCGCCTCGAGGTCGAGGGAAAGGCGTTCAAGAACTGGTTCTACAAGCTCCAGTACGATTTCACCGGCTCGGGCGCAGCCGGCATTCGCGACTTCTATCTCGCCTATCGCGACAGGTTCCTGCCCGAAGAGATCACCAAGCAGCCGGTCACCATTCAGATCGGCAACTTCAAGGAGCCGTTCAGCCTCGAGGCGATCGAATCGTCGAAATATTTCGTGTTCGTCGAGCGCTCGCTGCCCTCCGTCCTCTCGCCGAGCCGCCACATCGGCGCGGCTATCGCAGCCGGCGACAAAAACTGGTCGATCAAGACCGGCATCTTCTCGACCAGCCCGCAGGACACGGCGACCGCGCCGCCGACGGGCGAATCGCAATATTGGGACGCGGCGGTGCGCGGCGTCTATGCGCCGATCGTCGAGGAGGACAGACTGCTCCATCTCGGCGCCTCCTTCAAATATCACAAACCCAACAACACCACCGCAGCCACCGACGCCGCCAATCTGCGCCCCGGCCAATCCTCCGAGCGCGAGGAGACCGACGTGCTCGGAGGCGGCGGGGCGCTGACCCGCGTCTCCGCGGCGCAGGACCTCTCCTGCGCCGGCTCCGCGGCCAGCCTCGACATCGCGACGACCGGCGTCGGCCAGCTCGTCGCGCCCTTCGCGCGGCGCTCTAGCTGCCTGAAATACTCCTACAATTACGGATTCGAAGCCGCCGCCGCCTATGGCCCGGTCTCGCTGCAGGCCGAATATATCGCCGCCCAATATGAGCGGGACTTCACCAATGCGCTCATCTACGGCAATGGCGGCGGAACCAGCCTGCGCTATAGCGGCTATTACGTCTTCGGCTCCGTGTTCCTGACCGGCGAATCGCGCGCGGCCTCCTACAAGGGCTATGACAAGGACTTCAACACGCCCGGCAGCTTCGGCGAGGTGCAGATCAAGAACCCGCTGAACAAGGGCGGCCTCGGAGCCTTCGAATTCGCCGCGCGCTACAGCGAGATCAATCTCGACAATGGCGGCCTCGTCGACGGCAATTTCGTCTATGCGGCGACCGCCGTCGGCAACGCCGCGCAAAAGGCGATCGCCCGAACGGCGACGCTCGGCGGACGTCAGGATAATCTGACCCTCGCGCTCAACTGGTATCCCGTGCGCGGCGTGCGCTTCCAGGCCAATTGGACCAAGACCCTGACCCTCGTCGCGCCTTCCGACCGCCCCTATCTCAATGGCGACCGCCCGAGCCTCTTCCTGGCGCGCGCGCAAGTCTTCTGGTGAGGCGGACCTCGAGAAGCGAAACCAGGGTCTTTCCGTGTTTCATTGAAACACAGGAAGACCCTAGGCTTTTGTTTCGACGCGTTTCCGGACGCCGAACCGGCGTCCGCTTCGGCTGGAAACGCTCTAAAAACAGAACGCCCCGACGCTCGCGGCCGCCCCTCTCGGGGCGGCCGTCGCATTTTCCGGGCGCAGCCCCACGCGCGGCCGTCCAGGCGCGCCCCATTTCCGTCGGGCGGGAAATAAAATAAGAATTAAGAAGTTTCATCGCCGATTCGGCGAAGCGTCGGTAATCGAGACAATACGTAAGATATATTACGTAGTTCGATTGATAAACGCTGCGCTGGATTGGGGAAATGCTCAAATCGAATCGATGCTGCATCGCTGTGCTCGTCGGTCTATTCTGCGTCGGCGCGACAGAGGCCGAAGAGCTCCCGAAGCGACGAGCGGCGCCGGCCGAATATGTTCGTATCTGCGATCAATATGGCTCGGCGTTCTTCTATATTCCCGGATCGAACACCTGCCTGCGAATCGGCGGAGCGGTCGTCGGCGAATGGCGCAGCTGGAGCACCTCGTACCGCATGTCGCGCAGCATCATCGCGACCGACAACCCCTTCGCATTCGGCGCCGGCGGAGGCGGCAATCCGCTCGGCATTCCCGGCCATGTGCCCAATCTCGGCTATTCCAATCCGCGCAGCGGCGACAACAGCGGCTTCGTCGGCGTCGGCCGAGTCGAATTGGACGCCCGCGCCCCGACCGACTACGGCACGGCGCGCGCCTTCGCGCGAATCGAATCCTATTTCGGCTCCGACAGCAGCGCCGCGACCGGCTCGCTCAGCGGTTCACAATATTTCGGCGCCGCGAATTTCGCGAACGGGACCGTGTTCCGCACGACGGCGCGCGAGACGACGATATTGAACAAAGGCTTTCTGCAATTCGGCGGACTGACGATCGGCCGCGCGCAGTCCTTCTTCGATTTCTACACCGACAACATCAATTGGGAATCTCTGCGCGGCTCCAATGCGACGGTCGGCGCGCTCGCCTATACTTATACGTTCCGCGACGTGGCCGCGCTCACCCTGTCGCTCGAGGACAATGTCTCGCGGCGCGGCTTCATCGGCTCGACGATCGGCGCCTTCAATTACATCGCGGCGATCTACGGACTGACCGGCGCGGCGGCCGATGCGGCCGCCGCCGCCTGGGGAACGCGCTTCACCGGCGTGCCGGATGGCGTGCAGATTCCAGAAATCGTCGCCGCCTTCCGCATCGACCAGCCCTGGGGCGCGGTGCAACTCTCCGCAGCCTCCCATCAATTGCGCACCTCCACCTATACGCGCAACGCCGCCGTCGCGACGCCCGTGACCGGCCTGCCGCTCGGAACCGCGATTACAGCCGTCTCGCAGGACGATTTCGGCTACGCCTTCCAGGGCGGCGCCCAGTTCAATCTCGACAAGATCGCTCCCGAATATTTTCCCGCGGGCGACAAATTATGGATCCAGGGCACCTATGCGCGCGGCGCCGTCGGCTATCTGATGGGCAATAATCTGAGCTTCAACGGCGGCCCGGTGAACGGCAACGCCTTCTATGGCTATGGCAATGGCGGCGTCAAAGCCAGCAATGGCTGGGAGTTCTCGAGCTTCGACTGCATTTGGACAGCGGCCGCCCATTGCGACAAGTCGATCGGCTGGGCGGCGCTCGCGGCCTTCAAGCATTATTGGACGCCGACGCTCTCTTCCGGCGTCTACGGCTCCTATCTCGCGCTCTATCACAGCCCGAGCGCGATCGCCGCTTTCGGCGGCGGCGTCGGCGCGGTCAACACCACCGAATATCGCATCGGCTCCAATCTCGTCTGGACGCCGATCAAGAATTTCGACCTCGGCGGCGAGCTCATGTATCTGCGCGACAATCACCACAGCCGGCCGGTCGGGCTCGCGCCGGACATTGCGCTGTGGTCGGTCGGCCTGCCCTCGTGGAAAGGCGTCAACGCCACTGTGGAAGGGCGCGTGCGCCTGCAGCGCTCGTTCTAGCGGCTTGCGTCAATGAAAGTGAAGACGCTCGCGCCCCCTCCCCAACCTTGCGCGGGAGAGGGTGAGGGAGGGGGCCTTCGGGTCTTCGGGTCTTCGGGTCTTCGGTTCGAATGACGCAGACCTATTCGAGTTGGCATGTCCTTTTCCGAAAACCGCTCCCGACAGCCTTCAGCCCTCGCGGGCGAGGAGGCCGTCCGCCTCCATCATCTCGAGCAAGATGCCCTCGCGCAGGCCGCGATCGGCGATGCGCGTGCGGGCGGCCGGAAAAACGCGGCGGATGGCCTCGAAGATCGCGCAGCCGGCGAGCACGAGATCGGCGCGCTGCGGGCCGATGCAGCCATTGGCGGCGCGCTGCTCGAAATCCATGGCGCGCAGCGATTCGATCGCCCGCGTCGCATCCTCGTCGGAAAGCCAGAGGCCGTCGACGCGCCAGCGGTCGTATCGCTCGAGGCCGAGATGAACGCCGGCGAGCGTCGTCACCGTGCCGGAGGTGCCGAGCAGGTGAAAGCGCTCGCAGCGCCGCTCGACGGCGGTGCGCTCGGCGAAGGGGGCGAGCGCCTCGAGCGCGCGCGCGGTCATCGTCTCATAGACTTCCGCGGTCACGCTTTTGCCGCCGAATCGCTCGGCGAGCGAGACGACGCCGAGCTCGAGCGAGGTCCAATGGCGCAATTGGCAGCCCTGCGCCTCGCGCCTCAGCCAGACGAGCTCGGTGGAGCCGCCGCCTATGTCGAAGAGCAATATGCTCTCCGCGCGCGGATCGGCGAGCGAGCCGCAGCCGCGCGCCGCGAGGCGCGCCTCCGTCTCGCGATCGATGACCTCGAGCAAGAGGCCGGTGCGCTCGCGCACGCGCTCGACGAATTCGGCGCCGTTCTCGGCGGCGCGGCAGGCCTGGGTCGCGATCAACCGGGCGCGGGAGACGCCGCGGGCGCTCATCTTCTCGCGGCAGACGTCGAGCGCGTCGAGCGTGCGCTCGATCGCCTGCTCGCAAATGCGGCGCGACGCGCCCATGCCCTCGCCGAGCCGCACGATGCGGGAGAAGGCGTCGACGACACGCAGCAGCTCCGTCTTGCGGCGGGAGCGCTGCTCGGGCCGGGCGATCAGCAGCCGGCAATTATTGGTGCCGAGATCGAGCGCGGCGTAGACATGCTCGTCGCGCCGATCGCCCCCCGAGGCGACGCGCGCGCTCGGAACATGCGACGCGGCGCCGGCGCACGAGGCCCGGGGATCCTTCGCTTCGCCCTCGGACGCGCGCGCCTCGAAGCCGACGCGCGGCTTCGCGCCGCCGCCCAAGCCCCCGCCCCGATGTTCCGGCTTCTTCAACCTGCCTCCCGACCGGCCTTCGCATCGCGCCGCCGCGCGACCGGTCTGCATCCTCGAAAAACGGCGACTGTCATGGCCGATCGCGCGAAGTGTAGCAAGGCCGGCGCGAATGCCAAGGAGACGGTTTTCTTAAGCGGAGCTCGAACGTGGCTGGCGGCAGGCCGCCGCGCGCGTCGCCGCGGCGACGGCGGGAATTGCGGCGATCATGTTGACAGGCGCAAGACCTCTCTTTAGATCAGCGCGACACGCTGCTTCGCGGCGCGGCCGTTGGGGGATAGTTCAACGGTAGAACAGCGGACTCTGACTCCGTTAATCTTGGTTCGAATCCAGGTCCCCCAGCCAGCCATTGTTTTCCAAGGAGTTTCTGACGCCGTCTGTCCGTGCAGGGTGACAACCCCACACGGCCACCCCACGTTGCGGGCCGACCGGTGTCTCAATACCTCATCCGAGCAGGCGATACCTATTTTTTTCGTCGCCGCGTGCCAAGAGCGCTCCAGCAGCGTCTGGGCAAACTCGAGATTTACCGAAGCCTGAAAACCTCCTCTCGTCGCATCGCGACCGCCCGCGCGGCGGAATTCTTCGTGTTAACCGAGGAGATTTTTCACGTGGCCAAGGCTTATCGTCGACTCAAGCCGCTCGTTTCCAACAACGAGCCGATTCCACCGACGCCTGTCTCCGACGAAGAAATAAGGGCTGTGGAGAAGAACGGATTGGCGGCCTCTTTCCTAAAATGGACCAAAGAGCGACTTGACCTCGACCGCGATTATTATGGGCGACGACACCAAAGCTCATGCAAAAGGAGGAGGCCGAGGCTGCTTTACAGTTAGCTGATTTCGAAGGCCCCATTTACCAGAACGCTTGGCTTTGCGTTGCGGAGGTTTTCGATGTCCCCCCGCGACGCGGTTTTTGCCTCATAAGCGTCGAAATTCTGGAACGGGCTTATCGGCTCCTCCAACGGAACCGCTCGAATTTCTAGTTCGCCATCCAAGGCTTCGACCATTTCTCCGAGGATTCTGAGAGTCCAATTTCCTGGAGCCTTAAGCTTTTCGGCTCGCCCGAGCGGTGTGAGAGCTGTCGGGCCGCCGCGTCACTCTACGGCCAAGCGCTCGGCCAATTCCGTCACATCGTCCCAATTCAAATGGTGGACTCCATATGCCGTTTCCACATGCACGCCGTCTTGCCGGACTGCGGCGGAGAATTCGGTGTCGCCTCCGACCGGGCTCAAATAGATGAAATCGGCGCGCCGCCAGTCATAGGCCAGCGCAGTGAAATTGCGTGACAATGTCCGACCCTCTTCGAGGGTCAGGTCGAAATATAGCCGCTCGCTCAACATCATTCGCAGCATTTCGCCGAGCATCCGATGCGACACGCGTTTGACGAGGGGATAAGTCATACGTCTTCGCTCGATAGGGGATGCCGGGCCGTCAGCTCGTTCAGAAGGAGTGTCGTACGATTTCCGGCTGATTACTTCATAATCACGGGCGTCATCGCGAGCCGAAGGCGAAGCGATCCAGCGCCGTGGGGCGGCTCCTGGATCGCTTCGTCGCTGCGCTCCTCGCGATGACGCGCGAGCAGATCAACTGGAAATCGTATCATTTCCGACGCTCGCGCAGCGAGCGATCGAAAATCCAGAGCGCTTTAGATAGCGCGAACCTCTTCGGGCTTCGCGATGAACTCCAAACGGTCGGCGCGATCGAAATCCGCCGCCGGGACCTCGAACACGAAGCGGTTCGGATACCAGAAATTGGCGTAGGGCAGGAACAGGCTGCTCGATGACAGGCTGGCCAATTGCTCCGCGCCCGCGAAAAGCGCCGCTTCGAAACCGACCCCATTCGTCGGCGCCGACGTATTGTCGCCGAACACCTCGAACTGGACGAAGAATTTGGCGGAGACGACCTCGCCCTCGAGCGTTTTGATCCCGATGACGCGAAGATCTTGGAAGCGGCGGCCGATATTGCCATCCGTCAGGAGTTGCGGAAATTCATGCGCGCGCCCCTTCTTGACCATGGCGGCGTCGCCCAATGGCGCGCCCAGATCGGCCAGGCCGGTCGGTTTCGCGGGCGCCAATGTCACGACGGCGCGGGTTTCTTGCAATGAGGGCAAGACGGGCTCCTTGTAGCTTTGTGGCTTTCGACGTTGGAAACCCGACCAAAATTCCGGGCCCGAGCCGCAGGAGGCATTTTGCGCGCCAAATCGGCCGAAGGCCGAGGCCGGAGCGTCAGTCGAATGTCACGCTCAGCCCGTGACGCTCGAGCTCCTCCTCTATCGCCTCCAGGATCGTCTGCAGCTCGACGATATCGATGGGAATTTCCTCGTCGGGCGCGTCCCAATGGTCGATATCGTCGAGGCGGATGAAGAAATCCGTCTCCTCCTCCGCGTCGGGCGGGGGCGCCGAATTGGCGATGGTCAGCACATGGCGGCCCGAGAGGACGCGGATCGCGCCCTCCGTCATCTCGACCTCGATCGATTTGCGCCGCGCCATGCCGATGCTCCCGCTGGACCTCACTCTACAATCAATCCGGCCCGCACGGCCACTTTTCGCATGAGGGTCGGAAGGCCCTCCTCGGCGAGGCGCGAGAGCGGCGTCCAGCGGCCGTTCTCGATATCGGGCGGCGGCGGCGGGAGCGTCGCGGCGAATATGGTCAGCCGCAGCGAAAAATGTGTGAACACATGCTCGACCTCGCCGGGCAGCTCCCGCCAGCGCGCCGCCGCGGGCGCATGGACGCGCGCGCGGGACGGGTCGAAATCGACGCGAAAGGGAGTGGAGGGAAATTCGCTCATGCCGCCGAGCAGGCCGCGCATGGGCCGCGTGCGCAGCAGCGCGGCGCCGCCGCTCGTCAGCACGAAGGCGGCGCCGCGACGCAGCGGCTTCGCGAGCTTTGGCGCCTTGACGGGGAAACGCTCCGTCTCGCCGCGCCGCGCCGCCGCGCAGGCGGGAGCGAAGGGGCAGAGATCGCAGCGCGGCCCGCGCGGCGTGCAGACCGTCGCGCCGAGATCCATCAGCGCCTGGGTGAAATCGCCGGAGCGCGAAGCAGGAAGCAGAGTCTGCGCCGTTTCGCGCAATTGGCGCTTGGCCTCGCGCAGCGGCTTGTCGACGGCGAAAAGGCGGGCGACGACGCGCTCGACATTGCCGTCGACGGCGACGCAAGGCGCGTCGAAGGCGATGGCCGCCACCGCCGCCGCCGTATAGGGGCCGACGCCCGGCAGAGAGAGGAGCTCGGATTCCTCCTTCGGGAAAACTCCGCCGCGCTCGAAAGCGAGCTGCTGCGCGCAGGCGTGGAGATTGCGCGCGCGGGCGTAATAGCCGAGGCCGGCCCAGGCCTTCATCACCTCGTCGAGCGGCGCCGAGGCGAGCGCCTCGACATTGGGCCAGCGGGCGAGAAAGGCGTCGAAATAGGGTTTGACCGCCTCCACCGTCGTCTGCTGCAGCATGATCTCCGAGAGCCAGACCGCGTAAGGATCGGCGCGCTCCCCCGGCCGCGCGCGCCAGGGCAGATCGCGCCGGCGGCGGTCGTACCAGGCGACCAATTCCGCGAGCAGCGCGCGCGGATCGAGGCGCGGCTTTTCCGGCGGCGTTTCGGGCGGCTTGGCGGGGGCTCTCGGCATGGGCTAACCTGTCCATAACGAGGTCGGACGCGGCCGCGCAAGGAGGGAGCATGACCGGAACGGCGACGGGGCGCTCGAAATCCAGGCAATCGCGCCCACTCGGCGAATTCGTCGACAAGGCGCTCGGTCCGCTGGCGGCGCGCCAGGGCTTCGGAGAATCCTCGCTGCTGCTGCGCTGGGAGGCGATCGTCGGCGCGCGCGTCGCCGCCATTTGCGAGCCGATGAAGCTGCAATGGCCCCCGCGCGCCAAGAACCGCCCCGCGGAGAAGAGCGAAGAGCCCGCGACTCTGGCGCTGCGCGTCGAGCCGGGCTTTGGCCTCGATATTCAGCATATGAGCGCGGCCATCATCGAGCGCGTGAATGCGCATCTCGGCTGGCGCTGCGTCGCCAAGGTCACGATGAGGCAGGAGCCGCTCGCCCCGCGTCGCGCCCGCCCGGCGCGGCCGCCCGCCGATCTCGCCGCGCGCAGCCGGGCCGAGGCGGCGACCGAAGGGGTCGCCGACGAGAGGCTGAGAGCCGCGCTGGTCGCGCTCGGCGAACGGGCGCTGGCGAGAAAGACGCCGTGAACGGGCCGCTTTGTTCCGGCGCGTCGCCGACGCCGAACCGGCGTCCACTTCGGCTGGAAACGCTAAGCTTTGTCTGACGCGTTTCCGACGCCGAACCGGCGTCCACTTCGGCTGGAAACGCTCTATTGGATGATCCAATAGGCGTCCGGGTCGCCCCTCATATGCACTTTGACGAGACGGCTGAAGGGCCGGACGAACTCGACGATGATCTCGCCGCCGAGCACGCGGCAGTCCTTGCTCTTGATGCCGCGACGGATGATCTCCCGCGCCGCCTCGAGATCATATTGCTCCGCGAGCTCGATGACGCGCTGCATGTCGGCTCGCTCCTTGCAGCCGGCGTAGCCTGGAAAGCCTTCGTAGATGACGGCGACCTCGATGGCCGCCGCGGGCCGCAACAGAAAAGGAGCGAGCGCCGCCCCGAGAATGAATGCCGCGAGCTTCATTGTCGTCTCCGCTCAAAAAAACTTGGCGTCCGCGCGAGGCGCAGACGCTATGAAAAAGTCGACGACGATCGATCGCCGACACAACTCGACGAATCACCGCGCCAATGGTCGCTCATCCGGCGGCAAAATTCCGCTTGAATTTATCGAAATCGATCGACCGCGTAAGGCGCCGGATCGGTGAAGGGCTCTGCGCCCGTCATCATCTCGGCGAGCAGACGGCCGCTCACCGGCCCCAGCGTGAAGCCGTGGTGCTGGTGGCCGAAATCGAACCAGAGGCCCTGGTGGCGCGGCGCCTTGCCGATCACCGGCAGCATGTCCGGGAAACAGGGCCGGCAGCCCATCCAGGGCTTGGGATCGAGCCGCTCGCGGATCGGAAACAGCGTGCGGGCGAGCTTCTCGTCCCAGTCGATCTGCACCGGGGTCGGCTTCGCGTCGCGGCGGGCGAATTCGGCGCCGGTCGTCAGCCGCACGCCGCGCGTCATCGGCGCCAGCACATAGCCATTGTCGGCGTCCAGCACCGGATGCGACAGTTTCGCCCCCTCGGCCACGGCGTAATGCATGTGATAGCCGCGCTTGACCGCGAATGGCAGATCATAGCCGAGCGGACGGAAAATCTGGTCCGACCAGGGCCCGAGCGCCACGACGAGATCGCGCGCGATCACTTGTCCGTCATGCGTGGGCACGCTCCAGCGCCCGTCGCGCGTCTGTTGCAGTCCGCGCACGTCGCCGGCGAGAAAGCGTCCGCCGCGCTGCTGGAACAGGGCCGCGTAGGACTGCGCCACGGCGCTCGGATCGGCGACCGAGCAGGTGTCGAGAAAATGCACGGCGCCGGCGACGCGGGCGAGATCGGGCTCGAGCGCGGCGAGCGCGTCGGCGTCCAGCACCTCTATGCGCAGCTTGAACTCGCGCAGGCGCTCGGCGTCGGCGAGGCCTTTGGCGAGGCGGCTCTCGCTGCGATAGAGCTTGATCCAGCCGATGCGGCGGACGAGCTCGCCGGCCCCCGCGACCTCGATCAGCGCGTCATGCTCCTCGAGGCAGCGCTCGACGAGCGGCAGCGCGGCGAGCGCGTGGCTCTTCGCCCGCTCCGGGCCGCTCTCGCGGAAATAGCGCAAGAGCCAGGAGGCGACGCCGGGCAGCGCCGAGAGATGGTAGTGCGCCTGTGGCGAGAGGTTGAGCGCGTAATAGAGCAAATCGCGCGGATCGCGGGGGAAGAGATAAGGAAAGATCGAGGCGCGCTCGATCAGCCCGGCGTTGCCGAAGCTCGTCTCGAGCCCCGCCGCGCCGTGCCGGTCGACGAGCGCGACGTCGCGGCCCCGCGCCTGCAGATGCAGGGCGGCCGACACTCCGACCATTCCCGCGCCCAGGACGGCGACATCGGCGGTCTGCTGCATAGGATTCTCCAGCGAAACACATTCTAAAGCGGAATATGGCGGCGTGGGCGGGCGAACGCCAGCGCGGGCGTTGGTTCATCCGCAGCAATATTTCGGCCAACCGTGAGGAGCGCTCAAATCACCTCGATCAGGCTTTCGCCCCGCGCGCGATCCGCTTCCGGTCACCCTGGCCTTCGCCCGCCCCCTTCACTCCGCCCGCGGAAGGGCCTAAACGATCCTCTTCCCGCCGACCCGGCTGCGCCGAGACTTTTCCCAAAGGACGCCCGAGCCCATGATCCCCCGCTATTCCCGCCCCGAGATGATGACCATTTGGGAGCCGCAGACGCGCTTTCGCATCTGGTTCGAGATCGAGGCCTACGCCTGCGACGCGCTCGCCGAGATCGGCGTCATTCCCAAGGAGAGCGCCAAGGCGATCTGGGACAAGGCCGATTTCGTCACTTTCGACGTCGCCCGCATCGACGAGATCGAGCGCGTGACGAAGCATGACGTCATCGCCTTCCTCACCCATCTCGGCGAGTTCATCGGGCCGGACTCGCGCTTCGTGCATCAGGGCATGACCAGCTCCGACGTGCTCGACACCTGTCTCGCCGTGCAATTGTCGCGCGCCGCCGATCTCTTGATCGCCGATGTCGATGGATTGCTCGCGGCGATAAAACGCCGCGCGCAGGAGCATAAATATACGCCGACGATCGGCCGCTCGCATGGCATTCACGCCGAGCCGACGACCTTCGGCTTGAAGCTCGCGCAGGCCTATGCCGAATTTGCGCGCGCCCGCGAGCGGCTCGTCAATGCGCGCAAGGAGGTCGCGACCTGCGCCATCTCCGGCGCCGTCGGCACTTTCGCCAATGTCGATCCGCGCGTCGAGGAACATGTGGCGAGACAGCTCGGCCTCGCGGTGGAGCCCGTCTCCACGCAGGTCATTCCGCGCGACCGCCACGCCGCCTTTTTCGCGACGCTCGGCGTCGTCGCCTCATCGGTTGAGCGGCTGGCGATCGAGATTCGCCATCTCCAGCGCACGGAGGTGCTGGAGGCGGAGGAATATTTCTCGGCCGGGCAGAAGGGCTCCTCCGCCATGCCGCACAAGCGCAATCCCGTGCTGACCGAGAATCTCACCGGCCTCGCGCGGCTCGTGCGCGGCATGGTGACGCCGGCGCTGGAGAATGTCGCGCTGTGGCACGAGCGCGACATTTCGCATTCCTCCGTCGAGCGCAATATCGGCCCCGATGCGACGGTGACGCTCGACTTCGCGCTGGCGCGGCTGACCAGCGTCATCGACCAGCTCGTCGTCTATCCGGAAAATATGCAGAAGAATCTCGACCGGCTCGGCGGGCTCGTGCATTCGCAACGCGTGCTGCTGGCGCTGACGCAAAAGGGCGTGTCGCGCGAGGAATCGTACGCGCTGGTGCAGAGAAACGCCATGCCCGTATGGCGCGGCGAGGGCGAGTTCCGCAAGCTGCTCGGCGCCGACGCCGAAGTGAGCGCGAAGCTCTCGCCCGCGGAGCTCGACGAGCTGTTCGACCTCGCCTATCACTTCAAGCATGTCGACACGATCTTCGATCGCGTGTTCGGCGAGGCGTGACGCTATTCGCGGACGCTCGCACCGCCGAACCGGACAATCACTGCGCGTCATCGCGAGCGAAGCGAAGCGATCCAGAGCCGTGGGGCGGCCCCTGGATTGCTTCGTCGCTGCGCTCCTCGCAATGACGGCGAGCCGATCGTCCGGAAACGACGAAATCCATTAATCGAGCCTTCGGGCTCGCGCTCTGCCCGACTTACGCCGCCATCAGGCCACCGACTGCTTGCCGTTCTCGTCGAACAGAACCTCGGTCTCGTCCTCGCCCATCTCGATGAGCGCGCGGGCGAGTCCGCCTTCGGCGCGATATTCGTACGTGTGACGCAGCTCCACCTCGCCATAGACCATTTTTTCGCAAAGCAGCAGCCGCTCCGCTTCGTCATAGCGGGCGCGAAAAAACGTGTTGCGATTGGCGAGGTCGTTAGGGTCGAGCGGCGACATCAGATTGAGCGGCAGGCTCACGCCGCTATAGGTGAGGAAATAGTAGTAACCGTCATTGTCCGCGTTCATTCGTTTCTCTCCCGTCGGGCCGGTCTCGGCGCGCTCCCGCCGGCCTCGTCGGAGCCATTGCGTAGCGCGGCGCGCGGAAAAAGAAAACCGCCTCGCTGCGACCACTGCGACCAATTCGACGCTTGACGAAATCGAGAATCGAGATCACCATTTCATCATCGCGTCATGAAGGGGCCGAGGGCCGCGGCGAATACGCCAGCCCCACGGCGGACCGATCGAGCGGGACCTCGAGGGACGGGGCGCGATGGGCGGGCTGGCGTGGCAACGCACGCAGGTCCAAGGTCGAGCGATACATGCGAGAGGAGCATGACGCCACCGGGTCACACCGTTTGACCTCAGCCGAGGTCGATGGCGCGGCGGAGAAATCGAGCGCTGGTTTCCTCGAGCGCCGACATTCGTGACATCCCGACGGGCGGCAAAGCGCGAAGGCCAAGCGCGGCGTCTCCCAAAATTCCAAATCTGGATCTTTCCGGAGATTTCGCATCCCGCGAAACATATCGGCCCCGTCAGCCCTAGCGCTGCGGGGCCTTCTCTTGTCCCGCCACCGAAATCATTTGAAATTCGTCCGCATTTTCGCTAGCGCGTCGCAAGCGGCGCAGCGTCGCGGAGGCGTCGATTTGAAAATCGTCATCGTCGATGAGAGTCCCGTGCGGGCGGCGATCCTCGAGGACGGATTGCGCGAGGCCGGCTTCACCAATGTCGAGCGCATCGGCGAGATGCGCAGCCTGCTCGCCCGCATCTATGCGATCGACCCCGACGTCATCCTCATCGATCTCGCCAATCCGAGCCGCGACATATTGGAGCAGATGTTCCAGGTGAGCCGCGCCGTGCGCCGGCCCGTGGCCATGTTCGTCGATCAGAGCGACACGGCCTCCATTCAGGCCTCGGTCGACGCCGGCGTCTCCGCCTATATCGTCGACGGGCTGAAGAAAGAGCGAATCAAATCGATCCTCGATCTGTGCATATCGCGCTTCAACGCCTTCTCGCATCTGCAGGACGAATTGGCGCGCGCCAAATCGGAGATAGAGGAGCGCAAGACCATCGACCGCGCCAAGGGCCTGCTGATGAAAGCCAAGAACCTCGGCGAGGAGGAGGCCTATCGGCTGATGCGCAGCACGGCCATGCGCGAGAAGAAGAAGATTTTCGAGATCGCCCAGGCGATCATCACCGCCTCGGAGCTGTTCAAATGACCGCGAAGCGCGAACATTTACGCATCGGCTTCATTCCGCTCGCCGACGCCGCCTCGCTCTTCGTCGCCGTCGACAAGGGCTTCGTCGCGCAGGAGGGGCTCGATGTCGAGCTCGTGCAGGAGGTCTCCTGGTCCAATGTGCGCGACAAGCTCAATATCGGCATGTTCGACGCCGCCCATCTTCTGGCGCCCATCGCCGTCGCCTCGAGCCTCGGCGTCGGCCATGTGAAGACGCCGATCGTCGCTCCCTATAATCTCGCCATGAATGGCAACGCCATCACCGTTTCGCCTTCGCTGCGCGAGGCGATGATGGCGCGTCTCGACGGCGACGCGCTCGATCCGCTCGCCACGGCCAGAGCGCTCGCCCGCGTCGTCGCGGATCGCAAGGCCGCCCATGCCGAGCCGCTGACCTTCGGCATGACCTTTCCCTTCTCGGGACATAATTACCAATTGCGCTATTGGATGGCGGCGGGCGGCGTCGATCCCGACGAGGACGTTCGGCTCGTCGTGCTGCCGCCGCCCTATATGGTCGGCAGCCTGGCTCAGGGCCATGTCGACGGCTTTTGCGTCGGCGCGCCGTGGAACTCCGTCGCCGTCGATCTCGGCGTCGGGCATATTCTGCATTTTTCGGTCGAGCTCATCTCGCGCTGCGCCGAGAAATCTCTCGCCATGCGCGAGAGCTTCGCGCAGGATCGCCCCGATGTCGTCGCCGCGCTCCTGCGCGCCCTGCATCAGGCCGCGCGTTTCATCGGCGAGGCCGAGCCGGCGGAGATCGCGGCCATGCTAGCGCGGCCGGGCCGCGTCGGCGTCGACGCCGAAGTGATCCTGCGGACATTGCAGGGACGTCTCAAAGTGTCGCCCGACGGCGCGACGCGGGAGAATCGGCGCTATCTCCTGCTCGGCGAGGAAGGCGCCGAGCGACCCGATCCGACGCAGGCGGCATGGCTCTATGCGCAAATGGCGCGCTGGGGCCAGGCGCCGGCGTCGCCCGCGCTCCTCGACGCCGCCGAGCGCGTGTTCCGCGCCGATATTTTCGACGCCGCTTTGCCCTCCGCCACAGCGCCCGCGCCGCGATCCGGCGATGCGATCGGCGCCTTCTCGGGGCCCTGTTTCGACGATCGCGACCTCGGCGCCTATCTGTCCGGCTTCCCCATTCGCCGCACGCCTTAGCCTGTTTTTTGTCGATCAGGCGCCCTCATATTGAGCAAGGCGCCGGCGCACGCAGCGAAGCTCATAGCCGCGCCCGCGCGGCGCCTCATTGATTATAAACGAACTAATTCGCTTTCGCCGATTGGCGCGCCGCTTGCAATTGTAAACGCGACGATGCGCCCCGCGCGTCTCAGTCCAACGACGGACGAACCAGCAACGCCGCTGTCCCGAGGAGTTCGCGCGAAATGCGCCCTCCTCCAGGGAAGCGGTTTTTTGCGTTTTGCGCCGTCGAAGAAGACGGCGCCGATCGAGCCCCGACCATTGCGCCCGCGAGCGCGAAGAGGACGACGCCGACGATGACCGACGACACAAGCGAAGTGAAAACCCTGTCGCCGACGACGTTCGATCGTCGTGCGTTGCTGCGCGGCGCGGCGGGCGCCGCGGCGAGTTTCGCCGCCATGCGCGCAGCCTTCCCCGGCGGCGCCTTCGCCGAAGGCTCGGGGCCCGAAACCACGAAAGCCATCCTCGGCTATATCGCCCTCGTCGACGCCGCGCCGCTGATCGTCGCCAAGGAGAGAGGCCTCTTCGCCAAGCATGGAATGCCGGACGTCGAGGTCGTGAAGCAGGCCTCCTGGGGCGCGACGCGCGACAATCTCGTGCTCGGCGGCGCCGCCAATGGCATAGACGGCGCGCATATTCTCACGCCCATGCCCTATCTCATCTCGACCGGCAAGGTGACGCAGAACAATGCGCCGACGCCGATGTACATACTCGCGCGCCTCAATCTCGACGCGCAGGGCATTTCCGTCGCCAACGAGTATAAGGATCTGAAAGTCACGACCAACGCCTCCGCGCTGCGCGAGGCTTTCGCGAAGAAGAAAGCCGCGGGCAAAGAGGTGAAGGTCGCCATGACCTTCCCCGGCGGCACGCATGATCTTTGGCTCCGCTATTGGCTCGCCGCCGCAGGAATCGATCCCGATAAGGATGTCTCGACGATCGTGGTGCCGCCGCCGCAGATGGTCGCCAATATGAAGGTCGGCAATATGGACGCCTTTTGCGTCGGCGAGCCCTGGAACGAGCAGCTCGCCAATCAAGGCATAGGCTTTTCCGCCTGCGCGACCGGCGAGATCTGGTCGAAACATCCGGAAAAAGCGCTCGGCCTGCGCGCCGATTGGGTGGACAAGAATCCGCGCGCCGCGCGCGCGCTCACCGCCGCCGTGCTGGAAGCGCAGCAATGGTGCGACAAAATGGAGAATAAAGGCGAGCTCGCCGAGATCGTCGGCAAGCGCCAATGGTTCAACGTGCCTGTCGCCGACATCGTCGGCCGCTTGAAAGGCGATCTCAACTACGGCAATGGCCGCATCGAGAAGGCCACGAAGCAATATATGAAATTCTGGCGCGATTCCGCCTCCTATCCGTTCAAGAGTCACGACGCCTGGTTCGTCACCGAAGACATTCGCTGGGGCAAGCTCGAGCCGACGACGAATATCAAGGCGTTGGTCGACAAGGTGAATCGCGAGGACATTTGGCGCGAGGCGGCGAAATCGATCAACGTCCCCGCGAAAGAGATTCCGATATCGACGTCGCGCGGCAAGGAGACGTTCTTCGACGGCAAGGTCTTCGATCCTGAAAATCCGCAAGCCTATCTGAAGAGCCTATCCATCAAGCGCGCCCAAGTTTGACCGAAGAGGCCGAAATGACGATGCAAATCACCAAGAATGATCTCGTCGACACGACAGTCGCCGACGATCGTTCGATCGACGAGCTCTACGCGCGCCGGCGCGTTCCGCTCGTGGAGAAACATGGCGCGCGCATTCGCGCCTTCTTCGCCGCAATTGTGCCGCCGATGATCGTGCTCGCGATCCTGCTCGGCCTCTGGCAGCTTCTCTGCCTCGCGCCGAGCTCCGCCCTGCCCTCGCCCTCGCGCATATGGAGCGAGGCGAATGATCTCATTCTGCACCCCTTCTTCGTTGCAGGGCCGCAGGATTTGGGACTCGGCTGGCGCGTGCTCACCTCGCTGCAGCGCGTCGCATTCGGCTTCGGCCTCGCGAGCGTCGCCGGCGTGCTGCTCGGCGTCATCGTCGGCCAATCGCAATGGGCGATGCGCGGCCTCGATCCGCTTTTCCAAGTGCTGCGCACCGTGCCGCCGCTCGCCTGGCTGCCGATCTCGCTCGCGGCGTTTCGCGACAGCTATCCTTCGGCGATCTTCGTGATCTTCATCACCTCGATCTGGCCGATCGTCATCAACACCGCCGTCGGCGTGCGCAATATCCCGCAGGACTATCGCAATGTCGCCGCCGTGTTGCGGCTCAATCATTTCGAGTTCTTCTGGAAGATCATGATTCCCTCCGCCGCGCCCTACATCTTCACCGGTCTGCGCATCGGCGTCGGCCTGTCCTGGCTCGCCATTGTCGCCGCGGAGATGCTGACCGGCGGCGTCGGCATCGGCTTCTTCATCTGGGACGCATGGAACTCCTCGCGTCTTCCCGACATATTCGTGGCGCTCGCCTATATCGGCGTGACCGGCTTCGTGCTCGATCGCATCGTCGCCGCGATCGGCGCTCTCGCCACGCGCGGCGCGCAAGCCTCCTGAGAAAGGACTTTCGATGAGCTATCTCCGCATCGATCACGTCGACAAGACTTTCTCGAACGGCGCGCGCGCGACGAAAGTGCTCGAAGCCGTCGATCTCTCGGTCGAGAAGGGACAATATGTCTCGATCATCGGCCATTCGGGTTGCGGCAAATCCACGCTGCTCAACATCGTCGCCGGCCTCGTCGCCGCCAGCGCCGGCGGCATCGTGCTGGAAAATCATCAGGTCGACACGCCCGGGCCGGATCGCGCCGTCGTCTTCCAAAATCATTCGCTGCTGCCCTGGCTCACCGTCTACGACAATGTGCGCCTCGCGGTGGATAAGGTGTTCGCGGGCAAGAAGAGCCGCGCCGAGCGTCATGATTGGACAATGCGCAATCTCGAGCTCGTGCAGATGATCGCGGCCAAGGACAAGCGTCCGAGCGAGATTTCCGGCGGAATGAAGCAGCGTGTCGGCATCGCCCGCGCGCTCGCCATGGAGCCCAAGGTGCTTCTGCTCGACGAGCCCTTCGGCGCGCTCGACGCGCTCACCCGCGCGCATCTGCAAGATCAGGTGATGGCGCTGCATCGCACGCTCGGCAATACGGTGATGATGATCACCCATGACGTCGACGAAGCGGTTCTGCTGTCCGATCGCATCGTGATGATGACCAATGGCCCTCGCGCCACGATCGGCGAGACGCTCGACGTCGCGCTGCCGCGTCCGCGCAACCGGCTGGAGCTCGCATCCGATCCCGTCTATCTCGAATGCCGGCGCCGGGTGCTGCAATTCCTCTATGAGCGGCATCATTATGTCGAAGCGGCCTGAGGCGGCGACGCAATGAGCGAGCCCCTCGTCATCATCGGCAATGGCATGGCCGCCGCGCGCCTCGTCGAGGAGTTGGCGAAGCGCGCGCTCGGCCGCTACGCCATAGCCGTCATCGGCGAGGAGCCGCGCCTCGCCTATAATCGCGTGCTGCTCTCTTCCGTTCTCGCCGGCGAATCCGAAATGGCCGACATAGAGTTGAAGCCGGCGGACTGGTGGCGCGACCGCGGCGTCACGCTTCTCTATGGGCGCAAGGCGCGCTCCGTCGACCTTGCGGAAAAGCGCGTGACGCTCGAGAGCGGCGAGAGCGTCTTCTATTCGAAGCTCGTCTTCGCCACCGGCTCCCGCGCATTGCGCCTGCCCCTGCCCGGCGCCGAGCTTCGCGGCGTCTGCGTGTTTCGCGACGGCGCCGATGTCGACATGCTGAAGCGCATGGCCGCGCAGCGCGAGAGGATCGTGGTCATCGGCGGCGGCCTTCTCGGCCTCGAAGCCGCCTATGGCCTCGGAAAATGCGGCGCCAAAGTCACGCTCGTTCATGTCGCCGATCGGCTGATGGAGCGACAGCTCGACGCGCCCGCCGCGGCGCTGCTGAAACAGCTCATAGAGAGCAAAGGAATAGAGACGCTGCTCGAGGCCAATACGATTCGCATCCTCGGCGATGGCGACGTTCGCGGCGTGGAGCTCGCCGATGGTCGCCGGATCGCGGCGGAGGGCGTCGTCTTCGCAGCGGGAATCGCGCCCAACAGCGAGCTCGCGCGCGACGCCGGAATCGAGACGCAGAGAGGAATCGTCGTCGACGACCAAATGACGACGAATATCGACGACGTCTTCGCGCTCGGCGAATGCGCGCAGCACAGAGGCGTCTGCTACGGCCTCGTCGAGCCCGCCTATGAGCAGGCGCGCGTTCTCGCCGCGCGCCTCAGCGGCGAAGGCGACGTGTATGAAGGCAGCGTCGTCTCCACCAATCTGAAAGTCTCGGGCGTCAGTGTTTTTTCGGCCGGCGATTTTCTCGGGCGCGACGGCGGCGAGACGATCTCCTGGCGGGACCAGGGGCTCGGACTCTACAAGAAGCTCGTCATCGAGAGCGGCCGTCTCCGCGGCGCCGTGCTCGTCGGCGACGCCAGCGCGGCGCTCTGGTATCTCGAGCTCATCCGCTCGCGCGCCGATATTTCACAATGGCGCGACGCGCTCATCTTCGGCCGCGCGCTCTGCGAAAGAAAGGCCGCGTGATGGCCGGCGATTTCACTCCGGAACAAAAGCGCTATCTCGAAGGCTTCGCCTCCGGCTTCAAAGCGTCGCGCGAAACCCGCGGCGCGACGCCGACGAAAGCGACGCCGATCGGCCCGGACGCCATCCATATGGAGGCGCAGGATCGCGCCGTCGCGCACGGCGGCAAGCTCAACGATCAAGAAAAGATCAAGCGCGAACAGCATCCTTTCGACGCCTATGCGCGCCTCGCGGCTCAAGCGAAGCGCAATGAGCCGCCGACGCCGGCCGATAATTTTCGCTGGCGTTATCATGGACTGTTCTATGTCGCGCCGGCGCAATCCTCCTACATGTGCCGCCTGCGCATACCGAATGGAATTCTCACCCATTGGCAATTCGCCGGCCTCGCCGATCTCGCCGATCGTCTCGGCGGCGGCTATCTGCATGTCACCACGCGCGCCAATCTCCAGATTCGCGAGATCGAGCCGAAGAACGCCGTCGCCATGATCGAGGGCGTGCAAAGTCTCGGCCTGTGGACGCGCGGCGCCGGCGCCGACAATATTCGCAACATCACCGGAACGCCGACCGCCGGAATCGATCCCCAAGAGCTCATCGACACGCGTCCGCTCGCGCGCGCGCTGCATTTTCATATTCTCAACGACCGCTCGCTGTCCGGCCTGCCACGCAAATTCAACATCGCTTTCGACGGCGGCGGCCGCATCGCAGTGCTCGAGGATACGAATGACGTCGCCTTTCAGGCCGTGGAAATCGCGGACGGACATGGCCTCGCGCCCGGAATCTATTTCCGTCTCGCGCTCGGCGGAATCACCGGGCATAAAGATCTCGCGCGCGATACGGGCGTCATCGTTTCGCCGGACGAGGCGGTCGATGTCGCGGACGCCATATTGCGCGTCTTCATCGAGACCGGCGACCGCACCGATCGCGCGCAGGCGCGGCTGAAATATGTGCTCGACCGATTGGGCTTCGACAAATTTTTGAGGCTCGTCGAAGAAAGGCTCGGCCGCGTCCTGACGCGCGCGCCCGCAGCGGCTGTGGCGCCTCGACCGAGCTTCGACAGGCTCGCGCATATCGGCGCGCATCGACAAAAGCAGCCGAGCAGAAATTGGCTCGGCGTCGCGCTGAGGCTCGGGCGATCGACGAGCGATGACGTCCATGGCCTCGCGGAAATCGCGCGCGTTTTCGGCGACGGCGACATAAGATTGACCGTTTGGCAGAATCTACTGATATCCGGCGTTCCCGACGCGCGCGTCGAAGAGGCAGTCGCGAGAATCGAAGCGCTCGGCCTTTCGACGAAAGCGTCGCCGATCCGAGCCGGCCTCGTCGCCTGCACCGGCAATGTCGGCTGCCGCTTCGCCGCAGCCGACACCAAGAAACATGCCGACGAGATCGCCGCGCATTGCGAGGAGCGATTCGAAATCGACACGCCGATCAACATACATTTGACCGGCTGCCGTCATTCCTGCGCGCAGCATTACATCGGCGATATCGGCCTCGTCGGCGCGCGCGTCGCGATCAATGACGAGGGCGACACGGTCGAAGGCTATCACATGGTCGTCGGCGGCGGCTTCGGCGCCGAGGGCGCCATCGCCCGCGAACTATTCGAGAATGTCACGGCGCAGGACGCGCCGCGCAAGGTGGAGAGCCTATTGCGCGCCTATCTCGCGCATCGTGCGACAGGCGAAGAGAGTTTCGCCGCCTTCACGCGGCGTCACGACACGGACTCCTTGAGACGATTGATCGCGGAGACGGAAAGGTGACAGAGATCACACGGCCGCAGCAGCTAGAGCTCATCCCGCCCACGGCGCCTTTTTCCGATGAGCAACGCGCCTGGCTCAACGGCTTCTTCGCCGGGCTGATGTCCATGGACGACGCCGGCGTCGTCGCGCTGTCCCCCGCCGAGAATGCGGCGATCGCCGGCGAGTGCGACGACGGCGCCGCGCCTTGGCATGATCCGACGCTGCCGTTGCAGGAACGCATGAAGCTCGCCGACGATCGTCCGCTGCGGCGGCGCATGATGGCCGCAATGGCGCAGCAGGACTGCGGCCAATGCGGCTATGATTGCCACAATTATGCGGAGGCGCTGTTCGCCCGCAAGGAGCAGCGGCTCAATCTCTGCGCGCCCGGCGGCAAGGAGACGGCGCGCATGTTGAAATCGCTCGCGGAGGAGCTGGAGGCCGCGCCGTCCGGCCAGGATGCCAGCCCGAAGGGTCGCGGTGCGATCGCGACTTCGGACCGCGAGCCTTCGGGCTCGCATCCGGCCGTCGCTCCCGGACGCTCGCGCGACAATCCGGTCGAGGCGAAATTTTTGTCGCGGCGGCGGCTGAACAAGCCTTCGTCCGAAAAAGAGACCTGGCACATCGAATTCGATCTTTCGGGCAGCGGACTGGATTATTCGGTCGGCGATTCGCTCGGCGTGTTCGCGCGCAATGATCTCGGCCTCGTCGATCAGATCATCGCCATGATCGGGGCCTCGCCGATGACGCCGGTGAATGGCAAGCCCCTGCGCGACGCCTTGCGTGACGATCGCTCGCTCGCGCCTGCGTCGGATCGGCTCTTCGAGCTCATCTCCTTCGTCACCGGCGGCGAAGCGCGCGCCAAAGCGCGCGCGCTGGCCCAGGGCGAAGACCCGGACAAGGACGCAGCCGATCTCGACGTGCTCGCCGCATTGATGAAATTTTCGGGCGTTCGCCCTCATGCGGAAGCTTTCGTCGAGGCGCTCGATCCCCTGCAGCCGCGCCTCTATTCCATCTCCTCCTCGCCCAAATCCGCGGCGGGGCGCGTGTCGCTCACCGTCGATACGGTGCGCTATGTGATCGGCAAGCGCTTGCGCAAGGGCGTCGCATCGACCTTTCTCGCCGAGCGCATGGAGGCAGGCGCGCCGGCGAGGGTCTATGTGCAGGCTTCGCACGGCTTCTCGCTGCCGGAAGATCCGAACGCGCCGATCATCATGATCGGCCCCGGCACCGGCGTCGCGCCTTTCCGCGCCTTTCTCCACGAGCGCGCGGCGATCGGGGCCAAAGGCCGCAACTGGCTGTTCTTCGGCCATCAGCGCAGCGATTGCGACTTCTTCTATGCGGATGAGCTCAATGCGATGAAATCCTCCGGCCTGCTCACGCGCCTGTCGCTCGCCTGGTCGCGCGACGGCGCGGAGAAATTCTATGTGCAGGACCGAATGCGCGAGGTCGGCCGCGATCTCTTCGCTTGGCTCGCCGATGGCGCGCATCTCTATGTCTGCGGCGACGCCAAGCGCATGGCGAAGGATGTCGAGCGCGCGCTCGTCGATATCGTCGCGCAATATGGCGCGCGCTCCACCGACGAAGCGGTCGCCTTCGTCGCGGAATTGAAGCGGAACGGCCGTTATCGACAGGACGTCTATTGATGCAGAGGTTCGATCCGCGCAGCGCAGCCGTCGCGACCACATGCCCCTATTGTGGCGTCGGCTGCGGCGTGCTGGCGACGCCGGACGGATCGGGCGGCGCGACGATCGCCGGCGACCCGCGGCATCCGGCGAATTTCGGACGTCTGTGCTCCAAAGGCTCGGCGTTGAACGAGACGCTGTCGCTCGAGGGGCGGCTGCTCCACCCGATGCTCCGCGACGGCGCGCAACTGCGTCGCGCCAGTTGGGATGAAGCGCTTTCCGAAGTCGCCAAAGGCTTTCGGCGCGTGATCGACGCGCATGGGCCGCAGGCGGTCGCCTTCTATCTCTCCGGTCAATTGCTGACGGAGGATTATTACGCGGCCAACAAGCTCCTCAAGGGCTTCATCGGCTCGCCCAATGTCGACACCAATTCGCGGCTCTGCATGGCCTCGACGGTCGCCGGCCATAAGCGCGCTTTCGGCGCCGACGTCGTGCCGGGATGCTATGAGGATCTCGACCTCGCCGATCTCATCGTGCTCGTCGGCTCCAATGCGGCCTGGTGTCATCCGATATTGTTCCAGCGCATTCTGCGCAACAAGCAAGAGCGCGGCGCGAAGCTCGTCGTCATCGATCCGCGCCGCACGGCGACGGCGGAAGAGGCCGATCTGTTTCTGCCGATCGCGCCCGGCGGCGATGTCGCGCTGTTTTGCGGCCTGCTCGTCCATCTCGTCGCCAATGGCGCGGTCCGCGACGATTACGTCATGCGCCATACGGAAGGCTTCGCCCAAACGCTCGCCGCCGCGCGCGCCATTGCGCCGACGATCGCCGCCACAGCCGCCGCCGCCGGGCTGCGAGAGGTCGACGTCGCCGCTTTCTTCGAGCTCTTCGCCGCGACGCCGAAAACCGTCACCGCCTTCTCGCAGGGCGTCAATCAATCGGCGCAGGGGACCGACAAGGTCGATGCGATCGTCCATTGTCATCTCGCGACGGGGCGCATCGGCGAGCCGGGAGCCGCGCCCTTCTCGCTCACCGGCCAGCCCAACGCCATGGGCGGGCGCGAGGTCGGCGGACTCGCCAATCAGCTCGCCGCGCATATGGGCTTTTCGGAGGCCGAGGTCGATCGCGTCCGGCGTTTCTGGAACGCGCCGCGCATTGCGACGCGCGAAGGGCTCAAGGCCGTGCAGATGTTCGAGGCGATCGGGCGCGGCGAGATCAAGGCGCTGTGGGTGATGGGGACGAATCCCGCCGTCTCGCTTCCGCAGGCGGACGAAGCGCGCGCCGCGCTCTCGAGGCTCGACCTCTTCGTCGTCTCGGACAATGTTCTTTCGAACGATACGATAAATGCCGGCGCGCATGTGCTGTTGCCGGCGCAGGCCTGGGGCGAGAAATCGGGAACGGTCACCAATTCCGAGCGGCGCATCTCGCGCCAGCGCGCTTTTCTCCCTTCGCCCGGCGAGGCCGAGCCCGATTGGCGCATCGTCGGCGAGGTCGCGGCGCGCATGGGGTTCGGCGAGGCCTTCCGCTTTCGCTCCGCCGCCGATGTGTTTCGCGAGCACGCCGCGCTCTCCGCTTTCGAGAATGACGGCGCGCGCAGCTTCGACATAGGCGGGCTCGCAGAGCTTTCGGGCGAAGCCTATGACGCATTGCGTCCGACATTCTGGCCCATTCGCGCCGGCGAGACGAAGGGTCGCGAGCGCTTTTTCGCGGAGGGGAGCTTTTTCACCGCCGACGGCAAGGCGCGCTTCGTCGCGCCCGAGCGTCCCGCGCTGAAAGCCGCGACATCCGCCGCCTTTCCGTTTCGTCTCAACACCGGGCGCATACGCGACCAGTGGCACACGATGACGCGCACCGGAAAGAGCCCGCGTCTTGCGCGACATCTGCCCTCGCCCTTCGTCGAGATTCATCCGGCGGACGCCGCCGCCGCCGGCCTCGTCGACGGCGGTTTCGCGCGCGTCTCCACGCGCCACGGCGAATGTCTGCTCGCCGTCGCCGTCACCGAGCGCCAGCGGCGCGGCGAACTGTTCGCGCCGATCCATTGGAGCGACGAGACCGCCTCCCTCGCGCGGGTCGGCGCGCTCGTCGCCGCCGTCACCGATCCGCATTCCGGCCAGCCCGAGGCCAAGGCGACGCCGGCTCGCATCGACGCGGTTTCGTTCAAATCGCACGGCTTCCTGCTCTCGCGCGCGGCGCTGCGGCCGCCCTTCGCCGAGCTCGCGACGAAAGTCGCCCTCGCCCACGGCCATGGGCTCTTATTCGCCTCGAACGCCGGGCTCGAGCTGTGGCGCGACTATGTGGCCGCGCTCGGCGATCGCGCTGACGCGGCGGATTATTTCGACGAGGCGCGAGGCGTCTATCGCGCCGCGCGTTTTGCGGAGCAGCGCGTCGATCTGTGCCTCTTCGTCGGACGACAGGATGCGCGCGCCGCTTTCGACCAGGCGACGGCGCTGTTCGAGAAGGAGTGGCTGACGATCGAGGAGCGCAAGGCTCTGCTCTCCGGTCGCGCGGCCGACGGGGCGGAGGAGGATGGCGCGATCGTCTGCGCCTGTTTCGGCGTCGGCGCCAAGGCGATCGACAAGGCCATCGCCAATGGCGCGCGCAGCGTCGCCGAGATCGGCGCGCGGCTTCGCGCCGGCACGAATTGCGGCTCCTGCATTCCGGAGCTGAAGCGCGCCATAGCGGCGGCGCGCGCCTGCTGCGAAGAATAATTCGGCCGTCATCGCGAGCGAAGCGAAGCAATCCTTCAGCCGCAGGGCGGGCTCTGGATTGCTTCGTCGCTCCGCTCCTCGCAATGACGGTCGCGGTTGTTTATTTCATCAGCGCGGCGACGCCCGGCAGCTCCTTGCCCTCGAGCCATTCGAGGAAGGCGCCGCCGGCGGTCGAGAGATAGCTGAACTCCTGCGCCGCATGGGCCTGATTGAGCGCGGCGACCGTATCGCCGCCGCCGGCGACCGAGAGCAGCCTGCCTTCCACCGTCAGCCGCGCGGCCGTCTGCGCGACGGCGTTGGTGCCTTCGTCGAAGGGCGGCAGCTCGAAAGCGCCGAGCGGCCCGTTCCAGACGAGCGTCTTGGCTCTCGCGAGCAGGCTCTCGACATGGGCGATGCTCTTCGGCCCGACGTCGAGGATCATGTCGCTCTCGCCGACATGCTCGATCGCGACGATATGCGAGGGCGCGTGGGCCTCGAATTTCTGCGCCACAGTGGCGTCGACCGGCAGCACGATCTCGCAATTGGACGATGTCGCCTCGGCGAGAATGGCGCGCGCCTTGTCGAGAAGATCATGCTCGCACAGCGATTTGCCGACGGGCTTGCCCTCTGCGGCGAGGAAAGTGTTGGCCATGCCGCCGCCGATGACGAGAATATCGACCTTACGGATCAGATTGCCGAGCAGCTCCAATTTGGTGGAGATTTTCGCGCCGCCGACGATCGCCATGACGGGACGCGCGGGATTCTCCAGCGCCTCGGAAAGAGCCTGCAGCTCCGCCTGCATGGTGCGGCCGGCGTAAGCCGGCAGAAGATGCGCCAGCCCTTCCGTCGAAGCATGAGCGCGATGCGCGGCGGAGAAGGCGTCATTGACATAGACGTCGCCGAGCTTTGCGAGCTCGGCGGCGAAGGCCGGATCGTTCTTCTCCTCGCCCTTGTGAAAGCGCGTGTTCTCGAGCAGCAGAACATCGCCATTCTTCAGTTGCGCGATCGCCGCGCGCGCGACATCGCCGACGCAGTCATCGGCGAAGGCGATTTTGCGCTTCGTCAGCTCCTCGATCGCGCCGACGACGACTTTCAGCGAATCCTCGTCCTTGCGCTCGCCCTTGGGGCGGCCGAAATGGGCGAGAAGGATCACCTTGCCGCCCTTCTTCGAAATATCCTCGATCGTCGGCAGAACGCGCTCGATGCGTGTCTTGTCGGTGACGACGCCATTCTCGGTCGGCACATTGAGGTCCACGCGCAACAGGACGCGCTTTCCTTCGAGGTCTGCGGAGTCGAGCGTTTTGAAGGAGGAGGTCATGTCACCTCTTCAAGAAGTTCATGGCGAAGATCAGAATTCCCGAGCCGAGCGCCCAGGTGGTGAAGACGATGCCGAGAATCGTCCATGTGGCCGGGAGGCCAGAAATTCGCGTGTCTAGGCCTCCGAGCCTACCTTCGAGGCCGACGAAACGGCCATCGATTTTTTCGAACTTGCCATCGAGCTTAGTGACGCCGATCTTGATTTCGATCAGCTCTTTCCCGATGTCCTTGAGCATCGCTTTGACTTCCGACAAGTCGGACTCGAGGCGCGCAACTCGCTGTTCGAGCATGGGATCCTCCGGTCCATCTCCGCTGCCGCCTAATTTATACCTGTTCGAATCGAAAGGAACTATGTCGGCCATCATATCAGTCCACTTTGATCGGCTTGGCGGCATTTTCGAGAATTTTCCAGGCATGTCGCTCGATCATGCCACAACGTCGGCAAACAAGATCGAACACTTTGATGTCGAAGCCTCCATGACCCAAGTCGTGTTTCTGCTTCTCTTTCTGAAACTGGGTTACATAGATTATAGGCCCCGCCAAGAAAAAGCTTTCACTTCCACAACGCAGGCACTTCAGATTCGGAAAGGCATGATCGATGGTTTGCGCCATGTGAACGAGTTCGTCATCGGCCGAGATCGACACCACTCCTTCGTGCTTCTCCGGTTGTTCGCGCTCGTCACCCATCATGAATCTCCATCACCTTCAAATCAATTTTCCGATCGTCGCCGCGACATCGGTCATGCGGCCGGAGAAGCCCCATTCATTGTCGTACCAGGAGAGGATGCGCACGAAGCTTCCGTCGATGACCTTGGTCTGATCGAGATGGAAGGTCGAGGAGCGCGGATCGTGGTTGAAATCGATGGAGACATTCTTGTCGTCGGTGTAGCCGAGAATGCCCTTCAACGGGCCTTCGGCGGCGGCGATCACGGCGGCGTTGATCTCCTCCTTGGTCGTCGCGCGCTTCGCCACGAATGTGAGGTCGACGGCCGAGACATTGGGCGTCGGCACGCGGATCGCGGCGCCGTCGAGCTTGCCTTTCAGCTCCGGCAGCACGAGGCCGACCGCCTTGGCCGCGCCGGTCGAGGTCGGGATCATGGAGAGCGCCGCGGCGCGGGCGCGGTAGAGATCCTTGTGGAACGTGTCCAGCGTCGGCTGGTCGCCCGTATAAGAGTGGATCGTCGTCATGAAGCCGCGCTCTATGCCGATCGCCTCGTTCAGAACCTTGGCGACCGGGGCGAGGCAATTGGTGGTGCAGGAGGCGTTGGAGACGACGAGATGCTCCTTGGTGATCTTGTCCTCATTGACGCCATAGACGACGGTGATGTCGGCGCCCTCGGAGGGAGCGGACACGAGCACGCGCTTCGCGCCGGCGTCGAGCAGCGCTTTCGCCTTGTCGCGCGCGGTGAACAGCCCCGTGCATTCGAGCGCGATGTCGATTCCGAGCTCCTTATAAGGCAGCTCGGCCGGATTCCTGATCGCCGTGACCTTGATCGGCCCATGACCGACGTCGATCGAATCGCCCTCGACCTTCACCTCGCGCGGAAAGCGGCCATGCACGGAATCATAGCGCAGCAGATGAGCGTTGGTCTCGACGGAGCCGAGATCGTTGATCGTCACCACCTCGAGGTCGGCGCGGCCGCTCTCGACGATATAGCGAAGGATATTGCGTCCAATGCGCCCGAATCCGTTGATCGCCACTCTCACGGCCATAGCGGTGCTCCCTTCTCGTCTGCTCTCCCGGGCGGGCTTCCGGCGGCCCATATATCGCCCGCCGGCGGGAGTCGGCCTATTTCGCCGCCGGTTCGTCGCCCGATCCGGCGGCGAGCGCCCGCTCGAATGAGCGGCTTGATAACAGGTCGCGCCCCCCTGTCAACGCGGCCGCCGGTCGCCGCTAGCGCAGCGTCGTCCGCGCGGATTGGGATTTGCGCAATTCATGCTAGGAGAAGACGAATCTAATCACGATCGGTCCGGTTTCCATATGACGCAAGTCTCGAACAGGCTCGATGACGCGCTGCAGCGGCTCTCCGTCGCGCTGGAGCGGCTGGAGGAGACCGTCACGCGCCGCATCGAGGCGGAGCTGTCGCACGCCGACCTCGAGGAAGAGCTCGCCGTCATGCAGGACGACCGCAGCCGCCTCGGCCTCGAGCTCGACGCCGCCCTCGCCCAGAACAGCGCGCTGGAAAAGGCGCGCGACGAGGTGCTGACGCGTCTCGACCGCACGAGCCTCGGCATTCGGGCCGTGCTCGGCGACGACGACCGGACGCAGAGTTCCTAGGCTTTTGTTTTGACGCGTTTCCAGCGCCGAACCGGCGTCCACTTCGGCTGGAAGCGCTCTAGAGGCGACGAATGGCGCATGTGGTGGTGACGATCGCAGGCCGGACCTATCGCATGGCCTGCGAGGACGGCGAGGAAGCGCATCTCGACGAGCTCGCCAAGCTCGTCGAGGTCAAGATTTTGTCGTTGCGCGAGGGGTTCGGCGACATTGGCGAGCAGCGGATCACCGTCATGGCGGCGCTGACCCTCGCCGACGAGGCGTCCGTCGCGCTGCGCAAGCTCCAAGCGGTGGAGGCGGAGCTCGCGGCGCTGCGACAGACGGAAGCGGAGCAGCGCGACGCGGCGACAGCTCTCGAGGAAAAAATCGCCGCGGCGCTCGAGGACGCCTCGGCGCGCGTCGAGCGCCTCTCCCGAGAGCTGCAGTCCGGCGGCGGCGAAACGCCTTCGCTTCCGTGACGAGAAAGCCTCGAGGCGCGCCTCAGCGGCCCCAGGCTTCGAAGCTCGGATCGTGCTTGAGCTTCTCGAGATCGTCGGCCTGCTGCGAGAGCTGGATATGCCGGCGCTCCGCCGCGTCGCGCTCCGCCCCGTCCTTGAGGATGGCGATCTTGAGCTGCTCGGTCGCCTTGCGGGCCAGCGCATTGATCCAGCGGTTGAGATTGGAGACGACGAGATTCTTCTGCGCGAGCTCCCCCTCGCGCCCGACCGCGGCGCCCTTCAGAATGTCGCGCTCCTTGGTCGCCGCGGCGAGCTGCGCATCCAGTTCGGCGATCTTGTCCTGAGCGGTGGCGGCGGCGCGGGCCTTTTCGATCGCGGCGATGCCGTCTTCGAGCCAGGAAATCTGCTGCGCGAGCAGGGAATCCTTGGCGCTGCCGTTGACGTCGAAGGAATTGGGCAGCGGGAAGAAGGGGCTGATCTCCACCGCTCGCGCCGGAGCGGCGGCGAAAGGCGCCGATATCAGGACGGCCAGAGCCAAGGTGGCGAATTTCGACGACATGTTTCTCTCCCATCTGGCGGGCCGTTCTTGTGACGGCGCCCCCCTTTTTTCCGGGGTCGGCCGCCGCCCGCGGACGCGTCAGACTGTGCCATCGACGTAACTATGGCAAGCCTTGCGCCTTGCGCCTTGCGCCTTGCGCCTCGCGCCTTGCGCCTTGCGCCTCGCGCGCCGCCCGGCCCGGCGCGAATGCGAGCGCGAAAAACCGGGACTCGTCTCGACCAGACGGTCGAACATTAGACTTTAGCCGATGCGCTACACATCTGGACGCGAACATGCGATAATGCGGCGTTGTCGAAGCGGATGCGCGATCACGCCGAGGTCGCCGACGCCTTATTTCACTTCCGAAACTCTCATGATTGACGGCTTTTCGACGAGGACCCGCTCCTAAATCTCATAGCGATGGTCGAGACGCGACGAAAAAGGACAAGATTTTCTTCGAAGGCGAAGTCGATGCTCGAACTCGACTGTGACAATTACTCGAACGCGACGATGCGAGGACTTCGGACGCTCCAACACGAGGTGCTGGAGAGCCTGGCCTGCGGCAAGCCATTGCTCGATACGATGAACGAGCTCTGCCGCCGAGCCGAACAGCTCGCGCCCGGCGTCATCTGCTCGATCCTGACGGTCGATCGCGAAGGCCGGCTGCATCCTCTGACGGGCCCGAGCCTGGCCGACGAAGATTCGGCGTCACTCGCAGCCGATTTCGGCGAGCCTGTCGAAGTCAACGACATCGAAAACGACCCGCATTGGGTCGAGTTCAGAGCAAGGGCGCTCCCGCTCGGGCTGCCCGCATGCTGGCGCTCGCCCATTCGCGGCTCGGATGGTCGCGTGATCGGCACATTCGCCATCTATTATCGCTCGCGGCGCGAAGCCGGCGCGCTCGACCGTACGATCGCCTCGACCTGCGTGCATCTGTGCGCCATCGCGCTCGAGCAGGAGGAGCGCGACCAGCGCATTCGACGGCTCGCCTATTTCGACGCCGTCACCGGCGTCGCCAATCGCGCCTCCATGGAGCAATGCGGCGAGGCGGCGATCGCCGCCGCGATCGCGAACGGATTCGGAGCCGCGATTTACGGCATCGACCTCGACAACTTCAAGGAGATCAACGACACGCTCGGGCATCGGGCCGGCGATATTCTGCTCAGATCCGTCGCCGAGCGCATTTCCTCGATTTTGAACGAGGGAGATATCATCGCCCGGATCGGCGGCGACGAATTCGCAGTGGTTCGATCTAACGCCGCCTCCCCCGCGGATGTCCGCGGCTTCGCCATGCGGCTCATGGAGGCGATGGCCGCGCCATTCGACCTCGAGGAGGCGATGGCGACGGTCGGCGTCAGCGTCGGGATCGCGCGCGCGCCGGACGACGGCCACGATCTGCGAACGCTGATGCGAAAGGCGGATTTCGCTTTGTACGACGCCAAATCGAGCGGCCGCGGCCACTTCCGCTTCTTCGATCCGAAAATCGAGTCGCGGGTCGCGGCCAATCGGCGAATTTGGCAGGATTTGAGGCAGGCCGTCGCCAGCGGCGAATTCGAGCTCCATTTCCAGCCGATCGTCGCGCTCGACATCACGCGCGTCTGCGGCTATGAGGCGCTGCTGCGATGGCGGCATCCGCGCGACGGCCTGCGCGCGCCCGAGGACTTTTTCCCCGTCGCCGCCAAGGCGGGACTTTTATACGAGATCGGCGATTGGATCGTGAACGAGGCCTGCGCCTCCGCGGCCGCTCTGCCGCCGGACACGCGCGTCGGCGTCAATGTGTCGCAGGCTCAATTGGAGAGGAGCGGCTTCGCGGGCCGTCTCGCCGAGGCCATCGCCGCGGCCGGTCTGAGCCCCGCACGGATCGAGATAGAGGTCGGAGGATCGGCAGAGCTCGCGGCCGACACAGAAACACTCGACTGTCTGTCGCAGATCCGCGCGCTCGGCGTCTCCGTCGCGTTGGACGATTTCGGCGCGGGCGGCGCGGCGCTCGCCCATCTTTATGCTTTCCCGGTCGATCGCGTCAAAATCAGCCGCCCGCTGATCCGGGACGCGCAGACCCGTCCCCGCGCCGCGACGATCGTGAAGACGATCGTCGGCCTCGCGCGGGATCTCGGCTTGGCGACGACGGCGGAGGGCGTCGAAACGGACGCGCAGCTGCGAATGCTGCGCCAATTCGGCTGCGACGAAATCCAGGGCTTCGTCATCAGCCCGCCGCGACCATTGAGCTCCTTTCTCGAACACGCGGAAAAGGCGCATCCGCCGTCGTCGCGCGCCTGATCGGAGGAGCCCGATCCGAGACATTCTTCGCGCGTCGCGGCGAATGCGAAGCTGCCGGCGACACGCCGGCTCGACGCGGCCGAGCCGCTGGCCGCGAGCGCGCTACATTCGGGCGATAACGCCCTCACGAGAGAGAGATGTTCTGCGGCGGCCGCGAGGCTTTTCGGGACATTTTCGCGAAAATCGGGTTTGCTCGGCGGCGCGTCGGAGTTTGGATTATGCATGGCAGAAAGCGCGATTCGCTTTCCGAGGAGCAGGATGTCATCGACCTGGAGACGCTCGGCGCCTCGATCCGCGCGGATCAGGCGCAGATGCTCGCCGAGGGGCGCTTCGTTCTCGTCTTCAACGCGACCAACGCGGCGATCGTCGCGGGCGTTTTCCATCAATTCTATCCCGACGCGCTGATCGCCGGCTGGCTCTGCGCCTTCGTCGTCATAGTGGCGGCGCGCATCGCTCACGCCCGCTCCTTTCGCGCTCTCGAGGCTTCCCCGGACGAGGTGCGGCGCTTTCTGTCGGTCTGGACGCTCGGCTCCGCCGTCACGGGCGCCCTGTGGGGAGCCGCGTCCTCGGCCCTGTGGCTGACCTCCGACACGAGCTACCAAGCCTTTCTGGTTTTTACGGCGGGCGGCATGGCGGCCGGCGCCGTCATGACCAATTCGTCCTATCTGCCGGCGATGTTCGGCTTCATCGCGCCGAATGTCGCGCCCGCGATCTTCGCCCTCTTCGCGCGGCCGGAGCCGACTTCCACGGCGATGGGCGCGCTGCTCTCGGCATTCACCGTCGCTCTGGTCGTTCTGGGCCTGCGCGGAAACGGATGGCTCGTTTCGGTGTCGCGGCGCACGCTTCTGCAGGAGGCGCTGTCGGCGGCGCTCCACCAGCGCAACGCGCTGCTGCATGCGGTCTCGACCGCGGCCACCGAGCTGACCAGGGCGGCCCCCGGCGCGACGGCTGTCCCGGACCTTCTGGAGTCGGTCGGCGAGGCGATCGCCGCCGATCGCATTCTCGTCTTCGAGTCCGGATCGGAGTTGACGGGCCCCCCTTCCCCTCTCCATCTCTGGCGGAGGCCCGGCTCTGCGCTCGCCTCGGATACGGTCGAAGCCGCCAAGGTTCGCAACGCATTTCTGTCCGATCCGCTGCTCGCCGCTCTGAGAGAGCGCCGGCCGGTGACGGCGGCGACGCGAATGCTCGGTCCGGGGCCGGCCAAGGATTTCTTCGAGCGAGCCGGCGTGCGCTCGGTCCTGTTCGCGCCCATCGTCGTCGACGACTCCGCATGGGGATGGATCGAGATCGAGGATTGCCGGACGGAGCGTCTCTGGAAGGCCGCGGAAATCGACGCCTTGCGAATTGTCGGGGACATCATCAGCGGCTCGATCTCGCGTCAGCGCTATATCGATCGGCTCCGCGACGCCAATGAAGTGGTCGAGCGCAGTCCAACTCTCCTGTTCCGTCTGCGCATGGACGGCCGCGCGCCGCGCCTCGTCTATGTATCCCACAATATCGCGCTGTTCGGCTATGATCCCTGGGAGCTGACCGATCCCGCGAGCAAGCTCGCCGATTGCGTTCATCCGGACGATCTCGAGAAGGTCGGCGCCTCCTTGGCGCGGGCGGCGGCGAATGGCGGCCGCAATGGCATGGTCGAATTCCGCTTTCGACGGCGCGACGGCGAATATAGATGGCTCGACGCCCGCTACGCCGCGCGCGACGGCTCCGGCCGATCGCAATTGATCGAGGGCGTGGCGCTCGACGTGACCGAGCGCAAGGAGATCGCCGACAAGATCGCGCTCCTCGCGCAGACGGACGCATTGACCGGCCTCGCCAATCGCCGCAGCTTCATCGACGCGCTCCTGCGCGCCTTCTCGACCGCCAGGGCCGGCGGCGAGCCTTTCGCGCTGCTCTACATCGATGTGGACCGCTTCAAGGACGTCAACGACCGGCTGGGCCATGCGAGCGGCGACAGCCTGCTCGAATCGCTCGCCCAGCGGCTCAAGGAGCGTTGTCGCGCCGGCGACGTCGTCGCGCGCCTCGGCGGCGACGAATTCGCCATTCTCCAATCCAAGGCGCGCGACGCCGCCAGCGCCGCCGCCATGGCCTCGAAAATCTGCGCCTTCTCGGCGGCTCCCTATGCTCTCCCCGGCGGCGAGCTGCGCGCCACGGTCAGCGTCGGCGTCGCCTTGTTCGCCGCCGAGATCGAGGGGCCGGATGCGATGCTGGCGCGCGCCGACCACGCGCTCTATCGCGCCAAGGAGAGCGGCCGCAATCGATACGTCCTCTTCTCCGACGCCGACGCGCCGGAGCCGGCGGATGATGTCTCCGTTTGAAATCATGACGGATCGCCGTTTCGCTGTCATGATAGCGGCGGAGCCGAAAAAGTATCGAAAAAACAATACTCGAAAGGTGATTTCATGCCTACGAAGATCGCTTCATGGGCCTTTGTGCTCGCTGTCCCCGACCTCGAAAAGAGCGCCGCCTATTTCCGCGATGTGCTCGGCTTCGACCTGCTCTGGGCGGAGGCCACGGATTGGAGACTGGTCCAGCGTGACGGCGTGCGAGTCATGTTGGGTCATTGTCCGACCGACATGCCGCGGGCGGCGCTCGGCTCCCATAGCTTGTTCGGCTATATCGGCGTGAACGATGTCGATGCGATCCACGCCGAGCTCGGCGCGCGCGGCGCGGTTTGCACGCCGCCGGCCGATCGTCCCTATGGGATGCGCGAGATCGTCGTCACGACCATCGACGGCCATCGCATCCTGTTCGGGCAAGACTTGTCTGCGAGCGCGGGCTGACGTCGTGAAGAAGTTGGATGGCGGCTGAGCGCCGGGAGGGGACGTTCGCCTGGTTCCATATTGGAGCTTATGCGAAGGGGCAGGCAGGACGCTACGTTTCGATTTAGTCGCTCTCGTCGGCATCATCCTTTGCATTCAAATTCTGGCGCAGTGCTAACATCACCCGGTGAGCGGTCTCGATGTCTTTGACCGCCAGGCCCTCCGCAAGACTGTTGCTCCAAGGAGCCTGAACGCGCATCGCCTCGTCGAAGGTCTGCTTTCCCTTTTTTGTCAGGACAACAAGCTGCGCCTTTCGGTGATGCGGGTTGGCTTCAAAACCGACTAAGCCTTCCTTGGCGAGGTCGTTGATGATGCGCTGCACGTTTTGGCGATGCGCGCCGAGGTTTCGGGCAAGCCACGCGACGGGCTGCGGGTAATCGGCGGAGACAATCGCGCCGAGGATTTGCCAGCGCGCACTCGTTAGTCCGAGCGGCGCGACCAGCCGATCCCCTGCGGACAAAAGCTGATTGTTCAGCCTGAAAAGGTCGAGAACGAGGTCGGTCACAGCATCACCGCCGGGCGTTCGTTTCGGTTGGGGCATTTCGCACCATAGTTAGATATTGACATCATAGTGTCAATGTAGATATGACATCATGGTGCCATATCGGCACTGACCATTCAAATGAATGGAGCCGTCATGTCGCTGTTGCGTCCTCTCGACCCAAGCTTCCCGATTGAGCGTCAGCTCGGAATCGAAACCGGTCCGGTCGTTCTGGTGAACATCTTCACGTTCGATAAGGCTGACGAACCCGGTTTCCTCAAAATCTGGCAGGATGATGCGGCGTTTATGAAACGTCAGCCGGGCTTCATCTCGACCCAGTTGCATCGCGCTCTTGGCGAGAGTCCGACCTATTTGAATTATGCCGTTTGGGAATCGAACGCTGCATTCCGCGCTGCATTTTCCAACCCCGACTTCCAAGCGAAGCTCTCGGCCTATCCTTCGTCCGCCGTCGCATCCCCGCACCTTTTCCAAAAGGTCGCGGTGCCAGATATCTGCGTCGCCTGACGGTCGCGCTTCAAAGGGGGGAAGCTATGCTCAAGATGGTTCATCCCGTCGCAGGCGCAGTCGCATTGCTGACGATTTTGACCTTTTGGCTTTCGACGCTCTTTGCCGAACTCTTTGGCTCCGAGGCGATTGTCGTCAGCGTCAAGACCTCCATCCCATGGGGATTTTTTGTGCTCATTCCGGCGCTGATGACGACCGGCGGCACAGGCTTCGTGCTGTCGAAAGGAAGCCGCGCCGGTGTGATCGGCGCGAAGCTCAAACGCATGCCGTTCATCGCCGCTAACGGCCTCCTTGTGCTCATTCCCGCCGCACTTTTTCTCGCCTCCAAGGCGCGCGCAGGCGAATTCGACACGGCGTTTTATGCGGTGCAGGCGTTCGAACTCCTTGCCGGTGCGACGAACATCACACTGCTTGCCCTCAATATGCGTGACGGCCTGCGCTTGAAGGGGCGTCTTCGTCGTGCGCCAGCATGAGTCCCAAGAACTGATTCTCGAGGCGGAAGGCCGAACGGCCTTCCGCCTTTTTCTGGCGCGCCCCTGAATTTCCAATCGGTTACTGCGTGCAAAAGATAGGTGCGAAAGTCGAGCGTTATTCTCAGTGAAGACGGAGACCTCAGTGAATGACCGCTCTGGGTCAGAAGCCGAATCTCACTGTCGGGCCCTTGACGCGTCATGAAAATATTCCTATCTTCACCTTCGCTCCCGCCGACGCAAGGGCGCGTTCCTCGGGTCGTGGAACGCGGGCGGGGGCCGGCTCCATCCGGGACGGCGACCCCCGTCCCTGGACAGGCGGCGCGTCGCCGGACCGGCGTTTCTCTCCCGTCCATAGGGAGAGCGAGAGCCGTTCCGTGATCCC
>NZ_BGJX01000018.1 GCF_009811655.1 Methylosinus sp. Ce-a6 | reverse complement strand
CCTCGCCGAGCAGAAGCTGTGCGAGATAGGCCCCGTCCTGCCCGGTGACGCCCGTCAACAATGCGCGTTTCGTCATAGAAGAACCTCATTGCGGCGGAGCGGGTCGAGGGGCGCAGCCGCGCGCCGAGACCCCTGCCCCAGCCGTTTCTCGCCGCATACGCCCGAAGAATGCATCGGCCGGTCGAAAAGCGCCGCCTCGGCAGAGAGCTGCGCCATCGGCGACGCCGCCAAAGCCCGGGCCTACGCCCTCGCGGATTACAGAAAGGGCGGTCGCCTGGCAAGCCCTTCGGCCCGGCGGCTTTCGGCGGCGGCGGGTTTCATGGTAGCGGATCGAGGCGGAAGGCGAGGGCGAGACGAGATGGCGAGAGCGGAAGCGGCGCCGACGAGCGAGCAGGACATAGGCGAGCTGATGGCCGAGCTCGGCCGTAATGCGAGGCTGGCGGCGCGAGCGGTGGCGCTCGCCCCGGCGAAGACGAAGAACGAGGCGCTGCGCGCGGCGGCGGCCGAGCTGCGCCGACGCGCGGGCGAGCTCCTCTCCGCCAATGCGCTCGATGTGGCGGAGGCGCAAAGCCGCGGAACCGCCGCCTCCTTTCTCGATCGGCTGACGCTCGATCCGTCGCGCGTCGAGGCGATGGCCCGCGGTCTCGAGGAGATCGCCGATCTGCCCGATCCCGTCGGCCGCCTGCTCGCCGCCTTCGAGCGGCCGAACGGCCTCCTCATCGAGCGCGTCGCGACGCCGCTCGGCGTCATCGGCGTCATTTATGAGAGCCGGCCCAATGTCACCGCCGACGCCGGCGGACTCTGTCTCAAGGCCGGCAACGCCGCCATTCTGCGCGGCGGCTCCGAGAGCCTGCGCTCCTCGCGCGTGGTTCACCAATGTCTCGTCGCCGGCCTCGCCGCCGCGGGCCTGCCGGAGGCGGCGATCTCGCTCGTGCCCGTCGCCGATCGCGCCGCCGTCGGAGCCATGCTCGCCGGGCTCGACGGCAATGTGGACGTCATCGTGCCGCGCGGCGGCAAGAGCCTCGTCGCGCGGGTGCAGCACGAGGCGCGCGTGCCGGTCTTCGCCCATCTCGAGGGCATTGTGCATGTCTTCGTCCATGCGCAGGCCGATCTCGACATGGCGAAGCGCATATTGCTGAACGCCAAGCTGCGCCGCACCGGCGTCTGCGGCGCCGCCGAGACGCTGCTCGTCGATCGCGCCTGCGCGGCGACGCATCTTTCGCCGCTGGTGAAAATGCTGCTCGACGCCGGCTGCGAGGTGCGCGGCGACGCGGCGACGCAGGCGGCGGACGCGCGCGTGCTGCCCGCGACGGAAGAGGATTGGCGCGCCGAATATCTCGACGCCATCATCGCCGCCCGCGTCGTCGACGGGCTCGACGCGGCGATCGCGCATATCGAGACCTATGGCTCGCATCACACCGATTGCATCGTCACGAAGGACGACATTGCGGCGCGGCGTTTCATGGCGGAGGTCGATTCGGCGATCGTGCTGCACAACGCCTCGACGCAATTCGCCGATGGCGGCGAATTCGGCTTCGGCGCCGAGATCGGCATAGCGACGGGCCGCATGCACGCCCGCGGGCCGGTGGGCGTCGAGCAGCTCACCTCGTTCAAATATCGCGTGCATGGCGCCGGGCAGGTCAGGGGATGAGCGCGCGAAATCGTCGTGCGCGATCCCTTCTCCCGCTCGCGGGAGAAGGCGGCCTCGCGAAGCGAGGTCGGATGAGGGGCCTCGCGACCACAGCAATCGTCGGGGCCAATTCGGATCGCATGGGGACGACCGCGGCGGCCCTCATCCGACCCGACTGCGTCGGGCCACCTTCTCCCGTAAACGGGAGAAGGAAGCGCGAACCTTCGACGATTTCGCTATGATCCGCCTGCCGCCTCATGCGCCGGGGATGCGCATCGGCATCTTCGGCGGCTCATTCGATCCGCCGCATGAAGGGCACCGGCACGTTTCCCAAATCGCCTTGCAGAGGCTCCGATTGGATCGGCTCTGGTGGCTGGCGACGCCCGGCAATCCGCTGAAGCGGACCGCCGGCCTGCCGTCGCTCGAACAGCGCATCGCCGCCGCGCGAAAAATCGCCTGCGATCCGCGCATCGTCGTCACCGGCGTGGAGGCGGAGATCGGCGCGCGCTACACCGCGGATACGCTGCGCTTCCTGCATCGGCGTTGTTCGAACGTTCGCTTCGTCTGGATCATGGGCGCCGATAATCTGCTGCAATTCCACCATTGGCGCGATTGGGAGGAGATCGCGCGCACGACGCCGATCGCGATCGTGGATCGGCCCGGCGCGACGCTTCGGGCGGGTTCCGCCAAGGCGGCGCAACATTTTTGGCGCGCGCGCCTGCCGGAGAGCGCGGCGCCGCTGCTCGCCGAGGCGAGGCCGCCGGCTTTCGTCTATCTGCACGCCCCGCGCGTCGCGCAATCCTCGACGGCTCTGCGCAGCGCCGCCGGCCGCGCCTGAAAAACCACCTGAGCTCGCATGTTCTCTTCCGAAAACCGCGACGCAGTTTTCGGGAACATGCTCTATTTGCGGACGCCGCGACGCTGCCACCACAGCAGGGCCGCTCCCAGGCCGATCATCGGGACGACGATCAGCACATAGGTCCAGACGGTCCCTTCGTCATAAGGGTGCCTGTCATAATAGCCGAACTCGACGGCCTGCTGGTAAGGATTGCGGAAGAAGAAGGTGACGAACACCCACATGGCGAGAACGATCGCCGTGAAGAATATCAGCTGACGGCTGGCCAGCAGACGGGGAATGCGGTCCTTCGGGGGTTCCTCGGTCATGGGCGGCGCTCCTCTCCTATCGTCGTTTTCCAATCCGCTTGGTGCGCGATTCCTTCTCCCACTCGTGGGAGAAGGTGGCCCGGCGAAGCCGGGTCGGATGAGGGCGGCTGCGGTTCTCGGACGCCTTCGCCGAACGACATTCTTCGCGGTCGCGGGCGGAGCCCTCATCCGACCTCGCCATAAGCCCGACGCTTGCGACGGGCGTCCTTTCGGACGCCCTATGGCCGGGCCACATTCTCCCGCAGGTGGGAGAAGGAGTCGAATGGCGAGGCTCCGCTCATACTATCACACCGCCGCGCCGTAGAGATCATAGGCGTCGGCGCGGTCGACCTTCACGGTGACGATCTCGCCGGCGCGCAGCGGGCGGCGCGAGGCGATGTGCACGGTTCCGTCGATCTGCGGCGCGTCCGCCTTGCTGCGTCCGCGCGCGAGGCTCCCCGTCGCGCCGCCTCCCGGCTCGTCGATCAGCACCTGAAGCCGCTTGCCGATTTTGCGTTTCAGCAGGCGCGCGCTCACCTTCTGCTGGCGCTCCATGAAGCGTTTCCAGCGCGCCTCCTTCACCTCGGGGGCGATCGCGGCCAGCGGCAGATCATTGGCCGGAGCGCCGGCCACCGGCTCGTAGCGGAAGGCGCCGGCGCGGTCGATCTCCGCCTCCTCCAGCCAGTCGAGCAGATAGGAGAAATCCTCCTCCGTCTCGCCGGGAAAGCCGACGATGAAGGTGGAGCGCAGCGCGAGATCTGGACAGGCGCGCCGCCAGGATTTGATGCGCTCCAGCGTCTTTTCCTCATTGGCCGGGCGCTTCATCGCCCTCAGCACGGAAGGCGCGGCGTGCTGGAAGGGAATGTCGAGATAGGGCAGAACCTTGTTCTCGGCCATCAGCTCGACGACCTCGTCCACATGCGGATAGGGATAGACGTAATGCAGCCGCACCCAGGCGCCGAGCGAGCCGAGCTCGCGGGCAAGATCGAGGAAGCGCGCGCGCACAGCGCGGTCGCCCCACTGGCTTTCGGCGTAGCGCAGATCGCGGCCATAGGCGCTCGTATCCTGCGAGATGACCAGGAGCTCCTTGACGCCCGCCTTCACCAGCCGCTCGGCCTCGCGCAGCACCTCCGCAGCCGGGCGCGAGGCCAGCGAGCCGCGCAGATGCGGGATGATGCAGAAGGAGCAGCTATTGTCGCAGCCTTCCGAAATTTTGAGATAGGCGTAGTGGCGCGGCGTGAGCTTGACGCCCTGTTCCGGCACGAGATCGAGGAAGGGGTCGTGGCTCGGCGCGGCGGCGGCGTGGACGGCCTCGACGACGCTCTCATAGGCCTGCGGGCCGGTGATCGCCAGAACATCGGGGAAACGCTCGGTGATCGCCTGCGGCTCGGCGCCCATGCAGCCGGTGACGACGACCTTGCCGTTCTCCTTCAGCGCCGCGCCGATCGCCTCGAGCGATTCGGCCTTGGCGCTGTCCAGAAAGCCGCAGGTGTTGACGACGACGACATCGGCCCCGGCATGGGTGCGCGAAAGCTCATAGCCCTCGGCGCGCAGGCGCGTGAGGATGCGCTCGCTGTCGACGAGCGCCTTGGGGCATCCGAGCGAGACGAAGGAGACGCGCGGCGCCTCTCTGGCGGGCGCGGTCGGGTCGGCGGAGGCGTTCTGCATAGGCGCGTTCTGCATGGGCGAAAGGCTTGCCATGGCGCGCGCGCCGTGGCAATCGCCCCGCGCGCGGTCCGAAACGTGAGCTCGGCCTGGGGATTACAGAATTTTAAGGTTCGCGCCTCGCCGATCCCTGCTAGGCATGAGGTGTCCGCGGCGGCTCGCGCCGGCCGCCGGATCTTAAAAGAAAGAGGCCGAACGCCGTTGCTCAGAACTGTCATACTCGGAACCGGATCCTACGCCCCTGCGCGGGTCCTGACCAATGCCGACCTCGAGAAAATGGTCGCGACCAATGGCGCCTGGATCGTCAGCCGCACCGGCATAGAGGAGCGGCGCATCGCCGCGCCCGGCGAATCCACCTCCGATATGGCGGCCGCCGCCTCCCGCGAGGCTCTGGAGCTCGCAGGGGTCGATCCGCGCGAGCTCGATCTCATCATTGTCGCGACGGTCACCGGCGACGCGCAGACGCCCGCCTGCGCCGCCTTTCTGCAGGCCAAGATCGGCGCGGAGAACGCCTTCGCCTTCGATGTCTCCGCCGCCTGCGCCGGCTCGCTCTATGCGCTCTCCATCGCCGATCAGTTCATCAAGACCGGCAAGATCCGCCGCGCGCTCATCGTCGGGGCGGAGACGCTGAGCCGCGTCGTCGACTGGACCAATCGCGAGACTTGCGTGCTGTTCGGCGACGCCGCCGGCGCCATGGTGCTGGGTCCGGGCGAGGAGGAGGACCGCGGCCTGCTCTCGACGAGCCTGCGCACCGACGGGACCATGACCGGCATTCTCGGCATTCCGCGCCCCTATGATCCGCGCCAGGACGGGCCGACGCCGGGCGAGGCGCATAAGATCAAGATGCGCGGGCGCGAGGTCTATAAGGTCGCGCTGCGCCTTTTGCCGGAGATCGTCTCCGAGGCGTTGGCGATGGCCGGCCTCGAGGCGAAGCACGTCGATCATGTGATCGCCCATCAGGCCAACATCCGCATCATAGAGGCGGCGCTGGCGACGCTCGGCGTGCCTCTGGAGAAATGCTGGATGAACCTCGCCCGCTTCGGCAACACGTCGAGCGCCTCCATGCCGATCACCCTGGACGAGGCCAATCGCGCCGGGCGGCTGAAGAAGGGCGATGTGATCGCCATGATGGCGATCGGCGCCGGAATGACCTGGGGCGGCGCGGTGCTGCGCTGGTGAGCCCCGGGGACGCGCCGCTCGGCGCCCAGCGCCGCGCGGCCGAGGAAGGCGACGGCCGCGATGATGGCGCAGACGCCCATCGTGCGCCTGTTATCAGCGATTATCCAGCGCCTCTCGCGCGGCGCGGCGGCCGGAGCCGATCGCGCTCTCGATAGATGGGGCGCCTTCGACATGCTGGCCCGCGAAAACCACCGGCCCCAGCGGCGCGCAGGCGATGCGGCGCGGCGATTGCGCGCGGTCGAGCCGCCCTCGCGCGTCGCGCGCGGAGCCGAAGAGGAAATTCGGCGGCGGCCGCAACATGCTGTGACCCCAGCGATAGAGGAACAGCGCGTCGACATCGCGATCGAAGTCGAAATCGGCGCCGCGCATCAGCCGCGCGAGATCGCTGCGGATCGAGTCTTCGTAATCGGAGAAGGGCGTGTGCAGGAGCTTCATGCGCGCTTCGCCGAGCGCTTCGAGCGGGGCGTCGCAGCCGCCATAGAAGGTGAGCGTCGCCCGTCGCTCGCGATCGGCGCGCCTCGCGCCTATCCAATCGGCGACGATGTAATTGACGAAATGCCGCCCGCCCCACCAGCTCTGGCTATAGCCCAAGCCGAGCTCCACGAGAGGCGCCGCGCGGCGCAGCGCCACATTGGCGGTGACGATGGGCGCCGCATGGAATCGGCTCCAGGCCTCCTTGCGCGCGGCGTCGGAGAAATGCGCGACGAGATGGCGCGCGCTCTGCGCCGGGGCGGCGAGAATGATCCGCTTCGCGAAAAGGCGGCGAAAGCCGCCGTCCTGGAAATAGACGACGCTCGCGCCCGCGCGCGCCGCAGACGACTGTGGATCGATCCGCAGCGCCGTCGCATTCGTCACCAGGCGCGGCGGCGTCTCGCTCTGCGCCAGAAAGCGCAGCGCGCGGCGCGCGATCTCCGACGCGCCGCCGGCATAGGTGAATGTCGCGCCGCGCGTGAATTCTCCCGACAGGAAGGAGATCGCGCTATGGGCGTTCACCTGAGCGGCAGTCCCGCCAAAGGCGGTGAGCGTGTAGGAGTCGAAAAACAATGAGACGATCGGATCGCAGCGCAGCTCCGTCTCGAGATAGTGCTTCAAGCTGACGGTCGTGAGCTCGTCGAGAGCCGGATCGCTCTCTTCGGCGGGATCGGCGAGGCCTTTCGCGCCGAGCGCGCGGATGGTCTCGCGCGCGCGCAGCAGATCGGCGACGATGCGCGGCTCATAAGGGAGGCGCTCCAGGCCGCTCTCGAATGTATCGATGTTCCAGCCGCGGCGGCCGGCGGCGGCGCCCGGCGCATATTCGTCGAAATAATAGCTGATTTCGGGGGCGGGGATGCTCTGCGCCAGCCAGTCGACGCCGATCGCCCGATAAAATCGGGAGAGCCAGTCGGCGGAAGGGGCGACGCCATAGGCGCCCGCGGTGGAGGCGGGGCCGGGAAGCGGCGCGCCCTCGTCGCGTCCGGCGTTGCCGCCCGCCACAGGGCCGGCCTCGAGGATCAGCAAGCGGGCCCGCGGCCGCTCGCGCAGCAGATGATAGGCGGCGGAAAGTCCGGCGAGGCCGCCGCCGATGACGATGGCGTCGAACCCGCCGCTTTCGTCGACAATGGGGAACGTCCCGGCGAGGTCATCGCAGCCCGGCGCGAGCGACGCGGAGTTTTTCTCAAAGCGCAGCCGCCCGTCGCGCAGCCAATGCGAGACGGCGAAGGTCGAAGGAAGATTGCCGCCGCGCAGCGCACGCGGATCGAGGCCGATCGGCCCGTCGCAGGAACCGGAAGCGAGCGCCTGCGCCGGAACGCTGCGCAAGACGCCGCCGCTGGCGGCGATCAGCAGCCCGTTCAGAAAATCGCGCCGGGCGAGACTGTCGGTCGAGGGGCTTCGAGCCATAGGTCGCTCCTCCCTCTGTGTCGCCGCGCCGGCGTCAGCGGCTCCCGGGCGTGAAGGTCATGCGCGGGCGCCCGCGCCGGCCGCGCTCGGCGAAGGGGCCGGCGCGCTCGCCGCCATGCGAGACGATCGGCTCGGCCGGAGCGAAGGAGAGCGAGGAGCGCGCGTTGCGCGCATGGGCGGCCGGGCCGAAGGAGGCGAGACAGCGATTATAGGCGTCCGCCGCCTGGATACGCTCGCAATCGCCGATGCTGCGCGGCTCGGCCGCCGCGAAGCCTGTGGCGAAGCAGGCGATGAGAACGAGCGAAACCTCACGAAGCATCGTCATCCTCTCAACTGGGCCCCGGTTTTCTTGCCCGCCTCTGTGACGATTTTATGGGCGACCGCCTCGAGCTCCGCTTCGGTGAGCGTTTTGTCGCGCGGCTGCAACAGCACGGCGACGCCGACCGACTTCTTGCCCTCCGGCACGCCTTGCCCCTCATAGACGTCGAAGACGGTGACATCGGCGATGAGCGTGCGATCGGCGCCCTGCACGGCGCGGATGAGATCGCCGGCCGGCTGGGCGCGGTCCAGCAGAAAGGCGAAGTCGCGCGAGACCGGCTGGAGATCGGAGAGCTCCAATTTCGGCTTGGCCTTGGTCGGTTTCGCTTTCGGAGCCGGAAGCGCGTCGAGAATGATCTCGAAAGCCGCGATCGGCCCTTCGACGTCGAGCGCCTGCAGCGCGCGCGGATGCAATTCGCCGAAATGGCCGATGATCGCCTTGGGGCCGAATTGCAGCGTTCCCGAGCGGCCGGGATGGAGCCAGGCGGGGCCGCCGGCGACGATCTGCAAGCCGCCGGCGGCGACGCCGAGCGTCTGCAACAGCGCGAGCGCATCGGCCTTGACGTCGAAGACGCTCACCGCGCGCTCCTTCGCCGACCAATGCCGGCCGGCGCCGGCGGGCAGAGCGAGGCCGCGGCGAAGGCCGGCGGCGGCGATCTTCTGGCCCTTCTCATCCTCGCTCTGGAAGATCTGCCCGACCTCGAACAGCGCGACATCGGGAAAGCCGCGCGCGGCGTTGCGGCCGGCGGCTGTCACCAGGCCGGGAAGCAGGCTCGGGCGCATGTCGGAGAGCTCGGCGGCGATCGGATTGGCGAGCGCGAGATCGGCGCCGCCGCCGCCGAAGGCCTGCGCCTGCTCCTTGGACACGAAGGACCAGGTGACGGCCTCCACCAGCCCGCGCGCGGCGAGCGCGCGCCGCGCCGCCCGCGTTCGCTTCTGCAACAGAGTGAGAACCGGCTCGGTGACGCCCTCATCGCGCGGCAGCGGCGCGGCGGCGATGGCGTCGAAACCGGCGATGCGGGCGATCTCCTCGACGAGATCGGCCTTGCCCTCTATGTCCGGGCGCCATGTCGGGACGCCGACCTGCGCTTCGTCTCCCGCTGCTCCGACAGTGAAGCCGAGGCGCGCGAGGATCGTCGCCTGCTCCTCGCGCGAGACGTCGAGGCCGGTGAGGCGCTTCGTCTCGCTCCAAGGGAAGCACAGCTCGCGCGTCTGCGTCTCCGCGGAGCCGGCGACGACGACATCCGACGCTTCGCCGCCGCAGAATTCCAGCACCAGCCGCGTCGCCAGCTCGAGGCCGGGCAGGGCGAAAGCCGGATCGACGCCGCGCTCGAAACGATAGCGCGCATCGGTGGAAATGCCGAGCTTGCGGCCCGTGTGGGCGATATTGGCCGGGTCCCACAGCGCCGTCTCGATCAGCACCTCGGTCGTCTCGTCGGAGCAGCCGGAATGCTCGCCGCCCATCACGCCGGCGAGCGATTCGGGGCCCTTGTCGTCGGCGATGACGACCATGTCGGAATCGAGCTTATAGGTCTTGCCGTCGAGCGCGAGCAGCTCCTCGCCGTCGCGGGCGCGGCGCACGGTGAGGTCGCCCGCCACCTTCTTCGCGTCGAAGACGTGAAGCGGACGCGCGCGGTCGAAGGTCAGATAATTGGTGATGTCGACGAGCGCATTGATCGGGCGCAGGCCGATGGCGCGCAGACGATCCTGCAGCCAGGCGGGGCTCGGCCCGTTCTTGACGCCGCGCACGAGACGCAGCGCGAAGAGCGGCGCGAGATGCTTGTCGTCCTCGGCGAAATCGAGCGTGACGCGGTGCGGATTGGGGAAACGGCCTGCGATCGTCTCGATCGCCGGCGTCTTCAGCGCCCCGAGGCCGGCGGCGGCGAGGTCGCGCGCAATGCCGTGGACGCCGGCGGCGTCGGAGCGGTTGGGCGTCAGATTGATCTCTATGACCGGATCGTCGAGCCCGGCCCATTTGGCGTAAGGCGCGCCGATGGGCGCGTCCTCGGGCAATTCGATGACGCCGTCATGTTCGTTCGAGAGCTCGAGCTCGGCCGCCGAGCACAACATGCCGAGCGATTCGACGCCGCGAATGACGCCCTTGCCGAGGGTGATCTTCTTGCCGGGAATATAGGTTCCCGGCGCGGAGAAGACGCTTTTCAAGCCGGTGCGGGCGTTGGGCGCGCCGCAGACGACCTGCACCGGCGCGCCCGCGCCCGTATCGACGGAGCAGACGCGCAGGCGATCGGCGTTGGGATGCGGCTTCGCCTCGATCACATGGGCGATGACGAAATCTTTCAGCTGCGCGGCGGGATCATGCAGATGCTCGACCTCGAGGCCGATGCGGGTCAATGTTTCGACGACCTCCTCGAGCGAGGCGCTCGTCTCGAGATGGTCTTTCAGCCAGGAGAGTGTGAGTTTCATGCGGGGTCAGTTCCTGCCGGCGTCGGCGATGGCGTTTCGACGCCGCTTCGTCACGAGATGGGCGGCGAGCAGCAATCTCGTTTCCGCCTCGAGCGATCTTATGGCGGCGACGGTCTCCCGCGCCTCCTCGACCAATTTGCGCGTATCGTCGCGTCCATAGCGGAAGGGTTCCGGATCATAATCCGCCTCTTCGCGCGCCTGTTGAAGGCGCAAGAACGACGAGCCGATTTTTTCGACCTCCGCGCCATAGGACCTCGAAGTCCGCGCCCGTTCGAACAGGCGGCGGGCTTCGTTGTGATCCAGGGAACGATAGACCGGACTGAAAATATTCCACGGCTTTTTCCACCCTACGAGCTCGTCGGCGCAGAGATCGGCGAGCGCGTGGAAAACGGCGTAATAGGCGGTCGAAGCGGCGCGCCGCAACGACGCTTGCCTCGGCTTGCCCTTCTCGCGCTGGGCGAGATCATGCGCGATGTCGAGCAGATCATCGATCATCAATGCGCCGCAGAAGGCTTCGCATCGGGCGCGCGAATATCGTCGACAGCATATTCGTCGCCGGGGAATTTGAAGCTCAGATAGGGAAAGCGCGTGTCGCCCAGCGCCAACAGCGCGTTGCTGACAGCCATTTGCGTCTCGATCGATTCCCGTGCGCTCAAATCGTCGGCCCCTGTCTTCGTCACAATATCGAGAAACAAGGCCGGCTCATCCGCATGATCGTAATCCTCCCGGACGTCGACATGGTCGAAACGCGCAGGACCGAGAGCGCGGCGCAGCGCATCGTCGATCGCATGTCGCATGGCCTCGGTCATCATCTTCGCCTCTCCATGCCTCGCCCGCCTCGAAACCTCACCCGCTCAATCCCCCCGCCAGCGTCGGGAAATCCAGCGGCCGAAAGCCGTAATGCGTCAGCCAGCGCGCGTCGGCCTCGAAGAAGGCGCGCAGATCCGACATGCCATATTTCAGCATGGCGAGACGGTCTATGCCGACGCCGAAGGCGAAGCCCTGATATTTGTCCGGATCGAGCCCGCAATTGCGCAGCACATTGGGGTGCACCATGCCGCAGCCCAATATCTCCATCCAATCCTCGCCCTCGCCGAAGCGAATGTCGCCGCCCTGACGCCGGCACTGCACATCCACTTCCGCGGAAGGCTCGGTGAAGGGGAAGAAGGAGGGGCGAAAGCGCATCTTCACCGATTTCACCTCGAAGAAGGCCTTCAGAAACTCCTCCAGCGCCCATTTCAAATGGCCCATATGGGTCGTCTCGTCGATGACGAGCCCTTCGACCTGGTGAAACATAGGCGTATGCGTCTGGTCGCTGTCGCAGCGATAGGTGCGGCCGGGGCAGATCACGCGGATCGGCGGCGCTTTTCTCAGCATGGTGCGCACCTGCACCGGGCTCGTATGGGTGCGCAGCAGCTTGCGCTTGCCGTCGGCGCCGGGCGGGAAGAAGAAAGTGTCGTGCATCTCCCGCGCGGGATGCCCTTCGGGGAAGTTCAGCTTGGTGAAATTATAGTCGTCGCTCTCGATGTCCGGCCCTTCGGCGACGGAAAAGCCCATATCGGCGAAGATCGCCGTCAATTCGTCCATGACCTGCGAGATCGGATGGATGCGGCCGAGCGCCTGGCCGCTCTCCTGCACCGGCAGCGTCACATCCAAAGTCTCGGCGGAAAGGCGCTTCTCCAGCGCTTGCCGCTGCAGCACCTCGCGACGCGCGGCGATCGCCTCCTGGGCCTTGTCCTTTAGCGCATTGATCTTCGCGCCTTCGGTCTTGCGGTCCTCCGGCGACATTTTGCCGAGCGTCGCCAGCAGCGCCGAGATGCTTCCCTTCTTGCCCAGCGCGCCGATGCGCACGGCCTCGAGCGCGGCCTCGTCGGCCGCGGCCGCGATTGCCGCCAGAGTCTCGGTCTCCAGTTCCGCTATATCCGTCATCGTCCCGCCACGGCTTTTAGATTTCCGGGGCGGGTTGTGCCATGCTCGGCAGGCGATGTCGAGAACGCGGGCGGCGCGGAGCAGCAGCCGGGCCGCCGCGCCCGGCTGCGTTTTCTTAAATTTTCCAGCGCAGCGCCATGCCGGCCTGCCAATTCTTGGAGAGCTGCGGCCCGTTCAGGCTCTGATAGACGGGAATGCCCGCCTCCAGCGCGATGGTGAGCGCCTCCACGCCGATGAGGGCGCCGGCGATCGTCGCGCCGCCCCACAGCTCCACGCGCTGGCCGCCGTAGAAATTGGGATTGGCCGCCTGCGCCTTGCCGCGGACCATCGGATCGAGGCCGCGAATCTCGCCCTGCGTCGAGGCGCTGACGCGGAAAGTGGTGGTCAGGCCCTTGATCCAGCTATAGCCGGCCCAACCGTTGAACTCGTGCAGATCGCCCCAGAGATAGCCTTCCGGATTGGCGGCGAGCGGAAAGCGGCCGCGATAGGAGAGCCCCCAGGACCATTTGCCGATATGGCCGGCGTAGACGACGCCCGGCAGAATGTCGAAAGTGCCCGCGCCCGGCTGCAATGCATAAAAAGCGCGGCTCGTGGCGTAGCTGCCGTCCGGCAGCAGGAGGCGGAAGCTGTTATGCGTGCTTCCGGTCGGGAAGCTCACGCCGAGATTGAGCTGAATGCGGTGTATCGGGTCCTGATAGACGCGATAGATCGTCGAGGCGGTGAAATCGGTGAGGCCGTCGGTCCCCGTATGGCTGATCCCCAGCCTGTTGAGACTCGTCGGCCCCCGGAAGGTCAGCATGTCGAGGTTGCGCTCGATCATGCCCCCGGTGATCACGACGGACCAGTCTTTGGTTATTCCATAGGCGAGCGCGAGCGTCTGCGACGCGACCGAGACATTTTGCGGCACGAGCCGGAGCTTCGAGGTCGGATGGCCGAACCAGGGCGTCGTGGCGACGACTTCTTCCGAGGAGACCTGCCGCGTTCCTTTCAGCGTATGCGAGAGATTGGCGAATTGCGGAATGATGGAGACGACGAGCTTGCCGGCGGGCGGCATATCGGCGCCGAAGACGCCGAGCGGCGCGGGCGGGAGCGGAGCCGGAGCCGCCACGTCGGGCGCTGGCGCGGCGACGAGCTTTGCGGGCGCGTCCGCCGCCGCGACGTCTCCGACGCAGACGCCGAACAAGGCCGCGGCGACGGCCAATGTCTTCGCGCTCGCGGTCTGGCGCGGCGGAGCGCTTCGTTTCGTTTTTCTCATTTTCTCGTCTGCCCCTGATCGGCGCCGCGCTCCGTCGGGGCGCGACGGACAAAAAAGCCGCCGTCCGAGCGTCGCGCTTGCGAGCGCGACTCGATCGGAACAGCGGCGTTGCTGAATTTGGCCCCTCTTTGGACCGCGCCGAGAACTCGCGTCTCGGCGCGGTTCGAGACGCAATCTCGGCGCCACAGATGCGCGCCGCGCCTCGTCTCGACAATTCAGCCGGTTGTGAAAAAGCGGGTCTCGCAGCGCGCGGACATGCGCCCGCAAAATGAGCGACGGGCGCCGAATAGCTGTGCGGTGTTCGACCTTTCGGCGGTTGCGATGCGGACCTGAAGGCCCGCGGTCCGGTGCGCGCCCTGGACAGATTCTCGGCTTTTGTTTCGACGCGTTTCCAACGCCGAACCGGCGTGCGCTTCGGCTGGAAACGCTCGAGCCTTCAGGCTCGCTTCGACCTGCGGTCGGATCAAAGTCAGCAGTTACGAAGCAGCGCTCGCACGGCTTCGGCGATCACGGCTTCCTCATTGGTGGGGAGCATGAGGGCTTCGATGCGGCTCGACGGCGCGCTGATCCTTTGCGCATTGGCGGCGTTCGCCTCCTCGTCGAGCGCGAGGCCGAGATAGCCGAGATAGGACGAGATGCGCGCGCGCATGGCGGGCGAATTTTCGCCGACGCCGGCGGTGAAGACGATGAGGTCGAGCCCGTTCAACGCGCTCGCGAGCGAGCCGATCTCGCGCGCGGCGCGATAGGCGAAGAGCGCCATCGCCTCCTCCGCCGCGGTCGAAGCATTCTCCTCGAGCGCGCGCAGATCGTCGCTGACGCCAGAGACGCCGAGGAGGCCCGACCGCTCATAGAGCAGAGCATGGACGTCATTGGGCGAATAGCCCTCCTGCATCATGAGATGCAGCAGCAGGCCGGGGTCGATCGCCCCGCTGCGCGTGCCCATCATCAGCCCGTCGAGCGCGGTGAAGCCCATCGTCGTCGCGACGCTCTCGAGGCCGCGCATGGCGCAGAGGCTCGCGCCATGGCCGAGATGGGCGACGATGGTCCTCCCTTGCGCATGCGCGACGCCCTGCCGGCGCAGCTCCTCGGCGATGAATTGATAGGAGAGGCCGTGGAAGCCGTAGCGCAGCACGCCGCGCTCGGCGAATGCGCGCGGCAGCGGAAAAAGCTGCGCGAGACGCGGCTGCGTGCGGTGGAAGGCCGTGTCGAAACAGGCGATCTGCGGCAGCTCGGGCAGGCTCTCGAGCAGGCTGCGGATCGGCGCGAGATTATGCGGCTGATGGCTCGGCGCGAGCGGCGCGAGCGCGGCGAGCCGTTGCAATATTTCGGGCGTCACGAGAACCGGGCGATCGAATTCCGCGCCGCCATGGACGACTCTATGTCCCACGGCGGCAAGGGGAAGCGCGGCGAGCCGCTCGCCGATCGCGCCGATCAGCCAGCGCGCCGCGCCTTCGTGATCGACGTCCGGCGCCGGGCCTTCGCCCGCCAGCAGCGCCGCCGCCGTCTCTCCCTTCGCCGAAAAACGCGCGGGCTGGTCTTGCACTTTTATCGCGGTGACGCCGCCGCGGCAGAGCGGCGCGAGGCTCGCGGCGTCATAGAGCGCGAATTTGAGGCTCGAGGAGCCGGCGTTGAGCGCCAATAGGCCTTGCGTCGCCGAAAGGGAGCTCACACGCCCTCCACGACGCGATGAGCGTAGAGCTGCGCCAGAGCGCAGGAGACGACGCGCGCGCGCACGCCGTCGGCGCGGCTCGTCAGCACGATGGGGGCGCGCGCGCCGAGCACGAGTCCGGCGTCCTCGGCGTCGGCGAGATAGACGAGCTGCTTGGCGAGTATATTGCCGGCCTCGAGATCGGGCGCGAGCAGAATATCGGCGTCGCCGGCGACAGTGGAGACGATGCCTTTCGCCTTGGCCGCCTCCGGCGAGATGGCGTTGTCGAAGGCGAGCGGGCCGTCCACATCCGCGCCCCTGATCTGGCCGCGATCGGCCATTTTGCAGAGCGCCGCCGCCTCGATCGTCGAGGGAATTTTGGCGTCGACCGTCTCGATCGCCGACAAAACCGCGAGCTTGGGCCGTTCTATGCCGAGCGCGCGTGCGAGATCTATGGCGTTCTGGGCGATGTCGCGCTTATCGGAGAGGGTGGGAGCGATATTGATCGCCGCGTCGGTGACGAGCAGCGGCTTGCAGTAATTGGGCACGTCGAGCACGAAGACATGGCTGATGCGTCGCTCCGTGCGCAGGCCCGTTCCCTCGCGCACCACGGCTCCCATCACTTCGTCCGTGTGGAGCGATCCTTTCATCAGCGCCTCGAGCTCGCCGCGACGCACCAGCGCGACCGCCTCGTCGGCGGCGGCGTGGCTATGGGGCGCGTCGACGATCTCGACGCCCTCGAGCGAGAGTTTCGCCGCGGCGGCGGCGGCCGCGATCTTGGCGCGGGGACCGATCAGCACGGGCGTGACGAGCCCCTCGTCGCGCGCCGCGAGCGCGCCTTCGATGGAGACCGCGTCGCAGGGATGCACGACGCCGATGCGGATGGGCCGCAAGACGCGGCACCGCTCGAGCAGCGTCTCGAAATACAGGCCGCAAGGAGCCCCCGAGGCCGCGACATCGCGCTGGAACAGCATCACGACCTCCTCGAGCGCAGGCTCGCCGCCCGCCGACGCCTCAGTCGGCGGGGGCCTCGGTCTCGCTTCCGGCGCGATGCGCCGCCGCTTCCGTCCGCACGCAGGTGTCGCTCACCCGCTTCTCGGTCGGCTGCAGGCCGATCCATGCGCCGATCCGCTCCGGATCGAACCCCGCTTCGCAGCGGCCGCCGACCTTGATGAGCGGCCTGCGGATCAATATCGGGTCGACGATCATCATGACGAGCGCCGCCTGCGGCGTGATTTTGTCTAAATCGATCTCGCCGGATTTGACGCGCGGCGCCGCGAGATTGAACCACTCGCGCACGGGAGTCTCGCCGAAATAGGGCCGCAGGCTGGAGACGCTCCAGGGCTCGGCCAGCAGATCGCGCACCTGCAGCGCATGGCCGGAGGCCAGCAGCAACGCCTTTTGGCGCGCGTTGCCGGCGCAGCCGGGTTTCTCGTAGAAGATCACGTCGGCCATACGCCACCCTGATAAGCGATTACCGAAAAAGGAAGTCTGTCTCTTTTATAGCGCATTTTTGTGCGCCGCGGAACGGCGCGATTCGGCTGGAGGGAAATTTTTAACGATTCAGAAACCAAGCGGCCGTGACGCGCCGATGACGGCGCGGCCGCTTCGCGAAACAAGGGAAGGGAGAAGGATGCGCTCTAAAGTTATTTGGCTTCGCATGCTCTTTTCCGAAAACCGCTTCGCACTTTTCGGGAACATGCGCTATTCGCTCGCGCCGAATTTGTGCAGATGCGCGCCATGCGCGGAGAGCCAGGCCTCGGCGCGATCCGTCTCCTCGCACAGGCGCCGCGTCAGCGTCCAGAAGCGATCGGAGTGATCGAGATATTCGAGATGGGCCACCTCATGCGCGGCGAGATAGTCGAGCACGAAGGGCGGCGCCATCACCAGCCGCCAGGAGAAGTTCAGCGAGCCTGTCGCCGAGCAGGAGCCCCACCGGCTCACCGTGTCGCGCAGGCCGACGCTGCGCGCGGGCAGGCCGAGCGCGCGCGTGTGACGCTCCACCGCCTGTTCGAGATCGCGACGCGCCTCGCGTTTCAAATAATCGACGATGCGGCGATGAATATGCTCCCGCCGGCCGGCGACGCAGAGATCGAATCCCGCGATCTCGGTCGATGCGTGAGCGAAACGCGTCCCGATCCACACGGTTCCGCGCGCGTCGGGACGATGCGCGATCGAATGATCGACGCCGCGCAGCGGCACGACGGCGCCGTCGCGAAAGGGAATCGTTTCCGGCAGCCTGCGAAGGCGCGCGGCGATCCAGGCGGCGTGACGCTCGGTGAATTCGCGCGCCTCGCGCAAAGAGGCGCGCGCCGGCATGGTGAGCACGGCGTCGCGCGCCGCGAAACGAACGCGCAGCGTGAAGCGCCGCGCGCTGGCGAGACGACGCAACGAGACGGTGAGCGTCTCGCCGCCGTGAGTGACTGTGATGGCCGTGGAGCCCGCGGTTTTCGCGAGTCCGTCGCGTCGCAAACGAAGCATGGCGCGATGCTAACGCAAAGCCATGCCGAGTCGCGACAGGGAAGTGAGCGCCTTACGCAAAAAAACATCGACTGTGTCGTCTGTGCGTCGTCGCGCCGCGACGAGACGACGCGAGAGCGTCACATGCGGAAGAGCGTCACAAATAGCGTTCGAGCTCGCGCGCGGCTTCCGCGGGCTTGCGTCCCACATTGAAGGCGCCGACGAAGCGGCCGTTCTTGTCCATCAGATAGACGATGGTCGTATGATCGACCGCATAGTCTTCGCCGCTGTCCGCCGCCTTCTTGGCGTAGATGCGATATTCCTTCAGCACAGGGTCGATCGCCGCTCTGTCGCCGGAGCCGCCGACGATGCGCGGATCGAAATTGGAGAGATAGTCCTTCAGCGCGGCGGGCGTGTCGCGCTCGGGATCGACGGTCACGAACAAAGCGCCTGCATTGGCCTTCGGCCCCAGCGAACGCAGGATCTCGGAGATCTCGAACAAAGTCGTGTGGCAGACGTCCGGGCAATGCGTGTAGCCGAAGAAGACCAGGAAGGGGCGGCCGAGGAAGTCTTTCTCCGTGATCGTCTGGCCATTGTGCGCCACGAGCTGAAACGGACCGCCGATGGCGGAGGCGGGGGGCGGCGGCGGCTTCAGGCTGGTGAAGACGACCAGGGCGACGAAAGCCGCGAGAAAGGCCCCGCCGATCGCCAAGAGTGGGAGCTTGGGAATATTGCCGCCCTTGCCGCGACCCTTTTGCGAACTCCCCTTTTGCGAGCTTCTGGCGTAACCCTTGGACATGCGTTTTCTTCCCGAAGATATGGCGTCGTTTTCAGATATCGCCGCGGCCGAGGGAGCGACGGTCTCGCGATCGTCGCTGTCTTCCAGACCCTGTGCGAGCTGTCTGGGCGCGGAGCGAAAGCCCGCGTCTTCTGCGCGGCCGCGATCCGGCGTGCGATCCTGTTCGACGCTCCTCTCAGTCCGCGGAACTTAGCCTGCGGAATGGCGTTCGCCAAGCGTCGCCGCAGAAGAGCGTCGCCGCAGAGAAGGGAGCGGGCGCCGCGTCGCAGCGAGCCGAGCGAAAGCGCTCTTGTTCGACGCATCCGGCTATATAATGCCGCGGAGCCGATTCTTCGTAGCAGCGCAGGGACGAGAACATGTCCGACGATCCGAACGCCATCCCCGGAAAAATCCTCGTCGGCGCGAATAATGACGGGGTCTATAGTTACCTCACCCTTTCCGTCGGCAATCGCCACGGCCTCATCGCCGGCGCGACCGGCGGCGGCAAGACGGTGACGTTGCAGCGCCTCGCCGAAGGCTTCTCCAATGCGGGAACGGCGGTGTTTCTGGCCGATGTGAAGGGAGACCTCGCCGGATTGTCGCAGCCGGGCGAGGCGCGCCAGGCTTTCGTCGATCGCGCGCTCGAAATCGGGCTCGCCTATGCGCCGGATCGCTTTCCCGTGGTCTTCTGGGATCTGTTCGGCGAGCAGGGCCATCCGGTGCGCGCCACCATTTCCGAAATGGGGCCGCTGCTGCTCGCGCGCCTGCTCGAGCTCAACGATGTGCAAGAGGGCGTTCTCAATGTGGCGTTCCGCGTCGCCGACGAGCAGGGTCTCTTGCTGCTGGACCTCGAGGACCTGCGCGCGATTTTGACCTATGTCGCCGACAATGCCGCGGGATTGAAGACGAAATACGGCAATGTCGCGCCCGCGACCGTCGGCGCGATCCAGCGTCAGCTGCTCGTGCTGGAAGCCCAAGGGGCGAAGACATTCTTCGGCGAGCCGGCGCTCGACATCGGCGATTTTCTGCGCGTCGATCGCGACGGCCGCGGCGTCATCAACATATTGGCCGCCGACAGGCTGATGCGCTCGCCGCGGCTCTACGCCACTTTCCTGCTCTGGCTGCTGTCGGAATTGTTCGAGCAGCTGCCGGAGGTCGGCGATCTCGACAAGCCCAAGCTCGTCTTCTTCTTCGACGAGGCGCATCTTCTCTTCGACGACGCGCCCAAGGCGCTGCTTTCGGCGATCGAGCAGGTGGTGCGGCTCATCCGCTCCAAAGGCGTCGGCGTCTATTTCGTCACGCAAAATCCGCTGGACGTGCCCGACAGCGTGCTCGGCCAGCTCGGCAATCGCGTGCAGCATGCGCTGCGCGCCTTCACTCCGCGCGATCAGAAAGCCGTGCGCGCGGCGGCGGAGACATTCCGGCAAAATCCCGCCTTCGACACGGCGGAGGCGATCATGCAGCTCGCCGTCGGCGAGGCGCTCGTCTCCATGCTCGACGCCAAGGGCAAGCCGGAGATGGTCGATCGCGTGCTCATCGCCCCGCCCTCCGCCCGCGTCGGGCCGATCACGCCCGAGGAGCGCGCGGCGGCGCTCGCCGCAAGTCCGCTGCGCGGCAAATATGACACGCCGATCGATCGCGAATCCGCCTTCGAAGTTCTGCAACAGCGCGCCGATGGCCATTTGCGCTCGGCCGGCGCCGGACCCGCCCGCGCCGACGCGCCGACACAGGCGAGCACGGGCGGCGGCCTCATCGGCACGCTCGGCGGCGTCGTCGGCGGATTGTTCAAGCGCGAGAATCCGAAGCGCATGTCGACAGGCGAGCTCGCCATGCGCTCGGCCGTGCAATCGGCGGCGCGCTCCATCGGCACGCAGATCGCGAAGGAAGTGCTGCGCGGCGTGCTCGGCGGGATATCCCGCTGACGGGGGCTCTCTACTTCTTCGCGCAGGCCTTCACGAAAACCGCGGCGTCCTCTCGCCGCCGCGCACTGCGATCAGCCAATAGATCGTGCCCGTCAACGCCCCGGCGAGGAAGAACAGCAGCGCGAAGCGCCCTTCGGCGGGGCTCGCCTCGGCGAGGCCGCCGCCGCGCGCGGCGCGCAAAATCGTCGGCGCGGCGGCGGCGAGGAGCGCCGTCGCGCCCGCATACCACGTGTAGGCGCGCGCTCCCGCGACCTCGCCGGCGAGCGCCACAATGGCCAGCGGCGCCGCGCAGCCGGCGATCCCCATCGCCCACAGCACGTAACCGAAGGCGGCGGCGACATCGTCCGGCTCCGCCGAGAACAGCGCAGCGATGGCGAGCGACGAGCCGGCCTCGCGCGTCGTCGGATCGCTCAGCGCGGCGATGGGCAGGAAGATCATGCCCGCGCCGGCCGCGATCACGAAGGCGAAGGAGATGACGAGAAGACGGCGCAACATTCGGCGGTATCAGGGCTCCAGCACCGAATCCCAGTAGAGATAGTCGAGCCAGCTCTCATGGAGATAATTGGGCGGGAAGAGCCGCCCATTGCGATGCAGATCGGCGACGCTCGGCTGGAACGGCGGCTGCGCCGGAAGCATATGCGCCTCATGCGGCAGCCGGTCGCCCTTGCGCAGATTGCAGGCGGAACAGGCCGCGACGACATTCTCCCAGGTCGTGGCGCCGCCCTTGGAGCGCGGGATCACATGGTCGAAGGTGAGGTCGTCCCGCTGTCCACAATATTGGCAGGTGAAGCGGTCGCGAAGAAAAACGTTGAAGCGGGTGAAGGCGGGCTGGCGGGCTGGCTTTACATAGGCTTTGAGGGAAACGACCGAAGGAAGCCTTATTTCGAAACTCGGACTTTTGACCGTCTTGTCATATTCCGAGACGATGTTGACCCGGTCGAGGAACACCGCCTTGATCGCGTCTTGCCAGCCCCAGAGGGACAGAGGGTAGTAGCTCAGCGGCCGATAGTCGGCGTTGAGAACCAGCGCAGGACAGGCCTGCGGCGAAACATTGGACTGGCGAAAGTGAACGGTCACCTCGGCCCTCTTTCCGCGAATCGTTCGGACGCCCTCCAGCCCCCGAGCCGCGCTCATAGTCTACAGGCAGGATGACGCCATTGTGAAGGCTTCTCTCCGCGCCGCGGCGCCGCGGCTCCCGCAGCGCGGTCGGCCGTCGCGACGGTGAAGGTAAATTCGTTTTACATCAGTATATTACGTTTGGACTCCGGCTCCGGCGGCGCGCCGCGGCCCTTCTCTCGATACGATTTCGCCCGTCTGCGGGCAGGCCGTTTGCAGCCAAATGCGAGAAAGCCGGCCGAAACGGGCGAATTGCTCCAATACGGCACGGCGACCGTATCGGGTTGGAGTCGAGGCCGTGTCGAGTATCGCCGATCTTCCCATTCCGTCGCTCCGCAAAGGCGACGCGCGCGCCAGAGCCGGAAACGAGAGCGCGGCCGCTCTGCGCCGCGGCTGGTCCCATTTGATGCCGAGCCAGAATGCGGCGCTGATGCGCGCCTCCTTCTCCATCGTCGCGGCGCTGCTCGACGCCGTCGTCATTCTCGGCACGGCGATCGCCTGCGAGACCCTCTACCATCTCTTCGCCTATGGCTATGACGGGTGGACGCCGCCCAATCTGCGGCTCTGCGCCTTCGCGGCGATCCTGTTCGTCCTGTCCAATGTCATGCGCCACGAATATGCGATCAAGAATTATCTGTCGCTCGAAGGCCATGGCTGGCGCGGCGCGGCGCTGTGGAGCGTCGCCTTCCTGTGCGCTTTGACCTTCGGCTTTCTCGCCAAGGCGACGGAGGAATCCTCGCGCGGCGCTTTCGTCCTCTTCTATGCGACGGGCTTTCTCTCCGTCTATGCGGCGCGCGCCGGGCTGGTCGGCGTCGTGCGCCGCAGCGCCGAGCGCGGCGGCGTTTCGGCGCGCCGCGTCTTTCTCGTCGGCTTCGAGAACGACATAGAGGCGTTCATGCGCCGCTACGAGCCCCGCGAGAGCGGCATGAATATCGTCGCCGCCGTGGCGCTGCGCGACCGCGCCGACGCGCTCGAGGACGATCTCGCTCTGGCGCAGGCCTCCGCGCGCATGTTGCGGCCGGACGATGTGTTCATTCTCGCGCCGTGGAGCCGCACCGATGTCATCGACGATTGCGTGACCGCCTTTCTGCGCGTCCCGGCCTCCATCCATCTCGGGCCGGAGCGCGTGCTCGACCGTTTCGTCGACGCGCGCATCAACAAGATCGGCGCGATCTCGAGCCTCAATCTCAACGGGAGACGGTTCGAATCGCTCGAGATCATCGCCAAGCGGCTCTTCGACATGGTCTTCTCGGCGCTGGGCCTCGTCCTGCTCGCGCCGCTCATGCTGCTCGTCACGGCGGCGGTCAAGCTCGACAGCAAGGGGCCCGTCCTGTTCTTCCAGCGTCGCCACGGCTTCAATCGCGAGCCCTTCCGCATCGCCAAATTCCGCTCCATGACGACGATGGAGGACGGCCGCAACGTCACTCAGGCGACGGCCGGCGACAAGCGCGTGACGCGCGTCGGGCGCTTCATCCGCCGCTACAACATCGACGAGCTGCCGCAGCTCTTCAACGTGCTGCGCGGCGACATGTCGCTCGTCGGCCCGCGCCCCCATGCGCTCGTCCACGACGAGCTCTTCGAGCGCAAGATCGCGCTCTACGCCCGCCGCCACAATGTGAAGCCCGGCATCACCGGCTGGGCGCAGGTTCACGGGCTGCGCGGCGAGATCGACTCGCCCGAGAAGATCAGGCTGCGCGTCGAGCACGATCTCTATTACATCGATCATTGGTCGCTGCCGCTCGACGTGTGGATCATCTTCATGACGATCTTCTCGAAAAAGGCCTATCGCAACGCGCTGTGACGAAAGCGATGCGGCGGGGCCTCGACGACTTCCGACGCATAAAGTTCGGAGCGGCCCCGAGTATTCACGATGTGCGCATCCGATAGCGCGAAGCGGGGGCGGTGAAATCGCCTTTCCTCGTTCACCCGATCGCCCTCATCCCCTGCGGCTCCTTGTTCCGCCGCGCGCGAAAGCGTGATAGAGACGCGTCTGGCGGCGGCGCCTGCGGCTCTCTCGAACCGCGGGCTTCGCCGCTTTTCGTGCGCAGCGGGAGCGCGGGTCGCGTTCTTCCGCCGACGAGGCTCCAACCCCATAGGCCGTCAAATGTCGTTTTCGACGTCGTCCATAAGCCTGCCGCCCACGCCGAAGGCGCTCCTCGACATCATCAAGCTCGAGGCCGGACCGGCCGGGCTTCCAGACTCGCGGCAGGCGCTGTGGATCGCCCTCGGCGCCTATGCGGCGACCGAAGCCGGCGGGCAGATGGTGAACGGCGACATTCTCCCTTCCCTCGCCTATGGCCTGCTGAGCGCCGCGCTGCTGGCGGCGACGACCTTCGGCGCGCTGATCTTCGTCGGAGCGCGCGAGCGCTTTCAGCAGACGCTCGTCGCCCTCACCGCCACGGGCGCGCTCATCGGGCTCATCTCCGTCGTGCTGTCCCTCGCCGTCTCGCAGATATTCCCGGCGCCGCTGCCGACCGGAAAGCTCGTCGGCTTCGTGCTGTTTCCGCTGGTGATGTGGAAATTCACCGTGTTCCTGTGGCTCTTGCGCCACGCCTCGCTGCGTTTCATCCCGGCCTTCGCGATCTCGGCGATCTATGTCGGCTTCACGCTGCTCATCCTGTCGCCGCTGCTCACTCGCATCTTCAACCTGCTCTGACCGAGAGCGTTTCCAGCCGAAGTAGACGCCGGCTCGGCGTTGGAAACGCGATCAAAACAAAAGCCTGGAGCGCCGTCGCCGAAGCGCGACGGAGCCCCATTAAGCAACAATTAAGTATAATCACTTACTCATCGTTCATCACCCGCGTCGCGGCCGGCCTGACGCCGCCCGGCGCGAAGCGAGGATGAACCAATGAGATTTTCCGGTTGCTGGGCCGGGGCGGGGCTCATTTGCGCGGCCCTGGGCGTTTTGACCGCCGGCTCCGCCGCCGCGGCGGACATGCCTTTCTTTTCTCCGCCGGCGCCGGAGGACGGCCCTGTCGAGCTCGGAACCGGCTGGTATCTTCGCGGCGACATCGCCGCGGCGCGCTCCCCTGTGCTGAATATAGACGGCGCCGTCACCGCCAATAATTTCGTGAATAACTGGTCGGCCGGCCTCGGCTTCGGCTATCGCTACAATTCCTGGCTGCGCACCGACCTCACCGCCGATTACCAGCCGCTCTACAGCCGCTCCGGCGCGGCCTATGTGGCCACGCGCTGTCAGATCGGCGCTGTCGGCACGCCCCCCGGCGGACCTTTCACCGGTTCCGATCCGGTCTACGCCACTTGCTCCCCCTATTTCCAGAGCCGCGCGACCACTGCGGTGTTCCTCGGCAATGTCTATGTCGATCTCGGCACATGGGGCGGGATCACGCCCTATGTCGGCGCCGGCGTCGGCCTGGATGTGATGTTTCAGAAGTCCCAGGCGCAATGGTACCAGGGCAATCTCGTTCCCTATGCGGGCGTGACCTGGACCGACCCCTATACGCTCGGGACCTATATGGCCAATTGGGACCGCAGCTATTCCAACACCTATCTCAAATTCGCCTACGCCTTCATGGGCGGATTCGCCTATGAGCTCACCGATCATTGGACGATCGACGTCGGCTATCGCTACCTCAATCTCGGCGCGATCTCGGGCAAGGACGCGCTCGGCGTCACCCATTCGCGCAAGCTCGATGTGCAGCAGGTCCGGCTCGGCTTCCGCTATCTGATCGACTGAGGCCGGCGCGAACTCTCTGCTCCCTCCGACGCCCCGCCCCAGCTCGCGCCCGACTTGACGCGAAGGTGTGTTGCGCGTAGCGCAGGCTCCGAAAATCTATGCCCCGGGAGGCAGCACCCAAATGCCCATCCAAAAGCCCGGCGTGAAGCCGGCCGATCCGCGTTTTTCCTCCGGCCCCTGCTCCAAGCGTCCCGGCTGGACGCTGGGCGCGCTCTCGGGCGCGGCGCTCGGCCGCTCCCATCGCTCCCCCGCCGGCAAGGCGAAACTGAAAGAGGCCATCGAGCTGACGCGCGAGGTGCTGCGCGTCCCGGCGAGCCATCGCATCGCCATCGTCCCCGCCTCCGACACCGGCGCCGTCGAAATGGCGCTGTGGTCGCTGATCGGCGCGCGCGGCGTCGACGTCGCCGCCTGGGAGAGCTTCAGCTCCGATTGGGTCACCGACATCATCGAGCAGCTGAAGCCGGGCTCGGCGCGCAGCTTCGTCGCGCCCTTCGGCCAATTGCCCGACCTCTCCAGGATCGACTTCGACAATGATTTCGTCTTCGCCTGGAACGGCACCACCGCCGGCGTGCGCGTGCCGAACGCCGATTTCATCCCCGCGGATCGCAAGGGGCTGACGATCTGCGACGCGACCTCGGCCGCCTTCGCGCAGCCGCTCGACTTCGCCAAGCTCGACGTCGTCACCTATTCCTGGCAGAAGGTGATGGGCGGCGAGGCCGCGCATGGCATGCTCATCCTCTCGCCGCGCGCCGTCGAGCGGCTCGAGAGCTACACGCCCGCCTGGCCGCTGCCGAAGATTTTCCGCCTCACCAAGAACGGCAAGCTCATCGAGAGCATTTTCGAGGGTGACACGATCAACACGCCCTCCATGCTCTGCGTCGAAGATTATCTCGACACGCTGAAATGGGCGAAGTCGATCGGCGGTCTCGACGCGCTCTTCGCGCGGGCGAACGCCAACGCCGAGGTCGTCGCCGATTGGGTGGAGAAGACGCCCTGGTTCGCGCATCTCGCGCAGGATCCGGCGACGCGCTCCAACACCGGCGTCTGCCTCGCCTTCGCCGATCCCGCCGTCGCCGCCAAGCCGCGCGCCGAGCAATCGGCGCTCGCCTCGCGCATCGTCGGGCTCGTCGAGAAGGAGGGCGCGGGCTTCGACTTCGGCGCCTATCGCGACGCGCCGCCCGGGCTGCGCATCTGGTGCGGCGCGACGGTGGAGACGAGCGACGTCGCGGCGCTGACGCAATGGATCGACTGGGCCTATGCCGAGGCGGTCGCGCAATCGGCCAAGGCGGCTTGAGAGAGACGCCGCTCGTCACGATCTAGAGGAAGGGACGGACGCCGCGCGAGCGCGGCGCCGATGGGGGCGAATTCGCTCGGCGCCGCCGAGGGAGGCTCTCCATGCAAAAACGCGTGCTCGTTTCCGACGCGCTCGCGCCCACGGCGCTCGAGCTCTTTCGCTCGCGCGGGCTCGAGGCGGATTACCGGCCCGAGCTCGGCAAGGACCGCCACGCTCTCGCCGACGCCATCTTCGCCTATGACGGTCTCGCCATTCGCTCGACGACGCGCGTGGACCAGGCGCTCCTCACGCGAGCGGAACGGCTGAGGGTCGTCGGCCGCGCGGGGGTCGGCGTCGACAATGTCGATGTCGCCGCGGCGACGGCGCGCGGCGTGATCGTGATGAACACGCCCTTCGGCAATTCCATCACCACCGCCGAACATACGATGGCGCTGATGCTGGCGCTCGCCCGCCAAATTCCCGCCGCCGACGCCTCCACGCGCGCCGGCAAATGGGAAAAGAACCGCTTCATGGGCGTCGAGCTCGCCGGCAAGACGCTCGGCCTCATCGGCTGCGGCAATGTCGGCGCCAATGTCGCGACCCGCGCGCTCGGCTTTTCCATGCGCGTCATCGCCTATGATCCCTTCCTCACCGAGGAGCGCGCGCTGAAGCTCGGCGTCGAGCAGGTCGATCTCGACGCGCTGCTCGCGCATGCCGACTTCATCACTCTGCATACGCCTCTCACCACCAAGACGCGCGGCCTCGTCGACGCGCGATCGCTGAAGAGGACCAAGCGCGGCGTACGCATCGTCAATTGCGCGCGCGGCGGGCTCGTCGATGAGGCCGCGCTCGTCGCCGCGCTCGACGAAGGCCATGTCGCCGGCGCGGCGCTCGATGTGTTCGAGACCGAGCCGGCGCGCGAAAATCCGCTGTTTTCGCGGGAGAACGTCGTCTGCACGCCGCATCTCGGCGCCTCGACGGTGGAAGCGCAGGAGAAGGTCGCATTGCAGATCGCCGAGCAAATGTCGGATTTCTTGACGCGCGGCGCGATCGTCAATGCGGTGAATTTCCCCTCGATCGGCGCGGAAGAAGCGCCGCGCCTCGCGCCCTTCGTCGATCTTTCCGAAAAGCTCGGCTCCTTCCTCGGCCAATCGACGGAAGCGCCGATCGAGCGCATCGCCGTCTCTTATGAAGGCGCGGCGGCGCAGCGCAATATTCCGGCGATGACGGCGGCGGCCGTGGCGGGACTGCTGCGGCCGGCGCTGGCCGAAATCAATCTCGTGTCGGCGCTCGCCATTGCGAAGGAGCGCGGAATAACGATCGACGAAGCGACGCGCTCCGGCGAGAGCGACTATGACTCGCTCATCGCCGTTTCGGTGGCGACGCGCGAGGGGGAGAGGACGCTCGAAGGCTCGCTGTTCCATGACGGCAGGCCGCGCATCGTCGCCGCCGACGGCGTGCGCGTCGAATCGGAATTCTCCGAGCGGATGATTTTCGTGTCCAACGCCGACAAGCCCGGATTCATCGGCCGTTTCGCGGGCCTGTTGGGCGCGGCGGGCGTCAATATCGCGACCTGCGCGCTCGGACGCGACAGACCGGGCGGCTCCGCTGTGGCCATTGTCGCGATCGACGAGCCGGCGCCGCGCGAAACAATACGCGCGATCGCCGCGCTTCCCGGCGTGCGCTTCGCGACGACGCTGCAATTTTGAGGGGGAGATCAAGCGGCGCGCATTTTTCGAGGAGCGCCATCGAGCCTCGGACGAGGAGCCCAGCCCCTCGGCGCTATCGTCCTCCTCACTCCGCCTCATTGTCGCGACAACGAGGCGGAGGAGGCGGATCGAGTAGCGACTTTTTTAAAAGTCGGCGATCAACGCCAAGCCGCGAACTTCACGAGAAGGGTCGGCGAAGCCGCAGCGCAAAGGCGAGATCGTCGTAATTACTGGATCATCTTCACGGTGCGGCCGACTCCCGGATCCGGGCCGTTGCCGGTGCCGTTGGTGCCGGCCGGCGAAATCCAATCCGGAACCTTCGTCAGCATGACGATAACGAACGCCGTGATGCCGACGATCCAAAGCACGGTCTTGCCGATATCCGCGCTGCTGTGAGTGCCGAGTGACATGTGACGGATCCTCCGAATGTTGGTGCGTTATTTTGTTTTTTTTGCACTTGATGCGTCGCATCGGCGACAGCCTACACCAACTCGTTTCCGGACACAATGCGGCATGTGCGCGCGCGACAAAATTAGCCAGATTTCAGTGAGCAGCGAAGGCGCGGGCGCGAAAAGGCGATCCCGGGGCCCGACGGCTCCAGGATCGCGTCTCTTTCTCGGCGAGAAAGGGATCAGTCCCGGCGCGTCAGATAATATTCGAGCATTGCGACGGCCGCTTTGCGGTCCGCCTCGCCCGCCCGCGCCAGCGCGCGGGAATGCAGCTCGACGATCCATTGATCGGTCGGCCGGTCGCCGGCGGCTTCGCGCGCCAGCGTGAGATACATGAGGCCGCGCGCCCGCTGGGGCGGACCGCCGGCTTCGCCATTGAACATGAGATGGCCGAGCAGAGCCTGCGACGGGGCATGTCCCTTGCGCGCGGCGAGATCGAGCCAATTGGCGGCCTGGCGCGCGTCCTTGGAGACGCCATTGCCGTCGAGATACATGCGCGCGAGATTATATTGCGCGTCGGCGTTGCCGAAATAGGTCGCGGCGTAGCGGAAGAGATCGAAGGCGCGGCCGGCGTCCGGCGCGATCTTCGCCGCGGCGATCCCTTCGAGATAATAGACGCCGACAGCCACAAAGGCGCCGGCCGCCATCAGCCGCTCGCGCGGGCTCGGCTCGTCGTCGGCGAAATGCTCGACGAGCTTGGCGAAATAGGAATAGGCCTTGGCGTCGTCGCGGGCGACGCCGTCGCCATCCGCATACATGCGGCCGAGTTTCCACTGCGCGAGCGATTCGCCGCCGTCGGCGGCGTAGCGCAGCGCCTCCACCGACTTTTTGGCGTTGCCGGCGTGATAGCTCTCGAGGCCGGCGCGCAGGGCGGCCTGCGGATCCTTGAAGATCGTCAGAGGCTGAGTGGCGGCGGCGATGGAGCGCGGCTCTGCAGCGTCGAAGGCGGCGGCGCGTTCCGCGCGAAGAAATCCGACGGTCGCGCAGCCGAGCGCGAGAAGCAGCGTCCCACGACGCCCGCGCGGCCCGACCGTAGACGCAATCCGCTGGAGAAACACGATCATCTAGGATCTGACTTTCTCAACGCCGCTGGCGCTTCATAAAAAACGCCGAGCACCTACTCCGCCATGCGTCACCGCCGAAAATCGACGACAGGCGTTTGGAAACGAGAAAGGCGCTCCCCCGCGACGAGCTGGCGCGGAAGTCGTCTCCCATGTCTCCGATGACCTTGTGACGGGGCGAGATTAGCGCAGCGTTTATGGCTGAAAAGGGGCATGTGGCGCTTTGCGCGGCTCGCGGAAAACTATCTCGCCGACTGTTGCAACAAGGTCACAAATTTTAGCGTTTCGTCGCATGTTCGGCGCCTGCGCGACGCATCCGACTACGCATTGCGACATAGAAACGACCCAGTCCAGCGCATGGCGGAAAGAGGCGCGGGCGAGCCGCCGAAAAGATAGGCGTCCGCAGGCCCGCTGGCGCGCACGACGGGAGCGGCCTACTATGTCGCCGTGGAGGTCCGCCTCGGACATGGGCGGCCGCAGCGGAGAGCCGCGAATGCACGCCGTCTCGCCCGAGACTTCCGCCATGCTCGTTTCGGCTCGCGGCGACATGCGCGCTTCGGTGCGGGTCCCGCGCGAGACCGTCGGCTTTCGCCGCTTGTTCATCTTTCTCGGTCCCGGCTATCTGGTCGCGACCGGCTATATGGATCCCGGCAATTGGGCCACGGCGCTCGCCGGCGGCTCCAAATTCGGAACGGCGCTGCTCTTCGTCGCCGTTCTGTCCAGCCTCATGGCGATCGTGCTGCAGTCGCTGACGGCGCGGCTCGGCCTCGCGACCGGCCTCGATCTCGCGAGCGCCTGCCGCCGCCATTTTCCCCGCACGGCCTCCGTCGCTCTCTGGCTGCTGGCCGAAGCGGGGATATTGGCGACCGATCTCGCCGAGGTGATCGGCACGGCGATCGGCCTGCAATTGCTCTTCGGCCTGCCGCTCGCCATCGGCGTCGTCGTCACCCTGCTCGACACTTTCCTCGTGCTCGCCTTCGAGCGCTTGGGCTTTCGCAAGATCGAGCTCTTCGTCGTCGCCATGCTCGGGATCATCGCTCTGGCCTTCGGCGGCCAGCTGCTGCTGGCGCAGCCGGATCTCCACGCGGTCGCCGCCGGCCTCGTCCCGAGCCGCGCGCTTCTCGAGAATTCCGAGATGCTCTATATCGGCCTCGGCATTCTCGGCGCGACGGTGATGCCGCACAATCTCTTCCTGCACTCCTATATCGTGCAGACGCGCGACGTCGGCGCCTCTTCGGCGGAGCGTCGCGAGGCGATCGACTTCGCCATTTTCGACAGCTCGCTCGCGCTGCTCTTCGCGCTCGTCATCAACGGCTCGATATTGGTGCTGGCGGCGGCGGTCTTCCACGCCTCCGGCCATACGGAGGTCGCCGAGCTCGGCGAGGCCTATACGCTGATCGCGCCCCTCCTCGGCGCGCCGATCGCCGCCAAGCTGTTCGCCATCGCGCTCATCGCCTGCGGGCTCAACTCCACCGTGACGGCGACCCTCGCCGGGCAGATCGTGATGGAGGGCTTCGTCGAGCTGCGCATGAAGCCGGCGCTGCGGCGCCTGGTGACGCGGCTCATCGCCATCATCCCCGCCGTCGCCGTCACCCTCGTCTCGGGGGAGGAGGGGAGCGGCCGGCTGCTGGTGCTGAGCCAGGTGGTGCTGAGCTTCACTCTGCCCTTCGCCGTCGTACCGCTGGTCTGGTTCACCGCCTCGCGCGGGCTGATGGGCGAGCTCGTGGCCCCGCGCGGCGCCACGGCCGTCGCCGCCGTCATCGCCGCGGCGATCGTCGCGCTGAACGGCAAGCTCGTCTTCGACGCGATCGCCGGCTGAGCTTCAACCTTCCCTTTACCATGCCGCCGCTCGCTCGCGGCGCGAGCGGCGGGGTCCGGCGCACGCTCCTGGCGTTAGCGTTTCCAGCCGAAGTGGACGCCGGTTCGGCCTCGGAAACGCGTGAAAACAAAGTCTTTCCGTGTTTCAATGAAACACGGAAAGACTCTAGAACTCGACGCCGATCTGCGCCTTCACGCCCGCTTGAAAATGGTGCTTCACCAGCGTCATCTCGGTGACGAGATCGGCGATGGCGATCAGTTCCGGCTTGGCGTTGCGGCCGGTGACGACGATATGGAGATCGCCGCGCCGCATCTTCAGCGTCTCGATCACCTCGTCCAGCGGCAGATGCTCATAGCGCAACGCGATCGACAATTCGTCGAGCACGAGCAGCCGAATCGACTCCTCCGCCATCAGCTCCTTCGCCTTGTCGAAGGCGCGGCGGGCCGCCGCCTCGTCGCGGGCGCGGTCCTGCGTCTCCCAGGTGAAGCCCTCGCCGAGCGTGTGCCAGGAGATGAGCCCCTCATCGCCGCCGAGCTTCTCGAGGATGCGCCTTTCGCCCGTGTCCCAGGCGCCCTTGCCGAATTGCACGACGCCGACCTTCATTCCATGGCCCATCGCCCGTAGCGCCAGGCCGAAGGCCGCCGTCGACTTGCCCTTGCCGGCGCCCGTGTGAACCATCAGCAGGCCCTTCTCGCCGATGGTCTTTCCGGCGACCTCGGCGTCCTGGACGGCCTTGCGCTTCTCCATCTTCTCGCGATGGCGGCGGGCGGTGTCTTCTTCGAGAGGCTTGTCGCTGTCGGTCATGACTTCGAAAACTCGGAGTTAATCATCTGACGCGATCGCCGACAGCGCGAAGATGAGCATTCGATCCGTGTCGAGATCGCGGCGCGCACGCCCCGCGACGAAGCGTCCGGCGTCTTCCGCCGCCTCGATCATGTGGCGAATGCGTATTGCATCGTCAGGCGGCATACTGAAGCTCGGCCTTACGCACGACGTCCTCGCGGAAATATCGGCTGAGATCCCCCGCTGTGCGCAGGTCGATGGGCCGTCCGCCGACCAATTCGGACAGTTCCTTCTCGATGCGAGCCATTCCGAGCAGCCCCGGCTCGCGCTCCGGCTCGAACTCGACCAAAAGATCGATGTCACTATCGGGCCGCGCAGAGCCCGCGAGCTCGGAGCCGAACAAAGAGAGCCTGCGGATGTGATGCCGCCGGCAGACGGCCGCCAATGCATCCGAATTTGGGAAGACTGGCGCGGACATTCGTCAAACTCCTCGCGTGAACCCCTCGCAGCCGACATATCAGACTCGACTCAATTCCGACATCCCCGCATGCCGTTTGACGGCTCCTCGTCTCCGTCATATGACTGTTGGCGACGGTCCTCCGCAAGGAGGCGAAGAGGGAATGCGGTAGGGGCTCGCCCCGATCCGCGGCTGCCCCCGCAACTGTGAGCGGCGAGCGCGCGCCCGTAAGCCACTGGACAAGACGTCCGGGAAGGCGGCGCGCGCAGCGACCCGCGAGCCAGGAGACCTGCCGTCATGCGACCTGCCGTCGCGCGAAACCACTAAGGCCGCCGGTGGGGCGGCGAGGAGCAGAAAATGACCACGAAGACCTTTTCCGCCGACGCGATTCTCTCCCCGAGCCGCCTCGAGATTCTGCGCGCCGCGCTCGTCGTCTTCACGCTCGGCGCCGGGCTCGTCTATCTCGCCGGCTTCTCCTATCCGAGCGTCGCCCACAACGCCGCTCACGATTCGCGCCATTCGCTCGGCTTCCCCTGCCACTGACGCCAAGTGATACAGCGACTCCTCGCGGTCGGCCTTTTGGCCGGCCTGCTCGCGGGGCTCGCGGTCGCGGCTCTGCAGCACGTCGCCACGACTCCGCTGATCCTCGCCGCCGAGGTCTATGAGACCGCGGCGGAGCAGGCCCATGGCGGAGCCCAAGCGCAAGAGCACGCGGCGCAAGAGCACGCCTCGCACGAAAATGCCTGGGAGCCCGCCCCCGGCCTCGAGCGCACGGCCGCGACCAGCGTCGCGACCAGCGTCACCGCGATCGGCTACGCCTTCGTGCTGCTCGCGCTGATGCTCCTCTCCGGCGAGACGATCGAGCCCAAGCGCGCCGCGCTCTGGGGCGCCTGCGCCTTCGCCTCGACGGGCCTCGCCACCAGCCTCGGCCTCGCGCCGGAGCTGCCCGGCGCCGCCGCCGGCGATCTCGCCGCGCGCCAGCTCTGGTGGATCGGCACGGCGGCCGCGACCGGCGCGGGACTGTTCGCGCTGCTGCGCGTCGAGCGTCCGCTCGCCGGAGCGTTCGGCGTCGCTCTGCTGATCGCCCCGCATCTCATCGGCGCGCCCGAGCCCGCCGCTCCCGCGAGCACGGTTCCCGCCGAGCTCGCCGCGCGCTTCACCGCCGCCGCCCTCGCCGTCCATGCGCTGACCTGGATTCTCGTCGGCGCGGCCGTCGGCTTCGTCTGGCGCTATTTCGCGACGAAGCCGAGCCTGGAGACCACAGCGTGACCGCCCTCGCGAAAATCCCCGCGACGATCGTCACCGGCTTTCTCGGCGCCGGCAAGACAACGCTTATTCGCCACATCCTCGAGACGGCGCGTGGGCGGCGCCTCGCGCTGGTCATCAATGAATTCGGCGATGTCGGCGTCGACGGCGACATCTTACGCGCCTGCGGCGTGGAGAATTGCCCGGAGGAGAATATCGTCGAGCTCGCCAACGGGTGCCTGTGCTGCACCGTGGCCGATGATTTCGCGCCGGCGATCGAGGCGCTGCTCGCCCATCCGAACCGCCCCGAGCATATCATCATCGAGACGTCCGGCCTCGCTCTGCCGAAGCCTCTGGTCAAGGCCTTCGAATGGCCGACCATCCGCCCGCATCTCACCGTCGACGGCGTCATCGCCGTCGTCGACGGCCCGGCGGTGGCGGCGGGCCGCTTCGCCGACGATCTCGACGCCATCGCGAAAGAGCGCGCGGCGACCCTCGCGATCGACCATGACAATCCGCTCGAGGAAGTCTTCGAGGATCAGCTCCTCTGCGCCGATCTCATCGTGCTCAACAAGACGGACCTCATGAGCGAGACGGAAGAGGCGCAGGTCGCCGAGCAGATCCGCGCCACGGCGCCGCGCGCGGCAAAGCTCCTGCGCGCGAGCGAGGGAAGGCTCGATCCGGCCATATTGCTCGGCCTCGGCGCGGCGGCGGAGGACGATCTCGCCAACCGCCCCTCGCATCACGACACGGAAGAGGGCCACGACCACGACGATTTCGAGAGCTTCGTCGTCGAGATCGCGCCCGCGCGCGATCCGGCCGAGCTGATCGCGCGTCTGGCGCGCGTCGCCGAATCCCATGACGTGTTGCGCATGAAGGGTTTCGTCGAGATTATCGGCAAGCCGATGCGGCTCTTGGTGCAGGGCGTCGGCGCGCGCTTTCGTCATCAGTTCGACCGCCCCTGGCGCACAGACGAAAATCGCGCGAGCCGCCTCGTCGTCATCGGCGAAAAGGGTCTCGACCGCGCAGGCGTGACGGCCATGCTGACGAGCTGAGGGCTGAAAATGCATCTGCTCGCGCGCGATCTCCATGGCCTCGACGACAATGAGGCGGCGGTCGACCTCGGGCAGACTCCGGCTCGCATCGTCTTCTTGTCCTTCTCCGACGCGGAGCTCGGCCTCCTCGCCGCGCTGCATGAGCAGAACCCCGCGCTTCCCTCGCTGCGCTGCGCCTCGCTCGCCAGACTGAAACATCCCTATTCGGTCGATCTCTATATCGACAAGGTCGCGCGTCATGCGCGGCTCGTCATTGTAAGCCTGCTCGGCGGCAAGGATTATTGGACCTATGGCGTCGACGAGCTCGCCACGGCCGCGAGAGCGCGCGGTTTCGCGCTCGCCATCGTCCCGGGCGATACGCATCGCGACGAGCGATTGGAGCGCGCCTCCACCGTTCCGCCCGAAGACCTCGAGCGCATCTGGTCCTTCTTGCGCGACGGCGGACCGGAGAATCTGCGTTCCCTCCTCGGTTTCGCCGCGACTCTCGCCGGAACGCCCACGCCCTGGCGCGAAAGCGCGCCCGTCCCGCTCGCCGGCCGCTGCGAAGAAGCCTGCCGCGCCGTCCTTGGCGCCAACCCTCCCCCTCATGCCGAGGAGGTCGCGAAGCGACCGTCTCGAAGCACGAGGGGGCGCTCCAAAACGCGCCGCGAAACGGCTCCCTCCTCCTTCGAGACGCGGCCTTCGGCCGCTCCTCAGGATGAGGGAGCCTCGACCCGAGCAACTGCGCCCCGCGCGCTTCTGACCTTCTATCGTTCCGCCTGGCTCGCCGGCGATCATGCGCCGATCGTCGCGCTCGCCGATGCTCTGCATTCGCGCGGCTTCGCCGTGGAGGCGCTTTTCGTCTCGAGTCTCAAGGACCGCGCCTGCGAAGAGCGTCTCGCGAAAACGCTGGCGGAATTTCGCCCCGATGTGATTCTCAACGCGACGGCGTTTTCCGCACGCGCGGACGGCGGCTCGATTCTCGACCGCGCCGACGCGCCCGTTCTGCAGGTCGCGCTCGCGACCTCGACGCGCGAAGCCTGGGAGAGCTCCAAGCGCGGCGCCAATGGCGCCGATCTCGCGATGAATGTCGTGCTGCCGGAGGTCGACGGCCGCATCTTCACCCGCGCGATCTCCTTCAAGGCGCAGACGCGTCTCTACGCCGCGAGCGAATTCGACGAGATTCGCCATGCGCCGGAGCGCTCGCGCCTCGACCATGTCGCGGCGCTCGCGCGCAATTGGGCGCGTCTGCGCCGTCTCGACGATCGAGAAAAGAGCCTCGCGCTGGTGCTCTCCGACTATCCGGCGCGGCGCGGACGCGGCGGCTATGCGATCGGGCTGGACACGCCGAGAAGCGTGATCGCTATCTGCGATGTGCTGCGCGAAGCGGGTTACGACCTCCGCGATTCTCATCCCGCCCTGCGATCGCGAGAGGCTGCCGGCGATCTGATGCGCGCGCTGGAGGAAGGCGCGCATTTCGCCGAGCTGCCGCTCGACGACTATCGCCGCCTCTTCGCCGCTCTTCCCGACGATTTCACGCATCCGCTGCTCGCCGCCTGGAGCGCGCCGCAGGACGATCCCGCGCTCTGCGACGGCGCCTTCCGCTTTTCCTGCTTCGAGACCGGCAAGCTCGTCGTCGCATTGCAGCCGGATCGCGGAAGCAGGGCGGAGCGTCGCGCGACCTATCACGACGCCGAGCTTCCGCCGCGCCACGCCTATGTCGCCTTTTATCTGTGGCTCCGGCATATCCGGCGCATCGACGCGCTCATGCATCTCGGCACGCATGGCACGCTGGAATGGCTGCCCGGCAAGTCGGTGATGCTCGGCCCGTCCTGCGCGCCGGAGGTCCTGCTCGGACCGACGCCCCTCGTCTATCCCTTCATCGTCAATGACCCCGGCGAAGCGGCGCAGGCCAAGCGCCGCACGAGCGCGGTGACGATCGGCCATATGACGCCGCCGCTCGTCGAAGCCGGCCTCGCCGCGGAGGCGGAGGAGATCGAGAGCCTGCTCGACGAATATGCGAGCGCGGCGACGCTCGACCCCCGCCGCGCGCGGCTCGTCGCCGAGACGATTCTCGATGTAGCGGAACGCGGCGGCCTCGCGGAAGAATGCGGCGTCACGCGCGCAACCGATCGCGCCGAGGCTCTGGCGCGGCTCGACGCCTGGCTCTGCGACGTGAAGGAGATGCGCGTCGGCGAAGGGCTGCATGTGTTCGGCGAAGGCCCGTGCGGAAAAGCCGAGACCGACGCGCTGTTACGCGCGCTTGCGGGACGCTTCGTCGAGCCGGGGCCGGCGGGCGCCCCCTCGCGCGGGCGCGCCGACGTGCTGCCGACGGGACGCAATCTCTTCTGCATTGATCCGCGCCATGTTCCGACGCGCACGGCCCATGACATCGGCGCCCGCGCGGCGCGCGAGGTGATGATGCGCCATGCGCAGGAGCATGGCGAATGGCCGCGCAACATCGTGCTCGATCTCTGGGGCAGCGCGACGATCCGCACCGGCGGCGAGGATTTCGCGCAGGCGCTGGCGCTGATGGGCGTCGCCCCGCTCTGGGATCATGCGAGCGCGCGCGTGTCCGGCTTCGAGATTCAGCCGCTCGCCAAGCGCGATTTTCCGCGCGTCGACGTCACGCTGCATATATCGGGGCTGTTCCGCGACATGTTCCCCGGCCTCATCGCGCTTTTTCATGACGCCGTCGCCGCCGTCGCCGCGCTCGACGAGGACGACGAGTCTAATCCGCTCGCCGCAGCGCGTCGCGCCGGCCGCTCGCCGGAGCGCATTTTCGGCGCGGCGCAGGGGACTTACGGCCTCGGCCTTTCGGAGGCGATTTCGTGCGGGCAAACGCGCGAGCAATTGGGCCGCGCCTTTCTCGCCGCTGGCGGCCACGCGTTTTCGCGCAATGGCGAGAGCGCGCCGGCACGTGAGGCCTTCGGCGAGCGCGTCGGCGCCGCGGATGCGCTGGTGCATGTGCAGGACATGGCGGAGACCGATGTGCTCACCGGCGCCGCCTTCGCGGAATTCGAAGGGGGTTTTGCCGCCGCCAATGGCGCGCTCGGCGGCGCGGCGGAAATCGTCCATATCGACGCCACGCGTCCCGCCGCGCCGAAATTGCGCTCGCTCGACCGAGAGATCGCGCGCGTCATTCGCGGCCGCGCCTCCAATCCGCGCTGGATAGAAGGGCAGATGCGCCACGGCCATCGCGGCGCCGCCGAGATCGCCGAGACGATCGACAATCTCTTCGCCTTCGCCGCGACGACAGGATTGGTGCGCGACGCGCAATGGGATTTGATCTTCGACGCGACGCTCGGCGCGCCGCGCGTGCGCGATTTTCTGCTGGCGGCAAATCCGCGCGCGGCGGAAGCGATCGGCGATATTTTCCGCCGCGCCATCGCGCGCGGCTTCTGGGGCACGCGGCGCAACAGCGTCGCGGCGGCGCTCGGGGACGGGGCAAAGCAATGACCGCCGCGCCGAAAATCCAAGGCTGGTGCCCCGGCGCGCTGCGGCCGATGCAGAGCGGCGACGGACTGCTGTTGCGCGCGAAAACTCTGCAGCCGCGCCTTTCGGCGCATCAGGCGCGCGAGATCGCAGGCATCGCGCGCGACTGCGGCAATGGCCTCGTCGATCTCTCGCAACGCGCGCAATTGCAATTGCGCGGCATTGGCGAAGCGCGGCTCGAAGAGGCGCAGCGTCGCCTCTTCGCGCTCGGCCTGCTCGCAAAAGACGCTGCGACGGAAAGCGTGCTCAATTTCCTCGTCTCGCCTTTCGCCGGCGAGCGGGCGAGCGCTCTCGTCGAGCGTCTCGCGCAGGCGCTGTCGAATGACGCAGTATTGCAGGCGCTGCCCGGCAAATTCGGCTTTCTCGTCGACGACGGCGGCGCGCTCGGCCTCGTCGCCTCGGCGATGGACATTCGCCTCGAAGGGCAGGACGAAAAAATTGCCGTCATCGCGGACGGCGCGCGCGAATACGCCTTTCTCGCGGAGCCCGATGCGGCGGCCGATATCGCGCTCGCGCTCGCCCGCGCTTTTCTCGTTTTGCGCAAAGGCCGCGAATTCGAATTGCGCCGTATGCGCGGCGTCGTCGCCGCTTTCGGCCTCGATGCGCTGGCGAAAGCGGCGAGGCTGAACCCACAGCCCTATCGGTCTTCCTGCCATGCGGCGCCGGCCGCGGAGATTTTCGGCGTTCGCCCCCTCCCCGGCCCTCCCTCGCCTGCGGCCGGAGAGGGCGCATACGCCGGGGTCGGCGCGTCCTCGGGACGCCTGCGCGCCGACGAGCTCGCAGAACTCGCAAAGCTCGCGGAGCTCCACGGCCTCGGCGAATTGCGCCTCACGCCCTGGCGCGCCTTGCTGCTGCCCTGCCCTACGGGGGAGGCGGCGCAAAGGATCGTCGACGCCGCCGCGCGGCGCGGGCTGATCGTCGATTCGAATGATCCCCGCCTCGCGGTGATCGCCTGCCCCGGCGCGCCGGAATGCCCGCAGGCGCATGCGCCGACCCGCGCGCTCGCCGAGCGCCTCGCCCCATTCGCCGCGCGGCTTGCGTCGAACGGCGCGAAGCTGCACATATCCGGCTGCGCCAAGGGCTGCGCCTGTCCCGCTGCGGCGAAGGTCGCGCTGACGGCGACGCCGCGCGGCTTCGATCTCGTCGAGGACGGGCGCGCGAGCGACGCGCCGGCGCTTCGCGGCCTCGGCGCGAGTGAAATAGAAGACGCGTTGGACGCGCGCATCGCGCGCGCGAGCACGAAACAGGAGCCGCCATGTCCGGCGCATTCATGTCCGGCGCATTGACCTATCTACGCGACGGCGCCGCGATCTACGACCGCTCCTTCGCCATCATCCGCGCGGAAGCGCGGCTCGGGCGCTTCTCGCGCGAGGAGGAGCGCGTCGCCGTGCGCATCATCCACGCCTGCGGAATGGTGGAGATCGCCGACGACATCGTGTTTTCGCCCGGCATGGCGGCGGCGGCGAGCGCGGCGCTGCGCGACGGCGCGCCCATTCTCTGCGACGCCAATATGGTCGCACATGGCGTCACGCGCGCGCGCCTGCCCGCCGATAACGAGGTGATCTGCACGCTCGCCGATCCGCGCACGCGCGCGCTCGCCGAAGAGATGAAAACGACCCGCAGCGCCGCGGCGATGGAGCTGTGGCGAGACAAGCTCGCCGGCGCCGTCGTCGCCATAGGCAACGCCCCGACCTCCCTGTTCCGCCTGCTCGAGCTCTTCGACGAGGGCGCGCCGCTTCCGGCGGCGGTGATCGCAATGCCGGTCGGCTTCGTCGGCGCGGCGGAATCGAAAGAAGCGGCGCTCGCCGACGGGCGCGTTCCGACCGCCGTCGTGCGCGGCCGCAAGGGCGGCAGCGCCATGGCGGCGGCTGCGATCAACGCGCTGGCGAGCGAGAAAGAATGAATATCGTCGATGCGAATCTGCGCGCCGAAGACGATGCGCGCATCGCGCTCGGCGCGCTTCTCGGCGTCGGCCTCGGCCCCGGCGATCCGGAGCTGATGACGCTGAGAGCCGCTCGGCTGGTGAGCGAAGCCAAGGTCGTCGCCTATTTCTCCAAGCGCGGAAAGCCGAGCCATGCGCGCGCCATCGCCGCGCGCTTTCTCGCGAAGGATTGCGAGGAAATTCCGCTCGCCTATCCGATGACGACGGAAATCCCCTTCGATCATCCGGACTATGTCGCCGCGCTCGCCGCTTTCTATGAAGACAGCGCGGCGCGCCTCGCGCTGCATTTGTCGCTCGGCCGCGACGTCGCCCTGCTCTGCGAGGGCGATCCGATGCTCTATGGCTCCTTCATGCATCTGCAGACGCGATTGTCGCCGCGCTTTCGCGTGGAGGTCTGCGCAGGCGTCTCCGGAATGTCCGGCTGTTTCGCGGCGGCGCGCCAGCCGATGACCTGGGGCGACGATGTGCTCACCGTCATTCCCGCCACTCTGCCGCGCGAGACGCTCGCCGCGCGGCTCGCCTCGACCGACGCCGCCGTGGTGATGAAGCTCGGCGGCAATCTGGCGAAGCTGCGCCTCGCGCTCGCGGATGCGAAGCTCGTCGAGCGCGCGATCTATGTCGAGCGCGGCACGATGGCGGACGAGAGAATCATGCCCTTCGCGGAAAAGCGCGACGACGAGGCGCCCTATTTCGCGCTCGTCCTGATTCCCGGCAACGGACGCCGACCATGACGAGCGGCCGCCTGTTTGTCATCGGCCTGGGGCCGGGCGACGAGCGTTTTCTCACTTCGGAGGCGCAAGAGGCGCTGCGCGCGGCGCAGGATATCGTCGGCTATGCGCCCTATGTGGCGCGCGTTCCCGTCACGCCCGGACAGACGCGCATCGCCAGCGACAATCGCGTCGAGATCGCGCGCGCCGAAGAAGCATTGCGCCTCGCCGCGAGCGGACGCAATGTCGCCGTGGTCTCGGGCGGCGATCCCGGCATTTTCGCCATGGCGGCCGCCGTGCTCGAGGCGATCGACACTGGCGATCCGGCCTGGCGCGATCTCGACATAGAAGTTCTGCCCGGCATCTCCGCCATGCAGGCGGCGGCGGCGCGGCTCGGCGCCCCGCTCGGCCATGATTTCTGCGTGATCTCGCTCTCCGACAATCTGAAGCCCTGGGAGACGATCGCCGCGCGGCTCGAGCTCGCCGCGCGCGCCGATTTCGTGATGGCTTTCTACAATCCCGCCTCGCGCGCGCGGCCGCAGCGCATTCACGACGCATTCGCGCTGCTGCGCCGCGCCTTGCCGGAGGATCGCATCGTCGTCTTCGCGAAATCCGTCGGACGCGCGGAAGAGGACATCGTCGTCACCACGCTCGGGCGAGCCGATCCGAGCGTCGTCGACATGTCGACGCTCGTGCTCATCGGCGCGAGCGGCACAAAGCTGATCCCGCGCGACAATGCGCGCCCCTTCGTCTACACATCGCGGAAGGCGCTATGAGCGCGGCGCGCTGGCTCTTTCTGATCGGCATAGGCGAGGATGGGATCGCTGCGCTGACGCCCGCCGCGCGCGTTCTCATCAGCGAGGCTTCGCTCATCATCGGCGGCGCGCGTCATCTCGAATTGATCGGCCCGCAAAAAGGCGAGACGCTGCGCTGGCCGTCGCCGCTCTCCGCCGCGATGGAGACGATTTGCGCGAGGCGCGGCGCGCCGACCGTGGTTCTGGCGAGCGGCGATCCTTTCTTCTTCGGCGTCGGCGACATGATCGCGCGCCATATCGCGGCGGAGGAAATCCTCTGTGTTCCGGCGCCCTCCTCCTTCGCGCTCGCCGCCGCGCGCCTGATGTGGAGCCAGCAGGATTGCGCGCTGCTCTCGCTGCATGGCCGCGCCTTCGAGCGCGTGACGCCGCATCTTCAGCCTTCACGCCGTCTGCTCATCCTCGCCTGGGACGAGACGACGCCCGCGCGACTTGCCGCGCATCTCGCGGCGCTCGGCATGGGAAACTCGATCATCCATGTGCTCGAGCATATGGGCGGGCCGAAGGAGCGCGTCCGCAGCGCGCTCGCGCATGAATTCTCGCTTCGCGACATCGCGCCGCTCAACACCATCGGCGTCGAGATCGTCGCGGGGCCGGATGCGCGCATTCTGCCGCTGACGCCGGGCCTGCCGGACGATTGGCTCGAGCATGACGGGCAGATCACCAAGCGTGACATTCGCGCGGTGACGCTGGCGGCGCTCGCGCCGCGCCGCGGCGAGCGCCTGTGGGACATAGGCGCGGGCTCGGGCTCCATCGCGATCGAATGGATGCTCGCCGATCCCGCCAATCGCGCCATTGCGATCGAGCAGAAGGCGACGCGCGCCGCGCGCATCGCGCGCAACGCCGCCTCGCTCGGCGTTCCCGATCTCGAGATCGTCGAAGCCGCCGCGCCGCAGGCGCTCGCCGGATTGCCGACGCCGGACGCGATCTTCATCGGCGGCGGCGGCGATGCGGAGGCCATCGAAGCCGCCTGGAGCGCGCTGCCCGCCCGCGGACGCATCGTCGCCAATGCGGTGACGATCGAGACGCAGGCGCTGCTGATCGACGCTTTTCGACGCAAGGGCGGCGATCTCGTGAACATAGCGATCTCGAAAGCGCGCCCGATCGGCGCCTATCATGCGCTGGAGCCGGCGCTGCCGGTGCTGCAATGGCGGGCGGCGAAGAATTGAGCGCGTGCCGGCCCGTTGCGCGCTACGCCATAGGGATCGGCGCGCGCAGCGGCGTGGACGCGCAGGAGCTGGTCGCGCTGATCCAGAAGGCTTGCGAAACCTATGCGCGCGCCCCTTCTCCCGCCTGCGGGAGAAGGGGGCCCGGCCATAGGGCGTCCGTGAGGACGCCCGTCGCAAGCGCCGGGCTTATGGCCGGGTCGGATGAGGGCTCGTCGCGCCGCCAGCGTCTCGAGGAGACGAGCGGAAAGGACCCTCATCCGACCGCGCTTCGCGAGGCCGCCTTCTCCCACGAGTGGGAGAAGGAGTGGCGCGTCGAGAAGGCGCTCTTCACCATCGAATCGAAACGCGGCGAAGAGGGATTCCATGAGGCGGCGCGGTTGCTGAATATGCCGCTCGTCCTCCTGCCTCTCGCAGCCCTCCTCGCCCGCGAGGACGAGCTGCTCACCCGCTCGCCCCGCGTCGCGGCGCTCACAGGCGTCGGCAGCGTGGCGGAGGCGGCGGCGCTCGTCGGCGCCGGGCCGGGAAGCCTGCTCCTCGGCCCGCGCATCACAAGCGCGCATGCGACCTGCGCGATAGCGCGAAATGCGCTAGACGAAAGCCCATGACCATACATTTCATCGGCGCCGGCCCCGGCGCGGCCGATCTGCTGACGCTGCGCGGCCGCGACATGCTCGCGCGCTGCCCCGTCTGTCTCTACGCCGGCTCGCTGGTCGCGCCGGAGATTCTCGCCCATTGCCCAAAGGGCGCGCGCATCGTCGACACGGCGCCGCTCTCGCTCGACGCCATCATCGCCGAGATGCAGAACGCCCACGCCGCCGGGCTCGAGGTGGCGCGGCTCCATTCCGGCGATCTCTCCATCTGGAGCGCCGTCGGCGAGCAGACGCGGCGGCTCGAGGCGATCGGCGTTCCCTACACCATCACGCCCGGCGTGCCAGCCTTCGCCGCCGCCAGCGCCGCGCTGAAACGCGAGCTGACGCTGCCGGAAGTCGCGCAATCGGTCGTGCTGACGCGCACCTCGGGCCGCGCCTCGGCCATGCCGCCGACGGAGACGCTCGCCGCCTTCGCCGCGGCGCGCGCGACGATGGCGATTCACCTCTCCATCCATGCGCTCGACCGCGTCGTCGCGGAGCTCGCGCCCTTCTATGGCGCGGAGTGCCCCATTGCGCTCGTCTATCGCGCCTCCTGGCCCGATGAGCGCATTGTGCGCGGAACGCTGGCGACGATCGAGGGGCTGGCCGGGGCCGCGCCGATGGAGCGCACAGCGCTCATTCTCGTCGGCCCTGCGTTGGCGGCCGAGGACTTCCGCGAGAGCGCGCTCTATGACGCGGGCTATGACCGGCGCTTCCGCCCGACCGGAGCGCGAAGCTGAGCGCGCCCGGACTTCTCGTCGCCGCCGTCCGCTCCGGCGCCGGAAAAACGACGGTGACGCTCGGGCTGATGCGCGCTCTGGCGCGGCGAGGCCTCCACGTCTGCGGCGTGAAATGCGGGCCGGATTACATCGATCCCGCCTTTCATGCCGCCGCGACCGGGCGCGACAGCCTCAATCTCGATTCCTGGACGATGGAGCCCGAGCTTCTCGCCCAATTGGCGCTGCGCGCGAGCGAGGACGCCGATATCGTCGTCGCGGAAGGCGCGATGGGCCTTTTCGACGGCGCTCCCGGCGCGCCGGGGCAGACCGGGGCCTCCGCCGATATCGCCGCCCATCTCGGCTGGCCGACGCTGCTGGTCATGGATGTCTCCGGACAGGCGCAGAGCGCCGCGGCCATCGCGCGCGGCGTCGCTCTCCATGACGCGCGCGTGAAGCTCGCCGGCGTGCTGCTCAACCGCGTCGGCTCCGAGCGCCATCGCAGGCTCGCGCAGGAGGCGATCGAGGCGGTCGGCATAAAAGTCTTCGGGGCCCTGCCTCGCGATGGCGGGATCGCCCTGCCCGAGCGCCATTTGGGGCTGGTGCAGGCGGGCGAGACGCGAGAACTCGCTTCCCTGCTCGATCGGCTGGCGGATCGCATCGACGCCCATGTCGACCTCGACGCGCTGCTGGCCGCCGCCGCCGGCGGGCCGAGGGGCGTCGCGCGCGGGCCGCTCGACGTTCCGCGGCCGCCGGGCGGACGCATCGCGGTGGCGCGAGACGAGGCCTTTTCCTTCTTCTATCCGCATCTTTGCCGCGCCTGGCGCGAGGCGGGCGCAAAGATCGCTTTCTTTTCGCCGCTCGCCGATCAGGCGCCGCCCGAGGATTGCGACGCCTGCTGGCTCCCCGGCGGCTATCCGGAGCTGCACGCCGGAAGGCTCGCGGCGGCGGGGAGTTTTCTGGAGGGTCTTCGCCGCTTTGCGGCGACGCGCCCGGTCCATGGCGAGTGCGGCGGCTATATGACGCTCGGCCGAACGCTGACCGACGCCGAAGGGCGCGTTCACGCGATGGCCGGCCTGCTCGATCTGGCGACGAGTTTTGCGCAGCGCAAACTCAATTTGGGCTACAGACGCGCGCGCCTTTCCTCCGATTGCGCGCTCGGCGCGGCGGGCGATGAACTCGCCGGTCACGAATTCCACTACGCCACCATAGTGAGCGAGAAGGGCCCGCCCTTTGCGGCGGTTACAGACGCCTATTCGCAGGAGGAGCGGCCCGCCGGCCTGCGCGAAGGCCTCGTGACGGGGAGCTTTTTCCACGCCATGACGAAAAAAAAGGGCCGCCGGTAACTGCCAGCGGCCCAAGTCAAGGGAGGAAACGCCCAAGGAGGGCTACGGAGCGAGACAATCTCTCGCTGCGTCGCACTGTTGTATTGCTGCGGCGCACAAGTGTCAAGCGCAAATTTAGAAGACCGCCATAGTGTCGCATCGGGAACGAATTTGCGGCGGTCGTTCGGGCGCGCGCGCCACAGCCAATAGCAACGCTGCCGGCGCCTTTTTTATGTCAATGCAGGCAAAATTGAGACGATCCGCCTCTTCGGCGGATCTTTCCACCCCGAATTGGGGACCTTCGCCTCAGGGGCGAGCGGAGGGCGGCGGCAAGGCTTCCCGCAACGCCGGCGCGCCGGCGGCGACCTGAGCGACCTTGGCGTGACGCTCGCCGTCGAGAGAGGCCTGCGGCTTTTTCGCCGGATCGGCGGCGCGCTGCGGCGGCGGGGATGTCGGCGTTTGAGACGCCGCGGATTGGCGCGCCGCGTTCGGAGCGGATTTGATCGCGGCGGATTTGACGGGCCCGGCCTTCTGCGCCTTGGGAACCTCCGTCTTCGCCGGCTCCGCTTTGGCGGCCGGCGCGGCGGCTTCGCTCTGCGACGTCGGCGCGGCCGGCGGCTCCTTGGAAAAGCCGAGCAGCCCGCCGATCGAATCGGTCGCGCTGGCGAAGGCGCCGAGCTTGGCCGGCTCGACGAGCGCGGGCTCGACCGGCGTCACGGGCGGGACGCGCTGCGTCGTCGCGACCTTGGTCTCGGTCTCTTTCTCGGCCTTGGCGGCGAGCTTGGCGGCAGCCATGGCGACGACCGGCGAACGGGACTTCCCGCCGCGGGTCTTCTCGTCGAGGGCGATCTCGATCGGCGCGACCAACGCTTCCGGCCGGCTCACCTCGGCGACGCGGGCGTAGAAATCGGGATGCTGGCCGCCGTCCTGATAGACCAGGCGCACCGGCTTCACGCCCGCCGCCGCCAGCTCCGCCACTTTCGCCTCGTCGGCGGCCGCCTTTTGCGCGACCTGGACCTCGAGCTCCGCATTGCGCGTGAGCGGCGGGCAGGCCGCGGAAGCGTCGAGCGGCTGGCCATTGGCCGCGGCGGCGTCGAACACATAGCGCCGCCCGCAGACGCCGACCGTCGGCTCCCTGCCGGCGATCTCGAAATGATCGGAGCCTTCCTTCAGCTGCTTCCAGAAGCCGATATTCGGGTCCAGCCGGTGTTTGGCCAGATTTTCCGCCGTCATCTTGAACGGATAGGACTGCATCTGGATCGCGCGCTGGCCATTGTTGAACGACGTCCGCAGAATGGCGTAGATTTCTGCGATCTGCCGATCCGTCATCGAGAAGCAGCCGGCCGACGAGCAGGCGCCGTGAACCATTATGGAGCCGCCGCCGTGACCGAAGGCGCGGTCATAGGCGTTGGGATAGCCGACGTTGAAGGAGAGGTAATAGGCGGAGTTCGGATTCATCTGGCCGGGGGTGATGGAATAGAACCCCTCCGGCGCCTGGCGGTCGCCCTCCCGGACCTTGGGCCCGAGCTGGCCGGACCAGCGGCACATGGGGAAGGTCTTGACGAAAGCGTAGCGGCCGTCGGGCCGCTGCTTCCAGATTTGAAGCTCCGCCTCTTTCTTATAGGCGCGGATGAGGGTCGGCGATTCCTTGGCGACGCCGACCTGCTCCATCAGCGCCAGCGTCTCCGGCGGAATGGGCGCGAGCGAGCGCTGGGAGCCGGAGCCGAGATCATTGCAGGCGGAGAGCGCGAGAGCGGCCGCTCCGGCGAGGCCCAAATGGGCGCGACGCCCGGCTTTTCGGATGAGAGTCATTCTCGCCCCGCTTTTCTTTGGTCCCCGCCCGCGGGCGCGAATCGCGCCGGCAGATCCTAGCACGACGATAGACGCCGAATTGCCAACGTCCTTCTAACGCAAGCGGAAGATCAAGGCCAGAGCGTGGCCGTCATCGCCCGGATGAGGGCGCGAATTCTCCAGAAGGTTAATCGCTCGTTCACGCGAGGAGATCGGGCCGCCTGCGATTTTCGCTGGAGGAATTCTGCAAAAAGCCTCCATCCGTCTTTGTTTTCACGCGCTTCCGACGCCGAACCGGCGTGTGGTTCGGCTGGAAACGCTCTAGACCTTGCGCCCGACGGAGAGAAAACGCTCCGCCCGCGCCTCGACGATCTGCGCGCGGGAGAGATTGGCGAGGCCGGCCAGCGCGTCGTCTATTCCCTCGCCGACGGCGGCGACGGCCGTCTCGGGATCGCGATGCGCGCCGCCCGGCGGCTCGGCGACGATGACGTCGATGATGCCGAATTTCAGCAGATCCTGGGCGGTGATCTTCATGCTGGTGGCGGCGTCCTGCGCCTTGGAGGCGTCGCGCCACAGAATAGAAGCGGAAGCCTCGGGCGAAGCGACCGTGTAGACCGCATGCTCGAGCATCAGCACCTTATTGCAGCTGGCGATGGCTATGGCGCCGCCGGAGCCGCCCTCGCCCACCACCACGGCGACATTGGGCACGCCGAGCGACAGCGACACGTCGATGGAGCGGGCGATCGCCTCGGCCTGGCCGCGCTGCTCGGCGTCTATGCCCGGAAAGGCGCCGAAAGTGTCGACGAGCGAGATGACCGGCAGGCCGAATCGATCGGCGAGCTCCATCAGCCGGGCGGCCTTGCGATAGCCCTCCGGCCGCGCCATGCCGAAATTATGCTCGAGCCGGCTCTCCGTGTCGGAGCCCTTCTCCTGGCCGATGAGGCAGACCGGCTCGCCGCGAAAGCGCGCGAAGCCGCCGACGATGGCGGCGTCCTCGCCGAAGACGCGGTCGCCCGCGAGCGGCGTGAACTCGCTGAACAAAAGCCGCACATAATCGGAGAAATGCGGCCGCTGCGCATGGCGCGCGACCTGGATTTTCTGCGTCGGGGTGAGGCTGGCGTAGAGATCGGCGAGCGCCTTGTGCGCCTTGGCCTCGAGCTTGGTCAGCTCGTCGGCGATGGACACGCCGTCGCCCTTGGACGCCAGCGCGCGCAGCTCCTCCACCTTGGTCTCCAATTCGGCGACGGGCTTTTCGAAGTCGAGATAGGAACGCATGCGGCGGACGACACGGGATTGCGGCTCGGGAGCCTAGCGAAACGGCGGCGGAAACTGGCCGTAACGGCGCGGGAAGTCAAGAACGCGGCTCCTTCCCACCGCCCCGGAGGCCGAAAACGGCGAATTTTTTCTGCGCGGCGCGAAGCGCAGGATTTCCTCCGCGCGAGGCGACGCTCGCGTCCGTCGACGCGGGCTTCGGCGCAGATCGAGCAAATCCTTCCCGGGCGAAGGGGCGCCGCGGCGGCTCCGATTTGCCCTTCCCGCCAAAAGCGCGCTATCGCAGGGCGGAGCGCGGGCCGACACGCCACGCCATTGGCGCAATCTCGAGATTAGTGCGCAGCGAAGCGACGCTCCACGCGCATGCGGCGCGATGATTGAGAGGAATTGAGACATGCAGGCACTCGGCGCGGCCGTCGCCGTCTTCGCGGCGCTATCGCTCGCAGCGGGCGTTCATCTCGGCGACGCCGGTCTCTTCCTCCTCGCCGCGGGCGCGGGACTCTGCGCCTTCACCACCTGGCGCAGCGCAGCCATCTCGAGCTTCCTCAAAATCTTCGTCTCCGTCTTCTCGGTGGAGACGATCGTCTTCGGCGCCGCGCGCCTGCTCGAGGTCGAAGGGCTGTGGCCCGCCTCCCTCGCCGATTATGCGCTGCCGGAGAGCCTGTCGCTCACCGTCGCCGTCTTCTCGATCGTCGTTTTCGCCCTCTCCCATGTCCCGGTCGTGCGCGAGATGACGCGCATCGCCGACCTCTATTTCGATTCGCGGGAAAGGGGCGAGGTCGTTCTCCGCGGCCGTCCGCTCCTCGCGACGCGCGAGACATGGATCGCCGTCGCGATGATCGTGGCGCTGGTGCTCATCAATCAGGCGCAGGTCGCCATCGGCGTGCGCCTCTCCTTCATCCGCCGCGACTACTACACGGCGCTTCAGGAGATGAACGCGAGCGAGTTCTGGCGGCTGTTCCTCTATGGCTTCACGCCCTGGGCCTTCGTCGCCATTCTCTCCGCCGTCGTCGAATATGTCGTGCAGTCGACGCTCATCATCCGATGGCGCAAATGGCTGACGCTGCACTATGTCACGCGCTGGCTGGGCGGACGCCGCCATTACGCCATGGCGCTCGCCGGCGGGGCGACGGACAACCCCGACCAGCGCATCGCCGAGGACGTCAACCGCTTCATCGACGGCGGCGATTCCGGCTATGGAATCTACTCCTATTCGATCCTGCTGATCTCCAAAGTCAGCTCTCTCGTCTCCTATTCGATCGTCCTTTGGGACATTTCCAGCTCATTCACCTTCGGCGACATCGCCATCCCGGGGTTTCTGTTCTGGGCGGCGCTCATCTATGCGACATTCGGCACGGTGACGACGCATCTGATCGGCTGGCCGCTCACCACTCTGCTTTTCGAGAAGCAGCGCCGCGAGGCCGATTTCCGCTTCTCGCTGGCGCGCCTGCGCGAATATGGCGAGCAGATCGCGCTGCTCGGCGGCGAGAATGCGGAGCGCGCGACCCTCGCTCAGCGCTTCGGCGCGATCGTCTCCAACTATCTCGCCATCATCGACCGCCGCAAGAAGCTCGTCTCCTTCACGGCCACTTACGGCCAATTGTCGATCATCATTCCCTTCGTGCTGACCGCGCCATTCTTCTTCGCCGGCACGATCAAGCTCGGCGTGATGCGCCAAGCCGCCGACGCCTTCGGAAGCGTCGAAAGCGCGCTCGCATTCTTTATCGACTACTATGTCACGCTCTCCGACTTCCGAGCCGTGCTCGACCGTCTCGCCTCTTTCGACGCGGCCGCCGATCGCGCCGACGAGCTCCGGGCCGCGACGCCGACTCGCCCCGCCCAGACGCGCGACATAAAGCTCGACGTGACGCTCACTCTGCCGGACGGCCGCCGCCTCGTCGAAGCGAGGCGTCTCGAATTCGCGCCCGGCGAATCGGCGCTGCTGACCGGCCCTTCCGGCTCCGGCAAATCGACCTTGTTCCGCGCCGTCGCCGGCATATGGCCCTATTGCGACGGCCGCATCGAGATTCCCGCCGATGCGCGCGTGATGCTGCTGCCGCAGCGGCCCTATGTGCCGATCGGCTCGCTCGCCCGCGCCGTCGCCTACCCCGCCGAGCCCGAAGCCTATTCGCGCCATGACATCGCCGCTGCGCTGGAGACCGCGCGCCTGCCGGACTTCGTCGCCAGCCTCGAGGTGGAGAGCAATTGGGGCCAACGCCTCTCCGGCGGCGAGCAGCAGCGCGTCGCCATCGCGCGGGCGCTGCTCGCCAAGCCGGACTGGCTCTTCCTCGACGAGGCGACCTCGGCGCTCGACGAGAAGCTCGAGAGCGAGATCTACTCCATGCTGAAAGAGCGCCTGCCGCAGACGACCATCGTCTCCATCGGCCATCGCTCCAGCCTCTACGCCTTCCACCGCCGCCACATCGCGATGGAGCCCGCGGTCGATGGGACCTTCACGCCGCGCGAGGCCGTGCTCGCATGACGAAGGCAGGCGCATCGGGGCGCGAAGGCGGCCGCTCGCTGAAGACGCGCGTGAAGACGGCGAGGAAGCGGTCGCTGTCCTCGACGCTCTGGCTCGAGCGCCAGCTCAATGACCCTTATGTCGCCATGGCCAAGCGCGACGGCTATCGCTCGCGCGCGGCCTATAAGCTGCTCGAGATGGACGAGCGCTACAAGCTCTTCGCCCCCGGAAAACGCATCGTCGATCTCGGCGCCGCGCCCGGCGGCTGGTCGCAGATCGCGGCGCGGCGCGTGAAATCGGCCGAGGGCAAGGGCAAGGTCGTCGGCATAGATCTCCTCGAGATGGAGCCTCTTCCCGGCGTCGAATTCACGGTCATGGACTTCAACGACGAGACCGCGCCGGAGCGGATCAAAGCCATGCTCGGCGGCGAGGCCGACGGCGTGATGTCCGATATGGCGGCCAACGCCACCGGCCATAAGCAGACCGACCATTTGAAGATCGTCGCGCTGGCCGAGCTCGCCGCCGATTTCGCTCGGGACGTGCTGGCGCCGGGCGGCTTTTTCGTCGCCAAAGTGCTGCAGGGCGGCACGGAGGGCCAGTTGCTCGCGGCGCTGAAGCGCGACTTCGCGCAAGTGCGCCATGTGAAGCCCGCCGCGAGCCGCTCCGATTCGGCCGAGCTCTATGTGCTGGCGACGGGCTTTCGCGGCGGCTGAGCCGGATTTCGAAAAAAGTCTACTCAGGCCGATCCGTCGGCCGCCGCCGCCGCTTTTCCCGTGAGCCCCGCGCCCGCCATCGGCGCGAGCCCGCGGAAGATCAGCGCCGAAGAGGCCGAGACCGCCGCGACGGCGAGGAAGGCCGCGTCGAAATCCGCGAGCCGCAAGGCGCCGCCGCTATGCAGCGCGCGCGCCGTCTCGAGCGCGGCGGCGCCCAGCGACACGCCCGCCGACAGCGACAATTGCTGCCCCGCCGAGGCCAAGCTCGTCGCCCGGCTCATCGCCTGACGGTCGATATCGGCATAGCCGATCGCGTTCAGCGCCGTGAATTGCAGCGAGCGGAAGAAGCCGCCGACGAGCAGCACGCCCATGATGATCCAATGCGGCGTCTGTGGCGAAAATAACGCGTTGAAGCAGAAGAACGCCGTCGAGATCAGCGCATTGACGATCAGCACGCGCCTAAATCCGAAACGCCCCAGAATGGGCTGCGCCGTGGTTTTCATGGCTATGGCGCCGATGGCGGCGATGAAGGTCAGCGATCCCGATTGAAAGGCCGTGAGGCCGAAGCCGGTCTGCAGCATCAGCGGCAGCAGGAAGGGTACTGCGCCGAGCCCCATGCGGAACAGGAAACCGCCGACAACGGCGGCGTGAAAGGTCGGCACGCGCAAGAGATCGAGATCGATGATCGGATGCGGCGTCCGCCGCGCGTGGCGCACATAGAGGAAAAGCGCGGCCGCGCCGCCCGCCGCGAGCCCCGCCGCGACCGGGACGGGGACTATGCCCTGGCCGATGACGCCGAGCCCGAGGACGAGCGCGGAGAGTCCCGCTCCCGAGAGAAGAAAGCCCGTCACATCGAGCGGCGGAACGCGCTCCTCGCGCAGATCGGGAATATAGCGGGGAACGAGCGCGACCCCGAGCAAGCCGATCGGCACATTGATCCAGAAGATGTAGCGCCAATGGAAATAGGTTGCGATGAAGCCGCCGAGCGGCGGCCCGACCACGGGGCCGATCAGCGCCGGAATGGTGAGATAGGCGAGCGCGCGCACGAGCTCGTGACGCGGAGCGACCCGCAGCAGCACCAGCCGCCCCACCGGCGTCATCATCGCCCCGCCGAGCCCCTGCACGATTCGCGATGAGACGACGCCGGCGAGCGAGGTGGAGAAGCCGCAGAGAATAGAGCCGAAGGTGAAGACGAGGATCGCGGCGCGAAACACCCGCCGCGCGCCATAGCGATCAGCGACCCAGCCGGAGAGCGGAATAAAGACGGCGAGCGACAGCAGATAGGAGGTGAGCGCGAGCTTCAGCGCCACCGGGTCCTCGTGCAGATCGGCGGCCATGGCCGGCAGCGCCGTGGCCAGCACCGTGCCGTCGAGATTCTCCATGAACAGAGCCGTGGCGATGATGAGCGGCGTGGCGGCGAAGAAAGACAACGGACCTCTTATGCTGTCTCGGGGGGATAGTGATGGCGCAGTCACGACCCGGGCCGCCTTGGCGCACCATGCGTTTGGAGCGCCGGCCGCGCCTTTATGGCTCTGCAATCGCAGCCCGCCGCCGTGACGCTGATCCCTCGCGCGCTCTGGCGGTCAAGCGGAGGTCAACGGCCCGATTTCCCGCCGCCGATTTTTCCGGCCTTGCGTTTATTGTTCTGGCCCTCTTTTCTTGCAGATGCGTCCGTGCTTTCAAGCTCCACGTTCTGATTTTGGAGGGGGTTCCCCATGGTTATTTGCCCCCTGACGAACAGAGTGACCAGCGGTATGATTACTGCGGCTCCGAGCGCGCTGCCGGCAATTTGTTTATCGTTATAGATAAGTAAAACGCTTCCGATAATGGAGACGGTCGCGAGCATGAACCCGTAGAACTGCCCTCTCGTCACATAATCCGCAACGCGCCGTTCCATGAAATGCCCATGCGCGAGATCCGCTTCCGCCATCTTGAATATTCTATCCGCCAAACCTTTTTGAACGCTCTCATATCCCTCGATTATAGAAGGAGGCGGATAGTCGCCGTCCCAGCTGGAGTGAGTTATGCTGAGCGTTGCGCCTCCGACCTTCGATAAAACCGCGCGCTGTACGTCGGCAGGGAGCTCCAGGAATTCCGGCGGGAGCTCTCCCTCTATTTTTCTTTCGATTACAGGGACAATTTCATTCGCAGAGATGTCGCCGGGCATCCGATTTTCACTTCTGTCGTCTGCCATTTTGCTCTTGCATCAGCTGTTGGACACCGCGATTCAGCGTCACGCCGACAGAGCGGAACGACTTCCCTACGCCCGTTTTGCTGTGCAGCAAATCGACAGTATTATGGGTTGGAAAAACCCTCAACGGAGACGTCACCCCGTCGATGACCCCACGCAAAAAGGCCGACGAGTTTGCATGGTTCCGCTTGAAGAGCTGTCCGCTCATGGCTGAAGCTCCATCATGGCCCCGCCCTAGACAGCGGATCAGAGAGAAGAACTGAAACAGTCGGCTGATTTGGCCGCCCTTGTCAAGCTTCTGCCCACCGGCGGCTCTGTCATTGGCGACGCGCTCAATAGCCATGTGTTCTACGCGGATCCTGCTGAACGGCGACTAAACATCGCCAGCTTACGCCGCGATATCACAAGGCCTATCTAATAGGCGTTCGAAGATTTTTCCATCTGCCTTTTTCACGCAAGTCCCGTCGACGATCGTTCGTCCTCCCGCATGGCCCTGGCGACGGGAAAACTCAAAGGCCGAGCTGCGCCGCGCGCTACGGCGCGTCCTCAAATGAACTTCAGCCCCTTCAAGCTCGAATGCCCATTGCGCCCGACGATCAGATGATCGTGCACGGCGATGCCGAAGGGCTGCGCGATGGCGATAATGTCCAGCGTCATGCGGATATCCGCGGTCGAAGGCGTCGGATCGCCGGAAGGGTGATTATGCGCCAAGATCAGCGCCGATGAGCCCAATTCCAGGGCGCGGCGCACCACCTCGCGCGGATAGACGGGCGTGTGGTCCACTGTGCCGACGCCCTGAACCTCGTCCGCGATCAGTCCGTTGCGCTTGTCGAGGAAGAGGATGCGGAACTCCTCGCGATCGCTATAGGCCATAGCCGCGCGGCAATAGTCGATCACATCGACGAAGGAGGAGAGCACGGCGCGCTTTTGCAGATTGCCGCGCGCGAGGCGGCGCGCCGCCGCCTCCACGAGCTTGATCTCGCAGATCGCCGCCTCGCCGAGCCCGTCGATCTCGCGCAGCCGCTCCGGCCGCGCGGCGACGACCTCGGAATAGGAGCCGAATCGGGCGATCAGCGATTTGGCGAGCGGCTTCACGTCCCGCCGCGGAATGGCCCGGTAGAGCACGAGCTCCAAAAGCTCGTAATCGGCGAGGGCGGCCTCGCCCGCCTCCAAAAAACGGTCGCGCAGCCGCTGCCTGTGCCCGTGGAAATGCGGAGCCTCCTCGCGCAGCCCGTCGGCGGCCTTCACGCCGGCCGCTCGCCGCCGGGGCGCGCGCGGCTCGCTCACGCGGCGCCCGGGGCCGCGTTCGGATTGTCGAGCCCGGTGGGCGAAGCGGTGAAGATTTCGACGCCGGTCTCGGTCACGCCGAGCGAATGCTCGAACTGAGCCGAGAGCGAGCGGTCGCGGGTGACGGCGGTCCAGCCGTCGGAGAGGATCTTCACCTGCGGCCGGCCGAGATTGATCATCGGCTCTATGGTGAAGAACATGCCCGGCCGCAGCTCGACCCCTTGGCCCGCGACGCCGTAATGCAGAATATTGGGCTCGTCGTGGAACAGCCGGCCGAGCCCATGGCCGCAGAAATCGCGCACGACGGAGCAGCGCTCGGCCTCCGCGAAGCGCTGGATCGCCGCGCCTATGTCGCCGGTCGTCGCGCCGGGCTTCACCACGGCGATGGCGCGCATGAGGCTCTCATAGGTCACGTCGATCAGGCGCCGGGCGCGGCGCGGCGTCTCGCCCACGGCGAACATGCGGCTCGAATCGCCGTGCCAGCCGTCGACGATGAAGGTCACGTCGACATTGACGATATCGCCCTCGCGCAGCGGCTTCTCGTCCGGAATGCCGTGGCAGACGACATGATTGATCGAGGTGCAGATGGATTTGCGATAGCCGCGATAGTCGAGCGGGGCGGGATAGGCGCCGCTCGCAATGGCGAAGTCGAAGACGAGATCGTCCAGCGCCTTGGTGGTGACGCCGGGCTTCACATGCGGCACGAGCATGTCCAGCGCCTCGGCGGTCAGCCGGCCGGCGCGACGCATCCCTTCGAAATCCTCGGGTCCGTGGAGCTTGATCTGGCCGCTCTTGCGCCCTGAGCCCGCGAGGTGGGACTCGACGAATGTCATGCTGTGCTCTCTGCTTGGTGTCGCCGGCTTTGGCTTATAAATTAAGAAATTGGCGCCGCAAAGCAAGATGCGGCCCGGGCCTGCGAGGGCCCGGAGGCTGGCCTAGGCGGCGGCCGTGGCATAGAGTCTCGGCGAGACTGGCCTTTTGGGGAGCGGCGCGATGGCGCGCGAAGACATAGTTACCGCCGCCGTGCTCGTGATCGGCGACGAGATCCTGTCCGGCCGCACGCAGGATCTCAATACCAATTATATCGCCAAATATCTCGGCGAATTGGGGATCGACCTGCGCGAGGTCCGCGTCGTGCCGGATGTCGAGGAGGAGATCGTCGCCGCGCTGAACGCGCTCAGGACGCGTTACAGCTACGTCTTCACCACGGGCGGCATCGGCCCCACCCATGACGACATCACCGCCGACGCGGTGGCCAAGGCCTTCGGCGCGCCGATCGCCGAGGACGAGCGCGCCATCGCCATGCTGCTCGAGCGCATCGCCCCGCAGGATCTCAATCCCGCCCGCCGGCGCATGGCCCGCATCCCAGAGGGCGCCGAGCTGATCGAAAACGCCATCTCCAAAGCGCCGGGCTTCATGATCGGCAATGTGATCGTCATGGCCGGCGTGCCGATCATCATGCAAGCCATGCTGGACGCCGCCGCCGGACGCATCGTCAAGGGCGTGAAGGTGCAGGTCGCGACCGTCGACGCGCATAACATTCCGGAAGGTCGCTACGCCGCCGATCTCGAGCGCATCGCCGGGGAGCACGCGCGCGTGACGGTCGGCTCCTATCCCTCCTTCTCCAGCGCCGGCGTGCGCAATCAGATCGTGCTGAGGAGCCGCGACGGGGCCGAGCTCGAGAAGGCCGCGGAGAAAGTGCGCGCGCTGATCGCGCATCTTTCCGCCAATGGAACGCCGCTCTGACGAGCCGAGGAGACCCAATGGAGGACAAAGCATTTCCCGTGTCCTGGGACGCCTTCCACCGCGACGCGCGCGCGCTCGCCTGGCGGCTCTCGGCGGTCGGCGGCTTCTCGGCCATTGTCGCGGTGACGCGCGGCGGGCTGGTGCCGGCAGGCATTGTCGCGCGCGAGCTCGGCATTCGCGTCATCGATACGATCGGCGTGGCGAGCTACCAGGAAGAGACGCAGCGCGGCGAGGTCCATCTGCTGAAGCCGCTTTCGGAGACCATTCTCGCGCGGCCGAGCGAGGAGGTGCTCATCGTCGACGATCTCGTCGACACGGGCGCGACGGCGAAGGTCGTGCGCGCCTTTCTGCCGAAGGCGCATTTCGCGACCGTCTACGCCAAGCCGCAGGGCCGGCCGCTGGTCGACACTTTCGTCACCGAGGTCTCGCAGGACACTTGGATCTATTTCCCCTGGGACACCGGCCTCACCTTTCAGGCGCCGATCGCCAAAGGATCGTTCTGATCCGGCCTATTCGGCCGGCCGATAGGCCGCGCAATCGAAGATCGCGTAATGCTCGATCGGCGTCCATTGCGGCGCGCCGCCGGAGAGATGCAGCGAATAGCGCAAGGGGCCGCGCCACAGCCGCGCCTCGAGCCCCGCGGCCAGAGCGCTCGGCGATTCGATCGCCCCGACGACAAAGGCCGGCGCGTCGGCGCGCCCGCACAATCTCTCCAACGCGCCCCGCGTGAATGGTGGAAAATCGATGTCGTCGCCGCGGTGCGGCGTCAAAGCGGCGTCGGCGACCCATCCGAGATCGCGCAAAAATCCCATTCGCTCCCACCAGACCAGCGCCAGATCCCGCGAGAATATGACTCCAGATCCCTGCACACGCGACGCCCAATTGGCGCGGCCGAGCCACAGCCAAGGCGCCAGCTTCTCGTTCAGCCAGAGAATTTCGCCCGCATGGGGCGCGACGATCTTCGCCAGCGCCGGCGAGCGGACATCCGCCGAGCGCGCCGGGAAAGGCTCATATGTCCAGCAGAAAGCCGCGAGCGGCGGGGCGACCGCCGTCGCGCAGGCGACGAGGAGCGGACGCGGCCGCCATTGCGCGACCAGCATGGCGAGCGCGACGAAGAGAAGCGGGACATAGGCCGGCTCGGCCGCGCGCAGCACGGAGGACAAGACCGGACCGTCGCTCGGCGCCGTGCGGGCGTATTCGCGCGCGAACCATAGCGCCACGCCGAGCACGGCAATCGCGCAGAGACCGCAAATAGCCATAGAGGCCTGCTCGAGCGTCGCGAAAGACATGCCGCGCCAGCGCTCCCGGCTCCGCCAGGCGAGCACGGCGACGATAGCGAGCAAGGCGCTCTCCGGCTCCGCCTGCAGGATCCAGCTCGTCACGAGAAGCGTGAGAACGATGCGGCCCTGCGCGCCCTCGCGCCACAGGACCGGCGCGGCGAGACCCAGCGCCAGCGGCGCAAAGGCGGAGGCGAGCCAGAGCGCGCGCCAGCTCTGCGCCTGCGCGGCGAGCTCGCTCATGAAGAGATCGCCGAGCAGACAGCTCGCCGTCAGGCCGAGGCCGGCCGCCGCGAGGACACAGAAGAGCAGACGCCGCACAGGCGCCGGCGCGAGGCTCGCCGCCAGCAGCAGCGTGCTCGCCTGCCGCATGATCGCGGTCCATGCGCCCGCTGGCCAATAGGAGAGGAAAACATAGTCGCTCCGCGCCGCGATGATCTCCGCCCATTGCGCGTCGATACGCGTCGTCAGCCGATCGAGCAGCGGCGCGCCGGCGAGCGACGCGACGAGGAGAGCCGCCGCGCCGACGAGCGCGGCGATGAGGATGCGCCGGTCTATCAGCCCCTCATAGAGGAGAGCGACGAGACAAGCGGGCGCGGCGATGATCGGATGGAACGCCGTGGCGACGGCGAGGCAGAGAAGGGCCGCGCCTCGGCGCTCCGCGAGCAGCGCCGCCAGAGCGGCGAGCGCGAAGGCCTCGGCGAAGGGTCTCGGCGTCGCGAAGGGCTCGGCGATGTGAAAGACGCCGAACCCGCCATAGGAACCGTCGAAACAGGCGACGAGCAGCAGCAGCGCGAAGACATGGGCGCCGCGCGCGAGCCGCGACGCGAGCGCGGCCATCGCCGCGAACCAGAGCACGCAGCCGGCGAGAGCGAGCGCTTTCGCCGCTCCCGCCACTCCGAGCAGCGGAATGAGGCCGTCGACGAGCCGAGAGAAGACGCTGAATCTCGATTGGCCGTCGAAGCGGAACATGATGTCGCGGCCGACGCCCTCCGGATCGAGATCGGCGAGGCCGCGGCCCATATAGATCACCGCGTCATGGTCGAGTCCGTAATAGGGGCGCAGCAGGAGGAAGATCGCCGCGCAGGCCGAAAGCGGCGCGAGGACGCGAAAGGCGAGCGGCGAAGAGCGCGCCTCGGGCTTGTCGTCGCCGCTCGGTTCGCGGACTGCGCCGCTGTCGCGCCGCGAGACGAGATCGAGCGAAATGGGCATTCGACTCCCCAGCGATTCGCGCCCGATCAGCGGCTGCGATCATCGAGGCGCGCCGCCGAGACCTATCCGCCCCATGGTTAACGCGAAGTTGCGGGGGCGAGCGGTTTGCCGGCTTCGGCGCGTTGCGCTATCAGGGCTCGCGAGACGTGGCGAAGGCCGTGAAACGGAGCGCTCAGCGCATCGGCCGATCCACAAGGGCGGACGTGGCGGAACCGGTAGACGCAAGGGACTTAAAATCCCTCGGGCCATGCCCATGCGGGTTCGATCCCCGCCGTCCGCACCAGCTCAGCTCGTCACGCGCCAGCCGCCGTCGGGCTTCTTGCAGCCCTGGCCCTTCGCCTGCTGCGGCCGTCCGTCGATGAAAATCTTATGCGTATAATCCCGGCAGCCGCCGAGACCGGCCTCCGGTCCCGGCTCTATGAAACCATAGGCGCCGTGAGCGCCGCGCCAGCTCTTGCGCTGGCCGGAGGCGACCGCCTCCTGCTGCGCGGCGACGGCCGTCACGCGATCCGCCGCGTCGAGCTCGCGGCCGATCGCCGCGCCGACGACGCCCGGCGCCGGCGGCTCGGGCGCGGCGACGACGGCCGCGGTCGGAGCGGAAGGCGCAGCGGAATTGCAGCCGGAGAGAGCGAGCGCGGCGCAGGACACGCCTGCCGCCGTTGCAATTCTGACGATCGCCGAACTTGCCCGTGCCGACATGAGCTCTCTCCGCTGGCGCAATCGTCTCTTCTCTTGCCGGAAGGCTTTCGCCCTGTCAAAGGCCGGGCAGACGCGCCTGCGCGCGCAACCCGCCGAGCGGGCTGTCGCCGAGGGCGAGCGCGCCGCCGTAATCGGCGGCAAGATGCGCGACGATCGACAGGCCGAGCCCCGTTCCCGGCTTCGTCTCGTCGAGACGCTGGCCGCGGCGCGTCGCCTGCGCGCGAAACTCCGGCGCGAGGCCCGGACCATCGTCGTCTATGGTGAAGACGAGCTGGCTGCGCCCGGCCGCGGCGCTCTCCAGCGTCACGGAAAGACGCACCTCGCTCGCCGCCCATTTCCCGGCGTTGTCGAGCAGATTGCCGACGATCTCCTCCAAATCCTGACGCTCGCCGAGAAAGCGCAGCTCCGCCGCCGCCTCGCCGGAGAAGACGACTTTGCGCTCGCCGTAGATTTTGCCGAAAGTGCGCAGAAGCGCCGCCACGACGGGCGCGACCTCCGTCGTCGCGCCGATCGCGCCGGCGCGCGCCGCCGCCCGCGCCCGGTCGAGATAAAAGGAAATCTGATCGCGCATCAGCGTCGCCTGCTCGCTCACCTTGGCGGCGAGCGGCGAGGGCGCGGCGTCCGCCTCATTGACGATGACGCTGAGCGGCGTCTTCAACGCATGGGCGAGATTGCCGACCTGCGTGCGCGAGCGTTCGACGATATCGCGATTGGCGGAGATCATCAGATTGAGCTCCTCGGCGAGCGGCGCCACGTCGGACGGGTAGGCGCTCTCTATGCGTCCGCGCTCGCCGCGGCGAATGAGCGACAACTCCCGCTGCAGCAGCCGCAGGGGCCGCAGGCCGACGCTCACCTGCACGGCGGTGGCGAGCGCGAGCGCTATGGCGAGCAGCGAGAAGGCGACCGTCAGCGACCAGCGAAATCGCGCGATCTGATGCTCCGTCTCCTCGGTCGTCGCGGCGACCTGCACGAGATAGACGCCGATGTCGCCGACATCGATGACGCGCTCGACGATGCGCAGCCAGCGCCCGTCCGGCCCGAGAGCGTCGCCGCGCCGCACGCCTCCGGTCTCCGCCGGCACATGGAGGTCCGAGAGCTTGGGCAGGCGCGCGGCGAAGAGCGAGCGCGAGGCTTTGATCTCATGCGCCTCATTGTCGAGACGGGTGATCTGCCAATACCAGCCGGAGCGCGCGAGCTCGAATTGCGGGTCGCCGAGCTGCCCCGGCCCGCTGCGGCCGTCCTCGCCCGATTCGGAGACGTCTGCGACAATGGCGCGCAGATAGACGCCGAGCCGCTGCTCGAAGACATCCTCCGCGGTCCGGCGGTAATATTCGGTGAGGGCGAGACCGGCGATCATCAGCACGACGGAGCTCAGCGCCGCGGCGGCGAAGAACAGCCGCGCCGCGATCGACCGTCCCGGAAAGCCGAGCCGCCGCATCGCGCTTCAGCGCTTGGCCGGTTCCGGCGGCGCCGCCATATAGCCGAGCCCGCGCACCGTCTGGATGAGATCGACGCCGAGCTTCTTGCGCAGCCGTCCGACGAACACCTCGATCGTGTTGGAGTCGCGGTCGAAGTCCTGATCGTAGAGATGCTCGACGATCTCGCCGCGCGACACCACACGCCCGGAATGATGCATCAGATAGGCGAGCAGCCGATATTCATGCGAGGTGAGCTTCACCGCGGCGCCGTCGACGACGACGCGCCCGGCCTTGGTGTCGAGCCGCACGGGACCGCAGACGATCTCGCTCGTCGCATGGCCCGCCGCGCGGCGCAGCAGGGCGCGCAGCCTGGCGAGCAGCTCCTCCATATGGAAGGGTTTGGCGACATAATCATCGGCGCCGGCGTCAAAGCCCTGCACCTTGTCGCTCCAGCGGTCGCGCGCGGTGAGGATCAGCACCGGCATGGTCCGCCCGGCGGCGCGCCAGTCCTCGAGCACGGTGACGCCGTCCTTCTTCGGCAGTCCGATGTCGAGCACGACGGCGTCATAGGGCTCGGTGTCGCCGAGAAAATGCCCCTCCTCGCCGTCGAAGGCGCGATCGACCGCATAGCCCGCCTGCTCCAGCGCGGCGACGAGCTGCCGGTTCAAATCCCTGTCATCCTCCACGACCAGAAGCCGCAAGCTTCGCTCCATCCTGTCGAAGGCAGTGGGCGATAGGCAGTCGGCAGTAGCGACCGCCCTACTGCCTACTGCCTACTACCCTCTCACCGCTCTTTATGGCCAGCATGGGGCTTGCCGGTCGCCGCGTCGAGATAAATCCGCACCACCCGCCCGTCGCGGCGCAGCAGGCTGATCTCATAGACGAGCTCGTCATCGTCGCGGCAGAGCCTGGCGTTGATCGGCTCGGCGTGGGCGGCGAGGCTCGCGGCCTGCATCAGAGCGAAAGGATCGCCGAGCCGCCGGTCGGCGATGAGCTGGCGCGTCTCGGCGACGGCCAGGCATTGCAGCGCCGGCCGATCCGCGGCGAAGGCGGCGGCGGACGACAGCAGGGCGGCGGCCAGAGCGAGGATTTTCGATTCCTTCGAATGCATTCTCGGTTTTCCTCGCCAATCTATGCGAGGCGTCTGCTGAACGCCGCGTGAACGCCCGGCGAAAGCGGCGCCGAAGAAGGGTCCCCGGCGCCGCGAGCCGTCAGGCCGGCTTCTGCTCGGGCACGACGATGGCGAGCAGGCCGCCGATGGCGGCCCCGGCGGCCAGCAGGCCGTCTGCGATCGCGCCCGGCGCGATCGAATGCACGACCGCGGCGACGACGCCGGTTCCGGCCCAGGTGCTGGGCTCGGCGGCGCGCGCCAGAAGCCAGCCGGCGGCGGAAGACAGAGAAAGACTCATCTTTTCGTCCTTTCGTTTCGCCGGGAGACCGCCCGGCGCGGGCCGCTCGCCGCGGGAGAAGACGCGGCGATCACGGATAGAGCGCGAAGGGGAGCTGGTAGTGCGGGCCGTCTTTCAGCGTGCGCCAGTCCCCTCCCCATTCGATCGTCACATGCTCGGCGAGCGCCGCGGCCTTCATCGCCCGGGCGATCGGATAGATTTGCGGCCACAGCCATTGCGGCCGCCCTTCGACGAGCGGGACGAGATCGACCGCATGGCCGACGAGCCCGTATTTCGCGTCCTGTGTCGGCACATGCCGGCATCGGAGCGGATTTTTCAGCGCCGACGCCCCGCGCGCGATCAGGCTGCGCTCGCGCGCGATCGTGCGCACGCCTTCGAAGACGATGAATTTCTGCTCGCAGCGCGCCGCGGCCGCCCGCACCACGCGCACGAGATCCGGGTGCACGCCGATGAGCTTCGCCTCGCAGGCTCGGCCCAGAGCAAAGCCCGCCGGCGGCGCGCTTCGCGCCGCAGCCTTCGAATCGGTCATGCCGAATGTCCTTTCGTCAGATCGGAAAGAGGCGCTTTACGCGGGCCAGCCCGCATCGATATCGATCGACGCGAGCGCCGTGGCGTCGACCGCCGCGTCGATCGCCGCGGCGAGCTGCGCCTCGCGATCGAAACAGTTTTGAACATGCGCGCGCACGCCCTGCGCCGCGGCGATCAGAGCGGCGTGATCGAACAGCGCGAAAGAGCCATCGGCGAGCTTCCAATTCACCGCATAGGCGTTGTCGAGCACGCTGGCGACGACGGCCGCCGTCAGCTTCGCCTGCGTCTTCTCGTCGGTCGACATGCTCATGCCATTCACGCGCGTTCCCGCCGTCTCCGCGCGCCGGCGGCGCTCGACGAGGGCGGCGCGTCTTTCCGCTTTCAGCTCGGCGAGCGTCGGCTTCTCGGGGAGCGTCGCCGCATTGCCGACGGCGACCCAGGACAGGAACGCGCGATAATCGCGATTGCCCGGATCGGGGGGAATGAGCGCGCCATCGGCGTCGCGCCGGACGCAATCGGAGCCGGCGAGCAGCGAGTAGGACATGTCAAAGCTCCGCGCTGAATTCGAGCGCCACATTCGAGCCGAGAAGCACAGCTCCCGGCTCAGGCGCGAATGTAGCGTCCACAACATTGATGACGGACCGCTCAGGGCATGTGTGCGGGGCGATGACCACTGCGCCGGTCTTCGTCGAGGCCGCGACATATGGCAGCACGAGCGACCATAGAGCGCTGCCGCTCAGATTGACGCCGGGCGTCGACGTGTAATTGGCATCCGTCAGATTGTGCGTCACGGTCGGCGTCACGCGCATGAGGACTGGGAAATCGACCTCGAACTGATGACTGCTGCTATTGCCGCTCACGGCAAACTGCGAGCGCGTGTCACCGAAACCATTCACGCGATAGTAATAGCGCTGACACAGCCCCAGTTCGACCGGCTGCGGACGGCGCTCGAAAGGGGAGCCATAGGCGCCCGGCTCGAATTGCGGCCGCAGAATCGTCCCCGCCCCGAATTCGACATTGGTCTGCGCATCGGCCGAGAGTCCTGCGACGACGAGCGGCGCGCCGCGCGGCGCTGCGGCATAGGCGCCCGTGCCCGCAGAGCCCGTCCCCTGCCAGACGCGGGCCGAAGCCGTCCCCTCGTGCGACAGCGCATAGGAGCCGCCTTCGATGAGACGATCCTCGATCGGAAGGATGAGCGAGCCGGCTGATATCGTCAGCACCGTGTCGAGCCCGCTCGTCGCGAATGTGTAAGCGGCGCCCGACGCGCCGGCCTTCACGCCGTCGTGGCCATATTGCCCCGCCGCCAGCGTCGCCGTCCCGGACACGGCGCGTTGGTTGATCGCGAACGAGGCGTTGCGCAGTCGATTGCGGAAGCTTGCCGGCGCCCCGTCGCCGGCGCCGCTCGGAAATGCGACGCGGCCGGTCGATCGATCGATGATGAGCGCCTCGCGCCAGGTCGATCCGTCGGCCGAGACCTTCACATGGAAATCATCATCGCCGATGAGCCCGGTCTCGGCGCGGCCGGACCAGCTCGACTGATAGAGCTGCGAGACCGTAAATCCCGCCGCTTCCTTCTCGAGCGTGACGCGCAGATCGCCGCCGCCGCCATCGGCGACCGTCTTCGCCGCGAACAAGGCCGCATTCGTTTTGACCGAGAGTGGATTGGCGGCGTCCGCCGTCGTTCCGAGCCCGAGCAGCGAAAGATTTTGAAGAGCGCGCAGCGCGATCCCGGCGTCGATCCATGTCGAGCCGTCGTGGAGCAGCGACCTCTGCTCCGCTGCGACGAAGACGAGCCATCCGGCCTTCGGCGAAAGGAATATCCAGCCGCCGGCGAGCCATGCGGCGATCTTCCCCTCCGCGCCGGCGAAAGCGCCGGCCGCCGCCGCCACGACGAGATATCTGTCGCCATCGGCCAGGGCGCTCGGCGGTGTGGAGCGGCGCTCGAGGACCGATAGTTGCGTCAGCGCGTCGAGACGCTGCAACGCCTCATTATGCGTGATATGTTTTTGCGCCTGCGCCGCATCGATGAAGGGCAGCGCGAGGTGGATGGTTTCCGTCATGGGGCCTCACTCGATGGAAAGCGTCGCAGCGAGCGGAAAGCCCCGGCCGACGCGCGCGCCGATCTGAAAAATCTGCACCGACAAACTCGTCTGCGGCGCGCCGAAATCGGCGAGCTCATCCGTCGCCGCATAGAGAACGGAATTGGTCGAAGCGCTCAGCGCGCGCGCGCCGCCGGGCGCCGCGATGACGACCTCATAGGCTTCGCTCTCTTCGCCGAGCGGAATCTCGACGCCCTCCCATGCGTCGGCGTCGATGCGCCCGCGCCGCGTGAAGGAGATGACGACGCCTTCCGCGACCCGCCGCGCCCGCGCATGGGTCGGCGAATAGGGCGCCAAGGACTTACGCGTCGCGGCGACCTCGAGCTCGACATAGGTCGGATCGCCATGATCGCGATCGGCCGGGCCGATGCGATAGACTCGCGCCGAATCGATCTGCGCGGCGTCGGCGGCGAGCGGAACGACGGCGTCGTCCAGCAGCACGACCGTCGCCCCCGCCGCCACGCTGCGCAAAGCGAGCAAATCCTCGCCGCCGATCCCGCGCAGCAATCGCGACAAGCGATAAGTGTTCGTCGCGATGAGCTCCGCGCGCGTGAAGGCGAAGATCTCCCAAGCGCCGTCGGCTCCGCGGATCGCCATGGCCGAACGCAGCGCGAAGGCGCTCGCGTCATCCACCGAAGCGAGCGCGCCGGAAGACAGCTTCACGGTGAGGCTCGCGCCGCGATCGAAGCGTCCGAGCGGCCCCGGCGCCAGCACGTCCAAAGTCTCGCCGATCGTCGCCCGCGTCTCGATCAGCCCGATCGACTCGAAAGACGAGCCGATCTTGCGCCATAGGGCGAGCGCGCCGGGCCAAGGATCCGCGAAGCCCGCGACATAGGACAGCGCCGTCGCCCCATTCCTCGCGATCGCGAGATCGAGAACGACGACGCGCGGAGGCCCGATCACGCCGGGCGCCGCGAGCCTGCGCCGGGCGACAGCCCGCGCGCCGACGTCATGGACGCTCGCATCGATGGCTCTCGCCTCGATCTCGCGCGCGTCGCCATCGGTGACGCGCGTGATCTGCCATAGCCGATCCGGCGTCGCCGCCAGCGCGACGACATCGCCCGGCTCCAGCGCGACGAGATTCGGCCTCACCGAAAATCGCGCCGTCTCGCGGCCTGCCCATATGTCCTGCAGCCAGACCTCCGCCAGGCGCTGCGCATCGGCGCGGCCCATCATCACCGCCGTCTGCGCCTCGCTGCGGCGCGAGGAATAGCCCTCGAGCCGCCGCGACAAAACGCGGCCCGTGCGATAATCGAACTCCGAATCGCAGAACGAGAGCGCGATCTCATGCGGCAACTCGCTCTCCTGCGCGCGCCGCAGCTCGATCAGCGTTCCGTCCTTGCTCGGAACGAGGTCGTCGTCGCCGATCTCCCGCACGCTCTTCGTCGCACGACAAACGAAACGCAGCCGGCCGCCGCTGACGACCACGTCGAAGCAAAACAGCGAAGCGAGCGGCTCGATCGCCTGGCGCGGCGACATGGCCGCATCCAGAACATAGCCGTCGACGAAACCCTGGATCGCCGGACGCTCCGCCGCGAGCTCGTCTGTTCCGACGGTCGAGGCGAGCGACGCGACGAGGCGGTCGAGCGGCGCGCCTTCGAGCCGCCCGTTCAGCCAATGTCCCGTCTCCCAATTCGGCGCGTCGGCCCAGACGTCCGAACATCCCGGAAAAGCTGGAAACGGCCGCGCGTCCCAGCACCAGAGATGAATGCGCGCCGGATCGACCATGCGACCGCCATAGACGGGCGACAATGGATTGCGCGCGTCGCCCCCCTCCGTCGTCGGATCGAAATGCGCGATCATCGCCTCGATGAATCGCGCCTGCATCAGATCGTCGCGTCCGCCGCGCGAGAAATACGGCAGCCCGCCCTCCGACGACTGCGCGTCGGGAAACACATTCGGCGCATTGGCGCCGCGATCGACGGCCGGACATCCTGTCTCGACGATCCAGATCGGCTTGCCATAGGGCGTCCAGGCGGTCGGCGCCGCGAGCTCGGCTCCGCCGACCCTCTCGAAATGCGCATTCGACCACCAGGACACGAGGTCCTTGACGCGAAACGCCCAGGCCTTGCCGAGCCCATCGACGATCGGCGCGCGAATTTGCGCCAGACGATCCGCTTCAGTGGCGTAGAACCAATCATATCCCTCGCCCGCGGCGACGCGCGTCGTGAGATAATCGACGTCATAGACGCTCGAGGCGATCCCGGCGTCGAGATGATCGCCGCCGTCGCGCCAATCGGAAAGCGGCCAATAGACGTCGATCCCGACAAAATCGATCGCCGTCGACGCCCATAGCGGATCGAGCGGAAAACGAAGCTCGCCTTCCGCGGGCACATGCCCGCCATATTCGGTCCAATCGGCGGCGTAGCCGATCTTGGTTCCGCTGCGCAAAACGCCCCGCACATCGGCGGCGAGCGAACACAGCTCCGCCACGGCCGGATAGACGCCCGGCGCGGAGCGAATACGCGTGAGCTCGACGAGCTCCGAGCCGATGACAAAGGCGTCGACGCCGCCCGCCTCCTCGCAGAGAGCAGCGCAATGCAGCACGAAGCTGCGATATTGCGCGAAGAAGGCCGCGACCTGCGTCGCCGCTGCTGTCGTTCCATCCACTGTTGCAACGCGTCCCGGCGCCGGATCGCAAGTGATGCGTCCGCGCCAGGGAAAGGCCGGCTGGCCGGCGACGCCCGTGCGCGGATCGGGAAGAACATTGCCCGCCGGCACATCCATCATCACGAAAGGATAGAGGACCACGAAGAGTCCGCGCGCCCTCAGATCGGCGATGGCGGCGCGAACGGACGCGTCGCTCGGCGTGCCGCCGAAGGCCGCCTTTCCGTCGATCTGCGAGACGAGCCGCGCGCTGGCGCGAAAGAGGCCCGCGACCGACCAATCCGCCGGCCAATAGGGCCCATAGACATAATCGAACTCGCCGATCGTCTTGAATGTCGCGTCGACGCGCGGCGCGATCGCGCAATGCGCGGCGCGCAAATCATCGCCGAACCAGGACACGACGAGCGCGACGCTCTCGAGATTGGGACAGAGCGCCTGCAGCGCATCGATCGAGGCAGTCCAATCGCTCGCCGCCGTCAGCTGATGCCTGTTCTCCGCGACGCTCACGCCGGGCGAAGAGAAGTTCAATTGCAGCGACGGCTGATAACCGGCCTCGGTCGCGCCCGGAATCACATCGATGGCGCGAATCGCTCCGCCCAATCCCGCGACCGGCCGCGTCACCTCGAAGGTGAATTGCGGAATGCGATTGCCGAAGGGCGCGAGCGCCAATTGCTCGAACACGATATAGGCGAGCCCGCGATAGGCCGGCGCAGATTCTGCGCCCTCCTTCGCGACAATCAGCGGATCCGGAAGCTGCTGCTCGTCGCCCTTGTAGATTCGGATCGGCAAGCTCGTCATATCGAGCTCATTGCCGTCCGCGAAAATGCGCCGCACGAAAGCGATCGGCCCCTCGCAGAGGCCGATCGCGAAATTCGCGTAATAAGAATAGGTGACATCGATCGTCTGCGGCGATCCGCCGCCGCCCTTGCCGCGACTGACTCCGCCGCCGAGCGAGACATTCGTCTGCTCGACAAAACGCGTCGCCCAGATCATCTGCCCGCCGATTCGCGCGCGGCCATAGACGCGCGGTATAGCCGCGCCCTCCGTCGAGGCGACGCCGTCCATCGCCTTCAGACGCGGGCCGATCTCATAGCGCGTCGCCGCGCGCGGCTGCAGCGCGGCGTCCACCAGCGCGCCGCCCACTCCGACGAGCACATTGTCGAGTATAGAGCCGATCGACGCCACTCCCGCGCCGACCGTCTGCAACAGAAGTGTCGCCATATCGTCCTCGAAACATCAGTCCGTCACGCCAGGAAAGGCGAACGCGCCGACCAATCTTTTTCGCCAAATTCCGATCGCCGCTTCGGCGACGCAGGCGCCGCCATGGGCATGGACCATATGCGTCGCGCTCGTCGCTATGCCGAGGTGCTTGGCCGGCGCATGGTCCCGAAAACGAAACAGCAGCACGTCTCCGGCGCGAAACGCATCTGCTCGAGCGCTCGCAAAATGCCGATGCGCCGCCAGCGCCAAGGTCTCCTCGCCGCGCGCCTCCGCCCAATCCGGCGAATAGGGAGGCGCGCGCTCGGGCTCCGGCCCGACCAGCGCGCGCCAAACGCCGCGCACCAGACCGAGGCAATCGCAGCCGACGTGAATGAGCGAGGCTTGATGTCGATAGGGCGTGCCGATCCATCGTCGCGCCTCCGCGACGATCGCCGCGCGCGCGAGGCCGCTCATCGAAAATAGCTCCCGCCGTCCATCGTCGGCGCGAGCGAGCTCGGATAGGAGATGACGACGTCATTGCCCGGCATATGCGGAACTCCGCGAAAATTGACGATGTTCCCGAATTTCCCGTGGCAGGTCGCGGCGGTCTTGTCGCATCCCGCGACGAGCGCGAGAGCGTCGCCCGCGGCGATCGCGCCCGCGAGCTGCGACCACAATGCAAGATCGGCGTTTGCGCCGGAGCGCCGATGCGATCTGATCGCGACTTTCGCGCCCGCATTGGCTCCGCTCGTGACTGTCAGCGTTCCCCCCGTGAAGAAACCATCGCCGAATTCGCTCGCGAGATTTGCGACGATCGCGCCCCGCGCCATCCCGACCACGACGCCGGTCGTATGGAGCCCCGCCGCGCCGAGATCGATCTTGCAGCGCCCGTCGCCGAGATCGGCGGAACATCCGCGCTGAAAACTGTCGCCGCGCGTCTCGTCGAACAAATGCGCGAGCGAGCGCAGCTCCGCGCGAAAGGCGAATTCGCTGCGCGTCACCTCGCCGATCGTCGCGGCGTCGACGAGCAGGCGATTATCGATATTGGTCCAGTCGACCAGCCAAATCTCCACCGCGGCGCCGTCATAGAGGCCGTTGGCCAGATCGCGCTCGACGAGCCCGTCCGATTTGAGCGCGCCGACCACCTCGCCGCTTCCCACCGCGAGGCCGACGACGGCTTCGATCCGACCGGCCGAAAGCCCGGAGGCGGCGCGATAGGCGACGCCGGCAAAGGAAAGATCGCGATCATGATCGGTGAACCCCATGATCGCGCCATCCTTGCGCGCGAGCCGCCAGCAATTGCAGAGCGTCGAGGCGCAGGCGTCGAGACTTTCCCGCATGGACGATGAAATCGAGCGCATCTCTTCTCCTTCACGGCACGATCTCGACGATCGGAATGTTCGGAATGGCGCCGGCCTCGAAGGACGAGACGTCGATCTCGAGATAATCCGTGTCGAAGCGCGCGGGCACATCGAAGAGAAATCCCGCCGTCACCGCCGCGCCGCTCACAGGAATGGCCAATGGCGAGAAAGTCACGACGCCAGTCGTGGCGTCGACGTCGAAATCGACGCCATACGCCTTCTCGACGCCGGCGACCGCGACGCGCACGCTCCCGGCGACCGGCTTGGCGATCGCGCGCGCATAGGGCGCAAAGCTCGCGCCATAGGTCTTGAGCAGCTGAAATTGCGCGCGGGCGCCGTCGCCTTGGCCGAGCGCCTGATCGATCGGCCAAGGCGCTCCGCCCTGCCGCGCCGAGGAGAAATCGCTGCGATCGCGCCAACGAAAGCCGATCAGCCGTCCGCGCCGCTCCTCGAAAAATTCGATCACCGCGGCGAGCTGCGCCAGCGATTTGACGCCATAGCCCGCCTCATAACGCCGACGCGAATTCGCCCATCGCGCATTGCGCGCCTCGCGATTGGAGCCGAGCGCGACAATATCGGTGCGCCGCTCCGGTCCTCCGCGTCCATTCACCGACACGTCGAGCGGAAAGCGCGTCTCGTGAAACTCCAGCATGTCCGAGGCTCCTCACAGACTGCGCCGGCCGCGCGCAACGGCGCGCGCGAGCATCGCCGATATCTGCCCTTCCGAGCGACGAAAGCTCGCGACATCCTGCGTTGCTATATTGACCGTGACCGCGACCGGATTCGTCGTCCCCTGCATCGCCACGCCGAGCCGTCCGTCCGGCCCGCGCGCGAGCGGCATGATCGCCTCGGCGCCGCGCTCGCCCATCAGCCCGACGGCGCCATTCGCGCCGAAAAAGGTCGGAGACGCGACGACGCCGCCATCGGCGAAAGGCGCGACCGAAACGCCGCCGCCGCCGCCGAAGCCGCCGGAGATGAGCGCGCTCAATCCGCTCGTCACGCCTTGCGTCAACGCATGCGCGCCGGCGCTCACGCCGAGCTTGGCGAGCGACCGCGCAATGGAGGCGAGCGTCGCATCGAAGCTCTTGCCGCTGACGGCCGCGCTGGCGAGGCCGCCCGACAAGGTCTTCGTCGCCGTCGATGCGGCGACATTGATATCCTGCAGCAGCGACCTCGTCGTCCGCAGATCGAGCGCTTGAAACGGAAGATCGAAGGACGCCTGCGATGCCGCGCCGTCGCTCGTCGTCGAATCGGTCATTTTTGTTCACCGTCCGGAAATGCGCGCATCAATGCGGCGAGCGTGTCGCGAGACGGCGCGCCGCCCGCGCGCCCATAGACGCCCTCCGCCGCGCTCGCCAATTCGCGCGGCGTCATCGCCCAGAAGTCGTGCGACGAAAGCCGCAGAACGCCGAGCCCGAAGGCCATGGCCCGCGCCCAGGGAAAGGGCTGCGGCCTCACCCGCTCGCGTCCTGCGGCGGCCGAGGGTTTGCGCTTTCCGTCCCGCCGAAGGTCGCCTCCAGCAGCTCTGCGACGATTTTCACATAAGCGCCGAGTCCGCCCGCGACGGTCATGCCCGCGACCTGATCGTCGCTCAACCCATATCCGCCGCCGCGCAATCCGCATCCGATGATGCGAATGAGATCCAGCGCGCCGAGCCGACGCCCTTCAAATCTTTCGGCGAGCGCGACGAGATCGCTCGCGCCGAAGCCGCTCTCGAGCTCGGCGAGCGCGCCGAGCGTCAGACAGAGGCGATAGGTCTCGCCGTCGAGCGTCGCCTCGATTTCTCCGCGTTTCGCATTGGCCATGGCGACCGCCTCACACCGGCGTGAAGGAAAGGGCGCCCGCCGATTCGAGCCCGAGGTCGAAGGTCATCTCGGCATTGTGCTCGCCGCGATAGTCGAGACTGGTGATCTGGAACAACCCCGCGACGACGCCGAAATCCGGAACGACGATTCGCCATTCGCGCAGCAGCCCGTCGAAGAAGAGCTGGCGGATGAGCGCATCGGACGCCTGGTCCTTGAAAATCCCCGTTCCCGCGAGGCTGGCGCGCTTCACGCCGGCGCCGTCGAGCAACTCGCGCCAACGCCCGACAGATTCCGCGTCGGTCGCATCCACCGTCTCCGCGTTGAGCGAGATCCGGCGCGTGCGCAGACCCGCGACGGTGACGAAGACGCCGCTTCCATCGTCGAGCTTCAGCAGCAGATCTTTTCCTTTTTGTGCGGACATGCGAAGGCTCCCCAATTCGAAACAGCAATGTCAAATCGCTTCCGTCGTCGCGCGAAAGCGCAGATCGAGGCGCGCGAAGCGGCCGTTCTGCTCACGCCGCGTTTCGCTCGCCTGATGGCGAAGATCGACGAGACGGTGGCCGTCGAGCGCGAGCGGCGCCTCGTCGAGCAGGGCCAGGATTGTCTCTCCTATGGCGAGCGCCTCAGCCGCCCCGCGTTGGATCGAGACCACCGAAAGCGTGATCGATTGCTCGGAGCCCTTCGATTCCGGCGTCGACCAGTCGCGCCATCTCGTATCGGCGAACAGGACGTAGGGAGATTCTGCGCCGCGCGGCGCTTCATCATAGATTTTCGCGCCGCCGAGCGCGGAGAGGAGCGACGCGTCCGCGGCGAGGCGGGCGCGCATCGCCCTGCGCAAGGCGAGAATCGGCGAAACGCTCATTTGCGCCTCCTCATGCGATCTCCTCGCAGCGACAAATCAGAATGCGGCGTCGGCCGTCTGGATCATGAACCGATGTGACGCGCAGCCGTCTCGCGCCGGCGACGAGCCGCATCTCGCTCGTCACATCGGATCGCCAGCGAATTTGCGCGATCCATCCGATCGCCTGCTCCTGCCGGCCGGCGATGAACTGCGCTTCGCCGGAGAGCGGCGTGAGCTTCGCCCATATTTGGCCGAGCGCGACATAGCCGCGCGTCATCGCGCCGCTGTCGTCCGCAGTGTCGACAGGCGCTTCGAGCGACATGCGTTGGCGCATCTCGCCGATCGTCGGCGCGCTCATGTCAGGCGCTCGCGTCGAAACGGCTTGGCGAGCGCGCGAACCAGCGTCGGCAGAGGCGCGGCGATGTCCTCGGCGTCTCCGCGATTCTCGTGCCAATGCGCGACGAGCGCGAGAATGGCGCGCCGCAGCGGCTCCGGCGTATCCGCCGCCGCATCTCCATATCCGGCGACGATATCGATCTCTATCGCGTCATAGTCGCGGCCGGGGTCCGGCGGCGCCTCGACAAAAACGATGCGCCCCGCGTCCCGAGACGGCGCCGCGCGATAGGTCGCCGCAGGAAGAGTCTGCGCCATATCCGCGGAGTCGAACACGCGGATCGCCGCGACGCTGCGCAAAGGCGCGAAGGGAACCGCCAATGTTTTTCGACGCAGCGCCTGCGCAGGCCAGCGATTGAGACGCATCCGCCAGCTCTGCGTCACGAAGAAGCGCCGCGTGTAGGCTTCGAGAGTCAAGCGCGCGGAGACGATCAGCGCCGACAACAGCTGATCCTCATCGTTCGAATCGAGCCGCGCCCAAGCCTTCGCGTCGCCGAGCGACACGGGCTCCAGCGCCGGCCCCGAGAGAAGATCGGGAACCATGCGTTCGTCCGTTGCGTGAGTGGTGAAACATCATGCGAGCGGCGGGCGGCGCCGAGAGCTGCGCTCCGCCCGCCTGTCTCGTCGCGCGATCAGACCGTGCCGAACTTCAAGAGCTTGATCGCCTCGAAATCCTGCACGCCGCCGCCGACTCGCTTCGTCGTATAGAAGAGCACATAGGGCTTGGCGGAATAAGGATCGCGCAACACCCGCACGCCGAGCCGATCGACGACGAGATAGCCGCGCGCGAAATCGCCGAAGGCGACGGAGAAACTATCCGCGCCCATATTCGGCATATCTTCGGCTTCGATGACGGGGAAATTGAGCAGCGAAGCCGATTGATCGAGGCTCGCCGGCGGCGCCCAGAGATATTCGCCCGTCGTCGATTTGAATTTACGGATCGCCGATTGCGTCTGCCGATTGAGCACGAATTTGCCGTTCTGCCGATAGCCCGCGCGCAGCGCATAGATCAGATTGATCAGCGCGTCGGCCGGATTGCTGGCGGCGAATCCGGCGGAGACGCCCGTCGTCACATAGCCGATATTGCCCCAGCTCCAGCTCGCGTCGGCGACCGTCGTATAGGCGAGAAAGCCCTTGGGCTTGTCGGTCCCATTGCCGCTCACGAAAGCCGCGCCTTCCTGCTCCGCGAAGACGGTCTGCACTTCCTCGGCGATCCATTGCTCCACATCGACGGCGGAATCGTCGAGCAGAGTTTGCGTCGCCGCCGGCATTGCGTAGAGCTCCATCGCCGGAAAGGTGAGATCGACGATCTGCTGGCTGTTCGTCTGCGGACGCGGATCGGCCTCCGCCACCCAGCCGGCGGCCGGGCCCTGCGTCGAATAGGCCTTGCGCAGCGAATGCGTCGAAATCTCGCGCACGGTGGCGATGGCGCGAACGGGCGAGAGACGCGCGAGACGGCGCAAAATCTCCTGCTCCGCCGGCGTCGGCACGAGATAGCCGCCGTCCGGGCCCGAGCCTGCCGACAGCGCCTTCGATTCCAGCGCCTTCAGGCCGAGTGTTTCGCCGCTGCGCATATAGAGCGCGAAAGCCGATTTGTGCTCGCGCGCGGGCGCATCCTCGTTCGGCGCGGCGGAAAGGCGCGGGCGTGCGAGATCGAGCGCGACGCGATCGATGCGGCGCTTCGTCTCGTCGATCGCGCGATCGATGCGCTGCAGCTTCTCCTCGGTGAGCGCATCGACGCCCATTCGCGTCTCGAGCTGCGCGAGCCGCTCCTCATTCGTATCCTTGAACGCCGTGAAGGCGCGATGAAGATCGGCGAGCGCCTCCTCGCCGGAGAGCGTTTTGGTTTCGAGAGACGACATTGGGAGCAACCTCTTTCTTTCCGACAGGAAGGCGCGCGAAGGCGCCGCGCGGAATGCGCGGGCGTTCTGGCGCCGGGTGGAATCGCAAGGTCGTCGCCGCATGCGCCGCATGCGGCGAAGGCCGAGACACGCGTTTGCGGACGCCGAACCGGCGTCCACTTCGGCTGGAAACGCTAGCGCCGATCGAACGCAATCGACGCGCGCCGCAGCCTCGTCTCGAAGCTTCTCGCGGCGCTCTGCATGCGCAGCCGCGCGAGCTTTTGGCCGAACTCTACGGCGGCGTGCCGCGGCGCCGCGGCTGAAAAGGGCGCCGCGCCGATGCGCGCTTGCGGCAGCGCGGGAAAGGTGACGATCGAAATCTCGATGAGATCGATCTCGAGCAATCGCCGCGCGCCGGTCTTGGGATCGCTCGCCGCGCGCAGCGTGCGAAAGCCGATCGACAGCCCGTCGAGCGCGCCGGCGCGGATCAACGACAAGGCCTCGCGCGCCCGCCCGACGGAGAGGTCGAGCCGCCCGCGCACTTTCAAGCCGCGCGCATCCTCGACGATCTCGGTCCACACGCCGATCGGCTCGTCGGCGCGATGCTGCCACAGCATTTTGACGCTCGCGGCGCCGCGTCGGCGAAGGCTCGCGACGAATGCGCCCGGCGCGACGATGTCGCCGCAAGTGTCGCGCACGTCGAACAGGCTCGCGTAGCCTTCGAACGTCCCATCGGCGCCGATAGCCGCCGGCAGCGGCGCGCGCTTCGTCTCCAGCCTCTGGCTCGCGACGTGCATGTCTCGCTTCAAAGCTTGCGCCATCAGGCTTTCTCCCGCGTCGCGCCGATCGCCGCAGGGCCGCCGCCGCGCGGCGCCTCGCGCAGACGCTCCAATGCGCGCACGAATGTCTTGAACACGATTTCGGCCTCGACGCGCGGCGGCCTGCGCGGCGCGCGACGCTTCACAAAGCGAAGAGGTAAGGCGGAAAGACTCATTCACTCGCTCCCATAGCGGCGGTTGAAGCGTGCGAGCTCGCGCACGAAAGCATCGAGCCGGCGCGTCGAGCCGCCGAGCTCGCGCAATGCGCGCAGCGCGAACAGCGTCGCCGCGCTCGCCCAGAGGAAAAGCGCGAGATGGGCGAGATCGCCGCGCTCGATGATGGAGGTGACGATCTCGGACATGGCGGACCTATGAAACGCAAAGAGCGACGACCGCGCGAGCGTGGTCGTCGCCCCGAAATTCGCCCTGGGCCTCTCGGTCCTAGAGCGATGTGATGTCGTTCAGCGCAAGGCGGGTCGGCTCACAGCGAGCAGATCGGGTCGCGAGCGAGACGCATCGACGAGCTTGTTGGTTGGCGGCTGCTCCTCGCAATTGCGGAACGTATTGTCGCCCGCCAGGCCGATGAGCAGCGGCGGCACGCCGAAGGCGAGCGCGGTTTCGCGCGAGCCCGTGCGCGCCTGCGCCACAATTGTCGAGCGGCGCCTTATTCTTGAAGCCCAGGCGCCCATCCGCGAGCCTCTTGGATAGCTACTCTGTTTCGCGCGACGCGAGCGAAGTTTCGAGCGCGGCGCGTATCAGGCCGAGAAATTTCTCGGCAGGGGCCGGCATGCCGAAGCCGCCGGATCCGGCGGGGCTCTTCGACCAAATGTCAATGAGCTGCTCGCGGCTATATTTTCCACTCAACAATTCGTCGAGATAATCCTTCGCGATCCGCATCTGCTCGGGCGTCAACTCGGAGATGCTCCCACGTATCGCGCTGTCCAACGAGTTATGAAACAGAAAGGTGTCTTGGTGAAAGGAGTTGGCGATTTCGTTGAAGGCGTCGGGGATCGTCATGCGCGCGCTCTATCGGTTGGCGGGGAAAGCGGATTGCACTCTATATCCGTGCGGCGATGTTACATCGTGCCTCAAGGCCACGGCAACGCCCCATGTGTCGCGAATTTCTGGCCGCCCCCGAACGCTAGGGACATAGGCTTCCTTGCCCGTGGGCGAATTGAACCAGCCATTGATCCGTTTGGGTTCGGTCACGCCGAGTTCGCCGCTCGCGACGAGATCGACAATTTCCTGATTTTGCGCGATCGTCGAATTGACGAGCTTTTGCGCGGCTTCGAGCGAAGGGAACGAACCGACACGCGGCGCGAGGTCGATCAGACCCAATTGAAAGCGCATGCTCTGGAGACGCCGTATCAAATACTCATCGCTCTTGCCGACATGCTCGCTGATGGCGTGTCCGCCATTCCCTTCCTCATCCCGCAGATCGATAAAATCGGCGATCTGCGTAACGAGCCCGCCCGCGTCGCTCACGACATTGGCGATCGTGTTCAGCGCGACCTGCGCGAGGTCGCCGCCGCCGCTCCCATCGCCGCTCGTCCACTGCCCGCCCTCGGGCGAGCCGGCGGAAACGCGCGGCTGATCCGGCGAATATTTCACCCGCTTCCCCATCGGGCCGTAGCCCGCCGCCTCGCGCTGCTCGTCCACGGTGAGGAAGGCGGCGGCGCCGATGCGGCTCCATTCGAGCGCCCGCTCTTTCGCCAGAGCGTCGATGCGGTCGGCGTCGTAATCGAGGCGGAAGGGCGAAAAGCCGGGCTGCGCCCAGGCGTGAAACGCCTTCTGCAAGCGTTGCACGAGCGGGATGATTGTCTGGCGCCAGAAGGCGCGATTGGCCTCCTCGTAATTGCGAAACGTATTGTCACCCGGCAGGCCGATGAGCAGCGGCGGCACGCCGAAGGCGAGCGCGATCTCCCGCGCGGCGGAGGCTTTCGTCTCGGAAAAATCCATGTCCTTCGGGGAGAGCGACAGCGCCTTCCAGTCGAGCCCGCCTTCCAGCAGCAGCGGACGCCCGGCGTTGAAGGCGCCGGAGAAATTCTCCTCCAATTCCTGCTTCAATCGCTCGAACTGCTCGTCGGTGAGATGCCCGCCGTCTGGCCCCGCATAGACCAGCGCGCCGGAAGGCCGCGCGCTATTGTCGAGCAGCGCCTTGTTCCAGAAGCTCGCCGCATTATGCGTGTCGAGCGCCGTCTGCGCGGCGGCGAGCGGCGCGAATCCGTAAACATCGTCGAGCGGATTGAACAAGCGAATATGCAGGATCGGCTCGACGCCGCGGCCCTGCAGCTCGTAACGCACGCTGTCGCCGCCCGCCGAATAGACATAGGCCGCGGGCCAGCCATTGCGCGCCGCGACGACGCTCATGCGATCGGGACGCAGGCAATAGGCCTCGCGCAGCAGTCCGTCGACGAAAGCGCCTTCCACATAGGCGTTGCCATAGAGCAGAAGATTGGAGACGAGCGCCTCGATGAAGGAGACGCTCGTATCGGACGGATTGGGCCGCTCGATCAGCCGCAGCAGCGGATGCTCGGGATTTTCGACGCGCCCTTCATAGGCGAGCCAGGGAATGGAGGCGCAGCCTTCCGCCACCATGCGCACGGCGCGATAGCAGACGGCGTTGCGCTCATAGCCCGCGCGCGTCAGCGCGACAGCGTTGCGCGGCGTCCATTGCGGCGCGCCCATGGAATGCAGCGAGAGCATGGCGCGCGAAGCCTTCTGCTCCGGCGCGCGCGCGCCGAACAGGCGGGAGAGGAATGAGGGCATTGAAGATTCCGTTTTTGAAATGGGCGGCGGGCGATCGGCGATAGGGAGTGGCATTCGGCAATAGGCAGTGGTTACTTTGACTGGCGACTGGCGACTTCCTATTGCCTATTGCCTATTGCCTCCTTCACAATCTCCGCATTCGTGGCTCGCTGGCGCGTGGGCCCAGCGCCAGCGCATGAACGGCCCACACCAACGCGTCGAGTCGATCGGGACTTCTCCCCGAGGAGAGGCCGTCGGTTCCGAAATCGCACATTTCATCCTCGAGTTGCGGAAAGGCGCCGACATGGCGCACACGGCCCTGCTCATAGAGCTGCGCGACGGGCGCCGCGCGCAAATATTTGCCGCGCGTCGCGCGCGCCTCCTTCACCGGCACGGAAGGGTCGGCTTCATGAATGACGGCGCGCACCATCTCGCCGCCCTGATTGACCTCGGCGATCAGCGCATCGGCCTCTATCCTGTGATAGAGCGCCACCGCGGCGCGCGCCCATTGCGCCGGACGCGCCGCCTCGAGCGTTCCATCCTCGAGCACGAAGAGGCTTTCATTCGCGATCCCCGCCGCGACGATGCCGCAACGATCGGCGCGCTTGGTCGAGGAGGCCGGCGGATCGACGGCGACGACGATACGCTCGAGCGGCGGCGACGCGGCGACGCGGGCGCTCTCCAACATCTCGCGCGACCACAGCGCGTCGGCGCGCTCTTCGACGATTTCGCCGTCGAGCTCCTGGCGGCCCAATCGCGTGCCGGCATATTGCGCGACGACGCTCTCGAGAAAGGAGGGCGCGAGATTGGCGGCGTTCTGCCGCGTCGTCGCGCGCGTCGTCACGACGCCTCTCTCGCTCATCAGCCGCTTCAGCAAAGGAATGGGCCGCGGCGTCGTGGTGACGATCTGGCGCGGCCATTCGCCGAGGCGTAGTCCGAATTGCAGCATGTCCCAGCTCTCCTCGGCGTAGCGCCATTTGGCGAGCTCGTCGCACCAGGCGGCGGAAAATTGCGGGCCGCGCAGGCTGTCGGGATCTTCCGCCGAAAAAGCCTGCGCGACGACGCCATTGTCGAAGGTGAGGCGCTTGCGCGAGGGCTCCCACAAAGGCCGCTCGCTTCGCTCATGCGCGGCGAGAATTCCGGAGACGCCCTCGATCATCACATCGCGCACATGAGCGGCGCTCTCGCCGACGAGCGCGATGGGCGACAGCGGCCGCGGCGCAAATTGCGGGCGTCCGCGCGCGACGGCGCGCACCCATTCGGCGCCGGCGCGCGTCTTGCCGGCGCCGCGTCCGCCCAATATCAGCCACACGCGCCAAGGCGCGCCATCGCCGGCGAGCAAGGGCGGCCATTGATCCTCGCGCGCGCAGAACTCCCAATCGGAAAGCAGCGTCGCGATCTCGCGCGCGGAAAGTCCTGCGATCAGCTCATCGAGCCGTCCCTTCGCCGCACATGCGCTCGAGGCGGCGAGCAAGCTCCTCGCGGAGTTCGGCCAATCGGCGGGGAGGCTCGTCGTCGAAAGCGTCTTTGCCACGCCCGTCCTCCTCTCGCGCCGCGCCGGCGTCTCGATTCATGCGCTTCAATTCGGCGAGGCTGCGCACGAGGCTCGCGAGCACCCGCGCGCTCGTCTCCATCGTCTTCGGCGCCGCCTTGGCGCCGCCGGTCGCGAGCATCGCTTCGGCGCGGAGGAACTCCCGCTCCACCGCTTCTTCGAGCCGCGCGATGAGGCCGCGCGAGTCGCTCTTGATCGGCTCCTTCTCGGTCGGCTCCTTCTCGGTCGGCTCCTGCGGAGCGCTCTCCCGCGCCAGCGCCGGCGCGCCGCTCTTGCGCCTGATCGGCGAAGGCCGCAAACGCCATCCCTCGCTTTCACGAAAGCTGCGGAATGCGCGCTCATTCATGCCGAGCATCGCCCGCACCTCGGCGAGCGGCGTGACGCCGGCGTCATAGAGAAGCTTCGCCTGCGCGACGGTGTCGGGCGAGAGCGCGTCCTGCTTGCGCGCCATGCGTCGGCCTCCATGCTATGCGCAAAAGGAGTGGTTGCGTATTTGACCAACCACGCGAGAATTACCTAGGCTGCCTACTGTTTTAATAGTCGGAGGTCGGCAAATGCGAGGGGCGGCTACAGACACGTCGGCCAATGTTACTGGAACGGCGAAGCAGGTTCCTAACGTCTCTTTTCAGGCGTCTCTGTTGAGACTTGCGGACTAACGGTCGCCTTGCTCTCAATAGATTTATCGAAAAGGTTGGCCAACTTATCGATCGCGTCGATGAGCTGATCGACTTTCGTCTTCGTTTCGTGCTTGGCTTCACACATTGCCTTTACAATTTCTTAGGCTGAGGCTTCTTTTCGCCCGCGGGAGGTCCAACTGACGGCTTATGCCGCGCAAACTTCTTCAGAGCTTCGTCGAAGCTCGCGAAGGCTTTGTCACGCGCGGGCAGCCTACGCGCGCTAGCGTTGCTGGTGATCGTGAAGGCTCGCGGTCCAATCTCGGGCCCCGCCTTCCCTCGCGCCAAGCGCAATTGTGGAGCATGGGACTTGTCTATAGGATCAGCGTCCCACAGTCAAGGAATATTTTCACATATCTGCTCAGGCGCGAAAATCGTCGCGGAAACGATCGATCTGATGCATGCGCTCGGATGTCGCCGTTCGACAGCCTTCGCCAATAGACGACATGCCGCGCGTATCGAAAGAAAAACCCATCGACGCCGAACTCCGCCGGAACGGGCCTCGACATCTCCCCATGCGTCTCGATCTTGTCGAAGGCGTCGAAGAGTCCGCGAATGTAGCGATCCGCCTGCTCGTTTCCCCAGCGGTCCCGCGTGTATCGATAGATCTCGTCGAGACGAAAAGAGACGGTCAGCTCCGGTTTCGCGCGATCACCTCATCCGCGGACAGCGTCGCATAAGCGGCTTCCGGCGTGGCGAACGCATGAGCGAGCTCGGCTTTCAGCCGCTCGAAAGCGTCTTTCTCCGCCCGCTCCTTATCGCGGCGAATGAGATCGCGGATATATTCGCTGACATTCTCGTAGGAGCCGTTCTCGCCCACATTCGCAGCGACGAAATCGCTCAAAGCGCCGCTGACGCGGACGGTCATCGTCGTGGTCTTGGACATGGCGCGGCCTCTCGAAGCTCGTATGCAATATCATCGATATCGAATGCGCCGCAAGCGCGCCTCACGCCACCCGCCCCTTCTTGCGCCGCGGCCAGCGCTTGGGCCACAGCACGATGAAATTGGGCAGATCCTCGGTCTCCACCTCCTCCTCCCGCGCCGCCACGCGGCCGCGCACGGAGACGCCGGCTTCGCGCACGCTGTCGGGATCGCCGGTCAGGAGCGGATGCCAGTCGGGCAGCGGCTTGCCTTCGGCGCGCAGGCGATAGGCGCAGGTGGGCGGCAGCCAGGCGATCGCCTCGAGCGCCTTCACGGTCAGCCGCACGCAGTCCGGCACCTTGCTCTGGCGGCCCGCATAGTCTCGGCAGCGTCCGGTGTCGCCGTCCAAAAGGTCGCAGCCGACGCTCGTGTGATAGATTTCCCCGCTGTCCTCATCCTCGAGCTTGACCAGGCAGCAGCGCCCGCACCCGTCGCAGAGCTTCTCCCATTGCGACCGCGTCAACTCGCCCAATGGCTTCGTCCAGAACGGCTCGCCCGTCTCTTTGTCTCCCTTTGTCGCCATACTCTGTTTTCGACCCTCGTCCCGGGCGCAGCGCGCGCTTTATTCATCGTGCCGGCCCGACCATCGTCAAGGCGGCTCGAGGAGTGCTATCATCCGCTCCCGGTTCGCATGATGCCCGGATGGGCCAAAGGGAGCGGCGCAATTGCTCGAACCTATTCGATCCTCGCGCTTATACAAGCGGGCGGCAAGGCTTCTGCTGGCGCTCGACGCCTATATCGACTCCTGCCTCTTCGACTCGAGCCGCGGCGCCCGCGAGACCTACGAAAATTTCTCGGCCTTCATGAACCGTTTCCAGATGCGCGGCCTGCGCCGGGCGGCGGTGGAGGCGGGCTGCGAAACGCTTACGCTCGCGCTCGGCGGCGGCGTCGTCGCGCTCGCATTGTCGGTCTCCGCCATGCGGATGACCAGCGACGATTGGCTGAAGAAGCAGGACCTCTCCATCACTTTCCTCGATCGCTATGGCGCGGTGGCGGGACAGCGCGGCATCAAGCACGATGACGCGGTGCCGCTCGACCAATATCCCGATTTTGTCATCAAGGCGGTGCTGGCGACCGAGGACCGCCGTTTCTACGAGCATTTCGGCATAGACGTCGTCGGCACCGGCCGCGCGCTCACGGTGAATGCGCGTTCCGCGGGCGTGGTGCAGGGCGGCTCCTCCATCACGCAGCAGCTCGCCAAGAATGTCTTCCTCTCCAATGAGCGCACCATCACGCGCAAGATCAACGAGGCCTTTCTCGCGCTCTGGCTCGAGCAGCGCCTCACCAAGCAGGAAATACTGAAGCTGTATCTCGACCGCGTCTATATGGGCGGCGGCGCCTTCGGCATTCAGGCGGCGGCGGAATTCTATTTCGGCAAATCCGTGCGCGACGTCTCGCTCGCGGAAGCGGCCATGCTCGCCGGCCTCTTCAAGGCCCCCACCAAATATGCTCCGCATGTGAATCTGCCCGCCGCGCGCGCCCGCGCCAATGACGTGCTCGACAATCTCGTCGACGCCGGCTTCATGACGCAGAGCCAGATCGTCGCCGCGCAGCGCAATCCGGCGACGCCGATGGAGCGCAAGCGCGACCAGAGCCCGGACTGGTATCTCGACTTCGCCTTCAAGGAGGCGCAGCGTCTCTCCGAGGCCGGCAAGTTCGGCGACGATCGCGTGCTGACGATCCGCACCGCGCTCGATCCCAATGTGCAGAAGCGCGCCGACGAGGTGGTCGAGGAGAATCTGCGCGAGAGCGGACGCGCCTACCATGCGAAGCAGAGCGCCTCCGCCTTCATGGATCTCGACGGCGCGGTGCGCGCTATGGTCGGCGGGCGCGATTATGGCGCGAGCCAGTTCAACCGCGCGACGGAGGCGCTGCGCCAGCCGGGATCCTCCTTCAAGCCCTATGTCTATTTGACCGCGCTGATGACCAATAAATTCAAGCCGACGACGGTCGTCACCGACCGCCCGACCTGCATCGGCAATTATTGCGTCCATAATTACAGCGGCGGCTACGCCGGCTCGCTGCCGCTCTCGCTGGCGCTCGCCAAATCGCTCAACACCATCGCCATTCAACTGTCGATCGCCATCGGCAATGGCGATTCGCACGCCGGCCGCGCCAAGATCATCGACACGTGCCGACGCCTCGGCATCACCACGCCGCTCGAGGACACGCCCTCTCTGCCCGTCGGGCAGAGCGATGTGATCCTCCTCGAACATGCGGCCGGCTACGCCGCTTTCGCCAATGGCGGCAAGAAGACCATTCCCTACGCCGCCGTGGAGGCGCGCAACAGCCGCGGCGATATTCTCTATCAGCATGATCGCGACGCGCCGCCGCAGGAGCAGGTCGTGCCCTTCGAGAAAGTCGCCGAGCTCGACACGATGATGAAGCGCGTCGTCGACGAGGGCACGGGCGGCAGAGCGCAGCTCGGCCCCGGCGTCGACGTCATCGGCAAGACCGGGACCACCAATGGCTACAAGGACGCCTGGTTCTGCGGCTACACGGGCAACATGGGCGGCTGCGTGTGGTATGGAAACGACGACAACGACGCGATGAACAATATGACCGGCGGCACATTGCCGGCGAAGACGTGGCACGACATCATGGCCTTTGCTCATCAAGGAATCGCCATCAAGCCGATCCGCGGCCTTGCTTCGCCCGCGACCCTCGCGGCCGCGGCCGCCGCCCAGCCCAAGATCGTCGAGCTCGGCGCGCCGGCGCGGCCGGCCGCGCTGTCGCGCGGCGCTCTGGAGGCGCTCGGACAGATCGAAACGAAAATGAAGCGCGACGACGCCAGACCCGCCTCCGAGACATCGGAGGCGCCCTCCGCCGATAAGCGCGTCGAGCGGCGCTGAGCAGCCATGACAAACTACATCAGAGCCTTCGCCGTGATGATCGCGGGCCTTCTGCTCGGCTTCGCCATGACCGCCGTCTCGCTCGGCCTCGGCCGCGGCTTCGGCGCGTTGCACGCCGGACCCTGGACCGCATGGCCGCGACATGGCGGCGCCGACATCTCTCCTTACGCGCGCGCCGTGCTCGCGCGCTCGGGCGAGGCGCCGCTCGGCCGCGACGAGGGCCTCGCCTTTTTCGCCCCGGCCGATTCGAGCGGCGCGCCGCTCGATGGACGCTGCGACTATCGCGTCGCGGACACGGCGCCCGCAGCGCGCTTCTGGACGCTCGGCGCGGTGAGCGCCGCAGGCCGGCTCATCGACAATCCCGCCGCTCGCTACGCCTTCACCTCGAGCGAAATCGCGCGGCGCGAGGGCGGCGCCTTCGAGATCGAGATCGGCGCGCAGGCGCGTCCCGGCAATTGGCTGCCGGTCGCACGAGAGCCTTTCATGCTGGTTCTGCGCCTCTACGACACGCCGCTCGACGTCGAGTCCGCCCCCGATCCCGCGACATTTCCGAAGATCGTGAAGCTCCATTGCGCATGAAATTTTCCCGCGACTATCTCGACTGGCTGCCCTGGGCGCTCGCGACCGTCTGCGTCGCGGGCTCCGTTCACATCGTCTCCGTGCTGCTGATGCCGGAGGTCGCGCCGCGCAACGCCTTCGCGCGCTTTTCCGCCGCGGCGCGGAACGTCGAGACGACGCAGAACGGCGTCGCTCTGCTGCCGCGCGCCCTGCCCGGCGCGGAGGTCACGCCCTTCGAGGATGCGGCCTTCGCCGAGGGCGTCTGCCTCTTCGATCTGTCGAAAGGATTGATTCGCGTGCGCGCGGACTCCGATCCGGACGATTTCCTCGCGCTCTCCTTCCATGCCCGAACCGGCCGCATCTTTCATTCCGTGACCGACCGCTCGGCGATCAAAGGCAAGATCGACGTGCTCATCGGCGACGCGCGCCAGATCGAGGCGGTCGAGGGCGAGGACGAGGAGGCGCCGCCGCAGCAGGTGCGCGTGACCTCGCCGACGAAGCGCGGCTTCGTGCTGCTGCGCTCGCTCGCCAAGCGCCCGAGCGACCGCGACCGCGCCGAGCAGCGCCTGCGCGCGGTCTCCTGCGAGACCGTCGCCGAGCCGGAGAGCTGAATTCGCCTCGCTCCGCCGCCCACGAGACAAGTCGCCGCATTCACTCCGGCCGAGCGAGCCCCCACATCGAGAGTGGAGGCCGTTTCAGGAGGGGAAGCAGATGAGATTCGCCACAGCAATCATCACGGCCGCGGCTCTGGCGGTCGCCGCCGCTCCGATCGCGGCCACGGCTCAGACCGCCGCGCCTCCCGCCGCCGAGAGCGCAAAGCCGCAGGAAGGTCACGGCGGCGAGCACGGCGCCGACGGCCATGAGGGCGGCTGCTGCAAGATGATGCATGAGATGCATCAGATGCATGAGCAGATGATGGATCACATGAAATCCATGCATCAAGGCGGCCATGGCGGCGGCGAGCAGGGCGGCGGCCACGAGCACGGCGGCGCGCCCAAGGCCGAATAAGGCGATCCGGCCCGATAAGGCCTTTATTTCGCGAACTCTCGACGCGCGTCCCTTCTCCCACTCGTGGGAGAAGGTGGCCCCGCGAAGCGGGGTCGGATGAGGGCGCGAGCGCGGCGCGTTCTCTCCAGCGTCGGCTGTTTCACGCGGGCTCGGAGGCCCTCATCCGACCCTCGCTGACGCGAGGGCCGCCTTCTCCCGCGGAGCGGGCGAAGGGAGCGCCAACGAGCCCTGCCGCGTCACGCCGTCAGCGTCGGATAGTCCGTATATCCTTTCGCTCCCGCCGCATAGATCGTCTCGCGATCGACCTCGGCGAGCGGCGCGCCTCGGCGCAGACGCTCGACGAGATCGGGATTGGAGATGAACGGCCGGCCGAAGGCGATGAGATCGGCGCGCCCGCTCGCGAGCGTCTCCTCGGCGAGCTCCCGCGTGTAGGCGTTATTGGCGATATAGGCGCCCGGAAAGCTCTTACGCAGCGCGAGATAGTCGAAAGGCGCTATGTCGCGCGGCCCTTGCGTCGCGCCTTCGATCACATGGATGAAGGCGAGCTTCTTCTCGGCGAGCTTCTCCACGAAATAGCCGAACAGGCTCTGCGGATCGCTGTCCGACATGTCATGGACCGGGCTGACCGGCGAGATGCGCGCGCCGACGCGCGCGGCCTCCCATTCCTCGAGCACGGCGTCCACGACCTCGAGGCCGAAGCGCGCGCGATTCTGCGGCGAGCCGCCATAGGCGTCGTCGCGCCTGTTGGAGCCGTCGCGCAAGAATTCGTCGATCAGATAGCCATTGGCGCAATGGATCTCGACGCCGTCGAAGCCGGCCTCCCGGGCGTTGCGGGCGGCCTTGCGATAATCGGCGACGATCCCGGGGATTTCCCGAAGCTCGAGCGCCCGCGGGGTCGAGCAATCGACGAAGCCGGTCTCTATCGCCACCTGCTTCGTCGTGGCGATGGCCGATGGCGCGACCGGCGCGCCGCCGCCCGGCTGCAGCGAGACATGCGACACGCGCCCGACGTGCCAGAGCTGCAGGATGATGTGGCCGCCGGCGGAATGCATGGCGCTCGTCACCTCGCGCCAGCCGGCGACCTGCTCCGGCGAATAGATCCCTGGCGTGAAGGCGTAGCCCTGCCCCTGCTGGGAAATCTGCGACGCCTCGGCGATGATGAGCCCGGCCGAGGCGCGCTGGCGGTAGTGCTCGGCCATCAGCGCATTGGCGGCGTTGGTCCCATGGGTGGCGCGCCGGCGCGTCAGCGGCGCCATGACGATGCGGTTGGCGAGCGTCAGATCGCCGAGTTGAAAAGGTTCGAACAAAAGTTTCGTCATAGTCGCGATTTCCTTTTGGCCTCCGCCGCATGCGCGGCCCTTCCCCACTCGCCCCTCGCCCCTTGGGAATTGATCGCAAATTTGTTAGGTCCGGACCAGATGGAATGATTTTCTCGGGAAAGGGTCCCATGATCGGCGACGCAGATATGACCGACGACGCAGACTTCCGCCGCCGCCTCGACGAAGCCGCGAGCGCGACCGAGGCCACGCTCGCCGCCCTGCTCGGCGCGGAGCCGCTCGCGGGCGAGATCGCCCGGCCGGCGCGGCTCCTCGAGGCGATGCGCTATGTGGCGCTCGGCGGCGGCAAGCGGCTGCGGCCTTTCCTCGCGCTCGAATCCGCCCGCCTCTTCGGCGTCGAAGGCGAAGGCGCGCGCCGCGCCGCCGCGGCGATCGAGATGATCCATTGCTATTCGCTCGCCCATGACGATCTCCCCGCCATGGACGACGACGATCTGCGCCGCGGCCGTCCGACCGCCCATAAGGCCTTCGACGAGGCGACCGCCATTCTCGCCGGCGACGGCCTGCTCACCTACGCCTTCGACGTTCTGGCCGATCCGGCGACCCATGCGGACGCGCAAATCCGCGCCCGCCTCGTTCTGGCCCTCGCTCGGGCGGCGGGCCTCGGCGGCATGGTCGGCGGCCAGGCGCTCGATCTCGAGGCCGAGACGGCGACGACGCCGCTCTCGCAAGCGGAAACTCTCCGCCTCCAGGCAATGAAGACCGGCGCGCTGTTGCGCGTCTGCGTCGATTTCGGCGCCGTTCTGGGCGGCGCTTCGGCGCCCGTGGCGGCTGCGCTCGGCCGCTATGGCGATGCGCTCGGCGCCGCCTTCCAGATCGCCGACGATATTCTCGACGCCGAGGGCGACGAGGCCGCGCTCGGCAAACGCGCCGGCAAGGACGCCGAGCGCAACAAGGCGACGCTGATCGGCCTGCTCGGCCTCGACAGAGCGCGCGAGCGTCGCGACGCGCTCGTCGAGGCGGCGATCGCCGCCCTCGCCGAGACGGGGCTCGGCGAGGCGACGGGCGTGCTCGCCGAGGCCGCGCGCTTCGTCGCGCTGCGCAGCAATTGAGCGGCGCGATGAACAGAGGCGGCGAGGCGAACCGCGCGCGGCGGGCGCCGGAGCTGCGCGGCGGGCCGATCTTCCCAGGAGCCGAGCCGCCCGGCCATATCGATTGCCTCGTATGAGACAGCGCGCTTTCTTGTCGGCGGCGCTCGTTTCGACGGCGCTCGCGCTCGGCAACTCCTACGCGGCCGAGGTGCGGATCGAGAATTTCGCTTTCGCGCCGGAAAAGCTGACCGTGAGAGCGGGCGAGACGATCGTCTTCGTCAATCGCGACCAGGCGCCCCATTCCGTGATCGGAACGATGGGCGAGGATGAAATCTTTCATTCGCCCGAGCAGCTGGACGAGGACGAGACTTTCCGCGTCACCCTCGCGCGTCCGGGCGAAGTGGCGTTTCGCTGCGGCCTGCACTCTCACATGAGCGGAACGATCTTCGTCGTCCCGTAGCTTTCGAGGCGGACGCCGGCTTGCGAGCCTTTCAGGCTCGCACGCATCGCCGCCAGAGTGAAAGACGCGCGTCGCCGTCAAGCGACTCGCTCGCGCTCATTTCTTCGCCGCCTGCGCCGTCCAAGGATCGGAGAAGCGCGGCGACGTCAGCAGCGTCTCATCGGTCAGCGCTTTCAAAAAGGCGAGAAGATCGGCCTTCTCCTGCGGCGTCAGATCGATCTTGACGATCAGCGGGCTCTTTAGCGGATTGAGCGCCCCGTCGCCGGCGTGCGGGCCCGTCGCGATCTTGCGGCCGCCCCGCGCATAGATGTCGACGACCTCTTCGAGCGTCGCCACCGTCCCGTCATATGGTTTCCTGCTGATCGCCTCGGCCCTGCAAATACAATCCCCTCATCCTGATGGGTGGACGGCCCCCGACGGCATCATTGTGCCAAGCTGGCCGGTGATGATTCGAACCAGGCTGGG
>NZ_BGJX01000017.1 GCF_009811655.1 Methylosinus sp. Ce-a6 | reverse complement strand
TCCGCTCTACGCCCGCGCCATTCTGCTTTGCGTATTCTGGGCGCTCGCAGGGCTGTGCATCGCTCGGCAGGGCGTCAATGCGCTCGATGCGCGGGCAGCCATCGCGCTGGTCGCGATCGCCGTCGTCTCGGCGGTCTTGCCCCATACGACCCATGTGCCATGGGACAATTACACACACTGGTCGGTGATGACGAAATCCTTCGATTTCGGCGCGCCGCTGATCGGCAATGGCTATAGCAAATTTCCCACCTATCCGCCGCTACAGCCGCTCCTGCTCTTCTATCTGCAAGGCATTTTCGCCTTCACCACCGATAATCTGCAGACGCACAAAATTTTGCTGCTCGCCTATCTGACGGCGCTGATGCTGTTCGGATCGCGCGCCGAGCCGTCGACGAGCCGGGCGCAGAGCGCGATGCGCTGGGCGTTGTTTCCTCTTTTGCTCGCGCTCGCCTATCGCATCACCGGCGTGCTCCAGAGCGGCTATGCCGATTTCGCCGCGGCAGTCGTGCTCGCGATCGCTCTTTCCGCGATCTATCATCACATAACGGCGCCTTCGCGCGAGAAGCTCGTGCTGGCGGCCACGGCGCTCGCGGCGGCGCCGCTGCTGCGCATCGGGCTCCTGCAGCCGGCGATGTTGCTGGCAATGATGCTCGTCGGGCTCGACTATGCCGCGCGCGGACGCGATCGAGCGCAGCTCGCGCCCGCGCGCGTCGCGGCCTATGCGGCCGTCATTTTCGCGCCGCTCGTCGCCCATCAGCTATATCAATCGGCCTATCTCGCCTTCTATGGCGAGCTCCAGAACGTGCCGAGCGATCTCGTCGCAAGCTTCATGAATACCGTCAGAGGCGATCCCGCCTTCCTGCAGGCGGTGACGCGCAGGCTGTTCGTCGAAGGCAAGCCGCAATTTCACGGTGTCGGCGTCTCGATCGGCATCATGGTCATCGCCGGCATGGCCGCCGGCGTGCTCGGAGCGGCTCTGAGTGAGCCGCGGCGCGATCGTCTTTTGGTCCTTGTCCTCGGCGTCTCACTCGTGATGGTGGCTTGGATCGGCGCCATCGTGCTACAGATGGCCGGATTCTTTCACGGCGATCCGAAGCTCCCGAGCTTCGAGCGTTATATCGGCATCTTCCTCTTCCCGTTCCTCGCCACTTCGCTGATCACGCTTCTGTATCCCGCGACGAAACATGGCGCTCGGATTTGCAGCGCGCTGATCGTCGGCGCCGCTCTTCTGCTTCACGCCGTGCTCCTGCCCACCGCCTTCTGGCGCCCTGTGTCTACCGAGTTCGACTTCGACGTCGATTCGATCAGCCGCGAGGCGCGCCCGATCGTCGGCGCCGATCGCGTGTGGGTGCTCAGCTCGAAGGAGGCGGACAACGCGTATCTTCGTAACTTCGCCTTTCACTATTTTCTCATGCCCGCATACACCAATAGCGATGTGTGCTTCTATGCGTCCAACGGCGCCAATTGCCCGTCGCGATCGCCCGAGATCTTCACGGAATATCTTCTCACAGCGGGCTATGGATGGGTTCTCGTCGACAGAATCGGGAGCGAGGAGGCGAGCCTGCTGCGGCAGATCGTGTCCGACGCCGAGACTCTCTCTCGGCGCAGCGGAAAGCCTGCTCTGTTCCGCGTCGTCGCCGATCCGGCGCAGCCCCGCCGCGCGCTGCTAGTGTGGGCGCCCGATTTCAGCCTGGGCATTGCTCCTGACGACGCGCCGCGGTTCGGCGCGATCCGCTGAGAGACGGCTCGCTCTGCGCCAATCGTGATCCGATCCGCCGTGCATTCGCCATCAGCGTCAGAGTATGCGACTTAGCCGGAAGATCGGGCATGACGGCGCCATCGGCAGCGAACACGCCGGTTCTTCCTCACTTCCTGTTGCGGTGGCCGCTACACAGGAAGCAAGCGCGCGCACGAAGGAGTTCTGGCCCCGCTCGACCATACATCGTTCGTTTGAGCGCTTTCAGGCGATTGATTTGTCCTTCCGTCTGGCCGTTGCTCCACGGCTCGGTGATCGCATTTCTCACCGCGTCGATGTCTCTCTGCGCCGTGCGATCGAAACGTTGCATCGCGTACAAGCCCAATTTCTGGGCATCTCTCAGCCAGGCGCCGAGCTTGCCGACGCTCTTGCTTTTAAGCATGCAGCCGGCGCATCGAGAGCTGATAGCCGAACACGGGATGGGTGGTCTCCTGATCGAGCCGACGCTCATAGGCTTCGACCAGCGCCCGCCTGCCCTTGGTCGAGAGATTGCAGCCGCCGGCGCCATGGACGAAATCGCCGGGCGATAATTGTCGAGCGCCGTCAGCACGGCCGAATCGGCGAGCAGCGGGCGAAACGGCTCCAGAAAATCGAGCGCTAGCGCCGGGCGGCCGGGGCGCTCGACATGGTAGAAGCCCTTCCAGGGATCGAGCCCGACGGTCGTCAGCGAGGCGGTCACGCTGCGGGTCAGCAGCGCATAGCCGCGCGACAGGCAGGCGTTGACCGGATCGGCCGGTGGACGACGATTGCGCCGCTCGAAGGCGAAATTCGGCAAGGTATTGACGGCGGGCGTGAAAAGATTTGGCAGATTGCGGAAATAGATCGCCGCCGCCTCGCCCTCGAAACCGTGCAGCAGGCTCGTATCGGCGGCGAGGAGTGCGCGATCGGCGAGGCCGGTCAGGGCGTCGAGTGGCGCCGCGCGCTTCTCCGCCTCGCCGCGCCAATTGCGGCGGAGCAAGGTTCTCTGATTGCGGATTTTCACCGCGACCAGCTCGCGCGCAAAGGCGAGGCGGCGCGCGGGATCGGCCGCCGCCGCATATTGCGCCGTGCGCGTCGCCGCGCTGCGCGGCCCCTGCCCGCCCGTCGCGCCGAGGAACCAGAAGCCGGAGGATATGCGCGCGTCGGCGACATGCGGCCGCTTGCCGACCTTGGTGTCGACGGGGACGACCAAGCCATCCTCGGCCTCGAGCGCGAGACGGCGCGTCTTGAACGGCTTTTCCTCGAGCGCATCCGGCGCGGGAAGCGCGGGCGCGCGGCCCTTGTCGCTGGCGCGGTGGGCGCGCTTGCCGGCGGCGACATCGGCGCTGCCGGCCCATTCGCCCTGCGCCCATTCCAGAAAAGCGAGACGCGGGCAATAGAGCCATTCGTTGATCGTGCGCGCCGGGACCAGCGTCTCGTCACGCGCGGCGGGCGGCGCGAGCAGGGGCAATTCGCCCTGCGCGGGGCCGAGAAATTTCGGTGTTTCGAAATCGGATATTGAAATGCCTCTCGGAAATGCCTCTCGCCCGGGACGATGTGAGAGGCGGACCGGAAGCTTCAGCGCGATAGCTGGCGACGCGCGAAGCCGTGAAGCTGCGCGATGCCCTCGCGAGCGACGAGGCCGCCGCCCTGCGCGAAGGTCTCCAGCTCAGGAGCGGGCGTCTCCCCATCTCCACGCTGCGCGGACAATTCGCCGACAACCGAGCTTGGCTCGACGATCCTTCGTCTCCGGCGATCGTCGTCGGAACGGTCGACATGATCGGCTCGCGACTTTTGTTCGAGGGCTATGGCGTCTCGCGCAAGATGCGCCCCTATCACGCCGGCTTTCTCGGCGTCGACACGCTGGTGCTGCTGGACGAGGCGCATCTCGTTCCGCCTTTCGCGCATCCGCCATCGAGAGCGACGCCGCGCTATGGCCGAAGGAGGATGCGGACAATGATCTGATCCGCCGCCTCGTTCTGCTGTCGCTGTCGGCGACGCTGCGCGGTGATGCGCGGCGCTACGCTTCGCGCGGCTGCAAAAGCGCTGGGGCCCCTGGGGTCTCGCCTGGTGGGAGGCGCTTTTGCGCGCGGCGGACCAGAAGGCGTCACGCGAAAACGAAGCGGGAGGCGGCGATGAGAGCGCCGGCTGAGATTCCCGTCGATCTGTTCAATCCCCAGGGCTGTTCAACGCTCATTACAAGCCGCGATATGAGAGCGTGACGGTGGGATCGATGGCGGCGCACCAGAGGGCTTGGGCGATGTTTTTGACGCCGTTTGCTCTGGCGATGTCGAAGGCTTGCGAGCGCAGGCGGGCCATGACGCCGGGATTGACGCGGAAGCGGCTTTCGTCCTCGGCGAGGGTCACGTCTCGAACCCAATGGTTTTCGTTCTCCACGGCCCAATGGCCGCGGATGGCGCTCGCGAAGCTTCTGCGGGCGACATGACGGATGACGCATAGAACGCGGCGGCTGTCGTGAAGCGCGATCGGAATAGCCGTCGCGACGATGTTCTCGCAGCGTTGTAGCAGGCCCAGCTGATTGCCTTTGACTTGCACGATCAGGTCATTCCCGGTCGCTTTGGCGATCTCGAAGGTTTTTTTGACAGTGCATGGCGCACGGAGGCGTAGGCCGACGCTCGTCGCAGCGCGGCGTCTGGGAAGGTCGCGTTGAGCAGGTCGAGCCGCGCGCGGACCAGGGCATGGATTTGCCGATACGACCGGGCGCCGCTCAGCATGGCGATGATCGAAAACAGGATGACGCCGACTTGATTGTAAATCTTTCCTTCGGCGCGCCGCCGATCCGGGATGGCGGCAAGGCGGGATGCGAGATCGACCATCGTCACGGGGCAACCTCCGATTCGGGTTGCTCCCCATAGATTCAGACACTTCCAGGCTCGAAAAGCGAAAATCACCCCACTTCATCGGACCAACTGTAGAGCGTTGAACAGCCCTGGGTTCCTTACGACCGGATGCTTTTGGCTGTAATATCGTTGCGAAGGTGGCTCATCTGAGGATCGACGATGCAACTTCCCTTTCGTGATATCATTTTAGGCGTGCTCCTTTGTGCGTCGGGCGCCGCGGCAGTGTTCGTCGCGCCCGCGGCCATGGCGCAGGGCGCGCTCGCGCCCCAGGCGGAGCGCGCCCTGCCGCAATCGCGCGTCGATGTCGTCCTCTCCTTCGCGCCCATCGTCAAAAAGGCGGCGCCGGCCGTCGTCAATGTCTTCGCGACGCGCGTCGAGCAGCGGCCGGCCAATCCCTTCTTCGACGATCCGATCTTCCGCCGCTTCTTCGGCGAAGGCGGCGGCGGCCCGCGCGGCCCGACGGCGCAGTCGCTCGGCTCCGGCGTCATCGTCGATCCGACCGGCCTCGTCGTCACCAATAATCACGTCATCGAGGGCATGACCGATGTGAAGGTCTCGCTCTCCGACAAGCGCGAGATACCGGCGAAAATCCTGCTGCGCGATCCGCGCACCGATCTCGCTGTGCTGAAGCTCGCGGAAGGCTCCGGCTTCCCGACGATGGAGCTCGGCGATTCGGACGCGCTCGAGGTCGGCGATCTCGTGCTCGCCATCGGCAATCCTTTCGGCGTCGGGCAGACGGTGACGCAGGGCATCGTCTCGGCGCTCGCCCGCACGCAGGTCGGCATTTCCGACTATGGCTTCTTCATCCAGACCGACGCCGCCATCAACCCCGGCAATTCCGGCGGCCCGCTCGTCGATATGAGCGGGCGCGTCGTCGGCATAAATTCGGCGATCTTCTCCAAATCGGGCGGCTCGGTCGGCATCGGCTTCGCGATTCCCGCCAATATGGTCAAGAGCGTCGTGGCGGCGGCCAAGGGCGGCGGCAGGCAGGTGAAGCGCCCGTGGCTCGGGGCGACGCTGCAAAATCTCTCCAAGGAGATTTCCGACGGCCTGGGGCTCGAGCGCCCGGCCGGCGCGCTGGTCGCCGATCTCTATCCCAAAGGCCCGGCGCTGGAGGCGGGCTTGAAGCGCGGCGACGTCATCGTCTCCGTCGACGGTCAATCGGCCGACGATCCGGAGGCGGTGGGCTATCGCCTCGCCACCAAGCCGCTCGGCGGCCAGGCGACGCTCGGCGTGCTGCGCTCCGGCAAGACCGTCTCCGTGCCGCTGAAGCTCTCCTCCGCGCCCGAGGTTCCCGCGCGCGATCCGGTGAAAGTGAAGGGCCCCTCGCCCTTCGCCGGCGCGACCGTCGTCAATATCTCGCCCGCCGTGCTCGAGGAATTCTCCGTGCAGGGCGCGACCCATGGCGTCGTCGTGGCGGAGATCGACCCCGTATCGGTGGCTGCGCAGCTCAACCTGCAGAAGGGCGACGTGATTCTCGCGGTCAATGACGAGAAGATCGCCACGACCCGCGACCTCGAGCGGACGACGATCAACCGCCATTATTATTGGAAGATCACGCTCGCCCGCGAGGGACAGGTGATCACGACGGTGGTCGGGGGGTGATGGACGCATGGACCCATCGAGTATCGTCTGGAGTTCTGCGACAATTCGGGCGAGCATCGCCCGGTCGCGATACGCCGAACCTCAAATAGGCAAAGCGTAGTGGACAGAATCTCTCGATTCTGATAGGGAAATGGCGCTGAGCGCTTCAATCGGAGCGCTCAGCAAAGCTTCAGACGAAGCGGGCGTTACCCGCCTGAGTTCTTCTGACGGCTTGCCACATCGGGATACTCCTGTGTCTCCTTCAGACCGATGCGCTGAAGGTCGCGCGAGAGGGGTCGACGATTAGCCAGAGGGTTGCTCGGCCAAGATTGGCCCTCTGACGGTGGAAAGGTGGAGATAACGGGAGAGTCGAACCCGTCGGCGGCACTTGATGAGGGCACCAGCCGGCAAACCTGCTATCCCCAATCTCTTATGAAAGCTCCGCGGCGAAAGCCCGGAGCTTTCACGTTATTGAGGGTTCCGCGCGAGCATCCATCCTTTCCCATCGACGAATTTCAACCTCCTGTCTCGATTGAACGTCGTCGAAAGATATTGTTTTGGATTTTTCGTTCCTATCTCAATCCCCTGCCCTTCTATCGCCGCGTAGAGTGCTGAAAGTGACATCGGCCCATTCTCCTTAATGAGGGCGATCGCCGCATCCCCCATGATATCCTTTTTTGATCGCTTTCCTTCAGCTTCCTCTGCGTGATCGTCATAGCTGCGGTACATCGCAACGAACGAGCGCAGTCGGTCGATCTCGGCCTGCAACTCTTTCATGGCAGCTTCCTTCGTCGAGAGGTCTGCCATGGCGCGCGAGAGCGGGTCGCTCATATGACGATTCCTTTCCTTGTCGAGAGGTAGCAAAGCCATCATTGCTCGTCAAGGAGCTTGTGTATGGCTGCCATATATTTTTGAGGTGCGGCTTGCCGCCTCGGCAAGCCGCGCTGCGACCAAAATATCAAGGAAAATAAAGGGAAATCAGAGAAACATCACGGGCGATCACAGCATATATGTATCATATCTGGCTTCTGATCATATCCGCGTCGAAACGCGCATGAGACACTCGTCGCATAAAATGCGCGCGACTTATCATCGGCATTTCATCAGAATGTCGGCATGATCCCATCGTGCAAAAAGCGCACATCAAATGAACCCTGCCAAATGATAAGAGCATCGCACTGACACGCGTCTTTGCGCATTGCGATATAAAATCTGAAATGCATGGCCGCAGATTTGGTGCCAAAAATATCCATCATCCAAAAGCAGCTATCCAAATGCCTGAAAAAATCACGTTGGTGCATTTGCTACCTAGTGCCGCGCTATTGTCTCGATCTCGCGCCTGTCGACGGCGCCCGGTCGCCGGTTTCGGGCGCAAGCGATCCACTCTTCCCGCGCGCTATGCGCTGACCTTCTCCCTTGTGCGCCTACGCACAAACACGCGGGCGCCGCTCCCTTAGAAAAAGCATCGTTCGCCGGGCATGAAGCCCGCGACGCACTGGGGGAGTTAAAGACAATGACCTTCGCCGTTACCGAATTCGCTTCGCGCCCCGTCCGGATCGACGCCGCCATGCGGATGGCCTTCGTGATCCTCGGTGCGACGGTCGCGCTCGCCGGCGCCAAGGCCTTCATGGCGCAGAGCGTCGCCGCCCCCGCCGTCGCGAGCGCGCCTGTCGCGGCCATCGCCGAGCCCGCGACTTTCGCCGCCGCCGAAGCGACGCAGAATGTCTGCCGCCGCGTCACCGTCGAGATCGACGAGGGCTATGGCGTGCGCGGCCAGGTGACCCGCTGGGTCTGCCGCAAAGCCTTTTGATCCCTCGAGGAGGCGAACGCGAAAGCCTGCCTCACATATGCCGCGTGAGAAAGCCGGCGGCCTCGCGCAGCGACTCCCGCGCCTCCGGCATGAAGGCCGCGCCCAATTGCCAGCCATGCGGGACGAGCGGAAAAATCCTCAACTCGACCGCCGTTCCCGCCGCCGCGGCGCGCGCGGCGAGGCGACGCGAATCATCGAGCAGCAGCTCGTCCTCGCCCACATGGACGAGAAGCGGCGGCAGGCGGGAGAGATCGCCCTGGAGCGGCGAGGCTTCCGGATCGCGAACGCTCGCTTCGCCGAGATATTGCCGAGCGGCGAGACGCAAAGCGCGCCGCGTGAAGATCGGGTCCTTTCCCTCATTGGCGCGCACGGAGGCGCCGCTCGCCGAAAGATCGGTCCAGGGCGAGAACAGCGCCGCTGCTCGAGGAAGCGGCAGGCCGCGCGCGCGCAGCCGCAGCATCAGCGCCAGCGCCAATCCGCCGCCGGCCGAATCGCCGGCGAGCGCCAGCGGCCCGCGCGCGGCGAGCCGCTCGTAGGCTGCGGTCACATCGTCGAGCGCCGCGGGGAAGCGATGCGCCGGCGCCAGCCGATAGGCGGGGGTGAAGACGTCGAAGCCGGCTTTCGCGAAAAAGCGCGCGGTCGAGCGAAAGAGGCGCGGCGCGCCGGCCATGAAGGCGCCGCCATGCAGATAGACCAGCGTCGCTCGCGCCGATCGCGCCCGCATCCATTCGCCGGCGAGCTCGGGATCGCCCTCGGCGACGCCCGCCGGCGGCCAGGGCCAGCGCATATTCAGCGCCTGCGCCGCCGCCTCGGCGCCCTCGTCGCCGTTGACGCGCGGACGCAGGAAACGGCGCAGAAATGCGCGCGAAAGACGCGCCGAAAGGCTCGCCACGGCGTCTATTTCGCGGCCGGAGCCGGCGGCGCCGGCTTTTCCGCCCGCGGGATCGTCGCCTCCAAAGCCGCGTCGAGCTTGGCGTCGACGAGGCCGGCGGCCTTGGCGCGGCTGTTCCAGAGCATGGCCTCGGAATGATTCTTCTCGACGCCGAGCCCTTCGGCGAGCAGTCGCGCCAGCCGGTTCTGCGCGACGACATTGCCGGCCGCCGCCGCCTGCCGCAGCAGCTTCACCGCATGGGGTCGGTCGCGCGCGACGCCCACGCCGTTGAACTCCATGATCGCGAATTCGACCATCGCCGCCGTATGGCCGGCCTCCGAGGCCTTGCGCAGCCAATTCGCCGCCTCGGCCGGATCGGCGGGAACGCCGCGGCCGTTCTTATAGAGCAGCGCCAGCGCATAGGCGGCGTCGGAATCCCCGAGCTGGGCCGCGCGGCGGAAATAGCCGAGCGCCTTGGCGAAATCCGGCGCGGCGCCGTCGTTCTCGAGCGCCGTCTCGCCGAGCAGATTGAGCGCCGCCGGATGGTCCTGCGCCTTTTCGAGATAGGCGCGGGCGAGCGCGCGGTCCTTCGCCATGTCGCGGCCGGTGAGCGCCGCCGCGCCGAAGAAATAGGCCGCGTCCTTGCCGCCGGCGTCGGCGGCGCGGCGGAACCATTGCATCGCTTTCGCACGGTCGCGGGCGACGCCCTGTCCGTCGAGATAGAGCCTGCCGATCAAAGTCAGAGCCGCGGCGTCCTTGGGATTTCCGGCGAGGCGCTTCTCGGCCTCGCCCATGGCGGCGACATAATCGCCGCGCTGATAGGCGCCGAAGGCGAGATCGGCGGAAGGCGGCGTCGGCTCGGCGGCCGGGGCCGCGCCGGCGAAAAGGGCGAGCGCGAGCGCGAAGAGCAGGCGAGCGTTCATCGGCCGGCCTCCCGGACGAGCCGCGCCGCCTCGCGCATGGCTTCCGCCTCCCCTCGGGGATCGTCCCAGACCGCTTCCGCCAAAAGGACGAATTCCGCTCCGGCCGCCGAGAGCGGACCGACCTCGGCGAGGCTCCTCGCCCAAGCGACGCAGGGCGTGTTGAAAATCTCCGCCCACCAGGCGACGCGCTCCGCCGTCCAGTCCAGCGTTAGCGCCTCGCCTTCTTCGCCGACGTCGCCGAAGAGGAGATAGTCCGCGCCCGCCTCCCCTGCGCGCATCGCATCGTCGCGCGTCGTAAGGCCGCCGACGCCGACGATGAAATCGGGCGAGAGGCGCTTCACCGCCCCGGCGAGCCGCTTCTCGTCATAGGAAAGATGCAGCCCGTCCGCGCCGCAGCGCGAGACGAGCTCCGGATCGCCCTCGATCATGAGAGCGACGCCCTTCGGCTGCGCCATGTCGGCGATCGCGCGGATGGCGCGCTCGGCCGCCGGCGCCGCGATCGTCTCGAGGCGAAGCAAGAGGCTCGCGATCTCCGCGGCCGCGAGCGCGGCGGCAAGGCGCGGTAGAAAGGCCTCGACCTCGGCAAGGCGCGGCGTCGCGAGACAGAGGCGGGCGAAATCTTCCGACAAATCTTTCGTCATGCGGCGTCATCTCTAAAGCCGGGCGGCCGCCGATTCAATTCGGCGCGAATCCGCGCCATTGTATGGCGCCGCTGCGCTGCAGGCTTTTGTCCTTCGACCCATCGCCCCGGCGGGCCCGCCGATCGCGCTTACATTGCGCGAGGAAGCGGAATATAATCTGCGACAAAGCCGCGCCGGCGTCCATTTGACGGAGACCGGGCGCATCCCTATTTCCACGGCGAGAAACCGCGAAAGACCTCGACCGCGAGAGAGCTTCAGGCGCGACAGCAAATGGCCATTCGTCCCATCATCACCCTGCCCGATCCGCGTCTGCGGCTCGTCTCCGAGCCCGTGACGACGATCGACGGCGAGTTGCAGCAGCTTCTCGACGATATGCTGGAGACCATGTACGAGGCTCCCGGCGTCGGCTTGGCGGCGATCCAGATCGCCGTGCCCAAGCGCATCGTCGTCGTCGACGCCGCGCGCGGCGACGAGCCGAAGAATCCGATGTTTTTCATCAATCCTCAGATCGTCTGGGTCTCCGAAGAGCTCTTCGTCTATCAGGAGGGCTGCCTCTCCGTCCCCGATTATTTCGAGGATGTGCAGCGCCCGGCGCGCGTGCGCGTGCGCTATCTCGACCGCGCGGGGATGACCCAACAGATCGAGGCCGACGGATTGCTCGCCACCGTGCTCCAGCACGAGATCGACCATCTCGAGGGCGGCCTCTTCATCGACCATCTCTCCCGCCTGAAGCGCGAGCGCGTGGTGAAGAAATTCGCCAAGGCCGCGGCGCGCGCCGCCCCGGCCGTCGCCGACAAGGTCGAGGCGTAACGGCCTCATGCGCGTCGTCTTCATGGGCACGCCCGATTTCGCCGCGCCTCTGCTCGAGAAAATCGTCGCCGACGGACACGAGGTCGTAGCCGTCTATACGCGCGCGCCGGCGCCGGCCGGTCGCGGCATGGATTTGAAGCTCTCGCCCGTGCATCGGCTGGCCGAGCGTCTGTCGCTCCCCGTCTTCACGCCCAAGAGCTTCAAGAACGAAGAGACGATCCGCGCTTTCGCCGATCTTCGCGCCGATGTCGCAGCGGTCGCCGCCTATGGGCTCATCCTGCCGCAGGCGGCGCTGGACGCGCCGCGTTTCGGCTGCCTCAATCTGCATGGTTCCCTGCTGCCGCGCTGGCGGGGGGCGGCGCCGATCCAGCGCGCCGTCATGGCCGGCGACGCCGAGACCGGCGTGATGGTGATGCAAATGGAGGCCGGCCTCGACACCGGCCCCGTCGCCGCGACCGCGCGCGTCGCGATCGACGAGGATATGACGACGGGCGAATTGCACGACGCGCTCGCCGCCGCCGGCGCCGAGCTGATGGCCGGGGCGTTGCGCGATCTCGGGAAGGGCGCGCTCTCCTTCACGCCGCAGGCGGAGGAGGGCGTCACCTATGCGCAGAAGATCGACAAGAGCGAATGCCGCATCGACTGGCGGCGTCCGGCGCGCGAGATTCACAATCTCGTGCGCGGCCTGTCGCCTTTCCCCGGCGCTTTCTTCGAGAGCGATTTCGGCCATGGAATCGAGCGCGTGAAAGTTCTGCGCACGAAGCTCGAACAGGGCGAGGGCGCCCCCGGCGCCGTGCTCGACGACAAGGGCCTCATCGCCTGCGGCGAGGGGGCGGTGAGGCTCGTGGAAGCGCAGCGCGGCGGCAAGGCGCCGATGGGGATCGCCGAATTTCTGCGCGGCCGCCCGCTCGCGCCGGGCCAGACGCTGGCGGCGTAACCGCAATGGCGAAAATTCAGGGGGCCGCGGCCCCGCCTCCCGCTGGAAGGGGGAGGTCGATCGCTGCAGGCGAGCCGGAGGCGGCGCCGCCCGAGTCTCGGGATTTCACCCCAACCCGGACGGTTTCACCGTCCGACCCTCCCCCTGAAGGGGAGGGTGGGGCGCGCGCGGCTGCGACCTATCGCTACGCTCTCACCATCGAATATGACGGCGCGCCCTTCGTCGGCTGGCAACGGCAGGAGAATGGCGTCTCCGTGCAGCAGCGGCTCGAGGAAGCGGTCGCGGCGCTCGAAGCGGGCGCGCGGCGCGTCGTCCACGGAGCCGGGCGCACCGACGCCGGCGTCCATGCGCTGGGGCAGGTCGGCCATGTCGATCTGACGCGCGAATGGCGGGAGGACCGGCTGCGCGACGCGCTCAACGCCCATCTGCGGCCGGACCCGATCGCCGTGCTGGCGACGCGCCGCGTCGCCGCGACATTCGAGGCGCGCTTCTCGGCGATCCGCCGCCATTATCGTTATGTGATCGACAATCGCCGCGCGCCGCTCACGCTGCAACTCGGCCGCGCCTGGCATGTAAAGCGCCCGCTCGACGCCGACGCCATGCACGCGGCGGCGCAAGCGCTCGTCGGCCGCCATGATTTCACGACCTTTCGCTCGACGGAATGTCAGGCCAATTCGCCGCTGCGCACGCTGGAGCGGCTCGATGTGCGGCGCGCGGGCGACATCATAGAGATCATCACCTGCGCGCGCTCCTTCCTGCACAATCAGGTGCGCTCCATGGCGGGCTCGCTGGAGCATATCGGCTCCGGCAAGTGGAGCGCCGACGATCTGCGCGCCGCGCTCGAGGCGAAGGACCGCACCCGCTGCGGCCAGGTCGCGCCGCCGCATGGGCTCTATCTCGTCGCCGTCGATTATTGATCGGACGCCCTCCTCCCGATCCTCCGCCGCGGCGCGACCTCGATGATCGGCGATTTTGCCCGGCTCGCCGCATCGCGGAAGGAGGAGCCTTCGGGTCTTCGTTTCGAACGACGCAGATCACGCGGCGTTCCCGCGGTCATGCGCCGGTGAGTCGCGTGGACCAATCCTCGACGGCGCCTTTGGCGAGACGCCGCGCGGCCAACTCACGCCATGACGGCGCCAGCTCGCGCAATTCGGCCATTTGCGCGAGCGCGTCGAAGTCGAGCGTGCGCAGATAGAGCAATTCATTGAGCCGCGACAAAGGCCAGTCCGGCAGCGGCCGCTCGATTCGCGCCAGCCGATCGCCGGGCGCGGCGACGCCCTCGCGCAGCACGCGATAATACCAGCCGGTGCGCCCGCTCGTCTGCACGCGCCGCGCCATGTTCGGCCGCGCGAAACGGGCGTTGAGCTTCCAGCAGGGCTGGCGCCCCTGGCTCACCTGCAGCAAAGCGGAGCCGAAAGAAAAGACGTCGCCGACGCAGACTTCGCTCTCCGTCACGCCGATCGTCGAAATATTCTCGCCGAAGGCCGGCGGCGCCGAGAGCGCCTCGACGAGTTCCGGCTCTTCCGCCGCCCAAGCGTCGTAATGGTCGCGCGGATAATGATGGAGCGCCTTCTCCGGCCCGCCGTGATTGCGCAAATCGCCCTGGGAATCGCCCTCGAGGCCGTCGCGCAGAATGCGCCAAGGCGGGCGCGCCGCGCTTTTGACGATGCCGCTCGGCGCGTCGCGCGGGCCGAGCGGAAGGAGCGATTTTGCGGCGAACATCGTTTCGATCATCGCAGACATGGTCGCAGCCTCGCATAAAAAAAGGCCTCGCGCGAGCTTACGCTCGGCGAGGCAGTTTCGGAGTCGCCGAAGTGACAGCGGCGGGGGCGCCCCGGGATTATTTCAGCGCGGCGAGATCGGCGCCGAAATTGATGTGATAGGCGCGCCCGTCGATGACGAAAGCAGGCACGGATTTGACGCCCGCGGCCTCCGCCTCGCCGAGGCGGGCCTTGTCCTGGCCGAGATGCACGATCTCGACGTCGAAGACATCTGGGTCGAGCGATTTCGCGAAGGCCGTCTCCGCATCCGCGCAGACGGGGCAGCCCGCATGGTAGAATGTCGCTTTCTTCGCCATGGCCTTGGTCCTCCTCTCTCCTGCCTTCGGCGCGCCGAAATGGGATGGCGCGCCGCCTTTCTGCGAGGCCGCGAACGGTTTCCGGCGACGGCGCCATATGCCCTTGCGCCTCGAGAAATAGCGATGCATCGACGGCTCCGGCGCTAACAGCGTTTCCAGCCGAAGCGGACGCCGGTTCGGCGTCGGAAACGCGTCGAAACAAAAGCTTAGAGTCTTTTCATGTTTCGATGAAACATGAAAAGACTCTAAGAACCGGCCGCTCGCGGCGCGCGACGCGCGAAGACGCGCCAGGCCTCCTCGAGCGCTGGCGGCGGGGCCGGATCATGTTCCGGGCAGTCCAGCCGCAAATGGCGGCCGCCGAACGCCGCGCCGACGAGCGCGCAATGATGCGGCAGCTCCGCATCCTCATGCGCATAGGGGCGAAAATGCCGGCAGGTGACGCAGAGCCGCTGCGGCGGAATGGCCTTCGCCTGCTGCAAGGCGCGGATGGTCTTTATGACGAGCTCCAAAAGCGTCTGCTGCTCCTGCGGCGTCAGCGTCTCCAGCGCCCTCTCGGCCGACGTCATGGCGAGGCCGATCGCGCGCACGACGTCACAGCCGGCCGGCGTGACGCGAATGGCGACGGCGCGCTTGTCATCTGGGTCGGGCCGCTTGACGACGAGGCCCTTGCGCGCGAGCGCGGCGATCGAATCGGTGGCGGTGGGCTGGGTGACGCCGAGATGTTCCGCCACCGCGCGAAGACGCAGTCCCGCCTCGCCGCGCCCGGCGATGAAGGTGAGCGCGTGCAATTGCGTGGGCGTGAGGCCCGCCTCCTCCGCCACGCCCCATTCATCGGCGCGCATGGCGGCGGCGATGCGGTCCAGGCCTTCGCGCAGGCGGCGGGCGAGCGGGGTCGAGATGGCGTCGAAAGGCGTCATGGGTTTTATTATTAGGACTCCTATTCATTTCTGTCAAGCGAGCAGCGCGCTTGCGGTTCTCCACGCGCTTGCGCTACGCCTTCGAATGTCCTCTCCCGCAGGAATCGTCCCCATGCTCCGTCCCGCCGCCGCGCTTCTGCTCGCCCTCGCCGCCGCGCTTCCGGCGCGCGCCGCCGATCTCAACGATTACCCGACCTCCGTCCGCGCGGATTATGTGTTCGGCTGCATGAAAGCCAATGGCGACACGCGCCAAGCGCTGGAGCAATGCTCCTGCTCGATCGACATCGTCGCCTCGATCCTGCCTTATGATCGCTATGTGGCGGCGGAGACGGTCGCGAGCATGGATCTGCAACCCGGGCAGATCGGCTCCATGTTCCGCAACTCCCGCCTCGCCAAAGAGGCGCTCGAGGAGCTGCGCCGCGCCCAGGCCGAGGCGCAGGTGCGGTGCTTCTGAGCAACGGCGTTAAACGATTTCCGACTGATCACTTCATAATCACGGGCGTCATCGCGAGCCGAAGGCGAAGCGATCCAGCGCCGTGGGGCGGCTCCTGGATCGCTTCGTCGCTGCGCTCCTCGCGATGACGTCCGCCCCCTCTCCCGCAAAATGCGGCGAGCGCGCTTTTTTACGCGCCCGAGAGTCGCGCCGCCGCCCGCGCATGGCCGATCAGCGGCAGCAGCAGCGACAATTCCGGCCCGTTCTCCGCGCCGGTCAGCGCCAGGCGCAGCGGATGGAACAGCGCCCTGCCCTTGCGGCCGGCGCGCGCTTTCGCTTCGCTCGTCCAGGCGGACCAGGTCGTCTCGTCCCAGGGCTCCGGCGGCAGCAACGCCAGCGCCTCGGCCAAAAATTCCTCGTCCTCGCGGACCGGCGCGATCTCCCCCTCGACGACGCGCCACCAGTTCAGCACATCCGCGAATGTCGTGAGATTGCCGCGCACGGCGCGCCAGAAGGGCTCGGCCTTGAAGCCGACGATGTCATGCGCCTCGAGCCTTTCGCGCACATCCTCATATTCGAGAACGGCCAGGGTGCGATGGGTGAGCGGGCCGAGATCGGCCGGATCGAAGCGCGCGGCGTTGCGCGAGAGATGCGCGAGATCGAACTCGCGCGCGAGATCGGCGAGCGAGCGCACCGCATGGACGCTATCCGACGAGCCGGTGAGCACGGCGAGCGCCGCCACGGCGAGCGCCTCATAGCCCTCCTCGCGCAGCGCGGCGATGGCGAGCGATCCTGTGCGCTTGGAGAGCGCTTCGCCGGTCCCGCCGACGAGCAGATTGTGATGGGCGAAAACGGGAATAGAGCGCTCCGGCGCGAGCGCCTGAAACAGGCGGATCTGCACCGCCGTGTTGGTCACATGATCCTCGCCGCGGATCACATGGGTGATCCCGAGCTCTATGTCGTCGACGACCGAGGGCAGCGTGTAGAGAAAGCTGCCGTCCTCGCGCCGCAGCACCGGATCGGACAGCGTGGCGCAGTCGATGGCGCAGGGACCGCGCACGAGATCGCGCCATTCGACGACGCCGAGCGGCAATCTGAAACGCCAATGCGGCTTGCGGCCCTCCGCCTCGAGCCGCGCGCGATCCTCGGCCGAAAGCTTCAGCGCGGCGTGGTCATAGACCGGCGGCAAGCCGCGCGCCTGCTGAAGCTTACGGCGCTTCTCCAATTCCTCCGGCGTCTCGTAGCAGGGATAGAGCAAGCCCGCGGCCTCGAGCCGAGCCGCCGCCGCCTCGTAATGGGAGACGCGCTGCGACTGGCGCACGGTCGCGTCCGGCCGCACGCCGAGCCAGGCGAGATCGACTTCGATCGACCGCGCGAACTCCTCGCTCGAGCGGGCCAAATCGGTGTCATCGAATCGCAGCACGAATCTTCCATGGTGGGCCAGGGCATACAAATAGTTCAGCAGGGCCGGCCGCGCATTGCCGATATGGATGCGGCCCGTCGGCGACGGCGCGAAGCGAACGATCGGAGTGGTCATGAGCAAACTTCGCCAGGAGGAGACTGCGAGGGCCGCGCGACGCGACAAGATTCTCGCGCCGGCCCCCTTTTGCCAAGACCTGAGCGAATTGTCAGGCGGAATATCGGTCTGGCCCGCTCCGGGACTGCGCAGCCGTCGCCGCTCCCCGGCGCAGTCCAAGGTCGCCGCCGCCGCCCGTCTCGAATCCCGCAAGTGACAGGCAGAGAACACGCATGATCATCGCCTATGTGTGCGCCGCCTTCTGCGCGACGCTGCTCACGCTCAACCTCGCCAGCATCGCCATCGCCGCCTTCCGCTGCAAAGCCCGTCCCCGCACTTTGCCGGTTCCGGCCCATGCTCCGCCGGTCAGCATCGTGCGGCCGCTGCGCGGGCTCGAGACATTCAGCGAGGAGACGCTCGGCTCGTCCTTCGCGCTGGATTATCCTTCCTACGAGATTCTCTTCTGCGTGCAATGCGCCAATGATCCGGTGATTCCGCTCGTCGAGCGGCTCATGGCGGCGCATCCGCATATTCCGGCGCGGCTGCTCATCGGCGACGATTATGTGAGCGTCAACCCCAAGCTCAACAATTGCGTGAAGGGATGGGACGCGGCGCGCCACGCCTGGGTCGTGCTCGCCGATTCCAACGCTCTGCTTCCGCCCGATTATATCCAGACGATGCTCGCCGCCTTCCGCGACGACACGGCGCTGTCCATCTCCATGCCGATCGGCTCGCGGCCCAAGGGTTTCTGGGCGGAGGTCGAATGCGCCTTCCTCAACACCTTCCAGGCGCGCTGGCAATATGGCGCCGAGGCGGTCGGCATCGGCTTCGCGCAGGGCAAGAACATGATGTGGCGGCGCGAGGTGCTGGAGCGCGCCGGCGGCATTCGCGCGCTCGGCGCCGAGATCGCGGAGGACGCCGCCTCCACCAAGATCATCCGCGCGCAGAAGATGAAGGTGCGGCTCGTCGACATGCCCTTCGAGCAGCCGCTCGGCCATCGCAGCGCGCGTGAGGTCTATTCCCGCCATGTGCGCTGGGCGCGGCTGCGCCGTGTGACCTTCCCCGTCTATTTCGCGCCGGAGTTCATGAACGGCAGTTTCATGCCGGTGGTGACGGGCGCCTATGCGGCGCATCTCCTCGACGCCAATGTGGCGCTGGTCGGCGGCGGGATTCTGGCGACGCTCTATGGCGCGGAGCTTCTGCTCGCCCGCATCGCCGGCTGGCGGGTCTCGCGCCTCAGCCCCCTGGCGCTGCTGACGCGCGACATTCTGCTGCCGGTGATGTTCGTCGACGCCTGCCTCTTCGACGATTTCGTCTGGCACGGCAATGCGATGACCGTGCGTGAGCAGGAAGAGCAGACGACGGGCTGACGCCTTGCCGCCAGGCGGCTTTTCTCCCGGTCAGACCGCTGGTCATGCGGAAAAAGGGCGCTCGCGGGTCAGCGGAGCGCCCTTTTTGTTCGCCGTCTGGCGATGAGCTGGTCGGACGAGCAGCCGGTCATACGGCGTCCGATTGATTTGGTTCGGCGCATTTCCCCCGCTCCCCGCGAGCGCTGCACGGGAGGAGGCTGCGCGCTTCATCGACGCTTCGCGCGACGCCGGCCGCGGCCCCTCTCCCGCGGATGGTGAGGGAGGGGGGCTGCGCCCGCCTTCGAAAGGATTATTCGATGCCGGCCTCGCGATTGCGGGCGTTGATGGCGTGGCGCAGCTGCTCGTTGATCGCGACCGGATCGGTCGGCGAGGGCTTGGCCTGGAGCAGGGCGCCGCGCACGACGGAAGCCTCCTCGGCGGTCAGGACGACCGGGCCGGCCATGAAGGCGGCGTTGGGAAGCGTGTGCAGAATCGCCCGTTTGTTGGGATGGTCCTTGACTTCCATGACCGCGTCGGCGACCGGCTTGCCGTCGACACAGACATAAGGACCAATGACTTCGACTTTGCGGCCATCGTCGGTGTTTCTGATGAAAGTCGTTTGCATCGTCGTCGCCACTCATGCTGGATTGAACTTGCGGCCCGCCAGGGCCGCAGCGGAAAAACAGCAAGTTTCATGCCGCCTGGGGTCTTTTTCACGTTTCATTGAAATATGAAAAAAGACCCCAGGCTTGTTTCGACGCGTTTCCAACGCCGAACCGGCGTCCACCTCGGCTGGAAACGCTCTTGCGCCGGGGGACGAGGGCCGCGACGAAGAGAGGAGAAGCAGCGTCGCATGACGTCGTCGCCGATCGGAGCGCCCCTATGACCGAGGAAGGCAAGAAGCACCGCCCGGCCGCCCCATCCGGGCCGCCGGCCAAAAAAAACGCCGCGGCGCTGGCGGCCGCGCTCAAAGCCAATCTGCGCCGGCGCAAGGCGGCCGCACAGTCGTCGCCCGAGAATGGACAGAACGACGGCCCGGAGCCCGAGAAGCGCTAGGGTCTTTTGTTTTGACGCGTTTCCGGACGCCGAACCGGCGTCCGCTTCGGCTGAAAACGCTCTAATGGCGTCATTCCACGCCGCTGTCTTCGTCGCGGCGGAAGGGCAGGCTCGCTTCATTATCGGCGATCGCCTCGTCGATCGCCACTTTCTCCCGCGACAGAAATTCGACCACGGCGGTCCGCAGCCGCGGATCGGCGAAATCATGGGCAGAATGGGTGGCGACGGGCCGATAGCCGCGCGCGAGCTTGTGCTCGCCCTGCGCGCCCGCCTCCACGCGCTTGTAGCCATGCCGGATGGCGAATTCGATCGCCTGATAATAGCAGACCTCGAAATGCAGGAAGGGCCGCTCCTCCAGCGCGCCCCAATTGCGGCCGTAGACGGCGTCGTCGCCCAGAAAATTGATCGCCCCGGCGATATAATCCTCGCCGCGCCGCGCCATGACCAGGAGAATGCGTTTCGCCATCGTCTCGCCGATGCGATCGAAGAAATCGCGCGTCAGATAGGGCCGGCCCCATTTGCGCGCGCCCGTGTCCATGTAGAAGGCGAAGAATCTGTCCCAATGGGCGGGTTTTATGTCGGCGCCGGTCAAAAGGTCGATCGTGAGATCGTCGCCGAGCGCGTCGCGGCGCTCGCGCTTGATCGTCTTGCGCTTGCGCGAGGAGAGCGCGGCGAGGAAATCGTCGAAATCGCGATAGTTTTCGTTGAGGAAATGAAACTGCTCGCCGGCGCGCGCCGCGAAACCCTCGGCGGCGAGCGCTTCGACCTCCGCCTCTGTCGCGAAGGTGACATGGATGGAGGAGGCCTCCGCCGCCTGACGCAGCGCGCGCAGCGCGTGGATCAGCCCCGGCAGCGCGCCCCCCGGCGCGTCGCGCGCGACGAGCAGCCGGCGCCCCGTCGCCGGGGTGAAGGGAACCGCGACCTGCACCTTGGGGTAATAGCGCCCGCCAGCGTTCTCATAGGCCTGCGCCCAGCCGAAATCGAAGACATATTCGCCCATGCTGTGCGTCTTCACATAGGACGGCGCGGCGGCCACGAGCCGACCCTCGGCGTCCTCCAGAATCGTGTAGAGCGGCGTCCAGCCGGTGCGCGGGCCGACCGATTTCGACCGCTCCAGCGCCAGCAGGAAGGCGCTGGAAATAAAAGGATTATAACGCTCGCCGCCGGCCTCCTCGGCTGCGAGCCCGGCCGGATTGGCGAGCGCGTCCCAGGCTGCGGCGTCGACCTGCTCGAGCGAAGGGACGAAACGGGCGGTCAGACGGGCGGAGGACATGGTGGACCGGCGCGAAGGAAGCCTTTTGGCATTCTACGCCAAGCGAAAGCCGTTCCATCCGTCTTTTCGCGAGCGCAGCAACGCCGTCGCGAGGAGCGGCTCTGAATCGCGGCGCTCCTCGCGACGGCGCCGCGGCACGAATGTTGCTACAAATATAGGCGCCCCGAGAGGGGCGTATGCCAGACGCGAGGAAAAGAATGCCGCTCTACTCCTATGAATGCCAGGACTGCCATTCGGAGTTCGAACTTCTGGTCCGCGCCTCGGACACGCCGGTCTGTCCTTCTTGCGGCAGCGAGAAGCTCGAGCAGCAGATCGCCAAAATCTGCGACGAGATCAAATATCACGCCATCAAAAAGTCGTGGCGGCAGGCCGCGGCGCGCGAGGGCGATCTCTCCAACTTCAACAAGAAAGAGATCGGAACGCTCAAGAGCTGACGGCAAGGGCGTCATCGTGAGGAGCGCAGCGACGCAGCGATCCAGGGGCCGCCCCGCGGCTCTGGATCGCCACGCTTCGCTCGCGATGACGGGCTGGCGACCGTCGTATGGCCGAACCTGGTGACGGCGCGGCGCGGGCGTGTTAAGCGGCCGCACATGCTCGAAGGACTTCCCCCCAATGGCGCGAGCCACGGCCTGCGCCTCGTCTGCGACGAAAAATCCGCGCGCGCGGTCGCCGATCTCATCGTCGAGACATTCGACCCGGCCGAGACCGCGGCCACGGCTTTCGAGGAGCCGGACGAAAAAAGCTGGGCCGTCGAGATCTATTTCGGCGCGCCGCCGGACGAGGCGCAGATCCGAGCGCTGATCGAGGCCGCGGCGGGCGCCGAAGCCGCCGCCGCCGCGCGCTTCTTCGAGATATCGCAGAAGGACTGGGTCGGCGCCTCGCTCGAGGGGCTGCGGCCCGTTCGCGCCGGACGTTTCCTCGTGCATGGGTCGCATGACCGCGGCCGGGTCGGCGCGAATGACATCGGCATAGAGATCGAAGCGGCGCTCGCCTTCGGCACCGGCCATCACGGCACCACGCTCGGCTGCCTGCTGACGCTCGCCGAAATATGCAAGCGGCGGCGCCCGCAGAATGTGCTGGATGTGGGCACGGGCACCGGCGTGCTCGCCATCGCCGCCGCGCGGCTGCTGCGGCTTCCCGTCGCCTGCGGCGACATCGATCCGGTCGCCGTCGAGACGGCCGGCGTGAACGCGCGCTTCAACGGCGTCGGCGCATGGGTGCGGCCGGTCGTCGCCGTGGGCGTGCGCCATCCTGCGCTCGCGCTGGCGCGATATGATCTGATCTTCGCCAATATTCTGGCGAAGCCTTTGCGCCTGCTCGCGCCCAAGATCGCCGCGGTCGCCGCGCCGGGGGCCGAGCTCGTGCTCTCCGGCCTGCTGGCGCGCGATGTGGCGGGCGTGCTCTCGGCCTATCGCGCGCAGGGTTTCGCGCTGGCCGAGCGCCGCGACATCGACGGCTGGGCGACGCTGCTGCTGGGGCGCGGCGGGGCGGCGGCGCGTCCCGATTTCGAGTGAGCTCCGACCGCGCGCGCGCCGAACGGACGGCGTGGCGAGGGAACGCGCCCTTCGTCAGAATTTGGCGATCCCGGCGGGCGCGGGCGCCGCGTCGAATTTGTAGGTGAGGCCGGCGGTGACCTCGAATTCGCTCAGATAAATGGCGATTCTGCGGTTGGGATTGGGGCCGGCCGGCGTCACCTCGATTCCCGACGCCGAATGCCGGGGCGAGACGATCGCCGCGAGATCGAGCGTCCAGTTCGATGTGACGCGATAGGACAGGCCGCCGCTGAAGTGATCGGTGACGACGCCGGGCGCGAGAATGTTGATCGTCACATCGCGCGACGGAATCGGATTATTGTTGTGCGAATAGCCGACGCGGAACGTCCAATCTGGCGTCGCGCGCCATTCCGCGCCGAATTTGACGGCGTCGACGTCCCGCCAGCCGAAGCCCGGCCCATTCGGCGCGCCGAAGAGATAGGGCGCTTGCGAGGAATTGCCGACGGAAGCGACCTGCGAATAGAAGATGTGGCGCCAATCGGCGAGCAAGGTGAGGTTCGGCAGCAGGTCGAAAGCGACGCCGGCCGTGACGGTCGCCGGAATATCGAAGCCGCCGCCCTCTGCGAACAGCCCGGAATATTTGTAGAAAGACGACATCCATATGGGGGTCGAGGCCGCGACGCCGATCCGCAATCTCTCGCTCGCCCTCCATTGCGCGCCCGCCCGCACGCCGGCGCCGACCGACCAATTATAGCTGTGATCGGAGAGATTGGTCCGGTCGACCGAGAAAGGGCCGAAGCCGGAAAGGCCGCGGGCCTTGAAGATCTGGATCGCGAGGATGGGCGCGACGCCGATCGAGACGCTCCCGAAGCGATGGGCGTAGCCCGCCGAGATGAAGGCCTGGTTCAGATCGACGCCGGCGTTCTCGCCGCAAAAGACGCCCGGCTTCGGACAGGCGAAGGGATTGGGATAGAATTGGCTCGCATAGTTTTTCGAATAGGTCGTGTTCATGCCGCCATTGCCATAGACGGCCACGCCCCAGCTGGAATCTTGGTCGATCGGCGCGGCGTAGCCGCCATAGGGAATGGGAAACAGTCCGCGTCCGCTGCGCACGTCGCCCTCGGCGACAAAGCCCGGGCCGGAGGTCGTGTAGCCGCGATCGGGCGAAAACCCGGTCAGTCCGAAGGTCGCTTGGCGTTCGACGTCGACGAGGCCGGCCGGATTGATCGAAATAGCGAGGGGATCACGCGAATCGGCGACGCCCGCGCCGGCGATCGCCTTCTCCCGCGCGCCATAGCCCTCGAGAAAATAGCCCTCGGTGGCCCAGCCGAAAGGGGTCCAAGCGAAAACGCCGGCCAGCAGCGCGCCGAGCGACGCGCGACGCCGATGTGATTGAATCATGGGTCCCCCGAGACAAGAGCTGTTCGCTGATTCGATATGACAGATATAGTCTATGGTTATAATCAGCTTTTTCTGCCGTCAAGCTGTCGCTGTCGGACCGACACGGCATGCGTCGGCGGCGTGAACCTTGCTTTGCATTCCGCGACAGGCGCATCGAAAATGACCTTGGCGATCCGCAGGCTCGGGCGCGGCGACGCCGCCGATTTTCAAACGCTGAGGCTGGAAGGATTCCGCCTGCACGAGCGCGAATTTCGCTTCGCGCCGGAGGACGAGGCGCATCTCACGACGGAGGAGGTCGCGGCGCGGCTCGCGCGTGATTTCGTCGTCGGCGCCTTCGATGGCGAGACGCTCGTCGGCGTCGCCGGACTCGCCGGCGTTGCCGGGACGAAGACGAAACACAAGGCGCTGCTATGGGGAATGTATCTGCGCGAGCGATATAGAGGCGAAGGCGTCGCCGACGCGCTCATGGCCGCGCTGCTGGACCATGGGCGCGGAACCTACGAGATCGTCACGCTGACCGTGATGCGCGACAATGGCCGGGCGTTGCGTTTCTACGAGCGCTGGGGGTTTACGATCTACGGTGTCGAGCCGGCTTCCGTGAAGACCGCGGAGGGCCTCTATCTCGACGAAGCGCTGATGGCGCTGCGGCTGACCTGAGCCGTCATATTGCCGCAGAGCGGGGAAAGGCATAGGTTCGAGACATGTTCGAGAGCAGATTCCAGAGCTTCGCCGACGACGCCTGCGGGCGGGACAGCGCGGAGCGGCTCGCGGCCCTGCGCGCGGAGCTCGCGCGCCGCGAGGTCGACGGCTTCATCGCCCCGCGCGCCGACGAGCATCAGAACGAATATGTGCCGAGATCGGCCGAGCGCCTCGCCTGGCTCACCGGCTTCACCGGCTCGGCCGGCGTCGTCGTCGTGCTCACCGACAAAGCGGCGCTCTTCGTCGACGGCCGCTACACGCTGCAGGCGCCCGAGCAAGTCGACGCCAAACGCGTCGCCGTCTTCGACATCGCCGAGACGGCGCCCTCGCGCTGGCTCGCCGAGACGGCCAAGAAAGGCGCGCGCATCGGCTATGACCCCTGGGTGCATACGCAAGCGCAGATCGACCGCTACGCCAAAGCCCTCGAGGGCAAGGGCGTCACGCTGGCTCCGCTCGACGGCAATCCGATCGACGCGGTGTGGAGCGACCGGCCGGCGCCGCCCTGCGGGGCGATCTCGCTCTATCCGCCGCGGCTCGCCGGCGTCGCCGCCAAAAAGAAGATCGCGCGCGTGCGCAAGGCGCTCGGCGAAGCAGATGCGCTGCTCGTCTCCGATCCTCATGCGCTCGCCTGGCTCTTCAATCTGCGCGGCGCCGATGTCGCGCATACGCCCATCGCGCTCGGTTTCGCCCTGCTGCCGAAGGAGGGCCGGCCGCTTCTCTATGTCGACCCCGCCAAGCTCTCGCCCAAGACCAGGGCCGGCCTCGAGGCTCTGGCCGATATTCGCGAGGCGGCGAATGTCGCCGACGATCTCGCCGCCGAGGGCGCGCGGGGCAGGACGATTTTGTTCGATTCGGCGACGGCGCCGGCGAAGCTCGTCGACCTCTTCCGCGGGAAAGGCGGCCAGCCGAAGCTCGGCGAAGATCCGATCGCGCTGCTGAAGGCGGTCAAGAACGAGATAGAGCTCGACGGCGCGCGCGCCGCGCATTTGCGCGACGGCGTCGCGCTGACGCGCTTCCTCGCCTGGTTCGCCGAGACGGCGCCCAAGGGAAGACTGACGGAAATCTCCGCCGCCCAGGCGCTCGAGACCTTCCGCCGCGAGAGCGGCGAGCTCCGCGATCTCTCCTTCCCGACGATCTCCGCCTTCGGGCCGCACGCCGCCATTCCGCATTACCGCGTCACCGAGGCGAGTGATCTGCGCATTGCGCGCGGCGTCTATCTCGTCGATTCCGGCGCGCAATATCTCGACGGCACCACGGATGTGACGCGCACCATCGGCGTCGGCCGGCCGTCCAAGCAATTGCGCGAGCATTTCACCCGCGTGCTGCAAGGCCATATCGGCGTCGCCCGCGCGGTGTTTCCCGCGGGCGTCAGCGGCGCGCAGCTCGACGCTTTCGCGCGCCGGAGCCTCTGGGAGGCGGGCCTCGATTTCGACCATGGCGTGGGCCATGGCGTCGGCGCCTATCTCTCCGTGCATGAGGGGCCGCAGCGCATATCGAAGCTCGGGACGACGCCCTTGCAGCCCGGCATGATCCTCTCCGACGAGCCCGGCTATTATCGCGCCGGCGAATATGGCGTTCGCCTCGAAAATCTGATCGTCGTGGAGAAACGCGAGATCGCCGGCGCCGAGCGCGAGATGCTCGGCTTCGAGACGCTCACCCTCGCGCCCTTCGATCTCGCGCTCGTCGAGCCGAAGCTCATGAGCGCGGAGGAGACGCGCTGGCTGAACGCCTATCACGCGCGGGTGCGCGCGGAGCTCTCTCCGCATCTCGACGCCAAGACGCGCAAATGGCTCACGCAGGCGACGCGAAAATTGTGATGCGCGGCTCGACCTTCCGATATGTCGCCTCCGGGCTGCTGGCGGCGGCGCTGATCTTCGCCTTTGGTCTGCGCATTTGGTGGATGCGCTCCGCCCCGACGCTGCCGCAGCTGCTGCAGGGCCTCGGCGATTTTCGCGAGAGCGGCAATCAAGAGGCCTATCAGCGGCGGCTGAAGCAGCGTTTCCCGCCCGGCTCCGACGCCGCGGCGCTGGCGCGCGCGCTCACCGAAGACGGCTTTCAGACGCGGCCCGCGCTGAAGGAAGCGTCCTTCGATCGCGCCGCCTCCTTCGACGACAAATGTCGGCGCGGCGGCAATGTGCGCTGGTCTCTCGACGAGGACGGGCGCGTCGGCGATGTGACGGGCGGATATTACGCCTATTGTCCGTGACGAGAGGCTCCCTCCCCGGCCCTCCCCCGCTGCGCGGGCTATCGGATTCACAGATCGCGAGACGCTGTGGCCGTCATGGCCGGGCTTGTCCCGGCCATCCACGCCAAGCGGCTGAGAAATCAAAGGAAGGCGCCTGCCATCGACGGATTTCATCCTGCGTCGGGCGCCGCCGGAGCTTCTGCGTCACGCCAAACTTCCGAGACGCCTCGGTGTGTCGGCGTGGATGGCTGCGACAAGCCCGGCCATGACGTCGCGGGGGCGAGGAAAATGTGTGCATTCGATAGCGCGTAGCGGGGAGGGTGAGGGAGGGGCTTTCGCCCGCCTCCCCGGTCTCAATCGCCCTTGCCGGCGAGGCGCGGCGACATGATCTTGCTCACGAGGCAATGCGTGCCGTCGGTCGGGTCCTCGGTGCGGCGCGGGCGCTTGGCGGCGCATTCGGCCTTGTCGGCGGGATTCTTCACGCCATAGAAGGCGTTGATGATCGCCTGCTCCTGCTCGTGATCGAACGCGTGCGTCTGGCCGAACATCACATATTGGAAGACGAGCGGCTGCGTTTTCGGCACGAAGGCGACGAAATCGGCGGCCTCCTTCAGCCCGCCGTCGGCGCAGCCGCGATAGGCGGCGGGGCGCTGATATTTGAATCCCGAGGGCGTCGACTTGCCGGAGAGCGCATAAGTATAGCAGGCGCGCGGCTTGGACATTTGGCAATAGTAATGGATCGCGATGTCCGACCAGTCGGTGGGCGCGTAATTCGTCTTCAGGCAGTCGGTCGTATATTTATAGCCCTGGTCCGTGTGCTTGGGCTCGCCGGGGCGGCGGCCGCCATAGATGTCGGCGCTCTGATTCATCGCCGCGAGGATCGCCGCGCCGGGGAGAGAGAGAGCGGCCGCCGGCGCGTTGGGCAGATAATCGCTGTAGGGCTGGGCCGGATCGTTCTTGGCGGCGACGAGCTTGTCGATGTCCGCCTGGCTCGGAAGGGCGATCCAATCGGCGACCGGCTTTGCGGTCGAAACGCCGATCCCGAGCTTTTCCAGCGTCGCCGCGTCCAGCGCGCCGCTCTGCGGCAGGCCGGATTTCTGCTGGAAGCTCGTGACCGCCGCCGCCGTCTTCGCCCCAACCATGCCGTCGAGCGTTCCCGGATCGAAGCCTTCAGAGGCGAGTTTCGACTGCGCGGCCTGCGTCACGGGATTATAGGGACCCGCGAGACAGGCGGAGGAAATCAGAACGATCCCGAGCGCCGCGGCGGCGGCGCGCATGTCGATGAACATCACAAACTCTCCTCGAGAAAATTTCACGTCGAAACAGGCGACGACCGAGATTCATATCACTCGCCGTCGAGCCGCCAAGGGTTTTTCACCCCCCGCGCCTATCAGGCGAGCAGACCCGCGCGGGGCTGCTGAATCCAGGACCCGTCATTGGCCGCCTTGTTGACGTCCGGGCCGATCTCGAAGAATTCGAGCGCGTTGTCCGCCGCCGGCGCGAGCAGCCGCCACGCGGCTCCCGCGGCATATTCGTCGTCGTTCAACCAGAGATCGAAATCCTGCGGCGCGAGGATCGCCGGCATCCGGTCGTGAACGGCGACCGTCGCGCCATTGGCGGAGACGGTGAGAATGCAGGCGGTGTCGACCTCGCTGCCGTCCCTGCCGATCCAGGTCTCGTAGAGGCCCGCGAGCGCCAGCGGCGTCCCGTCGGCGTGGCGGAAGAGATAGGGCCGGCTCGCCCGGGCTCGGCCCTTGGCTCCTTCGCGGCGCCATTCGTAATAAGCGTCGGCGATGAAGAGGCAGCGGCGCCGTTTCATCGCGGCGCGAAAGCTGGGCTTTTCCGGCGCGCTCTCGGCGCGGGCGTTGACGAGCAGCGGAAAGCCCGCCGGATCTTTGACGAAGCCCGGCAGAAAGCCCCAGCGGACGAGCTGGAAGCGCCGCCGCGCGCCGCCGCGCGGATCGCGCTCCTGGCGCACGATGGGAACGGGCTGCGTCGGCGCGACATTGTAGCGCGGCGGAAAATTCGGCTGGTCCACATAGCCGAAATAATCGCGCGCCGCCTGCGGCGGCAGGGTGATGGCGTATCTCCCGCACATAGGTCTCGTTCGTGTCTCCCATTTTCGCGACGCCTCGAAACCACGGAAATTCCGCATTTTCCTGGAATCGCCTCTGCAAGGTGGAAAGAGATTCTTATCGATTGGACCCCATATTGGCCCTCAACCTATCGGGATTTCCAATGACGGCAGACGCGCAATTCGCATCGCTCGATCAAGGCGACGGCACTCGAGCGCCGAAACCTTTTTCCGCCTCCAAGCCGCTGGTCAATCCGGTGTCCGGACTGGCCAACGACTATCTCAACCTCTTCAACGAGCTCGTGATGATGCTGGAGCAATTGCCGCACATGCCCGAGCTCATCGACGATCTGCTCGCCTGGCGTCCGGTGACATATAAGGAATATTTCGAGCAATCGCAGCTTTCCGGCCGCAATTCCGCGCTCGCCGCCTATGACAGGGTGAGCCCGGACTTCAGGCGCCGCTTCGAAGCCTATGTCGCCGAGCTCGACACGATCGCCGTCGCCAGCGTGGCCGCCGTGCGCCAGCAATATCGCAATGGCGCGCCGCAGAGTCCCGACCGCCTCGCCGCCACCTGCGCGCGTGGGGGCGAAAAAATGCGCGCCATACTGCTGCGCGCGTCCCGCCTCGTGAACTACGCCAAATTGTCCGACGACTAGAGCGTTTCCAGCCGAAGTGGCCGCCGGTTCGGCGTCGGAAACGCGGTAGAACCATGTTTCAACGAAACATGGACAGATTCTAGAGCGCATTCGGACAAATCATGTCCGAATGCGCTCTAAAGTTATTTGAATTCGCATGTTCTTTTCCGAAAACCGCTTCGCACTTTTCGGGAACATGCTCTAACGCTCGGGGCTCTCCTTCACGCCCGCGAAAAAGGCCTCGAGCCGCGCGCGCGTCTCCCGCATCGCCAGCGCCGCCGCGAAGAGCGCCGCCTCCTCTTCCATTCGCGCGGCGATGGCGGCGGCGTCGCCCCGCAGCAGGCGCCGCGTCGCGGCGAGCGCGGCGCGCGGCTTGGCGGCGAGCCGGCGGGCCGCGTCGACGGCCGTCTCCTCCACCTCCTCTGGGCCTGCGACGGCGTTGACGACGCCGAGACGCAGCGCGTCGTTCGCCGTGAAGCTCTCGCACAGCAGCAAGAATTCCGTGGCCTTGGCGAGGCCGATGCGCTGCGGGACCAGCAATGTGGACGCCGCCTCCGGAATGACGCCGAGATCGACGAAAGGCATTTTGAAGCGCGCGCCATGCGAGGCGTAGACGAGATCGCAGTGAAACAGCATGGTCACGCCGACGCCGACCGCCTCGCCGACGACGGCGGCGACGATGGGCGTCTGCAAGGCGGCGAGCGCGCGGACGAAACGCAGCGCCGGAAACTCATGCAGATTATCCATCGGGCGGCGGAAATCCTCGAGGTCGTTGCCGGCGGTGAAATCGCCGCCGGAGCTGGAGAGGACGATGGCGCGAATGTCCTCCTCCGCGTCCGCCTGCGCGAAAGCGGCGATCATCGCCTCGTACATGGGCTTGTTGAGCGCGTTTCGCTTGGCCGGCCGGTCGATGACGATCCGCATGAGGGGACCGTCCCGACGCACGATGATCTCGGCGTGCTGCATGAGCGTCTTTCTTTGGTTTCGAGCGCGGCCGCTCGCTTTCAATCCCGCCCGGACGACAGGAGCGCCAGTCCGGCGATGACGGAGTCGCCGCCGTCGACGACGGCGCGCTCCAGCCCCTCCGCCGCCACGGCGAGATGATCGGCGAAGAAGCGCGCCGTGACGATTCTGTTCCGCGCCGCCGCCTCGCCGCCGTCGCGCCGCGCCGCGAGCGCCCCGGCCCCGAGCAGGGTGACGCCGCGCGCCAGCGCGAAGAGCCGCAGATAGGGCGTCGCGCCGGCGAGCGCGTGGCCGCCGCGCGGATCGGCGGCGGCGCAGAGAAAATCCGTCGCCCGCTCGAAAGCGTCGACCGCCGTCGCCGCGCGCCGGGACATGTCGACGAAGACGGCGTCGTCGCTCGCCGCGAGCGATTCGATGTCGCCGCGCATGTCGTCGATCTCCCGCCGCACCGCCGCGCCTTTGGAGAGGCGCAGCTTGCGGGTGACGAGATCGATGGCCTGAATGCCGTTCGTCCCCTCATAAATGGGGGTGATGCGCACGTCGCGCAGCAATTGCGCGGCGCCGGTCTCCTCGATGAAGCCCATGCCGCCATGGACCTGAACGCCGAGCGAGGCGACCTCGACGCCTATGTCGGTGGAATAGGCCTTGGCGAGCGGCGTCAACAGGCCGGCGCGCTCCTGCGCCGCCTCGGCCTGTGCGCCCTCGAGCCGGCGGGCGCGGTCGAGCGCGGCGGCGGTGAGGTAGCAGATGGCCCGCGCGGCGGCGGTCTTGGCCTTCATCTCCATCAACATGCGCGCGACGTCCGGATGCTCGACGATCGGCGCCGGATCGGACGACGCGCCGCGGCCCTGGCGGCGCTCGCGCGCATAGGCCAGCGCCGTCTGCGTCGCGCGCTCGGCGAGGCCGACGCCCTGCAGGCCGACCGAGAGCCGCGCATTGTTCATCATGGTGAACATGCAGGCGAGGCCCTCGTTCTCGCGGCCGATGAGAAAGCCGACCGCGCCGCCATTGTCGCCATAGGACATTGTGCAGGTCGGCGAGCCATGGATGCCGAGCTTATGCTCGACGCCGACGCAGCGCACGTCATTGCGCCCGCCGGGACGCCCATCGGCGTCGGGAAGAAACTTCGGCGCGAGGAACAGAGAGATTCCGCGCGTGCCGGCGGGCGCGTCGGGTAGCCGCGCCAGCGCCAGATGGACGATATTCTCGGCGAGGTCGTGCTCGCCGTAAGTGATGAATATCTTCTGTCCGAACAGACGATAGGAGCCGTCGCCGGCGCGCTCGGCGCGGGTGCGCAGATGGGCGAGATCGGAGCCCGCCTGCGGCTCGGTCAGACTCATCGTCGCCGTCCATTCGCCGGAGATCATCTTCGGCAGATAGACGGATTTCAGCTCCTCGCGCGCATGGATCTCCATCGCCTCGATCGCGCCCTGGCCGAGCAGCGGGCAGAGCGCGAAGGAGATATTGGCGGCGTTCCAGATTTCCGTGCAGGCGGCGGCGAGCAGCAGAGGCAGCCCCATGCCGCCATGGGCGGGCGGCGCGGCGAGGGCGTTCCAGCCGCCCTCGACCCACAGCGAATAGGCTTCGCGCCAGCCGGGCGCGGTCGCGACCTCGTTCCCCGTGAGCGTCACCCCGTCGCGATCGCCGACGCGATCGAGCGGCAGCAGCGCCGTCTCGGCGAATTTGGCGGCCTCCTGGAGCGTCGCGGCGGCGGTCGCCTCGTCGAGATCGCTATAGAGCCCGCCCGGCTCGAACGCCGCCGCGCCGGCCGCCCGCCGCATGGCGTAGAGCAGATCGTCGACGGGCGCGCGATAGGACATGAAGAGGCTCCGGGAGGGGAATCGTCACGCTATTCTAGCGCTGTCGACGAACGATTCCAGCGACCGAGCGCTCTTCGCGCGCATCGTGTCTTCTCGGCGAGAAACGGGCAGGACTGGAATGGCGCGAATCGACCTCGAAGACGATTCGTCATGCCGCATCTCTCATTGGCGGCGGGCGTCACGCTCGCTGGCTCTTCTCGAGAGATCCGAGTTCCGCGCGGCCGGCGGAAGACGGCTACGCCGAGCCGCCGCCGCGACAATGGTGAACGAAACCTCGACGGCGCGCCTCCAATCGCGCGCGCTTTCATTCCCTCGAGTTAAAACCCTCGCGCTAGGAGTTGGACACGAAAACATCGAGAACGAGGTAATCGTCGTGTCACTGGCCCTTTCCAGCCTCCCTCACGATCTGCCGATTGTGCCGAGCGTCGAGCGTCGGCCGTCGTCTCCGGACGTCGCCGCGATCGATGCGCAGCGCGCGCAGGTCTTCCCCCCCGCCTCCGACATCCGATCGTCGAATATGGACAATGATACGGGAGCGAGCGCGGACCCCTACGCCCAAATCGACTCGCTGCTCGCGAGCCTGCGCGATCTCACCCTCGGCGGCGCAGCGTTGAGGAGCGCCTCGACGCCGGCGCAGGCGAATACCGCCTATGCCGCCTATGCGTGATGCGGCCTCCGGGTGATAGAGCGTTTCCAGCCGAAGCGGACGCCGGTTCGGCGTCCGGAAACGCGTCAAAACAAAAGTCTAGGGTCTTTCCGTGTTTCAAAGAAACACGGAAAGACCCTAGCGGGGAGAAGGAAGGCGGCGGACGCCTTATGACGCTCCTGCTCAGCGCGCGGCCTTCGCCTTCAGCTCATAGAGCGCGGCGAGCGCCTCGCGCGGCGTGAGCGCGTCCGGATCGATCGCCGCCAGCGCCTCGCGCAATTCGTCTTTCGGCGGCGCGCTCGTCGCGACATGAGCGAAGAGCGGCAGATCGTCGATGAGCTTCGTCACCGGCGCGCGCCGATCCGCCGCCTCGAGCTCCGCGAGAATGGCGTGCGCGCGCGCCACCACGCTCGCCGGCAGGCCGGCGAGCTCGGCCACATGCACGCCGTAAGAACGGTCGGCCGCGCCCTTCGTCACCTCGTGCAGGAACACCACTTCGCCGGCGTGATCCTTCACCTTCATGGTGAGATTGACGAGCCGCGGCAGGCGCTTCGTCAATTGCGTCAGCTCGTGGAAATGCGTCGCGAACAGCGCGCGCGAGCGATTGACCTCGTGCAGATGCTCGATCGTCGCCCAGGCGATGGAGAGTCCGTCGAAAGTCGCCGTTCCGCGGCCGATCTCGTCGAGAATGACGAGCGAGCGCGCTCCCGCGCAATTCAATATGGCCGCCGTCTCCACCATCTCCACCATGAAGGTGGAGCGTCCGCGCGCGAGATCATCCGCGGCGCCGACGCGCGAGAACAGACGATCGACGGCGCCGAGCCGCGCGCGCTTCGCCGGCACGAAGGAGCCGGCCTGGGCGAGAATGGCGATGAGCGCATTCTGCCTGAGATAGGTGGATTTGCCGGCCATGTTCGGCCCGGTGACGACGGCGATTCTGCCGGCGCGCGCGTCGCCGAGATCGCAATCGTTCGCCGCGAAAATCTTCCCTTGCGCCTGCAGCGACGCTTCGACGACGGGATGACGCCCGCCGATGATCTCGAAATCGAGTGACGCGTCGACATGCGGGCGCGTCCAGTCGCGCCTCACAGCGATCTCGGCCAGCGCCGCGAAGACATCGAGCGCGGCGAAGGCTCCCGCGAGACGTTGCAGCTCCTCGGACGCGCCGAGCACGCTCCGCGCGAGCTCCTCGAACAGCGCCAGCTCGCGTTCCTGCGCGCGATCGGCGGCGGAGGCGATCTTCGCCTCGAGCTCGGCGAGCTCGCGCGTCGAGAAGCGCATCGCGTCCTGCATCGTCTGGCGATGCGTGAAGACGGCGTCGAAGGGCGCGCGCAGCAGCCTCTCGCCCTGCGCCTGCGGAACCTCGATGAAGAAGCCCAAGAAATTATTGTGCTTGATCTTGAGTTGGCGAGTCTCGGCCAGCTCGACATAGCGCTGCTGCAAGGAGGCGATGACGCGGCGGCTTTCGTCGCGCAGGCTGCGCGCTTCGTCGAGCTCTGCGTCGAAGCCCGGCGCGATGAAATTTCCCGCGCGCTTGTCGAGCGGCGGATCGGCGACGAGCCGCGCGGCGATGGCGCCCTCCAATTCGCCGTCGGAAGATGCGAGCGCTTCGATCTCCCGCGCGACGAGCGGCGCCGTATCGCGCGCGGCGAAGAGGGCGGCGATCTCCCGCGCGGCGACGAGCGCCGCGCGAATATTGCCGAGATCGCGCGGGCCGCCGCGCTGGAGCGAGAGTCGCGAGAGCGCCCGCGCCACATCCGGCGCGCGGGCGAGAGCAGCGCGCAATCGCGCGCGCAGCTCCGGCTCGGCGACGAAGAAGGAGACGGCGTCGAGACGCGTCGCGACGAGCGCCGGCTCCGTCGCCGGCGCGGCGATGCGCTCGGCGAGCAGGCGCGCGCCGGCGGGCGTCGCGGTCATGTCGATCGTCGCCAGCAGCGAGCCGTCGCGCTCGCCCTTCAGCGTGCGCGTCAGCTCGAGATTGACGCGCGTCGCCGCGTCTATCTCCAGCGTGGCGCTGCGCCGCAGGCTCGAGGGACGGCGCAGCGCGGGGCGCTTTCCCTTCTGCGTGCGCTCGACATAGAGGATGGCCGCCGCCGCCGCGGCGATTTCCGCCTCGCCGAGCGCGCCGAAGCCCTCGAGCGTCGCGACGCAAAAGAAATCGAGAAGCCGCCGCTCCGCGCTCTCGCCGCCGCCCGCGTCGCGGCCGAGCGGCGTCAGCGGCGCGTCGAGATGGGCGATGAGCGCGGCGAGGCGATGGTCTGCGCAGAGCGCCTCCGCCGCGACGATCTCGCGCGGCTCGAGCCGCGACAATTCGCCTGCGAGCTCGGCCTCGCCCACCTCCGCGACATCGAAGGCTCCGGTGGAGATGTCGACGCAGGCGAGCCCATAGCGCCAGCCGCCGTCGCCGGCGCGCAGCCGCGCGAGCGCCGCGAAGGCGTTGGGACGGGCGGGATCGAGAAGCTGCTCCTCGGTGATCGTGCCGGGCGTGACGAGGCGCACGACGTCGCGCTTGACGACGGATTTGCCGCCGCGCTTGCGCGCTTCGGCAGGGTCCTCCATCTGCTCGCAGACGGCGACGCGATGGCCGAGCGCGATGAGCTTTTGCAGATAATCGTCGGCGCGCTCCACCGGCACGCCGCACATGGGAATATCGGCGCCGAGGTGCTTGCCGCGCTTCGTCAGCATGATGCCGAGCGCGCGCGAAGCGGTCTCGGCGTCCTCGAAGAACAGCTCGTAGAAATCGCCCATGCGATAGAAGAGCAGGCAATCGGGATTGGCCGATTTGATCTCTATATATTGCGCCATCATCGGCGTCGGGCGGGCGGACGTAGGCGACGACTGCTCCAATGTCTCGTCCTTGGTGTTCTTCGTGTCTTCGTGGTTCGTTTTCATCACTAAGACACAAAGGACACGAAGTTCAAAGCGCCATGCGCTTCGAGCCTTGTTTGAATAGCGGGACATTGAAATTCACCAGGAAACCGAGCCGGCATCCCGAGAGTTTCAAATAGGTGAGCAATTGCGCCTGATGGACCGGCGCGAGCGCTTCGACCGACTTGACCTCCACGAGGATGGACCCGGCGACCAGAATGTCGATGCGGTATCCGGCGTCCGATTTCATGGTCCCATAGACGATCGGCAGCGCCACCTGACGTCGCACAGCGCAGCCACGGGTCTCTAGCTCATAAGCCGAGCAATGCTCGTAGGCCGACTCCAGCAAGCCCGGGCCGAGCGTCGAATGGACGTAAAATCCCGCATCGACGATATTTCTCGCGATCGGCTCGATGTTACGAGGCAACTCGGCGTAATTCATCTTCGTGTCCTTTGTGTCTTCGTGGTTAATACGACCACGAAGACACAAAGGACACGAAGAATATGGCTCCGCCCGGAGCTTCGGCATATTGTCGTCGCAAACGTCTTGCTAAGTGCCGCCGGCTCTCCGATGATTCGGAAAGAGAGGGGGAAAAATGGCCGATACGCCTCCGAAGCGCGAACGTCCTGTCTTCACCGACAAGGAGGCGCTGCTCTACCACTCGCGCGGCCGGCCCGGCAAAATCGCCGTCGTGCCCACGAAACCCATGGCGACGCAGCGCGATCTCTCGCTCGCCTATTCGCCCGGCGTCGCCGCGCCCGTGCTGGCCATCGCCGAGAACGCCTCCCTCGCCTATGACTACACCGTCAAGGGAAATCTCGTCGCCGTCATCACCAATGGCACCGCGATCCTCGGCCTCGGCAATCTCGGCGCGCTCGCCGCCAAGCCCGTGATGGAGGGCAAGGCGACGCTGTTCAAGCGTTTCGCCGACATAGATTCGATCGATCTCGAGGTCGACGCGCAGGAGGTCGAGGCCTTCATCGCCGCCGTGCGCTATCTCGGCCCCTCTTTCGGCGGCATAAATCTCGAGGACATCAAGGCGCCGGAGTGCTTCGTCATCGAGGAGCGCCTGCGCGAATTGATGGACATTCCCGTCTTCCACGACGATCAGCACGGCACCGCGATCATCTCCACGGCGGGCGTCTTGAACGCGCTGCATCTGACCGGCCGCGACATAAGGAACACCAGGCTCGTCTGCAATGGCGCGGGCGCGGCCGGCATCGCCTGTCTCGATCTCGTCAAGGCGATGGGCTTTTCGCCGCAGAACGTCGTTCTCTGCGATACGAAGGGCGTCGTCTATCGCGGCCGCTCCGAAGGCATGAATCAATGGAAGAGCGCCCATGCCGTCGAAACGAGCGCGCGCACGCTCGCCGAGGCGCTGGACGGCGCCGATATTTTCTTCGGCCTCTCGGTGAAAGGCGCGCTGACGCCTGAGATGCTGAAGACGATGGCGCAGGATCCGATCGTCTTCGCCATGGCCAATCCCGATCCGGAGATCACGCCGGAGGAGGCGCTCGCCGCGCGGCCGGACGCCATCGTCGCGACGGGGCGCTCCGACTATCCGAATCAGATCAACAATGTGCTGGGCTTCCCTTACATCTTCCGCGGCGCGCTCGACGTGCGCGCCAAGACGATCAACATGGAGATGAAGATCGCCGCGGCGACAGCCCTCGCCGAGCTCGCGCGCGAGGACGTGCCGGACGAGGTGGCCAACGCCTATCAGGGCGCGCGGCCGCGCTTTGGCCGCGACTATCTCATTCCCGCGCCCTTCGATCCGCGCCTCATCGCCATCGTGTCGCCGGCCGTGGCGAAGGCGGCGATGGATTCGGGCGTCGCGCGTCGCCCCATCGTCGATATGAGCGCCTATCGCGCGGAGCTCTCGGCGCGGCGCGATCCGATCGCCGGCCTCATGCACACGATCTATGACCGCGTGCGGCGCGATCCCAAGCGCGTGGTCTTCGCCGAGGGCGAGGAGGAGCAGGTCATTCGCGCCGCGCTCTCCTTCGTCGCGCAGGGGCTCGGGCGGCCCATTCTGGTCGGCCGCGAGGATCGCGTGGCGCAAACGGCGCGCGACGCCGGATTGGAGCTCGGCGACCAGATCGAGGTGCACAACGCCAGGCTCTCCTCGCGCAATTCGGTCTATGCGCAATTTCTGTTCGAGCGCCTGCAGCGCAAGGGCTTCCTGTTCCGCGACTGTCAGCGCCTCATCAACACCGACCGCAATCATTTCGCCGCCGCCATGGTGGCGCAGGGCGACGCGGACGCCATGGTGACCGGCGTCACCCGCAATTTCTCCAACGCGCTCGAGGATGTGCGCCATGTCGTCGACCAGAAGCCGGGTCACAGGCTGATCGGCGCCTCGCTGGTGCTCGCGCATGGGCGCATCGTCGTCGTCGCCGACACGGCGATCACGGAAATGCCGGAGGCCGCCGATCTCGCCGACATAGCGATAGAGGCGGCGGGCGTCGCGCGGCGCATCGGCCTCGAGCCGCGCGTCGCCATGCTGGCCTTCTCCACCTTCGGCTATCCGCCGGGCGAGCGCACGACCCGCGTCCATGAGGCGGTGCGCGCGCTCGATGCGCGGCGCGTCGACTTCGAATATGAGGGCGAGATGGCCGCCGACGTCGCCCTCAACCGGCGCGCAATGGCCGCCTATCCTTTCTCGCGCCTCAGCGACACCGCCAATGTGCTGGTCATGCCCGCCTTTCACTCCGCCTCCATCTCCACCAAAATGCTGCAGGAGCTGGGGGGAGCGACGGTGCTGGGGCCATTGATCGTCGGGCTCGACAAGCCGATCCAAATCGTTCAATTGGGCTCGACCGACGCCGATATCGTCAATATGGCCGCCTTGGCGGCGTTCGGCGTCGGGGGTTAGGGCCGTCGCCCAAGCGCGCAGAGGACGCGTCAGACCCCGACCCTGTCATGACGACGAAACAATTACGTTGCAGTGACAACCCTTAGGACCGAGCGAGAGACGAGAGACGATGAACATCACAATGATCGGATCGGGCTATGTCGGCCTCGTATCCGGGGCCTGCTTCGCCGATTTCGGCCATGTCGTGACCTGCGTCGACAGCGACGCCTCCAAGATCGAGCGGCTGCTGCGCGGCGAAATTCCGATCTACGAGCCCGGCCTCGACGAGCTCGTCGCCAATAATGTGCGACAGAACCGCCTGTTCTTCACCACCGATCTCACGCCCGCCGTGCGCGGCGCGGACGCCGTCTTCATCGCCGTCGGCACGCCGTCGCGGCGCGGCGACGGCCACGCCGACCTTTCTTACGTCTACGCCGCCGCCGAGACGATCGGCCGGGCGCTCGACCGCTTCACCGTCATCGTCAACAAATCCACCGTGCCGGTCGGCACGGGCGACGAGGTCGAGCGCATCATCCGCGAGGTCAATCCGAAGGCCGATTTCGCCGTCGTCTCCAATCCGGAGTTCCTGCGCGAGGGCGCGGCGATCGAGGATTTCAAGCGTCCCGACCGCGTCGTCATCGGCGTCGAGGACGACCGCGCCCGCGAGGTGATGGCGGAAATCTACCGGCCGCTGAGCCTCAACCAGCCGCCGCTGGTCTTCGTCGGCCGCCGCACCTCCGAGCTCACCAAATATGCGGCCAACGCCTTTCTCGCCACCAAGATCACCTTCATCAACGAGGTCGCCGATCTCTGCGAGAAGGTCGGAGCCGACGTTCAGGACGTCGCGCGCGGCATCGGCCTCGACAAGCGCATCGGCGGCAAATTCCTGCACGCCGGGCCGGGCTATGGCGGCTCCTGCTTCCCCAAGGACACGCTCGCTTTGTTGAAGACGGGCCAGGACTACAGCGCGCCGCTGCGCATCGTCGAGACCGTCGTCGCGGTGAATGATTCACGCAAGCGCGCCATGGCCCGCAAGGTGATCTCGGCGCTCGGCGGCTCGGTGCGCGGCAAGAAGATCGGCCTGCTCGGCCTCGCCTTCAAGCCCAACACCGACGACATGCGCGACGCGCCCTCGCTCGCCATCGTCGCCTCGCTCGCCGGCGACGGCGCCAAGGTCTACGCCTATGATCCGGAGAGCACGGAGCAGGCCCGCCCGCTGATGCCGGAAGTGACCTTCTGCGACAACCCCTATGCGACGGCGGAAGGCGCCGACGCGCTGGTCATCGTCACCGAATGGGACGCCTTCCGCGCGCTCGATCTCGACCGCATCAAGACGCTGCTGAAGACGCCGGTGATCGTCGATCTGCGCAACATCTACCGCCCCGCCGACATTCGCAAACGCGGCTTCGCCTATCTGAGCGTCGGCCGCGAATAGGCTCTCTGGCCGCTGTCATAGGGTTTCGGCGGATCGCGTCGCACGGCGTTCGCCGCCTTCCTTCTCCCCGCTCGCGGGGAGAAGGAAGGTATGGGGAACTCGGGGCGTTTTCCGATCGTGCGCCGCTTTGTCCGCCACGCCGATCAATCCGGCTTTGGAGGCAGCGCCTCCAAACTCCGATTTTCCAGGCCGCTCGATTATCCACCAATTTCTGGGCAATACGCGGATTTGGAGTTTGCCGGTTTATTTATTTGGCGTTGGATATCGTGAGCCGTCTACCACTTCGTCTATAGATAAACTTCTCCATTCGAAATGATCAACTTCACGCACTTTTTTGCAAAGCACCTCGCTATTGCAATATAAGTTCGAGAGAGTTCCGTATCTTAAGCGCTTGTCTGCTTTTTCACCGAAAATACCACAAATCGGATTGCTCATCCCGCTATCAATCAGCTCAAAACCAAGCCCCTCGTTGAACAGCGCTCGTAGGCCCGTGTGGGAGAATTGAAAAAAATTCCAAGGCATTTCATGAGCCTTGAATGAAAAATGAGTTTCAACGAAAACGCATCCCCCAATTTTCAGCAATTTTTGTATTTCCTCCGCCACGACCCAAGGCATATAAAGATGTTCGAACACAGCAGATGAGAATATCAGATCAAACTTCTCGTTTTCGTTAAAATACGACGCCAGCTTATGAGCGTCACCCACGATATCGACATTTTCTCCGGCGTAAAAATCAAAACCAACATAGGCTGCTTTATTGAATTTGCTCCTCAAGTTGACATTTGTAACGTTTCTTGATCCTATTTCAAGAATTTTCATGCCATTTTTATTATACTCATTTTCTAGATAATCAACCCATCTCGAAGAGCCAACGTATTTTGGCTCTTGCACATCGAAAATATAATCATTTCGAATAATATTAAACCCAAGCTTTCTCGTGAAAGCCTTCAAAGTGTCCACGACAATATTTCTCTGAGCCATCTGAGCACTCTAAGGTTGCCTTGGATAAGTATCCTTCCGCAGAGCCGGAGGCTTTAGAGTCTTTTCATGTTTCAATGAAACATGAAAAGACTCTAGGATTTTGTTTTTGACGCGTTTCCAACGCCGAACCGGCGTCCACTTCGGCTGGAAACGCTCTAGATTTGAGCCGCTCGAAGCATGTCCTCGATGGGCCGCTTGCGCGGCCTCTCAGCTCCACGATCTGCGCGCGCAGACACGCTCGCCGATGATTTTTCTCGCCACCGTCGCGCGCCGGTTGCCGCTTTGCAATTGTGGCTCTCATCCTGAAATCGATCAACGAAGAACACACGCCCTTTCCCGCCGCGGCGTGTCCCATAAAACACCCCGCGACATCGCTGGTCTGATTAGGGGGCTAATCGGCGTTCGTCTGACTTGGCCTGTAATTTCAACGGTCGCAGCATGGCAAGGATGGTTAACCCAGAGCAGAGACCACAGCCGGCCGGATGGTGTCAATTGGTGTCCAAAACTGACCCCCGATCGGGGGTCGAAATCGGCCCCTTTGCGGCTCGCGCCCCGCGCCCCTTGCCCCGGCCCTCTCCCCACAGGCGGGGATAAGGGGAATGCGCCGAACCGTTCAGCCGGAAACCGACTCCCGGCGGGCCGAAGGCCCGACCGGGACTCGAGGCCCGCCGACGGATTCCCGATCGCTCGCGTCGTGAGCGTCGCGAATGACGCCCGGCGAAGGCGCGAGTCAGCCGCGCCCCCGCTGCCCGCCGAGGCCGAGGGAGGTCAGCGCGGAAAGGCGCGGCGGCGCCTCGCGTCGCAATTCGAGCGCGGCGCTGCGCGCATTCTCGGCCGAATGAAACAGACGCCCCTCGAGCGGCCGGAAAGATTGTTTCGCCGCATAGAAGCGGTAGCCGTTCGAGTCGCGGGCGACCACGCCGACGGCTTCCTCGCCGAGCTCGATGATATAGGCGTCGGACATTTTCGGCCTCCTTTTCTGTGACGCGGGGTCCGCCTCAGAGCGGAACGAAGTGATCGAGGCGCGTCCTTCTCGGATCAGAAAGGCTCATGCAATTCGTTCGTTATGTCAAATAGAATGTTCTTTTCAACGAACCGAATGGGGAGAACGATCGCGTTCTTCGGCCGCGGCGCGACAGCGAATTTCTGCTCCGCGCGGCTTCGTCTTACGGATCGCCTCCCGTTTCCTTTAGACTTCGCCGGGTGTATGGAGTTCGGCCCAGCCGCCGCGAGCGCGGTCCCGCCGAGCCAAGTCGACCCATGTCCGAGACCGGCGAGACGCCGAATAATCACCGGAAGCTGGCCTTTCTTTCCTCCGGCACGTCCGAGGCCGACGAGGCGCGGGCGCGGCTCGTCGCCAAATACGGCGAGGTCCCGCCCGAGGAGGCCGATTGCATCGTCGCGCTCGGCGGCGACGGCCTGATGCTGCGCACGCTGCATCGCTTCATGGGCGCCGGCAAGCCGATCTATGGGATGAACCGCGGCTCGGTCGGCTTTCTGATGAACGAATATCGCGAGAGCGGGCTACGCAAGCGCATCGCCGAATCCAAGCCGTCGATCATCCACCCGCTGCTGATGCGGGCCGTCAACACGCATGGCGACGAATTCGCCGCCCATGCGATCAACGAGGTCTCGCTGCTGCGCCAGAGCTCGCAGATCGCCAAGCTCCGAATCCTGGTCAATGGCAAGGAGCGGCTGCCGGAGCTGATAACCGATGGCGTGCTGGTGGCGACGCCGGCCGGCTCCACCGCCTATAATCTCTCGGCCAACGGCCCCATACTGCCGCTCGACGCGCCGCTGATGGCGCTGACGCCCATTTCCGCCTTTCGCCCGCGGCGCTGGCGCGGCGCGCTGCTGCCCGACGCCGCCAAAGTGCGGCTCGAAGTTCTGGAGGCGGAGAAGCGCCCCGTCTCCGTCGTCGCCGACCATGACGAGTTTCGCGACGCGCTCAGCGTCGACGTCGAGATGGATCACGGGACCAATCTCATGCTGCTGCACGACGCCGGCCATTCGCTGGAAGAACGCATCCTTCGCGAGCAATTCGGCTATTGAAAAATGTGAGCGCAGGCAGGCAACCGGTTCCGTATTCGTACGAATCGGATAAGTTACAGTGATCGATCAAGAGTCCAGTTTGGAATTTCAACGATGGCTGAAGCGCCCGTCGAATCCCCCGATCATGGCTGATAAATTCGTATTCGCCGACGAAGCCGGCTGCTTCACTTTCAAACGTAAGGCGGGAGCCAGCCGCTATTTTTTGCTCTGTACCTTCACGACAGAGGATTGCTCCCTTTCACATGATCTTCTGCAAATTCGCCGCGAGTTAGTATTAAATGGCGACTCGGAGCGAGATAAGCTTCATGCTACTACAGACCAGCAAGCTACTCGCGACAAAGTTTTTGCATGCCTGGAGGCGCATACATTTCGAGTCGACGCTACTCTTTTAGAAAAATCAAAGGCTCAGCCTCAAACACGTATTACTGAGGCCACCTTCTATCAATACGCTTGGTACTATCATTTTAAGCACGTTGGCCGGAAACTGCTGCCTACTACTGGAAAAATGCTTATCACCGCCGCGTCGATTGGGCAAAAGAAAACAAAGGCCGCCTTTAAACAAGGAATAAATAACACGCTTCAGCAGACTACTCCAAGAGATAAGTGGGAGGTAAGTTTTATTGATTCATCGAAAGACCCGCTCCTATGGGCCGCAGACTATTGCGCTTGGGCTATACAACGTAAATGGGAAATAGGCGACGTCAGGTCATATGAACTTATTAAATCGAAAGTCTTCACCGAGTACGACCTCTGGTCTTACGGCGACACCCATTATTATTAAAAAAAATGTGACCCGCACTCTTCGCTATCCTATGAGGAGGAGCCCAGGGGCCCATTCGCGAAGCAAGGGTCACATTGTGTGTATATCGTTTAATCGCAGAAAAATCAAGGATTGACGCTTGACTTTTTGCACTCCGGCGTCGTTGACGATTCGCATCAGAGTTTTACCGCCTCCAATATCCGCGACTCCGTTGTGCTGCTAGCCTTCGCATGCATATGCGATCGACGACCGCCTACGGCATTTCCTCCGATCACCCTCACGCCGCGACGAGCAGCTGCGCCTCCAGCGCCGCCATGTCGACGAATGGCGCGCGCGTCAGCGCCGCCGCCGCCTCGCGGGCGTCCTCGCGCAGCGCCTCCGCCTCGAAGCGGCGCAACAGCGCCATCAGCCGATCGAGCTCGCCGGAATTGATCCCGTCGCAGGAGGTCAGCACGCGCTGCACCATCGCGAGCGACAGGCGCGCGCTGGCGCAGCCGAAGGCCGGCTGCGCCTCGAGCGCGGCGCGATAGGCCGGCAGAAGATTGGCGGGCATCCCCGCCCGCGCATAGAGCGCCGCAAAGCCCGCGCCGCGAAAATCGCGCGTGAGGCCGGCGACCTTCTCCTCGTCGAGGCCCGACAATTCCGCGAGCGTCGCCTCGAACAGCGCGCGATTGCCCGAGAGCAACGCCCTGAGCGCGAGGCTCGGCGTCAGCCGCGCCTTTCGGCGCAGATGCGCGACCAGCATGCGCACGCCTCTGCGGCCCTGCGTCTCTTCGGCCGAGGCGGCGATGTCGACATTGGCCTTGTCGCGCGCCTCCTGCATGATGCGGCGCGTGCGCTCGGGCGACAGCCAGTCGCGATCCATGACGAAAGAGGCGAGGCTCGCCGCCGTCGCCTCGACGAGCTCGGCGCGAACCGACGGCGGCAGAAAGGGCCGGCCGAGCAGCGCCTCGCGCAATTGCGCGTCGTCGCCGAAACGCTCGATCATGCGGCGCATGGCGAAGGCCGTCAGATCGGCGTTCGGATTGACGGCGAGCGAGATCGCCGCCTCGCAGGCGCCGATCTCGGCGAGCGCAGCAGCGAGACCGGTCGGCACATGGGCGCGCAGCGCTATGGCGCTCTGGGCGAAGACGTCGCCGACCGCGGCGCAATCGATGAGCTCGCTCTCGCCGAGCAGCGGCGAGCGCGACAGCACCATGGCCGCAATGTCCGACTGGTCATTGGCGAGCGCCGAGACGATGGAGCGCGGCGCTTCGGCCGAGCTCGCGAAGACCTTGGCCAGAGCGCGGCGCACCAGAGGCGAGGGATCGTCGAGGAGCGCCGCGAGCGCCGTCTCCGCCTCGCGCTTCATAACGTCGTCGAGATCGCTCTCGAGATAGGCTCTCGCCAGCGCGCCGGCCCCTTCCACCCTGAGGGCCGTCGGCGCGGTCTGCGCCCATTTCAGGAAATTTCTTACGATCATCAGGCGCTCTGGGCTCCGCCCTATGTGCTCGACCGGACTTGACGCATTGCAGAGCAGAATCGCCACTTATGGTAAACGCACGCTTAAGATCACGGCGTCGCACGGCAGGAGAGTCGCAGATGCGGTCCTATCTTCTTCTCGCCCCGCGCGAGGACGAATTCGCCGCCGCGCTCGACAGCGGCGCGGACGCGCTCGTCCTCGACCTCGGCGACCCTGCCGATCCGGCGCGCGACTTTGCGCGCGCGCGAGCCGCCGCGCTGCTGCGCCTTCCGCGCCCCGAGAGCTTGCGCCTCTATGCGCGCGTCGCGCCGCTGACGAGCGCGGCGATCGACGCCGATCTCGCGGCCGTCGTGGCGGCGGGAGCGCAGGGCGTTTTTCTGCCGCGCGCCTGCGGCGGCGCGAGCGTGCAGCATCTTTCGGCCAAGCTCGCGGTGCAGGAGGCCGAATGCGGCCGAAAGGACGGCGCCGTCCGCATCGTCGCCTCGGCGGCCGAGACGCCGGCGGCAGTCTTCGCGCTGTCGAGCTACGCCGGCGCCTCCTTTCGCCTCGAGGCGCTCTCCTTCGACGTCGAGCCGCTGCGCCGCGCCCTCGGGGCGGAGCCGGAGAGCCTCGCCTCGGAGAGCCTCGCCTCGCCATTCGCCGCGGCGCGCGCCTTTCTGCTGCTCGGCGCGGCCGCCGCCGGCGTCGCGGCGATCGACGGACCCTTCTCCGATCCCGCCGACGCGCGCGGGCTGGCCGCGGCATGTCGCGCCGCTCGGCGGGACGGCTTCGCCGCCAAGCTCGCCCTCGACCGCGCACAAATCCGAGCGATCAACCAGACTTTCGCCGGAGCTCGGCCCGAGCTATAAGGAGGCGGCGCTCGAATGTTCATCATGAGTTCATGAAGGCTCAATCAATTTAGGCTTCCCGCGCGAAAGGCGAGCCGCCGCACGGCGTCGCCGACGATCGGCGCGCGCCGCCGAACGACCGCGCCAGACAGGTTCGAACATGTCGATCAGCGATCGCCCTCTCGGCCTTTTGGGGGCCGAGGAAACTCCGCTCGCGCTCGCCGAGACGCGCCGCGCGCTCGCCGGACCCGACGGCGCCCACGCCCATATCTGGACGCGCCGCGACGCGCTCGCCGCTTTCGCCGCCATCGCGCTCTTCATGGCGCTCGCGGCCGGAATGTGGCTCGCGAGCGGCGCGGTCGTGCCCTGGGATTCGAAAAATCATTTCTATCCGATGTTCCGCTTTCTCGGCGAGGCGCTGCGCCGCGGCGATATTCCTTTATGGAATCCTTATCATTTCGCTGGCCATCCCTCCGTCGCCGATCCGCAATCGCTGATCTTCACGCCGACATTCTTCCTCTTCGCGCTGCTGCGTCCCGCCGCGACGATGCAGGAATTCGACGTCTTCGTGCTGGCGCATCTGTTGATGGGCGGCGCGGGCGTGCTGGCGCTCTGCGCGCGTCGCGGATTCGTCCCTTCGGCTTCCGTGCTCGCCGGGCTGATCTTCATGCTGGGCGGGGTCGCCGCCTCGCGCCTGCAGCATACGGGGATGATCATCTCCTACAGCTTCTTCCCGCTCGCTCTGCTGATGCTGGAAGTCATGCTGGAGCGTCCGCGCCTGATCTACGGGATCGGCTTCGGAATTCTCGCGAGCCTGATGGCGCTCGGGCGCGATCAGGTCGCCTATCTCTTCTGCCTCGTTCTCGTCGCCCGCTTTCTCCACGCGGCGGCCCTCTCGCGGCGGCCGCTCGATTATCTCTTCGGCCGCTGGCCGGCTCTGCTCGTCGCGGCGGCGACCGGCGGGGCGATTCTCGTCCCGCCGGTGCTGCTCACGCTGCAATTTCTGGCGACCTCCAATCGGCCGGGCATCGCCTTCGGCGTCGCGGCGGCGGGGTCGCTCGCGCCGGTCAATCTGGCGACGCTGCTCGCGCCGGACATTTTCGGCTCGCTCGACAAGAGCTATGCTTATTGGGGGCCGGGCTATGACACGATGGCCGCGCCGGACTGGACCGACCGCGCGATCGACTATCTCTTCATCGGCGCGGCGCCTGTCGTGCTCGGCTTCTGGCATGGTCTCGCGGGCGGACGCAGCTTCGCCGAGGAGATGCGCTTCGTCCATTACATGCTCGCCGCCGCGCTGATCTACACGCTCGGCCGCTGGACGCCCTTCTTCGCCGCCATCTACGACTTTTTCCCAGGCGTTTCGCTCTATCGCCGGCCGGCGGACGGGGCCTTCGTGCTCAACGCGGGCTTCGCGCTCAGCGCCGCCTATCTGCTGCATCGCTATGTCGTCCATGGCGCGCCGCGGCCGTTCCAGAAAATGCCGCGCGCGCTCGCCCATTGTCTATCGGCGGCGACGGTCGGCGTCGTGCTGGCGCTGATCCTCGGCGGGCTCGCCTTCTCCTTCGCCAATGGCCATGGCAGGGAGGCGCTCGTCGCCGTCGCGGTGGCGCTGGCGATGGCGGGCGCCGTGGCGGCCGCGCTCCGCCTGGGCGAAAAATTCGACAAGCGCGGCCTCGTCGCCGTCCTCCTCGTCATGGCCACCGGCGGCGAGCTCTTGTGGCGCAACGCCGCCGATCCGCTGAACGCCGAGCCGGCGACGCGCTATTCGATCCTCGACGAAGCCTCCGCCTCCGAGCGCGGCGCCATTGCGGCGCTACGAAAGGACATTTCCGAGCGCGCCGCCAAGGGCGAACGCCCGCGCGTCGAGATTCTCGGCCTGCCGGGCGGCTGGCAGAACGCCTCCATGATCCTCGGCCTCGAGGACACGCTCGGCTATAATCCGCTGCGCATCGCCGATTACGAACGCGCGGTGGGGCCGGGCGACAATGCCGTCGATCCCAATCTGCGGCATTATCCGGGCACGTTCCGCGGCTATAAATGCAAGCTCGCGCGTCTGCTCGGCCTCGATTATCTCGTGCTCGGCCGCCCGCTCGCGCGAATGCCGCGGCATATGCCGCGCCCCAACGCCGCGCCGATCTTCGTCTCCGATCAAATCTATGTCTATAAGCTCGGCCGCGCCGCGCCGCGCGCCTATTTCGCGACGCGCGTGGCGGGAGTCGATTCGGACGCCGCGATCTCCGACGACGACATTCCCGAGTTCGACGGAACGCGCGAGGCGCTCGTCGACCAGTCGGACCTTTCTCGGCTCGATCCGGCGCTCGCCGATCCGGCGCGAGCCGGCGAGCCGGAAGGCAAGGCGACGATCGTCTCCTACGAGAGCGAGCGGATCGTCGTCGACGTCGAATCGGATCGCGACGGCCTGCTCGTCCTTCACGATCTCTATTATCCCGGCTGGGAGGCGCGGGTGGACGGAAGCCCGGCGCCGATCGTCAAGGCCAATATTCTGTTCCGCGGCGTGCCCGCGACGAAGGGCCGGCATCGGATCGAATTCCAATTTCGGCCGTTTTCCATCGCCAATCTCGCCTCCGCCGCGGCCACTCTGCTCGATCGCCGCGAGGAGTGATACGCCTTCTCCGCGAGCGGGGAGAAAGGAGGCGGCGAAGGCCGCGCGAAGCGATCGGCAGGAAAACCTAGAGCGTTTCCAGCCGAAGCGGACGCCGGTTCGGCGTCGGAAACGCGTTAAAACAAAAGTTTAGAGTCTTTCCGTGTTTCAATGAAACACGGAAAGACTCTATGACAGAAGGGACGGCGAAGGTCACAATGGAGAATCGACATTCGGGCGCGCGCCGGCGCCTTCCAGGGCGCATGAAGTCACCTGTTCTCGTCGCTTTCGCCATTCTCCTCGCCGGCGCCGGCTGCGCGGCGGCGCAGACCACCGTCCCGCCCGCCCAGCAGAAGGGCCGCTCGGCGAAACCCGTCCCGGCCGAGGAGGAGAAGCCGGCCGCGGGCTCCATGCTGCGGCTCAGCGCAGCTTTGACGCAGAATGACGCGATTCCGATCCGCAGCGGCCTCGTCTGGCGGATTTTCGAGGATGCGGCGCGACCGGACGGCGCGCGCAGGCTCGTCGCCGAATCTCGCGAGGCGAGCTTTTCGGCGCAATTGCCGGACGGCGTCTATATCGTGCACGCCGCCTTCGGCCTCGCCGGCGCGACGCGGCGCGTCGTCGTCGAGGGCCGCAATATCGGCGAGAAGCTGATCTTGAACGCCGGCGCGCTGAAGCTCATCGACACGCTCGGCGACACGCAGCTTCCGGCGCTGCGGCTCTCCGTCTCGATCTATGTGCCCGAGCGCGGAAATTCGGAGGCGAAGCTGGTGCTCGCCAACGCCAGATCGGATGAGGTCATCTGCCTGCCGGAGGGCGCCTATCACATCGTTTCGACGCTGCTCGATTCGAGCCAGGGATCGCAGGGCGACAATAACGCGACCAATTCGGTCGTCACCGCCGATCTGCGCGTGCCGGCCGGCAAGGTCATAGAGGCCACGTTGCGGCATCGCGCGGCGACAATGACGCTGAAGCTGGTCAAGGCGCCGGGCGGCGAGGCGCTGGCCAATACGTCTTTTTCGGTGCTGACGCCGGGCGGCGACGTGATCCGCGAATTGATCGGCGCCTTTCCGTCGCTGACGCTCGCCGAAGGCGAATATGTCGCCATCGCGCGCCGCGAGGGGAAAACCTATCAGACGACCTTCAAAGTGACGTCGACTCAGGATCACGACGTCGAGATATTGACACAGTGAAAAAGCCGATCGTCGCGCGTGTTGCGCGCGACGATCGATCTTTCGAGCGCTCGGCCCGCAGGCTCGTGCAATGTTTACCGCAGCGCGAACGGAACGATCACGTCGAGGGCGAACATTCCGGTCGAGCGCTTGGGTCCATTCGGCCCGAAGAAAGGCGCCGTGCCGTTCACGGAGGTGTCCCAGCGCAGTTCCGGTCGCAGAATGAGGCCCGTGATCAACGGGTTCTTCGGAATTTCGGGCGTGATCGTCACGCCCGCGGTGAGCGCGAGATAGCTCGTGCCCACGCCAGCCGGACGGAAAATCGCCGACGGCGCGAAGAATCCGTGGAGGACGTTTACGAAATCGCTGTAGCCCGGGTAGGCGCCGACGAAGAAATTCTTGTTGTCGCGCCAGAACTCGACGCGGCCATTGATCTTGAACAGATCATCGACCTTGTAGGACGCATACTGCGCCACGCCATAGCCGTCCACCCCTCGGGGACGATTGGGGAGAGCCCCGAGATTCGCGCCGAAGGCGGCGTCGAGCGACGCGATCGTCGCGCCGGGCAGGCCGGTGACGGAGATCGGGTTCCAGCCATCCTCGCGGATGTAGTTGATGTCGGTGATGAGGGTCAGATCATCGGTCGCTTTCCAGGTGACCGTGATGTCGTTGATATAGCGAGTCGTCGAATTGGGATTGCACGCGCAAGCCAGGGGAGTGTTCGGCCAGCCGACGCCCAGCGGATCGAGCTGCTTGGGATTTTCCGGCCCGATGTGGGTGCTGGCCAGAATGCTCAGATTGCCGTCGAGAAGATTGAGGCCGACGCCGCCATGGAAAGACGCGGCCGCATTGTTGTCGCCGGGCCAGCCGATGCTCGTGTTCACGCCGGTGGTGACGCCCGCATGGACGAGAAGCCAGTCGGTCAGGTCGGCGTGGACCATGACGCCGGTATGCTTGAACGGTATGCCGAAATTGAAGATATAGGAGTGCGTGTAGAAGAGATTGTCCGGCGCGGTGATCACTTCGGCGCCTTCGAGCGTCACGAACTGACCGACCTTCACATCGATGCCGTTCTCGAGGAACCAGGGCAGATGGGCGACGGCATAGGCTTCGACGACGTCGAGCTGGGTCCTGTCGCGGATCGCGTAATCGAGCTCGCCGAGGAAGTGCGTGTAGCGCGCGTCCGTGCCGATCATCCCCTGGATTTTAAATCCGAAGTCGTAACCGGTCGCTTTCGGGTCCAAGGGGCGCTGCACCGTCAGCACGCCCTGGTTGAACTGCGGCCAGCTCGCGCGATCGGTGAACAGATGGCCCCAATTGAGCCCATTGAACGGATTCGCGAAATTGACCGCGATTCCTGCGTCGAGATAGCCGGTGACCGTCAGCGTGTCGAGCCAGGCCGCCTCGGCTTCCTTCGGCTTGGCCGGCTCGGCGCTCTTCACCGTCTTGACTGCCGACGGACCCGTCTGGTCCTCCGCCATGGCGGGAGCGGCATTGGCCGCGAGCAGCGCAATGGCGGCGCCGGTTAAGAACTGGAACTTCATAGATCGGGCTCCCCGCTCTGGATTCGATTTCGCCACAATTCTTGCGACGAAGCTTGCGGTCACTCAAGCGGAACAGCAAAGCATTTGCCTGCTAATTGAGCAGATTCGAAAATACGTAGGCCTTTTTCCGAGGGCGTGGCCAAAATGTCACAATTTTTGTCCGAACTCGAACAAGTTTGTCCGTCTTTCGCGGCGAATCGGCTCGCGGAAGCGGATAATTCGCCCGATTGAAGCAAAACGGACCATTGGGCCGAAAAACACGGCCCCGGCGGACGCCGCATTTTGCGGCGCCCGCGCAGAAGCGTCACTCGAAACGGCCGGCCGCATGGCCGAGCATCGTGTAGACCTTTCCCGCGTCGGAGACGAGATAGCCGCGCGTCAGCTCGCCGTCGCGGTCGTTGCGGCTGGTCTCGCCGACGAGCCGCTCGAATTCCTGGACGTAGTGGTCGACGGTGGCGTGGAAATCCGGATCGACGCGATAGCGGCGGCGGATCTCCTCATAGGTCTGCTGGCCCTGGGGCGTGTAGAGGCGCCGGCTGAACAGGCCTTTCTCGCCGCGCTGGAAGCGCTCCCAGAATTCCCCGACCGCGGCATGGTCGACCATGCGGGCGATGTCGAGCGTGAGATTGTCCAGCGCGCCGGCCGCCTTGGCTCTTCCGGGGGCGGAGCCGGCGCGCGGCGCGGCGGCGGGCGCTTCGTCCCGTGAGGCGCGGGCGAGCAGATCGCTGAGCCAGCCATCCTCGGCGCCGGTGGCCGCCGGACGTGCCGGAAGCGGCGGCGGCGCGGCGGGCTGGATCGGCCGCGCGACGCGCGGCGGCTCTTCCCGCGCGGCGCGGCTCGGCCAGGAAGGCTCGGCGCGCGGAGCGGGGGGCGGCGGAGCCGGAGGCGCGACCGGCGCCGGGGCCGCCGGCGGCGCCTCGAAGCCGCGGCGCGCTGGCGCTTGGGCCGGCGCGACGGACTCGGCGATATCGAAGGCGCGGCCCGAACGCGCGACAATATCGGTGAGCTCGTTCAAGGCCTTCACCTGCTCGCCGACGACGCGACGCAGCGCGGCCGCCTGCTCGGCGGTCTCGCGCGGCAATTCCTGAGCGCCGCGGCGCAATTCGGCGCGCGTCTGCTCGAGCTCGTTCTGGATCTCGACCGACATGCCGCGAATGTCGGCGGCGGCGGCGGCGAATTTCTCCGTCGCCCGGCCGAAAATCTCCGCGAGCTCGTCATTGGCCTGCTCATAGGCCGCGCGCAGCGCCGTGGCGGTCTCCTCGCGCTCCCGCGCCGCCGCGTCGCGCACGGCGGCGAAGCGCTCGTCGACGAGTCCCGCCGTCTCGCGCGTCGCCTGGGTGACGAAGCCGCCCACCTCGCGGGCCCGCGTCTCGACGCGGCGGAAATTCTCCTCGACGAGGCCGGAGAAGGCGGCGACCGTCTCCTCGAAATCCTTGCGCTTGTCCTCGACGAGAAGCACGAGGCTCTCCAGCGAGCGGCGGCGCGCGTCGAGCGCGGCGTCGAGCTCCGACTGGCTCTGCGCCAGCCGCTCGGCGCTCTGCGTCAGGCTCTGCTGATGCGTCTCCAGCGCCCCGACGACCGCGCCGGCGTCGCGCATGACGCCGCCCGAGGTTTCGCCGATTTGCGTGATCTGGCGAGCGACCGTGTCGATCGCCGTCTGGAACTCGACGACCTTGCCGCCGAGCTCCTTGTCGAGGCTCGCGAGATTGCCGCCGGCCGCCGAGATGATCGTGCGCAGCGAGGCGTTGGTCGCGCCGAGCCGGTCGAGCACCTCTGGCAGCTCCGCGCGCAGCTTCTCATTCACCTCGAGCAGCGCCTGCACCGAGCCCTCGGCGCCGTCGGCGAGCGCCTTTTTGAGCTCCTCCGTCGACTGGTCGATCGCCGAAACGAGCTCCACGCGCTTCTCGCCGAGGTGCTGAACGATGGTCGAGCCGCGGCTTTCGATCGCATGGGCGACAAGCTCGCCGACATTGGCGAGCTCGCGCGTCACCTCGCCGCCGCGTTCGCCGAGCGACGCATGAATCTGGGTGAGCCGCTGGTCGAGCGTCGCGCTGATCTCGCCGACGCGCTCGGTCAGCGCCTGGCCGAGGTCGCCGGTGCGCGCATGCAGCGTGGTGTCGAGCTCGCGCCGCGCCGAGGCGAGGGTGGCGTTGATCGCCTCGATGCGGGCGTTGATCGCCTCGACGACGATGCGGCTGCGCTCGCCGATCTCGCTGGAGACCGCGTCGAGGCGGCCGACGACATTGTTCTCGAACACGCCGATGCGGCCGTCCAACGTGCCAGCGATCTCCTCCGCGCGGCCGCCGAGGGCCGCGTTGATCTCCTCGGCCTTGGAGGAGAGCGTCTCGGTGAGCTGGGTCGAGCGGGCGAGCAGCACCGCGTCGATGTCCTTCACCTTGTCGTCCAGCGAGCGGATGACCTCGCGGCCGCCCTCGCCCATGGCGCGGGCGACCTCGACGGCGTGGCGGGCGAGCGTGTCCTGGAAGGACTTGCCCGCCGATTCGAGGCCCGAGTCGACGCGGCCGACGAGCGCGTCGATGCGGTCGGCGGCCTGGCGCGTGCGGGCGTCGGAGACGGTCTCGAAAGTCTCGATCTTCGCCGCCATGGCCGAGGCGATCTCGTCGGCGCGCGCGCCGAGCAATTCGACGAGCGCCGCGCCGTCGCCGGAAATCGCCTTGTCGATCGCCGCGATCCGCTGGCCGACGTCCTCGGCGAGCCTTTGCGACTGCTCGCCGATGCGGGCGGCGGCCTCCTCGGCGCGCGCCGCCAGCCGATCGGCCAGCGCGCCGCCCTCCTCGACGATGGTCGAATCGATCGCCGCGAGCCGCCCCGACAGAGTCGCCGCGAGCTGCTGCGCATGTTCGCCGATCTGCGCCGCCAGCGCGCCGCCCTGATGCCGCAGCCGCTCGTCGAAGGCGGCGAGCTGCTCCTCGACCCCGCGCGTCACGCCGTCGCCGCTCGCCGCCAGCGCCGCCACCAGCGCGCCGCCCCGCTCGACGATCGTCGTGTCCACGGCCGAGAGGCCCTCGGCGAGGGCCGCCGCGAGCTGCTGCGAGCGATCGCCGATCTGCGCCGCCAGCTCGCCGCCCTGTTGGCGCAGCCGCTCGTCGAAGGCGGCGAGCTGCTCCTCGACCCCGCGCGCGACGCCGTCGCCGCTCGCCGCCAGCGCCGCCACCAGCGCGCCGCCCTGGTCGATGATCGTCGTGTCCACCGCCGCGAGGCGCTCGGCGAGCGCCGCGGCGAGCTCATCGGAATGTTCGCCGATCTGCGCGGCGAGAAAATTGCCGCGATTGCGCAGCGCCTCGTCGAAGGCGGCGAGCTGCTCGCCGAGCTCGCGCGTGAAGCCGTCGCCATTGGCGGCGATCGCCGCCACCAGCGCCGCGCCCTCGTTGACGATCGTCGAATCGACGGCGGTGAGCCGCTCGGCGAGCTCCGCCGAGAGCTCGCGCGAATGCTCGCCGATCTGCGCGGTGAGCTCGCTGCCGCGATTGCGCAACGCCTCGTCGAAAGCGGCGAGCTGCTCGCCGACCTCGCGCGTGAAGCCATCGCCATTGGCGGCGATCGCCGCCACTAGCGCCGCGCCCTCGTTGACAATGGCCGAGTCGACCGCCGTGAGCCGCTCGGTGAGCTCGGTCGCGAGCTGCTGCGAATGCTCGCCGAGCTGCGCCGCGAGCCGGGCCGAATGATCGCGCAGGATCTCGTCGAGCGCGGCGAGACGTTCGGTCGCGTCGCGGGCGAGCCCTTCGCCGCCCGCCGCGAGCGCGGCGGCCAGCGCGCCGCCCTGGTCGAGGGCCATCGCCTCGAAAGCGGCGATGCGGCCGGCGAGCGCCTCCTCTATGCGCTCGCCCTGCGTGGCGATGGCGAGCGCCGCCTCGCTCGCCGTGACGGCGAAGCGCTCCTGCAGCGCGGCGGACTGGTCGGCGAGCGTCGCCGAGACATCGGCGACGCCCTGGGCGAGACCGGCCTCGAGCGCGGCGGCGCCGGCGGCGAAGGCGGATTCGGCGCGGCCCTGCGTCTCCTCCAGCGTGCGCGAGACTTGCGCCGTGGCTTCCTCCAGCGCGTCCAGCCGGCTGACCAGCACGCCATCGACCCATTCCGCCTGCTCGGCGACGCGGGCGACGACCTCGCCGCTCTGGCGCGCGACCTGATCCTCGAAAGCGGTGAGCCGCTCGGACAGCACCGAAGCGATGCGATCCGACTGCTCGGTGACGCGCGTCGCCACCTCGTCGCCATGGCGCACGACGGTCTCCTCGAAGGCCGCGAGGCCCTGGGAGAGATAGGCGCCGATCTCGTCGCCGCGCTCGACGAGCCGCGACACGGTCTCGTCGCTGCGGCCGGCGATGCGCTCCTCGAAGGCGGCGAGCCCTTCGGCGATGGCCGCGCCGACCGTTTCGCCTTGCTTCAGGAAGCGCGTCGCAGTCTCCTCGCTCTGCTGGGCGACCTGCTCGCGGAAGGAGGCGAGCCCGCCGGCGACCGCCGCCGTCGCGCGCTCGCTCCGCTCCTCGAGCGTCGACAACGTCGCCTCATGCTGCTGCGAGAGGCGGTCCTCGAAAGCGGCGATCCCTTCCGCCACGGCGAGGCCGATCGCCTCGCCATGGGCGGCGAGCCGCTGGGCCGCCTCCTCGCTCTGGCCGAGCACGCGGGCCTCGAATTTGGCGAGACCGTCGGAAACGACGCCGCCGATCGTGTCGCCATGGGCGACGAGGCGCTGCGCCACATCCTCGCCATGGCCGACGATCCGCGCCTCGAAGGCGGCGAGGCCTTCGGCGACGGCGGCGCCGATCGCCTCGCCCTGCGTCGACAGACGCGAGGCGACGTCTCCGCCCTGGCCGAGGACACGCTCCTCGAAGGCGGAGACGCTCTCCGAAAGGGCGGAGCCGATCGCCTCCGCATGGGCGACGAGACGCTCCGTCGCTTCCGCGCTCTGGCCGCTCACCCGCTCCTCGAAGGCCGCGAGGCCTTCCGTCACCGCCGCGCCGATCGCGTCGCCATGGGCGACGAGACGATCGGCGACCGCTTCGCTGTGGCCGATGACGCGCGCCTCGAAAACGGCGACGCCCTCCGAGACCGACAGGCCGATGCGCGCGCCCTCCTCGATGAGGCGCTCCGCCGCCGCGACGCCCTGGCCGCCGACCCGCTCCTCGAAAGCCGCGAGGCCTTCGGTGACGGCGGCGCCGATCGCCTCGGCATGGGCGGCGAGCCTTGCGGCGACCTCCTCGCTCTGGCCGGCGACGCGCTCCTCGAAGGCGACAAGGCCCTCGGTGACCGCCGCGCCGATCGCGTCGCCATGCGACACGAGCCGGTTGGCGACATCCTCGCTGTGGCCGATGACGCGCTCCTCGAAAGCCGCCAGCCCCTCCGACACGGCCGAGCCGACAGTGTCGCCATGCAGCATGAGACGCGCCGCCACATCCTCGCTGTGGCCGGTGACGCGCTCTTCGAAAGCGGAAAGGCCCGCGGCCACCGCCGCGCCGATCGTCTCGCCCTGCGTCGCGAGGCGCGTCGCCAATTCTTCGCTCTGGCCGAGGACCCGCTCCTCGAAGGTCGCGAGGCCTTCCGACACCGCCGAGCCGATGGAGTCGCCATGCGCGGCGAGGCGCGACGCCACTTCTTCGCTGTGGCCGGTGACGCGCTCTTCGAAAGCGGACAGGCCGGCGGCGATGGCCTCGCCGATCGTCTCGCCCTGCGCGGAGAGACGCGTCGCCAATTCTTCGCCCTGACCGAGGACCCGCTCCTCGAAGATCGAAAGACCTTCCGACACCGCCGAGCCGATGGAGTCGCCATGGAGAACGAGACGCGCCGCGACCTCTTCGCTGTGGCCGGTCACGCGCTCTTCGAAGGCCGCGAGGCCGACGGCCACCGCCGCGCCGATCGCCTCGCCCTGCGTCGAAAGACGCGCCGCGACCTCTTCGCTATGGCCGACGACGCGCTCTTCGAAGGCCGCGAGACCTTCCGACACCGTCTGGCCGATGCGCGCGCCTTCTTCGACGAGCCGTTCGGTCGCCTCGGCGCCGCGCGCGGCGACGCTCTGCTCGAATTCCGTCGCGCTCTGCGTCAGCGCCGCGCGAATCTGCTCGCCCTGCTCGGCGAAGCGCGTGGCGATATCGCCGCCATGGACGACCACATTCTCCTCGAAGGCGCCGAGCCGATCGGCGAGCGTCTCGGTGACGCGGTCGCCATGGGCGGCGATGGCCGCGATCGCCTCGCCGGCCACCGCGGCGAAACGCTCCTGCAGCGCGTCGGCCTGCTCGGTGAAGGCGCCGGCGCTTTCGGCGAGGCTCTGCGCGAAACGGTCGTGCAGGCCCGTCCCATGCGCCTCGAACTCGCCGCGGGCGCGCTCGCGCGTCTCCTCCAGCAGCTCGGCGAGACGGTCGCCGGCGGTCTTGAAGGCGGATTCCGTCGCCGCGACTTTCTCGGCGAGCTGCATGGCCAGATTTTCGGACGCCGCCAGCAGCGAGCGCTCGATCGCGCCGCCATGCGTCTCGATCGCCGAGTCGACCCGCCCGCTCGTCTCGGCGAGACGATCGACGAAACCGTCGCCGCGGTCGCCGACCGCCTGGACGAGCCGTCCGCCGATCGAGTCGAGCCGCTCGACGACCGAAACGCCGCGCGTCTCGAAATCGGTCGCCAGCGCCTCGCCGCGCTCCTGCAGCTTGCGATCCGCCTCGGCGACGCCGTCGGAGAAGCGGCGCGTGACCTCCTCGGAGGCGAGCGTCAGGCTGGCGGCGATCGTCTCCCCGGCGACGGAGAGACGCTGCACCATGTCTTCCCCCCGCGTCGAGAGCGTGGAGTTGAAGCCGTCGCCGACGCGCTCCAGCGCGAGGCGGATCTCCTCGCCCTTGGAGCCGAGCGCCGCGGTCACGCGGCCGCCGGCCTCGCTCACCGTCTCGGCGAGATGGGTGGAGCTCGACTGCAGCTCGGCCGACAGAGATTCGCGCGCGCCGAGCAGAGCGGTGCGGGCGTTGTCGGCGTTGACGAGGATCGCCTCGCGCTCGCGGGTGAGCTCGTCGATGAGCACGCGAATGCGGCGCTCATTCTCCGAATAGGAGCGCTCGAGATTGGAGACCTCGGTGCGCACGATGATCTCGAGCTCGCTCGCCCGCGCCAGCGCGCGCTCTATGCCGTCGCCCATGGAGGCGGCCTCGCGGCGGATCGCCTGCGAGAGCGTCACCATCTGCTCGGTCGCGATCGTCTCCGGCTCGATCAGCCTTATCGCCACTTCCGCCATGGAATTGGCGACCTGCTTCATCTCATGGGCGCGACGCGCCATGACGCCGGTCACGAAGATGAACACGATAGGGGCTATGAGCGCCAGCAGCGTGAGCACGGGCTTGGGCGCGAGGAAAGAGCCGTTCTCGCGGTCGAGAATCTCGCCCTGATTGAAATAAACGAAGAGAGTCCAGAGCATCGCCCAGGCGGCGATGGACAGGAAAGTATAGCCGAGGATCGCCGTGTTGGGCCGCAACTGCAACGCCTGGCGCAATTGGCCGATCGTCTGCCGGTCGTCATTGGCGGGCGCGCCGGCCGGGGCGACGGGGGGCTTGGCCGCGGCGCGGCCTTGCGGCGGCGGCGCGGGCTCCGGAGGGCGAGCGGATTCGCGCGCCGTCTCGCGCGCGTCTTGACGCGCGTCTTGACGCGTGTCCTGGCGACGCGACGGGAGGCTGAAGTTGAAGCCGGACGCGGGCTTGGACCGGCCCTTGCCTTCGGCGTCGGCCTCGACCGCGGGATTTTCGATCTTTTCGGCGGGAGGCGCAGGTTTTTCGCCCGCTTCCGTCACGGCCTCGGCGGCGGGCTCACCGCCCAGATTCAACGCCTCTTCGACCGCCGACAGCGCAGCGACCGCCGCGTCCTGGGGCTTGCCCGATTTCGCCATCGTTACCTCTCCGAGCGGTCACGGTTCCGCTTAATGACGCCGCTCACTCTTCTTCGCCGTTCAGATCGAGCAGAAAAGATTAACCAAATATTACCGCTGTCTGCGCCCGAATGAAACCGGGCCGCGCGGCCAAAGCAAATCGTCGTTAACGCGACCGGAGAAAGACGCTCCGCGTTTGCCTCGAGCGGAACGAAACAGGCGACCGAGAGCTTGGCTCGAAATCGGAAACAATGCTTACATTGTTTTGATTGCACTAAGAATACGCCGCTCGCTTCAGCCCGGCGAGCGCAAATGCCGACGTCTTCCGCGAGGACCGTCGCAATCCACAGGAAAGCGTGGTTTTTTGGCCGGGGGCGGACGGGGGACGTAGAATGACGGAGCGTAAAAATCCCGATTCTTCCGAAGGTTCGCCCGAGGCCAGCGGACCGGCGATCGACTGGGCGTATCTCGCGCGGCAGACCATGGACGACGTCGAGCTCGAAAGAGAGCTGCTCGCGCTGTTCACGACCCAGGCGGGGGCGTTCGGCGGGCGGCTGGCGGCGGCGGCGGGGGCCGACAAGGAGCGCCGCGACCTCGCCCACACGCTCAAAGGCGCGGCCCGCGCCATCGGCGCCTTCTCCCTCGGGCAGGCGGCGGAAGAATACGAGTCCGCCGTCGCGACGGTGGAAGCGCCGGACCGGCTGCGCGCGCTCGACGCGCGCCTCCTCGAGACGCAGCAGGCAATCGCCGCCCGGCTCGCGCAAGGCTGAGGGAGCGCGTGGGATCAGGCCTGCCCGCCGTCGATCGACCGCACCTCGGCGGTGGAGGGCGCCCTTATGCTGGCGTTGAGCTTGCGCAGCATGATGAGGCATTGTTCCCTGACCAGCTCGTCACGCACCGAATCCGCGACTTTCGCCAAATGGCAGAAGGCGATGGCGCGCTGAGAGACGATGTCGTCATATTCGGAAGGGTCGCTCAGATCGACCGTGTGGTCGTTCGTCTCGTCGGACATGAATGACAGGACCTTTTGGTTTCGCGTCAGCGCGGCGGACACTGCCGCCCAATTGTGGTCGCGAATTGGCCGCGCGCGCCTCGGGCCCGAGACCTCGAGTCTTTCCATGTTTCATTGAACCACGGAGAGACTTTAGGCTTTTGTTTTTGACGCGTTTACGACGCCGAACCGGCGTCCGCTTCGGCTGGAGACGCCTGGCTTTTGTTTTGACGCGTTTCCGGACGCCGAACCGGGGTCCGCTTCGGCTGGAAACGCTCTAGCGGCGGCTTCACCGTACAGGGCTCAGGCGGAGCTGGAGAAAGATCAGCCAGCGCCGCCGGAAGGACGGGCGCCAGAACATGACCCCGGCGATCTGCAATGTCTGCTCGGCGAAGGGGACCGTCGGCTCCGCCGGCAGCAGCGTCTTTTCCTCCGGCAGGGCGGTCAGGACGCCCTCGTCGTCGGGCATGGCGATTTCGAGATCGCCATCGGCCCAGGGCCGGCGCGTCGAATAATGCAGGAGAATGAGATTGGGCACGATCTCGCGCATGCTCGATTGCGCGGTCTTGGCGTAGGCGCGGCTTCCGGCCGAGACGCGATAGGCGCCGCTCGCCTCGGTCGAGCGCAGCATCGCGCCGGCGAGCCGGCCGCGGCCGGGCCAGCGGCAGGAGCCGGGCCGGGCGAGCTCGAGAAAGGTCCCGGAGAAGACGGTCGACGCAATCTCGACGTTGCGGCAGCGTCCCTGCTGTTGCGCCTCCGTCGCTGGAACATAATCGAAAACGGGCGCGTGAAACGGGCTGCGCTTCGGAACGGGAATATCGCCGCTTGCGATGATCCCCGCCACGACCGCCGCGCATCGCGACGACGCCTCTGCGGTCAGATGATGCGCGTCGACGAAATCCTCGGAACGCTCGGCCCCGAATATCGTCGCGAGCGTCACGCAGCGCGCCATGCCATGCGCCTTCGCGACGCCGTCATAGATGCGCTCGACGCGCCGCACGCAGGAGTAGACGCGCGCTCGTCCCGTCGGCCGCGGACGCAGGCACAGGAAGAGCAGCGGAACGCCGCGCTCGGCGCAATGCTGCGCGACGCTCGTCAGCGCGTCGTGAACGAGGGCCGTCGTCGCAAAACCGGCGTCGAGCAGAATGACGTCGTTCAGCGCATATTCGAAGACGACGAGATCGGGCGGAGCCTCGCCGCGCCGCTCCGCCTCCTGCAGGCGCGCGAGGCCGTAGAGCGAGCCCACGGCGCCGAGAAACCTGTTGGTGATGTCATGCTCCGGCATGAGGCCCTGCAATTGGGCGGCCCAGCCGAAATAGACCCCGGCGTTGGATCCGCCGAGCAGCAGCACTCTCATATCGCGTTCCAGCCCTGTCGCCGCCTCGCGCGTCTCACCCCTCGAGGGGAGGTGGAAGCGCCTCCTCTCGCACATCTTTGTCCTTCACTCGATCGATCCGCCCGATACTACGATTTGCGCGCGAAGATCGATATGGCCGGGCCGAAGAAATGATCGGGATCGTCATGGGCGGTGCGAATGTCGTCGAAGCCGAGCGCCCGCAGCGCCGCGAGCAGATCGTCCTTGTCGAGCCAGCGATGGTCGTCGCGCATTCCGCCGCAAAAGGCCGGATTGGACTGCGTCTTCACATAGCTGCGCGGATAGGCGCGCACGGCGACGCCGTGAAAGGAATGATGCTCTGGCTCATTGGCGAGCACGCTGCGGCGCGGATCGGAGACGGGCATCGCATCCGACACGACATGCGTCCAGATATAGACGGCGGAGGCGCGCTGGGCGACGAGCTCGAGCAGCCGCAGCGGATCATGGAGATGATACAGCACGCCGGAGGCGACGATGAGATCATAGCTCTCGTCGGCGTGCTCGAGCCATTTGACGAAATCGCCGAGCCAGAAGCGGGCTTTTTGCAGCCGCAATATCTCCTTGGCGACGAGGCAGCGCATGAAGGCGAGCTGATTGGCCTCCACCGCGTCCACCTCGGCGCCCCTCGCCTCCAGCATATAGGTGTGGCCGCCTTCGAGCGGGCCGAGCTCCAGCACTTTTCGCCCCTCGAGCGAGCCGAAACATTCGGCGGCCCAATAGATGCGCGCATCGGCGTAGGTCGGCACGATCCCCGCCTTCAAATCGAGATCCTGCGGAAAGGCGGTGCTCCAGCCGGGAATCGCGTCTATGGCGTTCTGGTGAGAGGGCAAAGCGTCGACGTAACGATCGAAAGTCCGGTCTTTGCCGCGAAATCTCTTCAGCAATCGGTCCCAATCGAAAACACGACCCGACATTTCTCTCGATCCATGCGCTTCATCGGCCGCCGACCCGACGCCGGCGCTCGAAATCAGAGATTAGCAGCGCGCGGATGCGGGAGTTTGTCCGAATCTTCGCCCGCGCGACGTTTTTAGTGGGCTGAGTCAATCGCCCCGACGACACGAAGGCCCCCTCCCTCACCCTCCCCCTCCCCCGCTTCGCGGGAGAGGGAAGCGGCCGGCGCTTCGCGAACTCTCGATGAAGCGCCCAGTCTGCTCCCTCTCCCGCGCAGCAGGGGAGGGCCGGGGAGGGGGCTCGCGCGGCGACGGCTCGATTTTTAAGGAATTTTCGGATGGGGGCTCTCGCGGGACGAGACTCGCGACAACATCCGACAGCTCGGGGGCTCGCCCTTAGACTTGGTGCGGTCGAGAGGACTCGAACCTCCACTGGTTGCCCAACTAGCACCTCAAGCTAGCGCGTCTACCAATTCCGCCACGACCGCGCCGGGGCCCCTCCGTCGAAACAGAAGCGCCGGCAGGCGGCCCGTCTAACAAAAAGACTTTCCCGTGACAAGGCTTCTCACGGGTCTCGGCCTCAATGTTTTGGAAATTCGACCGGAGCCGCCCGGGAAGAGGGCCGCAGCGGCGCCGCGCGGACGCTGCGGCCCTCGAGCTCGACCTTCCCCAGATCGATGCTGCGCAGCGTCTGGTTGTCGTAGCTCTTCACATAATAGACGCGTCCGGAAAGATCGGCGATCGACGTCCATTGCGTATATTCGAAACGCGACGTCTCCTTGGGCGAGGGGCGCGCTTGGCCGAGGGGAATGTCGAAATTGTTGAGAATATGCTCGGCGAGGCGAACCGTCTCGGCGGCGTCCTTCTGCGGCGCGGCGGCGAGGGTGAGGGCCACCGCGCGCACGAAGCGCGAGGGCGGCGTCGTATCGCCGGGAACGCCGAGGAGGCCGGAGCCCGCGCCGAGCGGGGCGAAGGTCTCGCCGCCGATCTTCAGCGCCGGCGCCTCGACGGGCGAGAGCTTCACATAATTGCGCAGATTGGTCAGATGCCAGTCGAAGGTCGGGGCGTTGGTCAAGACGCCGAGCGGATTGTCACGGACCTCGAGACGACCGCCGATCGGCTCGACGACCAGCGAGGCCCCGCTCGCGTCATGCAGCGTGTAATGGAAGGGCGGAACGACGCCGAGCGTCGGCTGAACGACATCGACGATGCTGATCGTGTCGAGCGCCGCGCGCAGCTCCGCCACGCTGGCGAAATTGCCGAGCGCCCAGGTGAGGAAGTCCCAGGGCGCGAGCGCATGGCGGGGATCGGCCATCTTGGGATCGGCCGTCTCGGGATCGGCGTAGCCAGCGAAGCCGGGAAAATAGAGAATGCCGCCGGCGAGGCCTTTTTCGTTCAATCCGTCGACGACGACGGGCAGGCCGAAGGCGTTGAGCCCGGCGATCGCATAACGCGATTTCCAACTCCAAGTCGGCTTGCCGTCCGGCCCGGTCGCGCGCGCGGCGTAATGGCGCGGAATGACGATCGCCTCCGATTCGAGCGGAAAGCCGAACTCCAGCGTGCGGCCATAGACGCGCGAGCCGTCCGCCGCCTTCAGGAGAAAGCTGGTGCAGGCGCCGGCCGGCGGCGCGAGCGCCAGAGCGAGCGCCGAAGGCAAGGCCGCGAGCCAGCCGAGCATTTTTCGAAATGGGGCCGCCACGATGCTTCTCTCCGATGACGAATCGAGAAAGGAGATAAGGCGCAGGCGCCGGGTCGCGCCGCGCGGGCGAAGCAAAAAGACGCGAACAACCTCGAGGCGCGGTAGCGCGAAACCGTCGCTTTCGCCTCGAATGCGACGAATGTGATCGCAGCGTGCGCCCGCGCATGTCGCGTCAGCCGCCCGTTAACCAATAAGAGCAATGCAGGCGAGGGCGACGCTCTGTCCGGTTCGGATCAGGGCGTTATTTGCTCGAGCACGTGTTCATGCGTCCTGGGGAGTTTTCGAGTCATGTCGCAAGTCGCCGTGGTCCGCAGCCGCAGGGTCTGCGCTCGTGCTTTTTCCGCGGTCTGCGCCGCGAGCGTCGCCGCCCTCGCCTTCCCCCTGGCGCTCGAGCCGACGCCGGCCGCCGCGCTCGGCTATTCGGCGGCAGGCGGCGATGCGCCGCGCGCCCCGCGCAAGGCGAAACGCGCGAAATCGGCCGCGCCCAGAACGAGCGAGAATGTGAGCCTCGCGCGGCCGCTGTTCGCGGTGGTGTCGCTCGGCGGCCAGCATATCTCCATCTACAATCACAACGGCCTCGTCGAGCGCTCGACGATCTCGACCGGCGTGCCCGGCCATCCGACGCCGGAGGGCGTGTTCACCATTCTCGGCCGCGAGCGCTTCCACCGCTCCAACCTCTATTCCGGCGCGCCCATGCCCTTCATGCAGCGCGTCACCTGGTCGGGCGTCGCCATGCACGAGGGCCATGTGACGGGGCGTCCGGCCTCGCATGGCTGCATCCGCCTTCCCGGCGCCTTCGCGCAGAAGCTCTGGGGCATGACGCGCATCGGCGAGCGCGTCGTCATCGCGCCTTACGATCTCTCGCCCTCGGAGATCTCGCATCCGGCCCTGCCTTCGCCCAAGATGCGCTCGCCCTCGGAAGCTTCGGCGGCGACGTTCGCCGACGCCGGACTGCGCGACGGCTTCGCCGACAGCTCCGCTCCGCTCGTCGATCCTCGGCGCTACGCCGAGCAGATGAAGACCAAGGCCGCGGCGGATGCGGCGGCGGCCTCGAAAGCGGCGACGGAGGCCTCCGTCGCGCTGAACGCCAAGCGGCAGGAGGCCGCGCGCGCCTCGGCCGAGCTCAAATCGGCCGAAGTCGCCGAAGCCTCCGCTCGCGCCAAGGCGGAGGCCGCGACAAAGGCCGCCGAGAGCGCCGCCGTCAAGCGGCAGGAGGCGGCGGCCGCCAAGCCCGATCTGCCCGCCCCCGAAACCACGCCCGCGGAAGCCGCGAAGGCCAAGGCCGGCTCCGCCCTCGCCGAAGCCGAGGCGCGGCGCGAGGCCGCCAAGACCGCCTATGACGCCAGCGACGCGGCCTATGCCGAGGCCGCCCGCCTCTCCCGCGAGGCGGCGGAAGTCTCGGCCGCCGCCGCCAAGGCGGAGAAGGACGCGCAATTGCGGATCGCCCCGATCTCCATACTGGTGAGCAAGAAGAATCAGCGCATCTATGTGCGCCAGGGCCTGACGCCGATCTTCGAGGCGCCGGCGACGATCCGCGAGCCGGAGCGCCCGCTCGGCTCGCATCTCTACATCGCCTCGGCGGCCGGCGACGACGGCGCGCTCAAATGGTCGGTCCTCTCGATGCCGCCGCGTGTCGCTATGGCGCGGGCCGGCAAGAAAAAGGGCATGGTGGAGGAGCGCAGCGCGGCGCCGCTCGGCCCGGCCTCCAGCGCCGCCGACGCTCTGGACCGCGTCGAGCTCTCGGACGATGTGCGCGAGAAGATCGCCGATCGCCTGTGGCTCGGCGGCTCGATCATCGTCTCCGATCAGGGGCCGAGCTCGGAGACCGGCGCCGTCGGCACCGATCTGACGGTGAAGTTCCGCTGAGGGCGGGCCTCGAGGCGTCATCGCGAATCGCCGCAAGACGACGATCGTCGCTTTGGCGCGCAAGCTGCTGGTCGCCTTGTGGAGATATGCGACGCAGGGAGCCGTCATCGAGGGCGCCGTCGTCGCCAAGGCCGCCTGACCGCTTCCCGTCGCGAGCGCCGGCCGGACGAAGATCGGCCGAGCGGAACATGAATAGCCGAGGCAAAATGGCCTCGGCCCGATCCGGGGCGGGCGATCCGATGGATCGCATGGCGTTCACGACGCCGCAGCGAAGAGTGGTCTCGCCCTCCCGAGCCTTGCCCGCCGAACGCGGAATCTGGGTGCGGTCGCAAAGCCGCGACGACCGAATGTGAGTTTGTTCTGGCCAGAGAACCAGAACCTCGAGGAAGGCTCGGACCCAGGATCCGCCGACCAATGGAGCCCGCCGATCATGCGACGATGAACTCTTGACCAGAACGTCCCCATGTGAGTGATCCAGAGTCGCGGGCAGGCTCTGGATCGCTCATATGAGTGCGCGGATCGAGTCTTGGCCTGCCTCACCCGAACTGAAGGCCCCCTCCCTCACCCTCCCCCGCTGCGCGGGAGAGGGGGCGGCAAACGCTACGCGCACTCTCGATGAAGCGCCGAATCTGCTCCCTCTCCCGCGCAGCGGGGGAGGGCCGGGGAGGGGCTCGAGCGTCTTCACTTTCATCGACGTAAGCCACTGAGCTCTTATTTTAACGCGTTTCCGACGCCGAATCGGCGTCCACTTCGGCTGGAAACGCTTTCGTCAGGGCTTCTGCATCTCGTCGAAGAGCGCGCCGTCGACGAAGAATTTCTTCTGCGCCGCCGGCCAGCCGCCGAATCTCTCGTCGATCGTGACCAGCTCCAATTTATGGAAGCGATTCAAATCGTCGGGCGCCGCGAATTCCGGATGCGCCGGCCGATAATAGTGCTTGGCGATGAGCGCCTGGCCGGCCGGCGTGTAGAGAAAATTCAAATAGGCTTCCGCCGCCTTGCGCGCGCCCTTGGCGTCGACATTGCCGTCGACGACGGCGACCGCCGGCTCCGCGAGAATCGAGAGCGACGGAACGACGATCTCGAATTTGTCCTTGCTGAATTCGGAGAGTGCGAGAAAGGCCTCGTTCTCCCAGGCGATGAGAACGTCGCCGAAGCCGCGCTGGGCGAAGGTGGTCGTCGATCCGCGCGCGCCGGAATCGAGAACCGGGGCGTTCTTGTAGATCGCTTTCACCAGTTCCTTCGTTTTGGCCTCGTCGCCGTCGAATTTCTTCAAACCAAAGGCCCAGGCGGCGAGGAAGTTCCAGCGCGCGCCGCCGCCCGTCTTGGGATTGGGCGCGACGACGACGACGCCGGGCTTGGCGAGATCGTCCCAATCCTTGATCGCCTTGGGATTGCCCTTGCGCACGAGCAGCACGATCGTCGACGTGTAGGGCGAGGAGTTGTTCGGCAGGCGCTTCTGCCAATCGGCCGGGATCTTGCCGGTCCTGCCGGCGATCGCGTCGATGTCGTGGGCAAGGGCGAGCGTCACTATGTCGGCGGGAAGCCCTTCGATGACGGAGCGCGCCTGAGCGCCTGAGCCGCCATGCGACGCCTGGATCTGAATGTCCCGCCCGGTCTGCTTCTTCCACTCGGCGGCGAAGGCCTTGTCGACGGCTCTGAACAATTCCCGCGTCGGGTCGTAGGAGACGTTGAGCAGCGTCTCGCCGCGCGCCGCGACGCCGAAAATCAGGGAAAAGGCCAAGCCGATCGCGCGCGAGACGGCGCGAGACGGAAAGAGGCCGGACGTCGTCTGCATGTCGCTCCTCGAATGCCGATATTCAATTAGTCTACTGCATTTATATTCATATCGACAAACATGCATGGCGCGCAATCGAGCGTACGATGAAAAGGCCGTCGCTGGGCCTCCATGTCGCCCTTGCATTGTACGGAATGAATCCGAGGGAGAAGATTATGCCTCGAGAACATGCGGACAGCGGCCGCATCGAGCTGCGGCTGAAGCGTGAGGACAAGGCGGTGTTGGCCCGCGCGGCCGCATTGGAGCGGGTCGATTTGACAGGCTTCATCCTGCGGTTGGCGCTTCCCCACGCCAAGGCTGTGATCGCGGAAGCCGAAAGGCTGGCGCTTTCGGAGCGGGACACGTCGCATATTCTCGATCTGCTGGAAAATCCCCCGAGAGCGGGCGTGCGTCTTCGCCGCGCCGCGAAGGCGGGATTCACGCTCGAATGACGGCGCCGGTCTGGGAAGACAGCGCCCTTTCGAAAATTCATGATCGGAACGCCTTCGATTGCGGCGACGAAAATCTCGACGTCTATTTGAAGCGCTACGCGCGACAGAATCATGAGCGCGGCGGAGCGAAATGTTTCGTCGCGGCGCCACTGGGCGCTCCGACGCGCGTTCTCGGATTCTACACGCTCGGCCCGGCCTCTCTCGCATTCGCCCGCGTCCCGGCGAATGCGACGCGCGGCCTCGGGCGTTACGAAGTTCCCGTCTATCGGCTCGGACGGCTGGCGGTCGATCGCAGCGTCCAGCGGAGGGGGCTGGGCGGACGCTTGCTTCTCCGCGCCGCGGAACGCTGCATGGCGGTGGCCGAAGAAGCGGGCGGCGTGGCGTTGCTCATCGACGCGAAGAATGAAGACGCCGCCCGTTGGTGCGAACTCTACGACGCGGTGCGTCTCCTCGACGCGCCGCTCTCCCTCGTCCTGCCTTTCGCGACGGCTCGCGATGCGCTGCGGCCCAAAGTCGAATGAGATGATCTGGAGTTGAAGGCTGGGCCGCCGCTCCTTAGAGCATGCTCCCCAAAAGTGCGAAGCGGTTTTCGGAAAAGAACATGCGAATTCAAATGGCTCTAGTCGTCGAGCTCGGGAAAAATTCTCCGATCAGCGGCCGCGCCGAGCAATGCTCGAAGTGACATCCCAATCCTTGGGGGCGCCTTCCGGTTGCAGGGCGCGCGCCGGGGGCCGCACGGGCGGCAGCGGCGCGGCGAGAATGAGACTGTCGTCGACGCCGCGCGAGGCCTGCGCCTGGAAGGCGGCGAGCGGCGGCGGTCCGGGCGTATCCACATCGTCGTCGTCGGGGCCATGGGCGACGAGCTGCGGGTCCGTCATAGGCGGGTCCTGCCCGGGCGCCGGCGCGACGTCGCGCGGGACCGGCTTGCAGATGCGCCGGTCGCCATTGCGCCCATGCATGGCGAGATCGACGTGGATGTGATTGTAGTGGAAGGCGTTGGAGCCTGGCGACAGCACGGTGGTGAAATGCCGGCAGGAGCCGCCGTGCACTTCGGCGAGAAAATCCCTGGTCGGCTGGTCGCCATGCGTCCAGTCGCGGACGATGGAGATTTCGCGCCCGTCGGCGAGCACGAAGCCGCCTATGTCGAGCGCATTGCCGAAGGAATGTTCCGATAGCGGCGCGCCGGCTTGCGCATTCATGCCGCGGCAGGCGTAGGAGCCCATGGAGTTGATCTGCGCCACCGGCTGGCCGAAGCGCGCCATGGCCGACGGCTGCACCACATCGTTCAGCCATTGGTCGAGCTCGGCGACCATGGAGCAGTCGAGCGTCGCCCTGGCGTTGAAGGCGACCGCGCCGCCCTGCAGCGCCGTGACTTTCAGCGGCCGGGTGAGCCCGCATATGCCGGGGCCGTCGATCTCCTGCGCGAATTGTACGTATGCCGAGGGCTGCACGCGCTTTTCGGCGAGGCAGGCGTTCTCCGCCTGCGCGCGCCAGGCCGGGCGCTGCGGCTTCGCCAGAAATCCGCAGCCCGACAGACCCGCCGCGACGAGCGGCGTCAGGACGAGGAGCGGCAATGGCGTAACGCGACGAGCCATGGCCGCGACAATGGCGAGGGAGCGTTAACGGGGCGTCGAGAAGCTTGGTTAACGCGAGGAATCGAAGGGCCTCACATCGGAGCAGGGCGGCACCCCGGAGTAGGAAACGGCTCGACAAAAAAGCTCAGATAACAGAAAAGCTCCATAACGTTACAATTCTTTCTTCGTCGTCAATTTCGTACATCACGTAGATCATTGGCAAACGCTTTAATGGAGGGCTTTGATATATCCAGCAATTTGCCGGGTGGCCCGGAATCCGAACTCCACAGGATTTCGGATCGATCTTTAACTGATCCTCGAGACCATCCAAAAGATCATAAAATACGTCATGCGCCCCGCGCCTGAAGAACGCGGTCTCGAAAATCTCTGAAGTCGTGACGCGCCACGGATGCTTTTGACGATCGCGCACTTGCAAGACGTTCTACCTCTGCCTTGGCCCATTCTATAGCTTCTGGCGATACATCTGTAGGGAATATTGAAAAAACGCTATTATAGCGAATCACATCGCCGAACTCTACACTCTCCCACGCTCGATTGTGACTGAAATCGCTAATTGTCTTCGCGGAATTCTCATTGCAGACGAAATCTACCACTTCGTCGACGAGCGCGATTTCCAACTCCGAGAATCGCGACAGCTCCGGCTGGGTGAGCGACTCGAACTCTTTTTTTAGATAGCCAAAATAGTCAACCTCATGAATACGGATTGCGCCGCGCTTTTCCAAGGAACGAAGGCTGCTGAGCAGAACGTCGCATGTCGGCCCGAAAGGACGTTTGCGATATGTCGCACCTGTAATCGCGGTCCCATGTTCCGCATAGAACAGCATATCTGAGAAATACAGCACCTTGTGCAACTTGACGGCGCCCAAGGCGGAACGTTCCGCCTTACGACAGGCATAAATAACCAAGTTTTCTAATTTTTCGACGTCGAACTGCATGGACTTTTCCCTCGAATAAAATTATAGCATGCGCGAGTTGAAAAGCAACCGTTTGATTTTTAAGCGAGATTTCGAATCATAATCAATGTGTTAGGAGGCCCTGAACTCCCCTCGCCTCAACCGGGGGAGAAGTTGCGGCGAGTGGGTGTGGTGAAGCAATAACAAGAACGCCGCGGCCCTGTCCGGTCGCGGCGTGGTTTATGATATTCCTGCGCTCACCCTTGCGGCTGGCCGCGGTCGCGGCGGGCGCGCATGAAGGATTCGAATTCCTCGCGGTCTCGCGCGCGGCGCAGCTCCTCAATGTGCTCGGTGAATTCGCGCTCGGCCTCGGCGAGCTTGCGGCGCTCCTCCTCGAGGCGGGCGAGCTCGCTCTCGCGCCAATCGTCGAAGGCGACATTGCCGGAAGAACGCATGAAGCCCGGGCCGCGCCAGCCGCCGGCCGCGCGGGCCTCGCCGGTCGCCTCCTTCCAACGCGCCTGCACATCGGCGGCGCGCTCCTGCGCGAAGGCGAAGAGATCGCCCTCATAGCCAAATTTTCGCTGCCAGACCTTGAAGAGGACGATGGCGAGGCCGATCGGCCAGAAGACGATGAAGCCGAGAATCATTGCGAGAAGCTCGAGCGGCTTCCACGGCCGTCCGCAGTCCCCGAAACGATCGCGCGAATCATAGCCCGTGCGGTAGTGACGATGACAGCCCATGATCGGACTCTCCAGTTCCTTCGCTCATCGCGCGCTCGGGCGGACAATCCGCGCGACGCTGCCGCGATGTGAATGTAATATACATTAACATCGCTGTTTCGCCAAGGGCCTCCCCTATTTCGTCCTCTCCGCTATTTCGTTTCCGCCAAGCCCCGGCGCTATGCTGCGCCCGGTCTTTTTTCGCGAATCGGTCGCATGTTCGACATTTCCGAGGAGGACGGGCGCGCGCTCCTCGTCCTGGCGACGATCCTCGGCGCCGGGGCGCTGCCATTTCTGCGCCGTCTCGCCTTCGGGCGCCGCCCGCGCCGAGGCCGGCGGCGCAACGCCGCCTCGGTCGCGCTGGCGCTCGGCCGGACGCGCCGCCTGGTGCTGCTCGACGCCGCGGGGGCGGAGCGCCTGCTTCTGCTGGGCGATAAAACCGATGTCGTCCTCGAAGCCGATGTCGCCGCCTACGCCGGGCCGGCGGAGGAGATCGCCGAGACAAAACCTTCGCAACTGCCGGGATTGTTTCCGCTCGGCCTCGTCTCTCTGCTGGCCGGGGTCGCGGTCGGCGCGCTCTGTGGCGCGTTTCGGCTCATTCTCGATGCGGCAGAGCGATTGCGCGCCGCCCTGCCCGGCGCGTTCGAGGGCCGCCCCGTTCTCGGCTTCGCGACGATGGCGTTCGGCGCTGCGCTGGCGGCGGCGCTCGCGGCCTGGCTCGTGCGGCGCTTCGCGCCGGCGGCGGTCGGCAGCGGCATTCCGCATGTCGAATCGGTCATAGACGGGCAGGAGCCGCCGGCGCCGCCTCTGCTGCTGCCGGTGAAATTCGTCGGCGGCGTGTTGGCGATCGGCGCCGGCCTCGCGCTCGGCCGCGAGGGGCCGTCGGTGCAGATGGGCGCTACCCTCGCGCATCGGCTCGGCCGCTTCTTCCGCTATGACTGGAGCGGCCAGCAGTCCCTGCTCGCCGCCGGCGCCGGGGCGGGGCTCGCGGCGGCCTTCAGCGCCCCGCTCGCCGGCGCCGCTTTCGTGCTCGAGGAGCTGTTGCGCCGCTTCGACATGCGCCATGCGACGATCGCGCTCGGCGCCTCGGTCGGGGCAATCTCCGTCGTGCGTCTCATGCTCGGGCCGGCGCCGGAGCTGACCGTCGCCGCTCATTTTCCGACCGGCCCTCTCGACGTTCCGCTGAGCCTCGCCCTCGGCGCGGCGATGGGATTCGCGAGCCTCGCTTACAATCGCGCCATTCTCGGCGCGCTGGACATAGCCGATCGCTCGGCCTGGCCGGCGGAGGCGAAAGCCGCGCTCGTCGGCGCCGGCGTCGGCGCGCTCGGCTTTCTCGCGCCCGATCTCGTCGGCGGCGGCGACGTCCTCACGCAGCGCACGCTGGACGGAGCCTTCGCGTTCGAGGTCCTGCCGTTCGTCTTCGCGCTGCGTTTCGCGCTCGGCGTCGTCTCTTATGCGGCGGGAACGCCCGGCGGATTGTTCGCGCCGCTGCTCGCCCTCGGCGCCGAGATCGGGCTGTTCTTCGGCCTGCTGATTCCGGGCGAGGACGCGGCGGCCGCGGGAATGAAATTCGCGCTCGTCGGCATGGCGGCCTTTTTCGCCGCCGTCGTGCGCGCGCCGCTCACCGGCATGATCCTCATCACCGAGATGACCGATAATTCGCAATTGCTGCTGCCCATGCTGGCGGCGTGCTTTGCGGCCATGTCCATCGCCGCGGCCATCCGCAACGAGCCGATCTACGACGCGCTGAAGGATCGCTCCGCCCGCCTCGCGCGGCGGGCGGAAACGTGAGATCAGCCCGGCGCGGTCTCCGCGCGGCGGACGGCGGCTTCCATCAGATTGCGCGCGGCCGCGTCGAGCACGGGGCCGGGATCGAGGCCCTTCGCCGCGTCGAGATGGCCGGAGATCGCCAGCATGGCGACGCCATGGGCGAGCGCCCAGAGCTGGAGAGCGAGCTTGCGGGCGCCCTGCGCCGGCGCGCCGCGCTGCTGGAGAAAGGCGACGACGGAGCGCCAGAGAATCTCGAGCGCATGATCGGCGGCGTCGGCGGACGGCTCGCTGGCGAGCGAGGCGGCCGAGCCGAACATGGCGGCGTAGAGGCCGGGCTCCGCGCGGGCGAAGGCGAGATAGGCGGCGCACATGCGCCACATGGCCGTCGCCGCGTCGGGCCTGCCTTCGTCCCAGGCCTTTTCGAGCGCTGCGCCGAAGGAGAGGAAGCCGCGCCGCGCCACCTCGTTCAGCAGCTCGTCGCGGCTGGCGAAATGGCGATAGGGCGCGGCCGCGGTCACGCCGACGCGCTTGGCCGCCTCGCCGAGGCTGAGATTGGCCGGCCCGCCTTCCGCCAGAAGCTCGAGCGCCGCCTCGACCAGCGCTTCTTTCAGGGCGCCGTGATGATATTTGCGCTTGATGGTCATCGGGGCGGCGTGCGTGGAGGCGTGGCGTTCACGCAGCCGTCGCACAGACTCGCGGGAAAGGGAAGATGTCTCCCGAGCGTCATCGCGGGAGCGCAGCGACGACGCGATCCAGGAGCGGCCCCGCGGCCCTGATTGCTTCGCTGCGTTCGCAATGACGACCGCAATGGCCGGGGGCCAACGCTCAACCGGCCTCCGGCCGCACCATATGCTCTTTCAGCACCTGTTCCGTGCCGGCGTCGATCTCCTGCAGCAGCACCTCATAGCCCCAGAGATTGGCGAGATGGCCGAGCACCATGGCGGCGTTGGTCAGCTCCAGCATCTTGCCGTCGCGCACGCGATGATGCAGCACCAGCTTGCGATTGCCGGCGAGATCGACATCGACGATCTGAATGTCCGGCGCATATCCGCCGACCTCGTATTGCGCCGCGAGGCTGCGGCGCAGATCGCGATAGCCGCGCTCATTGTGGATGGCCGTCACCTCGAGATGCGGCTGCTCACGATCGTCGACGACATGGAACAGCCGCCATTTGCGGATGAGCTGCGGGCTCAGGAACTGCGCGATGAAGCTGTCGTCGCGGTAATTCGCCCAGACATTGCGCAGCACCTCCATCTCGTCGCCGGTTCCGGCGATCTCGGGGAACCAATAGCGGTCCTCCTCGGTCGGCTCGCGCACGATGCGTTCTATGTCGCGCATCATGTCGAAGCCGAGCGCATAAGGATTGACGCCGCTATAGGCGGGGCTGTCGTAGAAGGGCTGGCGCGTGGCGTTGGTGTGCGATGTCAAAAATTCGAGGAAGCTGCCGTCGTCGATCCGCCCCTTCTCGTGCAGGCGATTGAGCAGGCGGTAGTGGCAATAGGTGGCGCAGCCCTCGTTCATCACCTTGGTCTGCTGCTGCGGATAGAAATATTGCGCGATGAGCCGCACGATGCGCAGCACCTCGCGCTGCCAGGGCTTCAGACGCGGCGCGGCCTTCTCGAGGAAGTAGAGGATATTCTCTTGCGGCAGGCCGAGCAGGGCGCGGCGCTTGTCGCCGGCCATCTGCTTGGCGCCGCGCGCGCGGCCCGGCACGGTGCGCCAGAGATCGTCATAGAGGCGCTCGCGCTCCTCCTTGCGATCCTGCTCGCGCTTCTCCTCCATATGCAGATTGAGCGGGCGCTTGCGCGGATAGCGGTCTATGCCTTGCGGCATCAGCGCATGGGCGGCGTCGAGCAGGCGCTCGACCTCGGCATGGCCGTAGCGCTCCTCGCAATTGGCGATATAGGCCTTGGCGAAGGAGAGATAGTCGAGAATGCCTTCGGGATCGGTCCATTGGCGGAACTGGTAATTGTGCTTGAAGAAATGATTATGGCCGAAGGCGGCGTGCGCGATCACCAGCGTCTGCATCGTGGCGGAGTTCTCCTCCATGATGTAGCTGATGCAGGGATCGGCGTTGATGACGATCTCATAAGCGAGGCCTTGCAGCCCCATGCGATAAATGCCCTCGTGCTGGGCGAAACGCTTGCCGAACGACCAATGCTTGTAGAAGAGCGGCATGCCGGTCGAGGCGTAGGCGTCGAGCATCTGCTCGGCGGTGATGATCTCGATCTGATTGGGGAAAGTGTCGAGGCCGAGCTCCTTGTGCGCGATCGTCTCTATCGCGTCATGCACGCGCTGGATCGTGCCGAAATCCCAGTCCTTGCCTTCATAGAGCAGTTCGCCGCGCATCAGGGAGCCTCCGCGGTCTTTGCGGCGCGCCGCTGGAACAATTGCCGGAAGACGGAATAGATGTGCTCGCGCCGCGAGACGCGCCGCATCTGGAATTTTTCGTTCTCCTTTTGCAGCGCGGCATAGGTGAGCCATAGCGAGCTCTGGCCGTGATGGGGCACATAGCCATGCGTCTCGGCGTTGGGCCCGCTCACCTCCACGTAAGCGAAATATTGGCAGAGCGGCAGTATGTGGTTCTGCAGCAGATCGCGCGTCTGCGGATTGTCGCTGGAGAGATTGTCGCCGTCCGACGCCTGCGCGGCGTAAATGTTCCAGACGCCCGGATCGTAGCGCTCGCGGATGACCTTCAGCATCTCCTGCAAGGCGGAGGACACCATTGTCCCGCCGGTCTCGGCGGAGCGGAAGAAGGTCTCCTCGTCCACTTCGCCGGCGCGATCCGTGTGGCGGATGAAGACGATCTCGACCCGCTTGTAGCGGCGCGCCAGAAACACGTGCAGCAGCATGAAGAAGCGCTTGGCGAGGTCCTTCATATGCTCGGTCATGGAGCCGGAGACGTCCATCAGGCAGAACATCACCGCCTGCGTCACCGGCTTCGGAAAACGCTCGAAGCGGCGATAGCGCAGGTCGATGGGGTCGAGATAGGAGATGCGCGCCCTCTTGTGACGCAGCGCCTCGAGCTCGGCGGCGAGCCGCTCGACTTGCGCGCCGTCGCCTCGGGTCTCGTCGGCTCGGGTCGCGTCGCCTCGGGTCGCGTCGCCTCGGGTCGCGTCGTCTTGCGCGTCGTCGCGGCGCCGCGCCTCCTCGAGCCGGCGCTCGAGGTCGTCGATCGCTCCCTGCTTCGGGCGCTTCAATGCGATGCGGCGGGAGAGCGAGGTCTGCAGCGTGCGATGCAGCGCGAGATTGGCCGGCGTTCCGGTGGTGGTGAAGCCGGCGCGGCGCAGCCCCTCTTTCTCCGTATGGGCGACTCGCCTTTTGGCGAGGTCGGGCAGCTCGAGATCGTCCAGGAAGATGCTCAGGAACTCGTCGCGCGTGAGGATGAAGCGGAAGGCGTCCTCCTGCCCGTCGCCGCGGCCGACCTGACCGCCGGCCCCGTCGCCCTCGCCTTCGCCCTGCGGGCGCTCGATGAGATCGCCCTCGACATAATCCTTGTTGCCGGGCAGCACGAGATCGCGCCGCGAGCCCGTCGTGTGACGAAAGGTGGGCTCGCGCGTGCCCTCGGAGGGAATGGTGATCTCCCCGGGGCTCTCCAGATCGCCGATCGCTCGGTCCTTGCTCGCCTCGCGAACCGCCTTCTCCACCATGTCCTTGGCGCGGCGCAGGAAGCGCTGGCGGTTCGCGAAGCTCTTGCCTCCGGGGTTCAGCCGACGATCGACGATGTGCATCGTTTCATCACCCGTTCTTAGCCGGCTCGCCCTTTCAGGCTCAGCCGGCCTGTTTTACGCGCATGTACCATTCGACCAGACGGCGCACCTGCCGCTCCGTATAGCCGCGGGCCATCATGCGGCTTACGAATTCTGCATGTTTTTTTTCTGTCTGCGTGTCTTTTTTCGATCCGAATGAAATGACCGGCAGCAGCTCCTCGACCTGGGAGAACATGCGCCGCTCGATGACGTCGCGGATCTTCTCGTAGCTCGCCCAGGACGGATTGCGTCCCTCATTGGCGGCGCGCCAGCGCAGCGCGAACTTCACCACCTCGTTGCGGAAGTCCTTGGGATTGGCGATGCCCGCGGGCTTCTCGATCTTGGTCAGCTCCTGGTTCAACAGGTCACGATCCAGAAGCTGGCCGGTGTCCGGGTCCTTGAAGTCCTGGTCCTCGATCCAGGCGTCGGCGTAGTCGATGTAACGGTCGAAGAGATTCTGGCCGTAATCCTGATAGGACTCCAAATAGGCCTTTTGAATCTCGTTGCCGATGAATTCGGCGTAGCGCGGCGCGAGCTCGGCCTTGATGAACTCGAGATAGCGCTTCTCCGTCTCCGCCGGCAGCTGCTCTCGGCGCAGCGACTGCTCTAGCACATAGATGAGATGCACGGGGTCCGCCGCCACCTCGACCGTGTCGTGGTTGAAGGTCGCCGCCAGAACCTTGAAGGCGAAGCGGGTGGAGAGTCCGTCCATGCCCTCGTCGACGCCGGCCGCATCCTTATACTCGAGCATGCTGCGCGCGCGCGGATCGACCTCGCGAAGGCTCTCGCCGTCATAGACGCGCATCTTCGAGAAGAGGTTCGAATTCTCGTGCGGCTTCAGGCGCGAGAGCACGATGAAGCGGGCGAGCATCTCGAGCGTGCTCGGCGCGCAGCTCGCCTCGGCGAGCTCGGAGCCGTGCAGGAGCTTCTCATAGATGTGCTGCTCCTCGGTGACGCGCAGGCAATAGGGAACCTTGATCACATAGATGCGATCGATGAAGGCCTCATTGTTGCGATTGTTCTTGAAGCTCTGCCATTCCGCCTCGTTGGAATGGGCCATCACTATGCCGGAGAAGGGAATTGCGCCGATGTTCTCGGTGCCGATGTAATTTCCCTCCTGCGTGGCCGTCAGCAGAGGATGAAGCATCTTGATCGGCGCCTTGAACATCTCGACGAATTCGAGAAGTCCCTGATTGGCGCGGTTGAGGCCGCCCGAATAGCTATAGGCGTCCGGGTCCGCCTGGGCGAGACTCTCGAGCTTGCGGATATCGACCTTGCCGACGAGGGAGGAGATGTCCTGATTGTTCTCGTCGCCGGGCTCGGTCTTGGCGATGCCGATCTGGCGCAGACGCGAGGGCGTGAGCTTCACCACGGTGAATCGGGTGATGTCGCCGCCGAATTCGTCGAGACGCTTCAGGCACCAGGGGCTCATGAGCCCGTTGAGGCGCCGGCGCGGTATGCCATAGCGCTGCTCGAGCATCTCGCCCGCGGTCGCCGGATCGAAGAGCCCGAGCGGGCTCTCGAAGACGGGGGAGAGCTCCTCGCCCGCCTTGAGCACATAGATCGGATCGACCTCCATCAGCGCCTTCAGCCGCTCGGCGAGCGAGGACTTGCCGCCGCCGACCGGGCCGAGGAGATAGAGAATCTGCTTGCGCTCCTCGAGGCCTTGGGCCGCGTGGCGGAAGAAGCTCACGATCCGCTCGATCGTCTCCTCCATGCCGAAGAATTCGGCGAAGGCCGGATAGACGCGGATGGTGCGGTTCATGAAGATGCGGCCGAGCCTCGGGTCGCGCGATGTGTCGATGAGCTCCGGCTCGCCGATGGCGTCGAGGATACGCTCCGCGGCGCTCGCATAGGTTTTCGGATCTTCGCGGCAAAGGTCGAGGTAGTCGGAGAGCGTCATCTCCACGGCCCGTCTTCCTCTGAAGGACCGCGCAAAATCCGCAAAAACGTCCGAGTTCGTCATGGGGCACCTGTCGCTCGAGCGCTATGGCTCACGATTCCCGGCGGCGCGAAACCGATCGGGCCGCCTCTCGTCTTCGCCGTCGACCGCCCCACCCCTGTCGACTGGTCCAAGACCGAGTTCAGGACATGCGAGGCAAAGATTGTGCCGGCCGCGGCGGGAAGCCTGTCTCCAGTCAATATGAGCATCGATGTCTGCTCAGGGTAGACGTGACGGTTGATTCCCCCCATCACTTGGGGCGCGATCGCCGATATTGACGAAGATCGGCGACGGCGTCGACACCAATCCTTTGTCCGATGGTAAAGTTCTCACTCGGCGGGTCGCTCGGCAAGTCGCTCGGCACGTCACTCGGCAAGTCACTCGGCAAGTCACTCGACGAGAGCGCCTCGGCCGTCCTTTCCCGGCGCTGCGGCGCAGCGCCCGCAAAGCCCTGCGATCTCGACGACGCGCGTTCGCGGCTCGAAGCCGGCCGAGGCGGTGAGGGCGGCGAGGCCGCGAGTCAGCTCGGGGCAGGTCGCCTCGCTCACTTCGCCGCATTCGTCACAGATGAGGAAGATCACCGGCTCGCCCGCCTCATGGGAGTGACCGCAGACCACGAAGGCGTTGCGGGACGCCAGCCGATGGGCGAGGCCCTGATCGAGCAGATAGCCGAGCGCCCGGTACACGGAAATCGGCGCCGGCCGTTTTCCCTTCTCGTCGGCGAGAAGATCGATCATCTCATAGGCGCCGACCGGCCGATTTGCCTTGGTGAGAATATCCAGCGCGGCGCGGCGCGCCGGCGTGAGGCCCCGCGCCGCCGCCCGCGGCGCGACTCGCTTCGTGCTCATGATCCATTGTAGCGCGCCGGGACGGCGATGACGAGACCGATGGCTAACGGCGCCGGGCTGATCGGGGAAGGACGGCGACCCTCGCCCTCATGCTGAGGAGGCTCCGCAGGAGCCGTCTTAAAAGCACGAGGGCGAGTTCCAGAAGGCGGCGCATGAAGGTTTCCTCGTCCTTCGAGACGGCGGCTGCGCCGCCTCCTCAGGATGAGGAAACCTTCACCCGATCCGCTCTGCTCACGGCGCGCTCCGGCTTGCGCGCGGGCGGCGCGTCTCTATAGTCGCGGCGCGACATGCGAAGTGTGACCTGCGCCCGCGCGAGGCGGCGCCGAAAGAAGATTCTCGAATGACCCGCTCCAAGAAAGACATCAAACGCGTCGTTCTCGCCTATTCCGGCGGCCTCGACACCTCGATCATCCTCAAATGGCTGCAGACGACCTATGGCTGCGAGGTGGTGACCTTCACCGCCGACCTCGGCCAGGGCGAGGAATTGGAGCCCGCCCGCGCCAAGGCCGAGCTGCTCGGCGTCAAGCCCGAGCATATTTTCATCGAGGATCTGCGCGAGGAGTTCGTCCGCGACTTCGTCTTCCCCATGTTCCGCGCCAACGCCCAATATGAGGGGCTCTATCTGCTCGGAACCTCGATCGCCCGGCCGCTCATCGCCAAGAAGCAGATCGAGATCGCGAGGAAGCTCGGCGCCGACGCCGTCTGCCATGGCGCGACCGGCAAGGGCAATGACCAGGTGCGCTTCGAGCTCGGCTATTACGCGCTGGAGCCGGACATAAACGTCATCGCCCCCTGGCGCGAGTGGGACCTCACCTCCCGCACCGCGCTCATCGATTTCGCCGAGAAGAACCAGATTCCGATCGCCAAGGACAAGCGCGGCGAGGCGCCTTTCTCGGTCGACGCCAATCTCCTGCACACCTCCTCCGAGGGCAAGGTGCTCGAGGACCCGGCGGAAGAGGCGCCCGACTACGTCTGCTCCCGCACCATCGATCCGGAGAAGGCGCCGGACGTCGCGCAATATGTGACGATCGACTTCGAGAAAGGCGACGCCGTCGCCGTGGACGGCGTGGCGCTCTCGCCGGCGGCGCTGCTGACCCGGCTCAACGAGCTCGGCCGCGCCCATGGCGTGGGCCGGCTCGATCTCGTCGAGAACCGCTTCGTCGGCATCAAATCGCGCGGCATGTACGAGACGCCCGGCGGAGCCATTCTGCTCGTCGCCCATCGCGGCATAGAGAGCGTGACGCTCGACCGCGGCGCGGCGCATCTCAAGGACGAGCTGATGCCGCGCTATGCGGAGCTGATCTACAACGGCTTCTGGTTCGCGCCCGAGCGCGAGATGCTGCAGGCGCTGATCGACAAGAGCCAGGAGCTGGTCACCGGCCGCGTGCGGCTGAAGCTCTACAAGGGGAGCGCCCATGTCGTCGGCAGAGAGAGCCCCTATTCGCTCTACGACAAGGAGCTCGTCACCTTCGAGGAGGGCGCGGTCGCCTATGACCACCGCGACGCCGAGGGCTTCATCAAGCTCAATGCGCTACGCCTGCGCACGCTCGCCAAGCGCAGCGCCCGCGGCGCGAAGGAAAAGTCTTAGAGCTGCTTTTCGCTCGAATGGAAACGTTCGAGCGATCAGAATTCGCTCAGGACGAAAATGGAGCATTTTCGAACGGAAATGCTCCAGGCTCCACGACTTCGCCGCGGTGAAAACGAGAATTGGTCGCACTATATGAGCACATTCGGCTTCGCAACCGAGGCTGATCCTATGCTGCGAACCGTTCTGGCGGTCCTGATCGCCTGCCTCGTCCTCGTCGGCGGGGCGGCGACGGCCCTCTATCTCTACAACCGGCCGGCGGAGCTGCGCGTCGCGGTCGCGCAAGGGACGCAGGATTTGCGCCTGCTCACTGCGGCGGCGCAGGTCTTCTCCCATCATCACGAGCCGGTGCGGCTGAAGGTCGTGCCGGTCGCCGACACCGCGGCGGCCGCGGCGGCGCTCGGGCAGGGCTCGGCCGAGCTCGCCGTGGCGCGCAGCGACGCGCTGCCGCCCTCGGCGCAGGCGCTCGTCGTCCTGCACCGCAACGCCGCCGTGCTCGTCGCGCCGGGGGGCTCCAAGATCAAGCGCGTCGCCGATCTGCGCGGCAAGAGGATCGGCGTCGTCCAGGAGATCGCCGGCGCGCGCGGCAATGTCCGCCTGCTCGAGACGATCCTGGCCCAATATGAAATTCACGAGCAGAGCGTCACGACAGTCATGCTCCAGCCCGCCGAGGTCGAGGCGGCGCTGCGCGCCCGCAAGATCGATGCGGTCTTTCTGGTGACGATTCCCCAGATCGGCCCGGCGAGCGAGGTGCTCCATCAGCTCGCCGTCGGCGGCAAGCCGCCCGTCTTCCTCCCCGTGGCGGAGGCCAAGGCCATCGCCAAGCGCTATCCGACGCTCGATGCCGTCGAGATCGTCCATGGCGCCTTCGGCGGCGACCCGCCGCGTCCGATTCAGGCGGTCGAGACCACGAGCGTCGCCGTGATGCTGGTCGGGCGGGGCTCCATACCGGCGAGCGCGGCCGGCGAGGCGACGCGCCAATTCCTGGTCCATCGATCGACGATCGCCGCGCTCGCGCCGCTCGCCAATTATATCGAGGCGCCGTCCACCGACAAGAATTCGGCCGTGCCGGCGCATCAGGGCGCGATCGACTTCATCGACGGCAACGAGCACGGATTCTTCGATAAATACAGCGACTTCTTCTATCTCGGCGCGATGCTGATGTCGCTCGTCGGCTCGGCCGCCGCGGCGCTCGCGAGCCGCATGCGGACGAAGACACATGAGCGTTCCGAGAAGCTGATCGAGCGCCTGCTCCAGATCCCGCCCGCCGCCCGCGTCGCGCAGGATATCGCCGAGCTCGACGGCTATGAGCGCGAGCTGGACCAGGCGCTGGTCAGCTCCGTCGCGGACCTGAGGCTGCGCAATATGGACGGGACCGCGCTGCATGTGGTGTCGCTGGCGCTGGACCAGGCGCGTTTCGCCATCCAAGCGCGTCGCCGCGCGCTCTGCGAGGCGAGGGGGGAGGTGACCGCCTTTCCGGGGCTGCGCGAGGTTCCGGCGGCGGAGTGAGCCGGTCCTGCGGGTGAATCATTGCGCGCCCTCCCGTCACGCTTCCCATTCGCGCCGCGCTCCTGTATGAGATGCCGCACTGCAAAAAGCTGCGGCCTGCCTCGCGCCCTGAAAGGAGCGCCGGGTCGCGCTTCGCCCGCGAACCGATCGGCTCTAATCCCATGAAGCTGCGCAACATCGCCATCATCGCCCACGTCGACCACGGCAAGACGACGCTCGTCGACCGGCTGCTCCAGCAATCGGGCGCCTTTCGCGAGAATCAGCGCGTCGCCGAGCGGGTGATGGACAGCAACGATCTCGAGAAAGAGCGCGGCATCACCATCATGGCCAAGGCGACCTCCATCGCCTGGAAGGACACGCGCATCAATATCGTCGACACCCCCGGCCATGCCGATTTCGGCGGCGAGGTGGAGCGCATCCTCTCCATGGTGGACGGCGCCATCGTGCTGGTGGACGCGGCCGAGGGGCCGATGCCGCAGACGAAATTCGTCGTCGGCAAGGCGCTGAAGATCGGCCTCAAGCCGATCGTCTGCATCAATAAGGTCGACAAGCCCGACGCCCGCATCAGCGAGGTCGTCAATGAGGTGTTCGATCTTTTCGCAGCGCTGGACGCCACCGACGAGCAGCTCGACTTCCCGATCATCTACGGCTCGGCCAAGCAGGGCTGGATGGCCGAGGAGCCCACCGGCCCCCAGGACGGCATGGCGCCGCTGTTCGATCTCGTTGTCAAGCATGTGCCCGAGCCCAAGATCGAGGAGGGCGGCTTCCGTATGCTCGGCACGCTGCTCGAGGCCAATCCCTATCTCGGCCGCATCATCACCGGCCGCGTCTTCGCCGGCAGCGTGAAGCCCAATCAGGCGGTGAAGGTGCTCGACCGCGCTGGCAAGGTCGTCGAGCAGGGCCGCGTCTCGAAGATTCTCGCCTTCCGCGGCATCGAGCGCCAGCCGATCGACGAGGCGGAGGCCGGCGACATCGTCGCCATAGCGGGCCTCGAGAAATATAACGTCGCCGACACGCTCTGCGCGCTCGAGGTGAGCGAGCCACTGCAGGCGCAGCCGATTGATCCGCCGACGCTGTCCATGACCTTCCTCGTCAATGATTCCCCGCTGGCGGGAACCGAGGGCGACAAGGTCACGAGCCGCATGATCCGCGCCCGTCTCTTCAAGGAGGCGGAAGGCAATGTCGCGTTGCGCGTGGAAGATTCGCCCGGCGGCGAATCCTTCATCGTCTCCGGCCGCGGCGAATTGCAGCTCGCCATTCTGATCGAGACGATGCGCCGCGAGGGCTTCGAGCTCGGCGTCTCGCGTCCCAAGGTCGTGTTTCAGAAGGACGAGGCCGGGGACGCGCTGGAGCCGATCGAGGAGGTCGTCATCGACGTCGACGAGGAGCATTCCGGCGTCGTCGTGCAGAAAATGTCCGAGCGCAAGGCCGAGATGATCGAAATGCGCCCCTCGGGCGGCAATCGCCTGCGTCTCGTCTTCCATGCGCCGACGCGCGGCCTCATCGGCTATCAGGGCGAATTGCTGACCGACACGCGCGGCACGGCGATCATGAACCGCCTGTTCCATGCCTATGCGCCGCACAAGGGCGAGATCGCCGGCCGCCGCAATGGCGTGCTGATCTCCAATGAGCAGGGCGAGGCGGTCGCCTACGCCATGTGGAAGCTCGAGGATCGCGGCCCGATGATGATCGAGCCGGGCTGGAAGGTCTATCGCGGCATGATCGTCGGCGAGCACACGCGCGACAACGACCTCGAGATCAATGTGCTGAAGGGCAAGCAGCTCACCAACATCCGCGCCGCCGGCAAGGACGAGGCCGTGCGCCTGACGCCGCCGATCAAGATGACGCTGGAGAAGGCGCTCGCCTATATAGAGGACGACGAGCTCGTCGAGGTGACGCCGAAGTCGATCCGCCTGCGCAAGACCTTCCTCGATCCGAACGAGCGCAAGCGCGCGCGCGGCAAGACGGCCGCTATAGCGTAATCGCGCCGCGCGCTTCCTTCTCCCGCTCGCGGGAGACGGTGGCCCTCGCGTCAGCGAGGGTCGGATGAGGGTTCGAGCCGCGGCGACGATCTCGAAACCTCTGTCCGCTATGCAAACCTCAGCCGCCCTCATCCGACCTCGCTGCGCGGGCCACCGTCTCCCACGAGTGGGAGAAGGAGAGCGCCCTTGCTTTGAAAAGGTCGCGAATGTCTGGCAAGCTCCAGCGTCGCAACTCGATGAGGGGGCAGCATGAGCTCGAACGACGGCGGCGGTTTTCTCGGCGGCGGCGGTATTCTGGGGCCTTACCAATCCGTGCCCTCGGTTTCGGCGGAGCCGGCGCGCTCGGAGCCCGCAGAGGCGCTGCGCTTCGAGGTCAAAGGCCATGAGATGCAATTCGTCGAGATGGCCCTCGATCCCGGCCAGGCCTGCATCGCCGAAGCCGGCGCCATGATGTTCAAGGACGGCGCGGTCGCCATGGAGACGATCTTCGGCGACGGCGCCGATCAGGACAGCGGCCTCCTCGGCAAGCTCTGGCGCGGCGCCAAGCGCGCGCTCTCCGGCTCCACCTTGTTCATGACGCGTTTCGCCAACAATGGCTACGGCCCCGCGCAGGTCGCTTTCGCCGCGCCCTATCCGGGCAAAATTCTGCCGCTGCAGCTTTCGCAATATGGCGGCGAGCTCATGTGCCAGCGCGACACTTTTCTTGCCGGCGCGCTCGGGGTCGCCATAGACATCGCCTTCCAGAAGAAGATCATGACCGGCCTTTTCGGCGGCGAAGGCTTCATCATGCAGCGCCTTTCGGGCGACGGAATCGTCTTCGTCCACGCGGGCGGCACGGTGGTCGAGCGCGAGCTCGCGCCGGGCGAGGAGCTGCATGTCGATTCGGGCTGTCTCGTCGCGCAGACCGCGGGCATCTCCTTCGACGTCGTGCCGGTCGGCGGCGTCAAATCCATGTTCTTCGGCGGCGAGGGCTTCTTCTTCGCGCGGCTCGTCGGGCCGGGCCATGTGTGGCTGCAATCCATGCCCTTCTCGCGCCTCGCCGGCGCGATCGCCTCGCGCATGCCCTCGTCGGGCGGCGGCGTCGGCGTGTCGTGGCCGATCGGCGGCTCCGAGCGTAGCTCCGGCTCCGGGGGAAGCGACTGGGGCGGCGGCGACGGCGGAACCGACGCTTGACCTGTATTAGCTAACCTAGCTAGACAATGCGCCGCTCGGATGCTATGTTTATTATATGTCCGTCACCAACATCCATGCGGCCAAGACGAACCTTTCGAAGCTGATCGATGCGGCTTTGCGAGGTGAGGAGGTCGTCATCGCCAAGGCCGGCAAGCCGCTCGTCAAAATCGTCGCGGTCGAGCCTGCGCCGGCTGAATTCGACCGCAAGGCGATCATCGGCGCATGGGCGGGTCGGGCCGCCTGGCCCGGATGGGAGGCGTGGAAGCGGATGGACGCCGATATAGAAGCGTTCTTCGGCGCCTCGGCTGAGAAGGACTGTCCTTGATCCTCGACACCCATGTCGTGTTGTGGTGGATGCTCGGCGAGCCGCGGCTTCCACCCGAGGCGGTCGAGACGATCGCGGAAAAGCAGATGCTCTTCGTGAGCGTCGCTTCCGTATGGGAGTTCGAGATCAAGTCGGCCTCCGGCCGATTGCCCGGAAATCTCGACTTCCTGGAGGCGGTCGCCGCGCTCCGCTGCGAGCTTCTGTCGATCGAGGCGAAGGACGCCGTCGCGGCCGCGCGCCTTCCGCCGCATCACGGCGATCCTTTCGACCGCATGATCATCGCCCAGGCGCGACGCCGCGAGCTGACCATTGTCACCCACGACCGCGCCTTCGAGCGATACGCCACGCCGATCCTGTGGGTTTGATCAGGCGGCTGTCATCGCGAGCGGAGCGACGCGATCCAGAGCCGCAAGGCCGGCCCCTGGATCGCTCCGCTCGCGATGAGCGCCCTTCCGTCGCTGGCGTCTCACCCCGCCCGCTCGATCGCCGCTTCCAGCGTGTCGCCCGCGCCGATCTGCGTCTCGAACAGACGGCGATAGACGCCGCCCGAAAGGCGCATCAGCTCCTCATGCGAGCCATCCTCGACGATGCGGCCGTGGTCGAACACCAATATGCGGTCGAGCCGCCGCACCGTCGACAGACGATGCGCGACGACGATCGTCGTGCGTCCCGCCGACAATTGCTCGATCGCCGCCCGAATGTGGAATTCGGAGACGGAGTCGAGCGAGGAGGTCGCCTCGTCCAGCACCAAAATCGGCGTCGCGGCGAGAATCGCGCGCGCGATCGCCACGCGCTGGCGCTCGCCGCCCGAGAGCTTCACGCCGCGCTCGCCGACGAGCGTTTCATAAGCGTCGGGCAGACGCTCGATGAAAATGTCGGCATGGGCGAGGCGCGCCGCCTCCGCGATCTCGTAAGCCGCCGCTTCCGGCCGACCGTAAGCGATGTTCTCGCCGAGCGGCCGGTGGAAAAGGATCGGCTCCTGCGCGACGATGCCGATCGCGCGCCGCAGCGACGCCTGCGTCGCCATGGCGATATCGCGCCCGTCGATGAGAATGCGGCCCTTGTCGAGATCGAACTGGCGTTGCAGCAGCTTGACGAAGGTGGTCTTGCCGGCGCCCGAGGCGCCGACGAGGCCGACGCGCTCGCCGGGCCGGATCGTCAGCGAGAAATTCTCATAGAGCGGCTTGCGCGCATTCGGATAGCCGAAGGTCACATCGTCGAAGACGATCTCGCCGCGCTTCACGACGAGCGGCGTCGCGCCCGGGGCGTCGACGACGTCGGGCTCCTGCGCGGCGAATTCGACGACATCCTCCATCTCGTTCACGGCGCGCTGCAGATTGCGCACATGCTCGCCAATGTCGCGCAAATAGCCGTTGATGAGCCCTTGTATGCCGATGAGGCTCACCACATCGCCCGTCGACATGCCGCCCTGCGACCACAGCATGAGCCCACAGCCGAGCAGCGCCGCCTGCATCGCGATCATCACGATCGCCTGCAACAGCCCGACCGTGGAGCCGCGATACCAGGAGACGAGCGTGCGTTTTCGCCATTCGGCGATGAGCGCCGCGAAGCTCTCGTCCTCCCGCGCTTCGGCGGCGAAGCCTTTGACGATCTGATTGCCGGTGATCGAATCGGCGAGCCGCGCGCTCACCGTGGAGTCGAGCGCCTGCGAGATCTGCGCGGCCGGGCTGATCCAGCCGAGCGAGAGGCCCACGCCAAGCGCCAGAAACAGCGATATGCCGATCGTCACGACGAGGCCGAGCAGCGGCCAGCGCCAGGACAAGAGGCAAGTGATCGCGACAATGACCGTCGCCGCCGGCAACATGCCGAAGATGAGCGTGTCGGTCAGCGTATCGAAGGCCCAGACGCCGCGCGTGATCTTGCGCACCGTCGCGCCGGCGAAAGCGTTGGCGTGCCAATCGGCCGAGAAGCGCTGCACACGCGCGAAGGCGTCGCGCACCAGCGCCGCCATGGCGTGAGCCGCGACATGGCAGACAGAGAAGGCGACGAAATTGCGCAGGCAATGAAACAGCAGCACCGTGCCGAGAAACGCCGCGAGAGCGGCGAGCGCCGTCCCGAGGTCGCGCGGCTCGCCGGCGACGACATCGGCGAGGCGGCCGGACGCCACGGGAACGAAGACGTCGACGATATTGGAGAGAAGGCGCGCGACGAGCATCGCGGCCAGCAGGCGCGGCGAGAGGAGCCAATAGCGGAGCGCGAAGCGCAACGTGGTCAAATAGGCGGACATGAATCGCGCGGGACGCGCGAACGTCCCGATCCCTGGTATGGAGAAACGATGAATGGCGAGGGGGGCGCGGGGCCCTTGTCGCTATTCGTTCCGGAAAGTCTTTCGTGAGAGAGCCGTCGGGACCGACGGGGTCGGCCGGATGGCGCGCGAGAGAGGACAGCCCGGAATTCTGAGAACCGGGCTCATTGCCTGAACTCTCTAGGCGCGGCCCGGGGAACGATGAGACATGATGAATTTCATCATGGCGACTCCCCGATCAGAGTGACGACCGCATCGCGGCGCGACGCGTCATATTGCATTGCAATATGACGCAATTCATGCGCCGAAAGCGCTGCTCTGTCAACCGAGCCGCTTTCGCTCGGTTTCCCTCGGCTCAGGACACGCGCGGACGATAGTCCTCGGTTCCCCAATGCAGCAGGCGATGCGCGCGCTCCGGCCCCTGCGCCTCGCTCGCCAGACCATAATGCTGCGCGAGGCGCTCCAGCGCGATTTTCAGCACCACTTTGGCGGAGCGCTGCGGCCAGCCGCGTTCGCTCTCGACGAGCTCGAGGCCTTTCAAATAGCCGCAGACGTCGGTGAGCAGCCCGGCGAGCTCCGGCCCCACCGCGTCGAACGCCCGCGCCAGGCGCCGGCGCGCGTCGATCGCCACATCGGCGACATTGGCGCCGGCGCCCCCTTGGCGCGCGGAGCCGATCGAAGCCTCCCAATCGGCGGTGACGCGCTGGAGAATATTGGCCTGCGTCACATCGCGCCGAAAGCGTTCGCCGGCTTCGATCTGCTCCGGCGCGAGAAAGGGGCGCCCGGCGCGGTCCTTGCGGCGCGCGAGCCAGGCGAGCGGGCTCTCGCCCTCGTCGACGAGCGTCGGACGCGCGCCTTTCTCCACGACGCGCGGCGTCAGAGCCCCGTGCTGCGCGCGAAACGGATCGGCCTGCGCGGGCGCGGCGAGGCGCTTCAAATGAGCGCGGCCCTCTTGCGTCAGCCGAAGCCGTCGCGCCTCTCCGACACCCTCCCAATGCGCGAGCCCTCGCGCCGCCGCCTCTGCGGCGATCTTTCCGGGAAGCCGCGCCCGCGCGACGGTGACGCCCTTGCGCGGCGCCGCGATCACGACGGAGCCGCCGCCCAGCCGATCGGGCATCGCCTCGGCGCCGGGCTCGCTCATCGCCTCGAGGAGGCGACGAAGCGGGCGCTCATAATCCTCGTTCATTCGCCGCTGGTTCAAGCTCATGAATCGTCTCCTGTCGGATCGAGGGTGAAGGAAAGGGCGAGCGATTCGAGGAGCCGTTTCTGCGCGCCGAGCGCTTGTTCCAGCGCGGCGACGGCGCGATCGAAATCTTCGTCGTCGCGGCGATCCTCTATGCGCGCGCAGGCGTGGCGCACGCTCGCGCGGTCGCGCGCGAAGGCGCGCGCGCAGGCCGAAAGGCTCGCGCCGAAAGCGACATGATCGAGATAGAGAGCGAGATGGCGCGCCGCGGCGACGGGCGCGCGGCCGCGGGTCGACGCGCGCAATTCGCGGGGAGCGACGCCGCAGGCGGCCGCCGCGGCGGCGGAGCAGAGCGCGGAAGAGCGGACAGGAGCGTTTCGTCGGCCGCGCATCTCGTCAAATCGCTTGTTCGAAAGGTCACGGCCCTCGGCCGAGGTTGCGGCGACGATATCATGAATTTAATCCTATTCAACGGACAAAATACTTATCCCCGGTTCCCCCTCCTCGATCATGCTCGCGCGTTGGAGGACCGCCATGCCCCGCCCGACATCGAGAAAGCCCGACCGCCCCGGAGCGCCCGAGCGTATGCGCGCCGCGGCGCGGGAAAGCCTGCAGATCGCCTTGCGCCAGAAGGCGAGCGCCTATCGCCGCGAGAATTTCCTGCGCTCTTTCCATCGCCTGACTCCGGCCGCCATCGCCGCCGAGACGCCGGAGGCGGCCGCCGCCGTGCTGAGGGAGCTCGAGCGCGCGCTGCGCGCCGAGCGCGCCCGCGCCGGCCATTGGACCTATGATCTCACGCGGCACATCGCCCTTCTCGTCGCCTATCGCGCCAAGCAGGCGCGCGCCTCGAGCCTCGTGGCGCGGCGCGGCGGCGCGCCGACCTTTGTCCGCCCCGCAGGATTAGGCTAAAAAAGCCTTTCGGTTCGTAGATTGCGTAAGACTTAAGTCCCATTCCCCGCCGAGCGGGCTATCGAGAGACCGACCATGTTCTTGGAAAGGCTGCTCGCTTTGGCGACCGGCGCGATCGTCGCGATCTGCCTCGGCCTCGGACTGGTGATGATGGCGCTCGGACCCGGCAAGAAGGCCGCCGGGCCGGCGCCGGAAATCCCCATCGCCGACGTTGCCCCGGCGCCGGAGCCGGTCGACCCGCGCCTCGCGGCGCGCGCGCGCGTCGAGCAGGCGATCGCCGCCGCGCAGGAATATCGGATGTTTTTTTTGCGCCTGCGTCAGGCCTTTCCGGCCGATTACGCCGCCGCCATAGAGGCTTTCGCGGATGAACGGGCGGCGGAGGGCGCGCAGACGACGAGCGTCGATTTCTATCTCGCCGAATCGGTGCGCCGGCTGCGCCAGGCGCGCGGCGTGCTCGCCGCCAAGGCGGAGCCCGTCGCCCTTTCCCGCGTCTTCGATCTGCAGCTCGACGTGCTGCGCGCCATTTCCGCCGAGAACGAGAAGCTGTGCGCGGCGTTTCTCTATGGCGGCGTGGATCAAGACTTCCACAGCTTCGCCGCGCGGCGGCGCGCGCTCGCCGCCGAGATGGCGGTGGTCGGCCTCGAGGCGATCGCCAGCGGCCGGGCCAGCCAGCTCGAGCGCTCGGCTCCCAGCGAGGAGGATTTTCGCGCGCTCGAGAAGGCGCTCGCCGCGCGCGGGCTGCGCAAGCCGGAGATCGACTCGCTGCTCGACGGCAAGACGCCCGATTCGCCCTTCGACGACAAGAAGACCTGCGCCCTCGGCCAGACCTATCTCGAGGCCTTGCGCGCGCTGCCCGAGCCGATCCGCCTGCGCATCTACGGCCTCGCCGTGGAGCTGATGGCGCGCTCCTGATCAATCGGGCTCGACGGCCTCGCAGACGGCCGGCCGCCGCCACGCGCCATAACGCCAGGGCGCGAGCGGATGCGCCGACGCGGGCGTCGTTTCGGGGACCGGATCATATCCCTCGCCGCCGCCCGGCCGGCAGCGGCAGAGGCGCGCGAAACCCATCCAGCCGCCGGCCCAGAGGCCATGTCGGCCGATGGCCTCATCGGCATATTCGGAGCAGCTCGGCAAATAGCGACAGTCGCGGCCGACGAACGCCGACAGGCTGAGCCGATAGAGCAGGATGAGCGCGCGCGCCGCGCGCGCCGGCAAGGACTGGAGCATGGCTTTCGGCGGTCGACGCCCCCGGCGCGGATGACGGCCGGGAAGCGACGCGAGCTGACAGCCGAGCGACGGGCCTGTCAACACCGAAGCGGCCCCCGATCGATTCTCGAGGGGCGCCGAGGGCGCGATCAGGCCGCTTGTCTCCGAATGTCGAGCGGCGGCGCAGAACCCGAGCCGCCGCTCAGCGGATCCCTCGCCTCCCTCGAGAATCTCCGCGCCCGCGCCCGGCAGCGCTTGCGCCGCCCCGCGCCGGCGACGACCCACACGGGTCGCGGACTTTTCGCGGAGTTGGGACGGCTTGACACTTTTGGCTGCGGTTGACTATATCGCCGACGCCCGACCGAATTCGGTCATGGAGGCGGAGTAGCTCAGTCGGCTAGAGCAGAGGAATCATAATCCTTGTGTCGGGGGTTCGAATCCCTCCTCCGCTACCATCTTACCCCACACTCCTTTGACCCGATTGGGAAACGCCTGCTCGCCGAGCAAGGCGGTCAGGCGACCGGAGATTTCGACCTGGACGCCGCCGGGACGCGCGCCGTCCCGAAAGACGGTGACGGTCTCGACCAAGTCCCGGATCGCCTCTGAGCATTCCGCGTCGCCGTCGCTTATGCCGTCGGCCAAAGCGGCCTGGACCTGATGCGTCTTCGCACCGAGAACGGACCCGCCAACATGGCGACGATCAAACACGCGGCTCTCAACCTCATCAAGGACATACCCGATAAGGCCAGCCTCAAAATCAAAAAGAAAACAGCCGCCTGGAACGACGACTACCTCTTCCGAGCAATAACTCGGCCCTGGCGCTGAGTTTCAAGCGATTCCCCTGTCGCCAGACGGCCCACGGCGGCTTTCAATTACCCACAAATGCACTCAGCGATATCGGTTAGGCGCGCGAGGCCGCGCCAGATAACAATGCTGCCC
>NZ_BGJX01000016.1 GCF_009811655.1 Methylosinus sp. Ce-a6 | reverse complement strand
CGAATCATTCTCCGATGCTTCGGAACCCCAGAATCACGCAACTGCGGCGCGAACAAGAAACTTTTGGGTCAGGTTCTCAGTGCGCGCCGCAGCGCGTCATCCTGATGGGAATCCGTTCGGCGAAACCCCTTTGGGCCAGCGGTCATGCGCCGCGCGAACAGGCCGGATACATGACCGCTCCCAGCCGAGCCCAAACGCCGATCTTTTTTCTTGCGCAACGGGGGCCGTCCATACATGAGGCGCTTTTTGCGGAAAGCAAAAAGCCTCGAAGGATGATCCAGCGCGCGCGACTTCGACCCTTCGAGACGCCCGCTTCGCGGGCTCCTCAGGGTGAGGGGCTGTTGTTTCGTCCGCGCACTGATCAACCGGAAATCGTATCAGACATCGCAAAATGTCCGGCGACGGCCGCAACGCCGGGCGCGCCGTCAAAGCGAGGCGCGCGCTCGGGCGAAGAGGCGGCGCATGAGGCCGCCGCGGATCAGCCGAGAGAGGGCGGCGCGGGCTCCGGCCCGCGAAGGCCGGGCGCGGCGGCGACCGCGAGAAACGTCTCTTCCCCCGCCGAGACGGGGAGCGAAACGAAGGATGCGACGCTCGCGAGGAAGGAGAAGGCGACAAAGCCCGCCGCGCAGCATTGCGGATGCAGCAGGCAGGCGGGCGCGGGCGCCTCGTCCCGATGCGTCGGCGCCCCGCAATCGACGGATACGGCGGCGAAACCCGCCCGAGCGTCATGCGCGTGGCCGACGCTGTTTCGCGTCGCGTTTCGTCCACGCCGCGCCGATAGCGCGCGCGAGCGGCGCGAGAGCGGGCGGCGGCGCCTTCGGCTCGCGGCCGTAGAGAGAGACGTCGAGCGCGGCGAGCGGCGGGCCTATGTCCGCGCGCGCGAGGATCGCGCGCCAGCGCGGCTGATCCGCCTGCGCCAGATCTGCGGCCGCGCGGCGAAAGGCGGCGGCGTCCCCTGCCCGGGCGGCGCGGCGCAACGCCCCGAGCGCGGCGGGCCGTCGCTCGAACGCGCCGCCCGCCGAGAAGGTCGACAAGAGAATGACCAGCGCCCCCGTCGCGACGAAGCCCGCCAGCGCGGCGACGAGGGGCCGAGCCGAGAAGACGCCGGGGCTCTCGCGCGCCCGCGCGGCGGCCCGATCGCGCGCCGCCTCGATGAAGGCGACGCGCCGTTCGGGCGCTATGGCCTCCCGCATCCGCCGCGTCGCGACGTCGAACCATTTCATCCGGATCGGCGGCGCGAAGGCGGAGGTCGACGACACCGGCCGCACGCTCCAGCGATAGACGGCGCGCGCGCGCGGCCCCTGGTCGGTGACGATCGTGCGCCGCTCGACCGGGGCGGCGAAAGTGATGAGTCCCGGCGCGCGGAAATCGGGCAGCGGCGGCAGACGTTCGGCGGTGACGCCATCGGCGTCCACTGTGATCGTGCGCCGCGCCGTCTCGCCGAAGGGAATCTTGTCCGGCTCGGGATCCCAGGCGTCCGTGATGCGCAGGCTCTCGGCCGGCAGAAAGCTCTCTCCCGGCGCAACGAGACCGCCCCGCGCGCGCACGACAATCTCGAAAGGCGCGGACTCATATTCCGCTTCGACCTTGCCGCTCTCCTCTATCCGATAGGCGATGCGGCGCTTGAAGGGCGGGATCGTGAGCCGTCCGGCGCGCAGCGGATAGATCATCAGCACGCGCTCGACGACCGGCGTCCAGAAACCGTCGATCATCGCCTCGCTCGATGTGTCGACGCCGAATTGCTGCCAGTCGAAATCGACGAGAGCGGGCTGGACGATATGGTCGAGCAGAATGCGGCCGCGTATGGCCGAGCGGATCACCAGCCGCAGCGGCTCGCCGACATAGGGCGTCTCGGACGGCAGCTCGACACGGACCTCGACGCGGCCGACCGGCGCCCCCTCCTCCAGCGCCGCGGCGCGCGAGAGCGGCAGGAACAAAAGACAAATCGCGAGCGCGAGCCGGCGCGGCATCAATCGTCATCCTCCAGCGGGCCGCCGCCGGCGCGCAGCCGCCGCGCCTTTTCGGCGGCGATCCTGAGCTTCAGGAAACGGCCGGGATCGTCGGCGAGAGTTTGCAGCCATTCGGCGCTCGGCCGCACGGAGCGCGCCTCGAGGCGGCGGCGCACGCGGCGGTCGCGCTCATGCAGCAGGGTGGCGACGTCGATCCTCTGGCCCCCGGTGCGGCCCGCGCCCTCCGCGGCGCCGACGGCGCCCGTCGCGCCGGCGCCGCTCTCCGCCGCCTGATCCTGCCCTTTGCCGAGTTTGGAGGCTTTGGCGCCGCCCCGCTCGCCGGGACGTGAGCGCGTCTCGCGGTCGCCCGCGGCGCCCTCGCCCGCTCCGCCCCTGTCGTCGTCGAGATTTGCGAGCGCCCGCTGCTGGCCCGTGGCTGGCGAATTGGCCCTGGCGTCGCCGCCGGCGCCGTCGCGCTCGATCAGGCCGAGGAGCAGAGCCTTGTTATAGGAGGCGTCGTCATCGTCCGGGTCGGCCCGCAAGGCGCGATCATAGGCGGCGACAGCCTCCTTATAACGTCCGGCGAGCGCCAGCGCGCCGCCGAGGTCGTAGGCGCTCGCGGGATCGCGCGCGAAGGCGGCGGCGGCGTTCTCCCACCGCCCCGCGGCATAGAAAGCGACGCCTTTCCAGGCCGGGTCGGCGAAAACATGAGCCGCGAGGGAGGGGAGGCCCAGCGCCAGCAGCGCGCGGCCGGCGAGTTGCGGTCCGAGGCTCCAGCCTGCGCCGAGAAGCGACAGGACGAGGAGAAGGAGGGCGAGCCTGAAGGCTCGCGGTCCAGGGCACGCAAAGGACCACGAGCCTTCAGGCTCGCTTCCGATGCGATCGTGCGGGGTCATTCGTCCCTCCCGCGCAGGACGAGCAGCAGCGGCGCGGCTGCGAAAAACAACAGAAAACGCCCATAGTCCCGCCATTGCAGCGCGCGCAGCTCGCTCGCTCCGATATGGGCGACGCCGCGCGCGGCGATCTCGTCGGCGATCTCCTGGGGATCGGCGGCGTCGCCGGCGCGCCCGCCCCCGGCGGCGGCGAGCGCCGCCATCGCCGAACGGCGGGCGGAATCGAGCGCATCCGCCCCGGCGCGGGTGGAGACGAACAGACTATGCACCCGGCGCCCTTCGCGGGCGAGCGAGGCGGCGAGACGTTCGGCTCTGGCGTCGAGTCCCTCGCCGTCGGAAATCACCGCGATGTCAGCCGCTGCGATTTGCGCCTCGCGCAGCAGGCGGCGCGCGAAGGCGAGCGCGCGATCGGGCCTGATCCCGCCGTCGGGAACCGTCACGTCGTCGACGGCGAACAAGAGGGATTCGAGCGATTTCGCATCGTCGGTCAGCGGGCTCGCGAGATAGGCGTCGCCGGCGTAGAGCGCGAGGCCGACCTGCCGCGCGCCGGAGCGTTCGAGCAGGAATTGCGCCGCCGCGACCGCCTGCGGCAGCCGCTCCCCGCGCGAGACGTCGAGCAGGATCATTGTCGCGTCGAGATTGTGGAACTGCTCGGCGCCCGGCGTTTTCGCCGCCGGACCGCAGAGCGCCAGAGCAAGGAGCGCCACGCTGAGGAAGATCGGCCCGTCGCGCCGCGACGCGCCGCGAAACGCGTGACGATCGAGCATGACGGCGAGCAGCGCGGGATCGACGGCGCGCCGCCAATCGCCGAGCTCGTCGCGCCGCCGCGTGGCGACGAACAGCAGCGCGAGCGCCGGCAGGACGAGCAGCCAGAGCGGGCGAAGAAGCGCGAAATCGCCGAAGTCGATCATCGCCGCTCCCTGGTCGAGAGCGCGAGCGCCGCGCAGGCAATGAGGGCGAGCGCGCCGGGATAGATCCAGAGCTCGTGGAAGATCACCCTCGGCGGCGCGGGCGCGGGCCCTGCGACGAGCGCCTCTATGGCGCGCGCCGCGGCGTCGAGCTCCGCGCCGGTGCGGGCGCGAAAGGCCGCGCCGCCGCCGATCTCGGCGATATGCCGCAGAGCGACGAAATCGACGGCGTCGGGATCGTCCGGCTTGGTCGCCGTATCGTCCACGCCGAGGCCAATGGTGAAGATTTTCACGCCCATGTCGCGCGCGAGCGCGGCGACCGCGGCGGGCTCGCTGGAGCCGGCGTTATTGGCGCCGTCGGAGAGAAGGATCACGAGGCGCGACGGCGCGGTCGAATCGGAGAGGCGCTTCACCGCGAGGCCGAGCCCTTCGCCGATCGCCGTGGAGCGGCCGACGACGCCGATCTCCATCTCCGCGAGCGTCGCGCTCACGGCGCGGAGGTCGAAGCTCAGAGGCGCCGCGGCGAAGGCGGTCTCGGCGAAGACGACGAGGCCGACACGATCGCCGGCGCGGCGATGGATCAGCTCCGAGCCGACATGTTTCAAAATCGCGAGGCGGCTCGCGGCGACGCCGCTCTGCTCGAAATCCGTCTTCATCATGCTGCCGGAGAGATCGAGCGCCAGCATGATGTCGCGCCCCGCGGCCGGCAGAGCGGCGACCGCGTTCGCGACGCGCGGCCCAGCGAGCGCGAGCATGAGACTTATCCAGGCGAGCGACGAAACGAGCGCGCGCCAGGAGAGACGCGGCGCCCCTGCGGAGGCGCCGGCGCCGAGCCGATCGCGAATGGTCGCGGGCAGCGGCAGCCCGCCGCCGGAAGACGCGCCCACCCCGAGCAGAAGCCGCAGCAGCAGCGGGAGAGGCAGCAGCGCGAGAGCGAGGGGCGCGGCCAACTCGACACCGTTCATCGATCGAGCCTCGCCAGCAGCTTCTGCAAAACGCGATCGAGCGTTTCGCTCGGATCGTCGGCGCGCGGAGAATAGAGCGCGTCGCCGAAGGCGCGGCCCTCGCCTTTACTGAACGCGGTCGTCGCGAAGAGCGCGTCGAGCCGCGCCAGCCATTCCTCGCCATGAAGGCGCGCGATCCCGCCGTCGAGCGCGCCGACGAGATCGCGCAACATTTTCGCTTGCGCGGTGAGCCTCTCGTCCGCCGGCAGATCGCGCGCGGCGGCGAGCGCGATAAGCGCGGCGCGACGCAAAGGCCGGCGGCGCGCGCGCCAGACCAGAAAGCCGATGGCGAGCGTCGCCGCGGCGAGCGAGCCCGCGAGCGCCATGAGGAGAATCTCCGCTGTTCCGTCCGCAGGCGGCGCGCGCAAAGGCCGCAATTGCGCGAGGAGCTCAGACGAATCGGCCATCGCAACGCTCCAGATCGAAATGCTCGATCGCGCGCGCGATCGTCTCGGCGTCGCAGCCGGCGTCGATCTCGAGCGAAAGCGCGCCGATGCGGCGAAGACGCGCCCGCCGCTCGTCCGGCGCGGGCGCCGCGCCGCGCGCGATACGCAGCGCGCCGGCTTGCCCGCGCGTGCGAAACGGATAGAGCCCCGGCGGCGGAGCGAGCTCGAAACGATCGGCGACGAGCAGGACGCAGAATTCGCGCCGCCGCGCGATGCGCTCGGCGATGGCGTCGAAAGCTTCGCCTGGCGCGTCGAGCGAGGTGGCGAGCGTGATCGCCGGGGACCCGGCGAGGCGCTCCATTTCCTCGAGCGCGGCGGCGAGCGGCGGCTCCTCGCCTTCGCCTCGCTCTTCGAGCGCGGCGCGGTGCATTTCCGCGAGCGCGACGAGCAGAGGCGGAAAGCGCCGCGCGGCAGTGGCCCAACCGAACAAACGCGCCCCCGTCGGGCCGATCGCCGCGAGGCCGACGCGGCCGCCGCCGTCGATCACGCGCCAGGCGGAGGCGACGGAGGCTTCAGCGGCGGCGACGGAACGAAAGGCGCGCCGCGTGCCGAACAGCATGGGCGCGCGAAAATCGACGAGATAGAGCACGGCGCATTCGCGCTCGTCATGGAAGCTGCGCACATGCGGCGCGCCCATGCGCGCCGTCACATTGCGATCGAGATTGCGAATATCGTCGCCATCCGACCAGGGCCTGACGTCATAGGTCTCGGCGCCGCGTCCGCGCCGGCGGCGGACGAAGCCGCCATGCGGCGCGGCGGCGGCCGCTCTGCGCGCGCCGCTCTTCGCGAAGAGCCGCAGGCGCATCAAGGCCTCGATGTCGAGATCGACGCCGGCGACGCGAGCAAGGTCGTTCATGCCGGCGCAACCGCGTCGAGATAGGCGCGGATGATCGCGCGCGGCGTCTCGCCCTCGGCGAGCGCGCGCCAGCCGAGAATGGTGCGGTGAGAGAGAACGTCGACGGCGAGCTCGCTCACATCCTGCGGCGAGACATAGTCGCGTCCGTCGAGAAAGGCGCGCGCCTTGGCCGCGGCGGCGAGCGCCAGAGTGCCGCGGGACGAAGACGGATGCTCGATCTTCGCCGCGAGCTCCGGCGCGATCTTCGCGTCGCGCGGGGCGGTGACGAGGCGAACGATGTAATCCTTGACCGCCGCCGAGAGAAAAACGGTTTTCGCCGCATGGCGCGCGGCGGCGATCTCCTCGGCGTCGAGCGCCGCGGGCGGAGCGGCGGGCTCGCCCTGCTCCTCGCGCTCGACGAGGTCGAGAATGCGCCGCTCCGTCTCGGCGTCCGGCAGAGCGAGCTCGACATGCAGCATGAAGCGGTCGAGCTGCGCTTCCGGTAGAGGAAAAGTGCCTTCGTGCTCGATCGGGTTCTGCGTCGCCACGGTCATGAAAGGATCGGGCAACGCATGGGTCGCGCCGGCGATCGTCGCCTGGCGCTCGGCCATGGCCTCGAGCAGGGACGACTGCACCTTGGGCGGCGCGCGATTGATCTCGTCCACGAGCAGCAGCGAATGAAATATCGGCCCGGCGGCGAATTCGAAGACGCCTCTGTCCTGCCGCCAGATCGACGTGCCGGTGACGTCGGCCGGCATGAGGTCGGGCGTGCATTGAATGCGCGCGAAGGAGAGATCGAGGGCGCGGGCGAGCAGCTTGACGGCGCGCGTCTTGGCGAGGCCCGGCGCGCCCTCGAGCAGAACATGGCCGTCGGCGAGCAGGCCCACCAGCAGGCGCTCGATCAGCGCGTCGGCGCCGACGAGATGGTCTTGCAGAAATGTCCTGATCTCCGCGAAGCGGGCGCCGGGATCAAAGCCTCGGATCGGAGTGCGAAGCGGTTCCGTCAGATTCATGCGGTCGGTCCATCGGCGGGTTGCGCGCCGGCGGACTTTCGCCCCCGCCGCGCCCGCTGTCGAGGGAAAACTGGACTATGGGCGACGGGCAATACTCCCGATCATTCAGAAAATTCATCCGATTGCGCGCGTCGGCGCGAACCGCTCGAATCGCGACCCGCCGGCGCCTCTCTTCATGAATCACGCGGCCGCGAGGCGTGGACGAATCGTCGCGGCGAAATCGTCGAGGCTCGCGAGCGCGCGATCGAAATTCGCTCCGGACGAAAGGCGAGACCGCGACAGCCCCAATTCGTCCCCTCGTCACGATTGTGTCACAGAACCAAGCTGTGTGTGCCGAGCTCCTCCCTCCCGGCGCTAGCGCTACAGGCTCTCCATGGACTTCTCCCGTCGCTTCACTTTCCTCTTCTCCGCGCCGAACTTCGAGGCCGACGATCTCGAGGGGCTGCGCGTCAATCAGATCATCACGGCGATCGAGAGCATGGGCTTCGAGGTCGTGCGGGCGCGACGCGTGGAGGACGCCGAGATCGTCGTGCAGACCGACGCGGCCATCGGCTGCCTCGTCGTCGACTGGGGCAAGCGCGGGCTCGAGGGAAAGACCGCCTCGCTCATCGAGCTCATGCGCAGGCGCGGCCTCGACATGCCGATCGTGCTGCTCATCCGCCGCAAGCGCTTCGAGGACATTCCGGTCGAGGTGCTGGATTTCATCGACGGCTATGTGTTTCTCGCCGAGGAGACGCCGGCGTTCATCGCCAAGAATCTCGTCTCGCGCTTGAAGCAATATGCGCAGACGCTGAAGACGCCCTTCTTCGGCGCGCTGGTCGACTATGCCGAGGAAGGCAATCAGCTCTGGACCTGCCCGGGGCACAATGGCGGCATTTTCTACAGCCGCAGCCCGATCGGCCGCATTTTCATGGAGCATCTGGGCGAGGCCGTGTTCCGCGACGATCTCGACAATTCCGTCATCGAGCTCGGCGATCTGTTGACGCATGAAGGCCCGGCGCTCGCCGCGCAAAAGGCGGCGGCCGAAATCTTCGGCGCGGAGAAGACCTATTTCGTGCTCAACGGCACCTCCTCCTCCAACAAGATCGTGCTCACCAATCTGATCGCCGAAGGCGATCTCGTGCTCTTCGACCGCAACAATCACAAGGCCGCGCATCACGGCGCGCTGCTGCTCGGCGGCGGCGTGCCGATCTTTCTGCCGACGACGCGCAACGCGCATGGGCTCATCGGCCCCATCGACCACCAATCCTTCGACGAGGAGAGACTACGCGAGCGCATCCGCGCCAATCCGCTGGTGAAGGACAAGGACGCCTGGCGCAAGGAGCGGCCGTTCCGCGCCGCGGTCATCGAGCAATGCACTTATGACGGCACGATCCATGACGCCGAATGGATCGTCGGCAGAATCGGCCATCTCTGCGACTATATTCTCTTCGACGAGGCCTGGGCCGGCTTCATGAAATTCCATCCGCTCTACGAGCGGCGCTTTGCGATGGGGCTGAAAAATCTGACCGAGGCCTCGCCCGGAATCGTCGCGACGCAATCGACGCACAAGCAGCTCGCGAGCTTCTCGCAGGCCTCGCAAATCCATGTGCGCGATCGGCACATCAAGGGACAGCGGCGGCGGGTCGAGCATCGCCGCTTCAATGAAGGGTTCATGCAGCACGCCTCCACCTCGCCCTTCTATCCGCTGTTCGCCTCGCTCGACGTCGGCACGCAGATGATGAAGGGCCGCTCCGGCGAGCTCTTATGGGACGACACGATCCGGCTCGGCATTGAGCTGCGCAAGAAGCTGCGCGCGGTGCGGCGCGAATTCGAGGCCAAGGAGCAGGACCCGGCGCGGCGCTGGTTCTTCGATCCTTTCGCGCCCGATTGGGTCTCCATTCCGGACGCCGCGCGCGAAGCTGGCGCGCATCGCGTTCCCTGGGAGAGCGTCTCCACCGATCAGCTCGCCCGCAATCCCGAATTCTGGGCGCTCTCGCCGGACGCCTCCTGGCACGGCTATGCGCAGATGGCGCGGGGCTTCGCCATCACCGATCCGGCCAAGCTCACCCTGCTGACGCCGGGCTTCGACCGCGCCACCGGCGCTTATGCGGATCATGGGATTCCCGCCCCGGTCGTCGCGCAATATTTGCGCGAGAATCGCATCGTGCCGGAGAAGAACGATCTCAACTCGCTGCTCTTCCTGCTGACGCCGGGCGTCGAATCGAGCAAGGCGGGAACGCTCGTCTCCGCGCTCGTCGCCTTCAAGCGCCTGCATGACGACAATGCGCTGCTCCAGGACGTCATCCCCGAATTCGTCGCGCGCAGAGCGGCGCGCTACAAGGGCGTGCGGCTGCGCGATCTCTGCGCCGACATGCATCGCTTCTTCAAGGAGGCGAATGTGAGCGCGCTTCAGCAGGCGCAATTTCGGCAGGAGCATCTGCCCGATATGGTCATGACGCCGCGCGAAGCCTATCTCCGCCTCGTGCGCAACGAGGCCGACTATCTGCCGATCGACGAGATCGAGGGCCGCATAGCGACGACGCTCTTCGTCATCTATCCGCCAGGCATTGCGACGATCGTCCCCGGCGAGCGGCTCGGCGAGAAGGCGCGGCCGATGCTCGACTATCTGCGCATGTTCGAGCGGAGCGCCAGCCTCTTCCCCGGCTTCGACTATGAGATTCAGGGGCTCTACAAGCAATGGAACGGCGAGGCGCGAATGCGGCTCTACACTTATGTGGTGCAGGAATGACGATCGCCGAGGGCGACGCCGAACGCGCGACGATCCTGCTGCGCCCGTCGCGCGACGAGGATGTCGACGCCATGCTGGCGATCTATCTGCAGCATGTGCGCAAGGGGCTCGACCCTGCCGCCGCGCCGCTCTACGAGCCGCCGCAGAAGGAAGATCTGAAGCGGCGCCGCAAGAACATGGGCAATCATCGGCTGCCGCATCTCGTCGCCGAGCACGACCGCAGAGTCGTCGGCTACGCTTATGTCGTGCCCTTCCGCAAGCGGCCGGCCTATCGCTATGTCGTGAAACATTCGATCTATGTCGATCCCAATCACCTCCATCGCGGCGTCGGCCGACTGCTGTTGCAGGCGCTGGTCGATTCCTGCGCGGCGGCGGGTTTCCGGCAAATGATCGGCTATGTCGACGCCGCCAACGAGGCTTCGCTGAAACTGCATGAAGCGATCGGATTTCGTCAGGCCGGCTATCTCTCCGGCGTCGGATATAAATTCGGCCGCTGGACCGATTCGGTCATCATGCAGCGCTCGCTCGGTCTCGGCGCCTCCGCGCCGCCGGACTGAGGCGCGGGAGCGAATCGGCGCGTCATGCTATGGTCGGCGCATGAGTCCGCTGCATCGCCTCCTGCCCTTCGCCGTCTCGCTCTTCCTCGCCTCGCCCGCCGCCGCGGCGCCGCGCAACCCTTGCCAGGACATGGAGCACGCCGGCGCGAGCTATACGGTCTGCGTCTTCGACACGCGCGGCGATTCCATCCGCCTCTTTCTCGCCGATGAGAAGGGCGAGGTCTTCGGCTCCTTCTCGGCGCTCGATGCGGCGCTCGCGCAAAAGGGCGAGACGCTCGCCTTCGCGATGAATGCGGGAATGTATGACGAGCGCCGCCTGCCGATCGGCCTCTATGTCGAAGGCGGGCGGTTGGAGAAGGGCGCCAACACCCGTTCGGGCGCCGGCAATTTCCACATGAAGCCCAATGGGATCTTCTGGGTGGAGGGCGCGCGCGCCGGCGTCACGGAGACGCAGCGCTTCCTCAAAGAGCGGCTGCATCCCGCCTATGCGACGCAATCGGGTCCGATGCTCGTCGTCGGCGGACGCGTCAATCCACGCATCCACGAGACCGGCACGTCGGAGAAGATCAGGAACGGAGTCGGCGTGCGCGACGGCCATATCGTCGCTTTCGCCATCTCCAACCGGCCGGTGACATTCCACGCTTTCGCGAGCCTGTTTCGCGAGCGGCTGAAATGTCCGGATGCGCTGTTCCTCGACGGCTCGATCTCGGCGCTCTATGCGCCCTCGCTCTCGCGGCACGATCGCTTCCGCCCGATGGGGCCGATCGTCGGCGTCGTCGCGCGGGCGCGGTGACGCCCGCGGCTTCAAGCCGCTTCGTTGACCGTGAAAGCGCCGACGAAATCCGGATCGGCGAGAATCTCGCCCGTCTCCCAGAGCAGATAATCGCCGGGCCCCGCGGTGCGGAAGCGGCCGAGATCGGGCGGCAGACGCATGGTGCGGCCGGCGTCCTTGCCTTCGAGCTCTATGTCGACGCCGTTTCTGTCGATCGCGGCGATCGTGCCGAACATCTGGCGCAGCACCTTGCCATGCGGCGTCACGCGGGTGAGGCCGATGAGCGCGCGCTTGCCGATCATATGCGCGCGGGCTTCGCTCCATTCGTTTCTGCCGAAGTCCATTGTTCGCTCCCTTTACGAATTTTTCCCACGGCGTCTCTATGGCCGTGATGCCATGATCGCGCTTCTCTCGGATGTGCGCCCGCGCACGCGCCGGGCGGGGAAGGCCTCAAGCCCCCATCAGCGCGCCGACATGAGCAGCGACGCAGGCGGCGAGGTCGTCCGGCCGATAGCCGCCCTCGAGCAGCGAGACGATGCGCCCGTCCGTGCGGCGCGCGGCGATCTCTGCGAGGCGCAGCGTGAGCTCGGCGAAATGCTGGCGTTGCAGGCGCAGCCCGCCGAGAGGATCGTGCAAATGCCCGTCGAAACCGGCGCAAATGAGGAGGATGTCCGGCCGAAAATCGATGACGCGGGGGAGAATCGCCTCCGTCCAAGCCTGTGCGAACTCCGCGCCGCCGGAGCCTTTGGCGAGCGGGACGTTGACGATGTTGTCATGCTCGCCACGCTCGCCGGCGGCGCCGGTGAAGGGATAGTGCGGCGACTGATGCGAGGAGCAATAGAGGACGTTTCTGTCCGACCAGAAAATCTCCTGCAGCCCATTGCCGTGATGCACGTCGAAATCGACGATGGCGACGCGCTCTGCGCCATGCGCGGCGATGGCGTGGCGCGCGGCGATGGCGGCGTTGTTGAAAAAGCAGAAGCCCATGGCGTTCTCGCGCGTCGCGTGATGGCCGGGCGGGCGCATGGCGACGAACGCGTTGCGGGCGCCTCTGCGCATCACTTCGTCGACGGCGAAGGTCGCGGCGCCGGCGGCGCGCAGCGCGGCCTCGAGCGAGCCGGGGCTCATCACCATATCCGGGCCAAGAGCGGCGAGACCGCTTCGCGGCGCGGCTTTCTCCAGACGCTCCAGCAGAGACGGCGCATGGACGGCGAGGATCGCCTCGCGCGACGCGGCCGGCGCCTCGGCGCGGCGCAGGGCGGCGAAGCGATCCGCGTTCAGCGCGGCGGCGATGGCGCGAAGGCGCTCCGGCTGATCGGGCCGGCCGGGGCCGACCTCATGCGCGAGGCCGGAGGCGTGGGTGACGAGGAGAGTCGCCGGCGATGTTACAACTCGAGCGCAAATCGAGCCCTTGACGCCCACTATCATAGAAGCGGAAGCTACTCCTATTAGCCTTCTACGTGTTACTTCAATCTTACCAAACACTTTGACGTCATCTAACGACGTATAGTCTTGAATTGACACGCCCGAGATACGATCCGTACATCTTCCTAATATCATCGGATTTTGTATTTAATAACGCCTCCAGCGTCTCGATATCATATTTTAGGTCGTCGCAGTGGTGCCTCACAAGTCGAGGGAAAACCGACGGGAGTTCGTGCTCGAACTCAGTTTCTGCAGGTTCGCGGGTTCTCCATCCCAGCGCAGATAGCTTTTTCCATAGATATTCACTTTGATGCCGTGTTAAGGCTCCTACTGCACTGGCCTTAAATAGTAGAAAAGCCATTGAAGCGCGATGATAGGCCTTTTGTCTAGCAAGCCATTCCAGCGATACTTTTTGACCTATCAAGGATTTACGAAATTGTTTTTCAGGGACGAGCAACTCACCCGCAAACGCGTTCGCTTCTTCTTCAATGTTGTCACTAGGAATTCTATGCATTATCACGTGGCCCAACTCATGCGCGAGTGAAAAGCGCATACGGTCAGCGGGCGAATGTCGATTGAGAAAAATGCATGGTGGCAGATCGCGCACAACCATCGTGACACCGTCGACGCCTTTTGCCAAGTCGCTCCAAATGACCAGAATTCCAGCGCGTTCACAGTAGTCTGTGAGGTTGGCGATCGGACCGTCAGGGATCAGCCAAGCCCTTCGCAAGGTTCGCGCAATTTCTTGCGGTCCACCACCTTCGTCCACGTCTATGAAAGGCAGTGGAATATCCGGTTGAATGTCTGCCGCTCTCAGGTATCGACGAAGATGAATGAGGCGAATATTGAGTTCAGCATGAATCTGCTTCAATAGACGCTCTCCAACGGCCTCCTTCTTACGGTTCATCGGATGAACGCTCAACGGCAGACCAGACAGCCCGTCCGGTTGGAAGAAAAAGGATGGCGGAAACTTCAGAGCGGACGCGACACGCTCTATGCTCTCTTGCGAAGGTCCATCTGGCAACAAGTCATTTTCAATACGGGAATAATGACCCTGATTTAGGCCGGCGTCTTTCGCAACCTGTTGCTGGCTCGCGCCTCTATATTGCCGAGCGAGCAAAAGCAGCGCTGGATTGAAGACCTCGCGCATTTATTCGTTGCCCTTATCGTCGAACTTTTCGTTTGTTCCCTGCACATGTGGACGCAGCACCCGGTCACCGGCCGGCGCGAGCGGTTCCGGAATCGGAAGACGCTCGATCTGCGCGCCATCTCTACCGATTTCGTAATGCCACAGAATGTCGCGCCCCTCGCGAGCGACTACTCCTATCCAATCAAGCCCTGTTTCAAACTGGTTAAAAACGTGAGCGACTTCCACTCTATGCAATCCTTCGTATCCAAATAAATCTGCGTCGTGGCTATGGAAAAGGGTCGCGAGAAATGTTGGATAATTCGATGTATATAGCTGGATACTAGCCTTCTTGAATCGCAACAAAACCTTATCATCTACGACAAAAGACGATGTATCGTGATGACGAACCACTTGGATACCAGGATCATCCCCCAAACGAGAAATTGCGTTGTCGACAGAATGCTCCCACATCAGCGCCGCGCGCGTCGACTTTCGGCGCCACCACGGCAAGTCCGGGTGCTCCTTTACGGTCGACCAAGCAGATTCAACGGCGTCGCGGCAAGCAATGTCACGGTCGTTTTTTGTAAGCACCGTTCGGACAAGTTCTAGGTCGGGCGTAGGCATTGGCAATCCTCAGAATCGCGAGTGCCCACTCTGCGCCTTGGCATTCCGATTTTCAATCTTAAATTATGCACGCAAATATGCGCGCCTATCCCACCTGCCCCCTATGCCGCAAGAAATGGTCCGCCAGCACGATGGCCATCATCGCCTCGCCCACCGGCACGGCGCGTATGCCGACGCAAGGGTCGTGGCGGCCCTTGGTGACGATCTCCGTCTCATTGCCCTTGCGGTCGATCGTTCGCCGCGGCGTCAGGATCGACGACGTCGGCTTCACCGCGAAACGCGCGACGATCGGCTGGCCTGTCGAAATGCCGCCGAGCACGCCGCCGGCCTGATTGGAGAGAAACTCGGGCTTTCCGTCCGGCCCGGCGCGCATCTCGTCGGCGTTGGCTTCGCCGGAGAGCTCGGCCGCCGCAAAGCCGGCGCCGACCTCGACGCCCTTGACGGCGTTGATCGACATGAGGGCGCTGGCGAGATCGGAGTCGAGCTTGCCATAGATGGGCGCGCCCCAGCCGGCGGGAACGCCCTCCGCCACGATCTCTATGACCGCGCCGATCGACGAGCCCGATTTGCGCACGCCGTCGAGATAATCGGCCCAGAGCTTCGCCGCCTCCACATCCGGACAGAAGAGCTGGTTCTTCTCCGCCTCCGCCCAGTCGAAGCGGGCGCGGTCGATTTTATGCGGCCCGATCTGCACCAGCGCGCCGCGGATCGTGACGCCGGGCAGCACCTTGCGCGCCACGGCGCCGGCGGCGACGCGAGCGGCGGTCTCGCGCGCCGAGGAGCGCCCGCCGCCGCGATAGTCGCGAATTCCATATTTCGCGTCATAGGCGTAATCGGCATGGCCGGGGCGATATTTCTCGGCGATATCGCCATAGTCCTTGGAACGCTGGTCCGTGTTCTCGATGAGAAGCGCGATCGGCGTTCCGGTCGTCACCTGCCGGCCCGCTGCGTCGGTGAACACGCCGGAGAGGATTTTCACCGCATCCGGCTCCTGCCGCTGCGTGGTGAAGCGCGATTGGCCGGGGCGGCGCTTGTCGAGAAAGACCTGAATGTCGGCCTCGGTCAGTTCCAGCCCCGGCGGGCAGCCGTCGACGACGACGCCGAGCGCCGGCCCATGGCTCTCGCCGAAAGTCGTGATGCGGAAGAGATGGCCGAAGCTGTTGTGGGACATGGGTTCTTGTATGGAGCAAATCCGGCCTGGTCAATTCGGACGCCGCCGGCGCTCGCGCCATGCCCGGATGATGGACTGGCGCTTTCGGAAAATGCCGCGCGGTCCGAGCCAGCGCAGCTTGTCCTTCCAGGCAGGCAGGCGGCCTGAGCGAGATGGGCGAAAACCAAAAAGCCCGGTCCATTCGGACCGGGCCCTGTTCCGACGAACCAGTAGGACCGACACTTTTAGGATTTGGACGCCATTCGCGCCATGACCAGCAAGCCGGCGATCGTGGCGAAAAGCATGATCGCGGGAATGAGCATACCCTCCATTTTCTCCTCCTGATCGTTTTTGGCCCCAAGAGTGTTTTTGGCGGCAATATCGGAGTTTGATACAAAAAAGGAGGGAGTCAAGCATCGTGTTTCATCATGATACATATCACGGAAATTCTTCTACTTTCCCGGATCGAAACGAATAGAATATTCTTTACGGAAGAGAGAAAAAGCAATGATCACCCCCGCCTTCGCGCAGAAAATGGCGCGCTACAACGCCTGGCAGAACGAGAGCCTCTATGCGGCGGCCGACACGCTCTCCGACGAGGCGCGGCGCGCCGATCGCGGGGCCTTCTTCAAGTCGATCCACGGCACGCTGAGCCATTTGCTCTGGGCCGATGCGATGTGGATGAGCCGCATCGCCGGGGGCGCGAATCCGAATGTCTCTTTGAAAGATTCGGCTTTTTTTCGCGCTGATTGGGCGGCATTGAAGCCGGAGCGCGCGGCCATGGACGCGCGGCTGATCGCCTGGGCGGATGCGCTGAACGACGCCGCGCTCGACGGCGATTTCTCCTGGTATTCGGGCGCGCTGCAGGCGCATGTCGTCAAGCCGCGCCAGCTCGTCGTCGTCCATATCTTCAACCACCAGACCCATCATCGCGGACAGGTCCATGCGATGCTGACCGCGGCCGGCGCGCGGCCGCAGGACACCGATCTGATTTTCATGTGAGGCGGATTCGATGCGAGCCTTCAGGCTCGCTCGATGCGCAGCTTCACGCCGCCTTGCTCTCGCGCCGAGGCTCCGAGACGGCGACCGCCGTTCCGGCCGGCTCGGCCGGCGCCCCCACCCATTCCGAATGCGCGGGAATCGTCTCGCCCTTCATCACCACTGTGAGCGGGCCGAGCCGGGCGAAATCGCCGACATGCGTGTCATAGAGCACGGTGGAGCCGGCGCCGATGGTCACGCCGCGGCCGATCTCGACGCGGCCGACCTTCATCACGCGGTCCTCGTAGAGATGCGTCTGCAGCGCCGCGACCTGGTTGAGGGCGCAATAGTCGCCGACGCTCACACAGTCGAACTCGGTGATGTCGGTCATGTCCATGAACACGCCCTTGCCGAATTTCGAGCCGAACAGGCGCAGCATCCAGGGCAGGAAGGGCGTGCCGCGCAAATGCTCGAGCAAGATCTTGCCGGCGAGGCCCCAATAGAGCACGGCGCAGGCTTCCGTGCGCATGGCCCAGAAGGACCACATGGGCTTCACCTGCGGCTCGTAGCGGCCCATGGTCAGCCATTTCACCGCCACCACGACGAGCGTCATTCCGATCGAGATGAGCGTCGAAGAGAGCACGAAGAGCCAGAACACGGACCAATAATCGCCGTCGATCAGCTTCTGGCCGAAGCTCTCCACCGCCCATGTGCCGAAAGTGATGAACAGCATCGTCGGCAGCGAGACGTTCACCGCCTCATAGACCGCGCGCACGGCCTTCTTCCAGAAGGGCGGCTGATAGGTCCAGGCCGAGCCGCCGCCGTCGAAGGTCTGGCGCACCGGCAGCTTCAGCGGCGGCGAGCCGAACCAGGTGTCGCCTTCCGAAAGCTCGCCGTTTTGCGGCGGCTTGGATTTGATGCCGATGAGCGCGCCGTTCGGAATCTCGGCGCCCGGCGGCACCACGGCGTCATTGCCGACGAAGACGCGCGCGCCGGTCTTCACTTTCTTCAGATACATCCAGCCGCGGCGCATGTCCTCGTCGCCGAGCACCACCTCGTCGGCGATGAAGCATTTCTCGCCGATCTCGACGAGATCGTAGCGGCCGGAGAGATTGGTCGAAATCTCCGAATCCTTGCCGATCTTCGCGCCCATCAGCCGGTACCATGTGCGCATGTAGAGCGTGGCGAAGAGCGAGGAGAGCGTCTCCAGCGTCACCTCCGTCGCCAGCGCCACCGCCCATTTGCGCAGATAGAAGCCGGACCAGACCGAATAGGTCCCTTCAAAGACGCGCGGCAGCACGATCCAGCGGAAGGCGACGATGAAGGCCACGGTGACGAGCACCAGCACGAAAGCCGTCGGCCAGGCGAAAAGCGGAATGGAGGCGAGATAAAAGGCGTGGTCGATGTCGCTCGCGCCGAGCCAATTGTCGAAGCGGTCGAACACCCAGAAGGCCGGAAAGATCGGCAGGAGGCCGAGCGGCGGCAGAGCCAGCACGACGACCAGGAACAGAGAGCCCATCGCCAGCCGGCGCGGCGCGGAGGCGGTCGATTGCGGATCGAGCGCGCTCGCGTCGACCTCGCCCTTGTAGCGCGCCGGCGAGCCGTCCCAGATCTCATAGGCGCCGATCTGCGAGCCGGCGGGCACGGAGGTGAGGTCCTCGAGCGCCGCGCCCTCGCCGATGACGACATTCTCCTCGATGACGCAGGACGTCCCGACATAGGCGTCGGCGCCGATGTCGATCGTCCCGATGACGAGCTCGTCGCCGATGACGCGGGCGTTGGCGAGCTTCAGCTTGGAGCCGAGGCTCGCGCCCTCGCCAATGCTGACGAGATCGATCGCGCCGACGTCCAACTCGCCGATGATGGCGTCCTCGCCGATCTTCGCGCCGAGCGCGGCGAGATAGAGGCGCATCAAGGGCGAGCACTGGAACCATTTGGCGTGGGTGAGGCCGATCAGGCGCTGCGCCAGCCACCAGCGATAATAATAGACGCCCCAGAGCGGGTAGCGCCCCGGCCGGGTGCGGCCGATGACCAGCCATTTGCCGAGGATCGACACCGCCACTGTGGCGATGTTGATGCACATATAGACGCCGAGCAGCGCCAACACTTCCTCGAGAATGCTGGCGTCCGGCGAGGTGAGCAGCTGATAGGAGACGAAGACGCCGAGCCACTGCGAGGTGACGAAGGCGAGGATGAAGGGCAGCGCCGCCGCCTGGGCGAGGCCGCAGAGGAAGCGCCGCAGCAGCGGCGGCGGCGCGAAGGAGAGATCGCGCTGGGGCGCGGCGGCCGACGCCTTGCCGTCGAGATGCGCGGCGAGGGCGCGCAGCGTGCGCTCGGCGTAGAGGTCCTGCAGCGTGATGGACGAGAGATGGGCGGTCTCGCGCACCACGGAGACGAAACGCGCGGCGAGCAGCGAATGGCCGCCGAGCTCGGTGAAGAAATCGGCGTCGAAGGGAATCGCGCCGGGCGGCAGCACGCGCTTGGCCGCGTCGAGCAGCACCGCCTCTGTCGCGCTGCGCGGATTTTCCTGCGCTTCCGTGTCGATGAGCGGGGCGGTCAGCGGCGCCCGCTTCAACGCCTTGCGGTCCACCTTGCCGGAGGAGAGGCGCGGCAGCGCCGAGACGACCTCGAAACGCGCCGGAACCATGTAGGAAGGCAAGAATTCGCGCAATTTCGCCCGCAATTCGCGCGGATCCGGCACGACCGCCGTCGCGCCGACGAGAAAGGCGACCAATTCGTCGAGCCCGTTCTCGTTGCGCAGCACGACGGCGGCCTGGCGAATATGGTCGAGGCGCGAGAGCGCCGATTCGATCTCGCCGAGCTCGACGCGGAAGCCTCTGATCTTCACCTGATCGTCGATGCGGCCGCGGAAATGAAGGTCGCCAGTCTCGTCGAGGACCACCGCGTCGCCGGATCGATAGAGGATCGGATCGGAGCCGTCCGAAGGATAAGGGTTGACGATGAATTTCTCGGCCGTCAGCTCGTCGCGGCGCAGATATCCTTTCGCGACGCCCGGCCCGCCGATCAAGAGCTCGCCCTCGACTCCCGGCGGCAGCAGCGCGAGATTTTCATCGACGACATAGCAGCTGTAATTGGGGATGGGCTTGCCGATCGTCACTTTCTCGTTCGGCCAGACCTCGGCGACGGTGGCGACGACGGTCGCCTCGGTGGGGCCGTAGCTGTTGAAGATGGTGCGGCCGATGCGCGTCCAGCGCTCCGCCACCGAGGGCGGGCAGGCCTCGCCGCCGAGCACGATCGTCTTCAGCGTCTCGATGTCGCGCGGCATGGCGGAGAGCAGCGTCGGCACAGTGTCGAGCACGGTGACGCCGGCCTCCTCCAGAATGTCCGGAAGCGCCTCGGTCTCGCCGATGATCTGCGGCGTGGCGACGAAGAGCGACGCGCCGGCGAGATAGGGTATCCAGATCTCCTCCATGGAGAGGTCGAAGGCGACGGAGGCGCCCTGGAACACCACATCGGAGGAGGAAATCCGATAGACCTCATTGGCCGAGCGCAGATAATGGCAGATGTTGCGCGCGGTGACGACGATGCCCTTGGGCGTCCCCGTCGAGCCGGAGGTGTAGATCAGATAGGCCGGATGGTCGCCCGTGGCGCCGAGCGCGCGCGGATCGGGACAGACGCGGCCGGGCGCCGCGATCTTTGCGTCGACGAGCGTCTCGACGGGGACGGCGGGAGCGGCCTTGACGGCGAAGGCGGCCGAGGTCAGCAGGGCTTTGGCGCCGGCGTCGGCGAGGCAGACGGCGATGCGCTCCACAGGCGCGTCGGCGTCGAAGGGCAGCCAGGCGGCGCCGGTCTTGGCGATGGCGATCTGGGCGATCAGCAGCTCCGGGCCGCGCGCCGCCCACAGGCCGACCACATCGCCCGGCCCGATGTCGCGGGCCGCGAGGCCGCAGGCGATGGCCGAGGCCGCGACATCGACCTCGCGATAGGTGAAGCGCCGCTCCAAGGTCGCCATGGCGAGCGCATTGGGCGTCGCCGCGACGCGGGCGGCGAAAATCTCGCAGAGCAATTCGTCGCGCAGCAGATGTGGCATGGCGGCGCCGCGCAGCACGGCCCGCTCCGCGGTCGCGGCCGCATCGATCCCGGCGGCATCGTCCTCGACGATGGGCGCGTTCTGCGCGAAATTCGGGTTCAACTCGTTCATCGCGTGACTTATCCGCGGGAAATCCGCGCTCATCTAGCATGAGAGCGAAGGCCGATCCTATCCCGCATCCAGTCTGAATGCGGGATGAACTCCACTATGGGGAGGAATTTGTTGCCGAGAAGACGGGCAAAAAAACGCCGGCCCTTTTTGCGTCGTATTCATGACGAAGTGGTTACGATGGATGTTCGGCGCGATCCTCGACCATTCACGATCGGGCGCCGAAAAAAAGCCGCGAAGGCCGGCCGCCCGGCGGCGTCTTTCGGGCGGAAATTTCATTTTTCGTAAATTCCACATGCAGACGGCTCTCGTACCAACGGCGTTCTCATCCCAGCGCGGGACGGATGTGAAAATCTCGGGCGAGGCGCGTACGCCGCCCTCGTCGCTCGGCGGCTCGCCTGGACCGCGGCCTGTTCCGAGATCCTCTCGGCAATCGAAATAGGGGCGCCGCGCCATTTGGCCATCCGGGCGCGGACCCGGACGCCGGATCAGGGCGCGCGCGGCCGCTCGACGTGGAACAGGACCGGCCGCGGCTCGGCGCGCTCGAAGCGCAACACGCCCTGCACGGTCGCGCCCTCCAAGAGCGGACCACGCAGGCCGACGAGCATGAGGTGATATCCCTTCTCCTTGAAATCCACCACCGATTCGGCCGGGAGGGCGACGCCGTCCAGCAGCGGCCGCATCCGCCCGATCCCATCGGTCACCTTCGTCACATGCATCTCGACGCGACCGGCCGCCTCCGCCTCGACGCCGAGAAGCCGGTCCTCCGTCGCGCCGTCGTTGCGCAGGGCGAGATAGCAGGCGCCGGTCGTCACGCCCTTGGGCGGAGGCGCGCACCAGGCGCTCTCCACCTCGATCGCGGCCGGCGCCGCGAGCGCGGCCGTCGCAAAAAGGAGCAGCGACGCGCAGAGCGCCCGCGATGGGGCGGAAATCCAGAATCCTGTAGAGGGAATGAGGTCGCGCCGTCGCGGCGAGCCTGTCGTCATGTCTCGAGCCGATCTTTGGTCATGCCCCGCGGCGCCCGTCCGCAACTTCGGCGCCAGCGCATCTCAAGAAACGCAATTTGCGCGAAAAGGTCGCGCGCGACAATTTCATAGTCGCGCGCGACGAAATTTCAGAATGAAATCGGCGCGGACATGTCGCTCGCGCGCGCGGCGAAGCGTTTGAATCCCCAGGCGCAGGGGAGTAGAAACGGGGGCCGGCCCTTCGCGCCGGCCACAGCGGAGCCCCCCTTTGTCCCATTCCGTCACCGAGGCCATAGAGGCGATCGGCCGCGGCGAGATCGTCGTCGTCACCGATGACGACGACCGCGAGAACGAAGGCGACCTCATCGTCGCCGCCGCGCTCTGCACGCCCGAGAAGATGGCCTTCATCATCCGCCATTGCTGCGGCATCGTCTGCGCGCCGCTGACGCTCGAGGAGGCGCGCCGCCTGCATCTCGCGCCCATGGTCGCGGCCAATGACGCGCCGCTCGGCACGGCCTTCACCGTGAGCGTCGACGCGCGCGAGGGGCTCACCACCGGCATTTCCGCCGAGCAGCGCTGCAACACGGTGCGCGCGCTCGCCAACGGCAATCGCGGCCCGCATGACTTCGTGCGGCCGGGCCATGTGTTTCCGCTCATCGCCAAGGAAGGCGGCGTGCTGATGCGCTCCGGCCACACCGAGGCCGCGGTCGACCTCTGCCGCCTCGCCGGCCTGCCGCCGGTCGGCGTCATCTGCGAGCTCGCCAATGACGACGGCACGGTGATGGCCGGCAGGCAGATCGTCGATTTCGCCGCCGCCCATGGGCTGAAGCTGGTCTCCACCGCCGACCTCATCGCCTACCGCCAGGCGCGGGAAAAGCTCGTCGAGCGCGTCGCGACTTTCCCGGTCAAGACCTTCGCCGGCGAGGCGACATGCCACGCCTATGTCAGCGCCTTCGATCCGGTGCAGCATTTCGCCTTCGTCGTCGGGCAGATCGGCGACGGCAAGGGCGTGCCGACGCGCCTCCATCGCGCCGACATCATCGCCGACGTCTTCGGCGGCGCGGACGCCATCCGCCGCACGATGGAGCGTTTCGCGGCCGAGGGACGCGGCGTGCTGGTCTATCTGCGCGACGGGGCGGCGGGCGTTCCCGTCAATCCGGTCGTCGCGGACAACCGCAATTCGGAGGAGGCGCGCACCGCGCAATGGCTCGACGTCGGCCTCGGCGCGCAGATCTTGAAAGATCTGGGCGTGAGCTCGATCCGCCTGCGCACCTCCAAGCTCAAGCCGCGCACCTATGTGGGACTCTCCGGCTTCGGGATCGAGATTGTGGCGGTAGAGCCGCTCGACTAGGCGAAGCTCCCTCCCCCATTCGACAATTTAGTTGGCGTTATCGCGAGGAGCGTAGCGACGAAGCGATCCAGGAGCCGCCCCACGGCTCTGGATTGCTTCGCTGCGCTCGCAATGACGAAAGGGAGAGAGCCCTTACTTACAGCACCACGACATTCGCGCCGAGCTTGACGCGATTGTAGAGGTCGATCGCATCTATGTCGCGCATGCGGATGCAGCCGGAGGACACGCTCTGGCCGATCTTCTCCGGCTCATTGGTGCCATGGATGCGATAGAGCGTGTCCTTGCCGTTCTCGAAGAGGTAGAGCGCGCGGGCGCCGAGCGGATTGTCCGGCCCGCCGGGCAGGCCGCCGGCGTCGGCGGTCGGCTGCAGATGCGGCCAGCGCTCCAGCATGTCCTTGGGCGGAATCCAGCGCGGCCATTCCTGCATGCCGCCGATCACCGCGCGACCGGTCCAGCCATAGGCCTCCTGGCCGGTGGCGACGCCATAGCGGATCGCCTTGCCGTTCGGCTCCACGAAATAGAGGAATTTGTTCTTCGTATCGACGATGATCGAGCCGGACGGCTCGTTGGTCTTGAAGTCGACCCGATAACGCTCATAGGCCACGCCGACGTCCGCCGTCGGCACCAGGGCCATGAACTGCGCGTCGCGCCCGGTGAGCTGTGGATCGGGCAGCCGGGGCCCGGCGGCATTGCACCCGGCCAGCGACAGAGCCAACGCCACAGCGACGAAACCGTGCCTCGAATCCATGAACGCGCCCTTTCCCAACGCCCGAAGCAGCTATTTAGGATTTTGCTTACCACAATCTTAACGAGCGAAAACATCGGTCTCGAATAATTCTCGAGCTGTGTCCGCGGCGCAACGGCGACGGCTCGGTTCTCGTCGCTTTTTTGAGAAATTTTCCGGCGCCCTCCTCGCGCGCCGGCGTGCTACAAGGGCGCCGATTGTCGAGGGGCTGTGAGCGGCTGGCCATGACGAGGACCCTGTTCGTCACCCATGAGAGCGGCCTCGCGCATAATATGGGCGCGGGCCATCCCGAACAGCCCGACCGGCTGCGCGCGATCGAGCGAGCGCTCGAGAGCGAGCGCTTCCAAAATCTCATCCGCGTCTTCGCCCCTACGGTCTCGCGCGAGGCGCTGCTGCGCGTTCATCCCGAGAGCCATTTGCGCGCGATCGAGAAGGCCGCGCCGCGCGAAGGGCTCGTCGCGCTCGACCCCGACACGCTGATGTGTCCCTTTTCGCTCGAGGCCGCGCTTCACGCGGCCGGCGGCGCGGTCGCGGCCGTGGACGAGGTGATGATTCGGGCGGCGGACACGGCCTTCGTCGGTATGCGCCCGCCCGGCCATCACGCCGGGCCGACGACGCCCATGGGCTTCTGCATCTTCAACAATGTCGCGGTGGCCGCGCGTCACGCCGTCGCCGCTCATGGCGCGGAGCGGGTCGCCATCGTCGATTTCGACGTCCATCACGGCAATGGGACGCAGGAAGTCTTCTGGGCGGATCGGAAGGTGTTGTTCTGCTCCACTCATCAGGCGCCCTATTATCCGGGCACCGGGGCGACGAGCGAGACGGGCGAGTTCGACCAGATCGTCAACGCCCCGCTCTTCGCCGGGGCGACCGGCGACGATTTCCTCGAGGCGTTGACGAGCCGCATCCTGCCGCGGCTCGAGAGTTTCGCGCCGGATCTGGTGCTGATCTCGGCCGGCTTCGACGGCCATAAGGACGATCCGCTGGGCGGGCTGCGCTTCTCGGAGCGCGACTATAGCGAAGCGACCAAGCGCATCATCGACGCCAGTCTGCGCAGCGCCGACGGGCGGGTCGTCTCCCTGCTCGAGGGCGGCTATGACCTCGCGGCGCTCGGCCGCTCGGCGGCGGCGCATGTGCTGGCGCTGATGGGCGCCTGACAAAATAAAACGCGCCGCTAGCCGAGGCGGCGCGTCGGTCGTGACAGCGGTCGCAAGCTCAGCCCTGGCGAGCCTTGAACTTGCGCTGCTCCTTGTTGATCACATAGACGCGGCCCTTGCGGCGCACGAGCTGGTTGGCGCGATGGCGCGAACGCAGAGACTTCAGCGAATTGCGGACTTTCATCGGTCGTTCCCCGGTCAAAAGGTCATATGGCCGGGATGAACGCCCAGCGCCTCGTGGGCGCAGCCTATGCCCGATTTCAGCTCCGCGATCAAGCCCTCCCCTCCATTCGGCAAGCGTTCGGGTGCGGAGCAAAAGCGTGCGGCGCGCGGGCGCTTCTATCTCCTTCTCGAGGGGAAGGTCGAGCGCCTTTCCGGGCGTTCGCCCGATCGCCCGCCCCCATTCGCCCCGCGCGGCGACACGCGGCGTTGACAGCGGCCGAGCTTCCGACGCATTATCTATGTTATGTTATAACATCTGCTATCGAGGGCGAGATTCATGGAAAATCCTTCTGTCCGCATCGCGCTTTCGGGCGGAATTCTTTTTTCGGGCGGAATTCTCCTGGCCGCGCTCGGCCCCGGCCCTGCGTTGGCGCAGGAGGCGCTGCCCGACATAGACATCGCCGCGCCGACGCCGATCCAGCGGCGCGCCCCGGCGACGGCCCGATCGACCGAGCCGCAGACGCGCGGCGCTCTCCCCATAGTCGCGGATCAATTCGCGACTGTGACGGTCGTCGATTCCGATGCGATCCGCCGCTCCGGCGCCGCCACGCTCGGCGATCTTCTCTTCGACAAGCCCGGCGTCACCGGCTCGAGCTTCGCGCCGGGCGCGGCCAGCCGGCCGATCGTGCGCGGCCTCGACGCGCATCGCGTGCGCATACAGGAGAATGGCGTCGGCTCCTCCGGCGTGTCCGAGCTCGGCGAGGATCACGGCGCGCCGCTCGATCCGCTCGGCGCCGATCGCGTGGAGGTGGTGCGCGGCCCGGCCACTCTGCGCTGGGGCTCGCAGGCGATCGGCGGCGTCGTCGACGCCTCCAACAACCGCATTCCCGAAGCCCTGCCCTGCCGCGGCGACGAGCGGCTACCCGGCCCCTGCACGCGGCTGGAGACGCGCAGCGCCGTCTCCACCGTCGACGCCGGCCTCCAGCAAGCGGCGCTCGTCGATATCGGCGAGGGCAATTTCGCTCTGCACGCGGACGTCCATGGCCGCCGCGCGAGCGACTACGCCATTCCCTCCTACCCTTATCTCGCGCCGACCGATCCGGCGCCGCTCGTCTTCGGCCGCCAGCCCAATTCCTTCATGCGCTCCGGCGGCTGGTCCGCCGGCGGCTCCTACATCTTCGATCGCGGCTTCTTCGGCGCCGCGGTCACGCAATTCGACAGCACGTACCGCATCCCCGGATTGGATTCGACGCAGAGCCGCACGCGCATCCAATTGCGCCAGACGAAAGTGACCGCCAAGGGCGAATATCGGCCGCCCGCCTCCTTCATCGACGCCATTCGCCTCTGGGCCGGCGCGACGGATTACAAGCATCACGAAGTCGGTTTCGAGGGCGGCGTCGACGGCATTCGGCAGACCTTCGCCAATCAGGAGCAGGAGGGCCGTCTCGAGGTCCAGCTCGCGCCCTTCGATCTGCGCTTCGCCTCGCTCACCACCGCGCTCGGCGCGCAGGGCTCGCATCAGCGCCTCACCGCGCCCGGCGTCGAAGCGGGTCTTTTCGATCCCATCGACTCCCGCGCGATCGCCTTCTATCTGTTCAACGAATTCAAGCTCGCCGAATCCTTGCGCCTGCAGGTCGCCGGCCGCATCGAGACTGTCGAGGCGACGGGGCGAACGCCCGATCTCTTTCTCGATCCGACGGTCTCCTTCCAATATGACCGCCATTTCACGCCCAAGAGCGTCGCCGTCGGCCTGTTGCAGGATACGCCTTTCGACACGGTGGCGAGCGTGACGGCGCAGCATGTCGAGCGCGCGCCGCGCGGCCCCGAGCTGTTCTCCCACGGCGTCCATGACGCGACGGGAACCTTCGACATCGGCAATCCGCTGCTCGGAATCGAAGCCGCGGACTCGGTCGAGGTCGGATTGCGCCGCGCCAAAGGGCCGCTGCGCTTCGAAGCGACGTTTTTCTACACGCATTTCGACGGTTTCATCTATCGCCGCCTCTCCGGAGAGAGCTGCGACGACGGTTTCGACAGCTGCTCGCCGGGCGGCGCCGGCGGCGCGCTCAATCAGGCGATCTATTCGCAGCGCGACGCCACCTTCCGCGGCGCCGAGCTCCAGAGCCAATGGGACGCCGCGCCGCTCGCGGGCGGGCTGCTCGGAATCGAGACTCAATTCGACGTCGTGCGCGCGACATTCGCGGATGGAACCAATGCGCCGCGCATTCCCCCCGTGCGCCTCGGCGGCGGCCTCCTCTGGCGCGACTCCAACTGGCTCACGCGCGTAAATCTGCTGCACGCCTTCGCGCAGAACGATATCGCGCCAATCGCCGAGACGCGCACCAAGGGCTATAATCTGCTGAAGGCCGAGATCAGCTATAAGATCGCGCCGCCCGAGGGCGAATTCCCGGCGCGCGAGGTGAGCGTCGGCATCGTCGGCGACAATCTGCTGAACGCCGACATACGCAACAGCGTTTCATATCGGAAAGACGAGGTTCCGATGCCGGGCGCCAATGTGCGGCTGTTCGCCAATTTCGTGTTCTGACGTCACTCGGCCGGGACGCGCGCGGCGCGCCGCCGCGCGAGGGCGCCGACGAGCTCGCGCATCTCGGCGAGATCGAAAATGAGAGCGATGACCGCATAGACGGCGACGCCTGTCGCGACCAGCAGCGCCAGCGCCAGCGCCGGCGGCAGCGCCGCAGCCTGCGCGGAAAGACAATAGACCGCGGCCGCCATCGCCGCAGTCGCCGCGCCGACGCGCGCGAGCCGGCCGAGCGGCAGCGGCATGGCGAAAGCGAGACGGCTCAGCGCACAGGCTTGGGCGCAGCCGAAGACCTCGGCCGCGAGCCGCCCCCACACCGCGCCGGCGAGGCCGAAGCGATGGATCAGCAACGTCGAGGCGACGAGATTGAAGAGGAGGATCGAGCCCGTGTTCGCCAGATAGAAGCTGTTGCGATTGGATAAGAGAAAGCTCGTGTGCAGATATTGCTGCGTCAGAATTTGGAACACCACCGCCATGGCCAGAACCGGCATGGCCCAGCGCGCCGTCTCGCGGAACTGCGGGCCGAGCACGAGATCGGCGATCTGCGGCGAGACCAGAGCGAAGCCGACGCAGGCGGGCAGAGTGATCGCGAGCAGCAGCTCGAGACATTTGCCGAGATGCGCGCGCGCCTCCTCCCGCCCCTGCGTCGCGAGCAGGCGCACCGTCATCGGCACGAAGGCCGAGGCGATGCTGATCGCCGGAATGATGAGCGCCTGGCGGACGAGATCGAAGCTCGCGCCGAACTCGCCCGCCGCCGCGACGCCGACGAGTCCGGCGAGCAGAAAGCGGTCGGCCATTCCGGCGAGCGCCAGCAGCGTCAGCGACAGAGTGAGCGGCAGGCCATTCGCGATGGTCGCGACGATGCGCGCGCGATCGAAGCGCGGCCGCGCGGCGCCCCAGGCGATGCGCCAGAAAGCGACGGCCGACAAAAGAAAGGCGAGCGCCGAAGAGGCGAGCAGCATCGCGCCGGTCGCGGCGATCGATGCGCAGGCGATGCCGAGAACCGAGACGAGGATGGCGCGCAAGATCGTGCCGCGCATGACCGAGGCGGCCTTCTGCTCGGCGCGCAAGAGCTCCTGGCTCGTGTCGAAGAGAATGACCGCATAGGCCAGCAGCACGGAGGTCGCGGCCACATCCGGCTCGAAATGAGCGAGGCGCGCGGCGCCATAGGCGAGCGGCGCCGCGGGCGAGAGGACGAGCAGCGTGGCGAGCGCCGTCTCGCGCACATCCGTGCCGTCGCCGCGCGCCTGCTCGCGCATGATCGACAATTTGAGCGCGCTCGACATTATGGTGGCGAGCAGCGTCGAGAAGGCGAGGCCGAGCAGATAGGCGCCGAAGGCCTCCACCGCGAAGATGCGCGTGAACACGACCGTGTTCAGCAGGCCGAAGCCTGCGGAAAAAATATTGGCGATAAAATAGATCGCGGTCTGTTTCGCGAGCATCTGCGATTTTCCGAGCAGCCGAGGAAGAGGGCGTCGTGGCGCGAGGAGAAAACGCGCCCATTCACCCCATTAAATGAGCGGACGCGCCGTCGATATCGGTCGTCGCGCCGCTTCGACGCCGCAGCATCGCGAAAGCGTCGTCGATCGCCGAGCGCAGGATCTTCATATGCGCCGTGCGGGAGAAATTGCGTTCGACATGCTCTCGCGCATTGCGGCCGTGACGCGCCAGAAGCTCCGGATCGGCGAGATAGGCCGAGAGGCGCTCGGCGAAGGACGCGAGCGTCGGCTCCGGCAGAACGGCGCCGGTGACGCCGTCGAGCACGATCTCGCCGGTACCGCCGCGGCGCGTGATGATGGCCGGAAGCCCGCAGGCCGCCGCCTCCATCGCCGCATTCGACGATGTGTCGGCGCGCGTCGGCAGCAGGAATATGTCGCATTGCGCGGCGAGGCGCGCGAGATCCGGCGAATCCGCCGAAAAGTTCCGATACGCATGCACATTGTCCGGCGCCGGCGTCGCGTCGGGCGAGACGATGTGGAAATCGACATTGCGAAAGCGCTCCGCGCGCGCGAGCGCATAGACGATATCCCCGCCTTTGCGCGCGAGATCGCCGCCGACGAACAGCGCCTGCGGCCGTCCCGTCGCCGGCTTCGACGCGAGCGGGCGCCATTTGTCGGTATCGACATAGAAAGGCAGCGCGACGACGCGATCCTCCGCGACGCCGAACTCGTCGCGCAGCGCGTCCGCATACCATTTCGACATGCACAAGAACGTGCATCCATGCGCGGCGAGGCGACGCAGGCGCCGCGAAAGGAGCGCGCCCGGAAGGCCGACCTTCTTGCCGCCATAGAGCTCGGCGAGCTGCGAGGTCGTGCAATCGCCGTAGACGAGATAGGTCACGTCCTCGCGCAGAGGAAGGAGCGGCGAATTCTGCAGCGTCGTGAGCAGCACGACCTTGGCGCCGGCCGCGAGCGCGGCGCTTGCGGCGAGCCGTCCGGCGACCGCATGGCCGACGCTCTTTGCGCCGTAACGCTCGGTCACGCCCGCCAGAGCCCGCGCATGATCCTCGATATGATGAATCGTCGGCCGCAGATCGGCGAGATCTTCTTCCCATCTCTTCCGCACAGTCTTCCAGCCGACGCTTCCGCTCGTCACAATGCCGAAGTTCGTCTCGCTCATTGCTTTCCCTTTGCTGGCGAATTCGTCGGCGCAGCCTGTTCCATTACGAAACAACAGGCCCTTTCTCGGCCAGACTCGCTCGAATTTCATGCCAGCGCGCGGCGTCGCGAGGGCTGGCACGAAACATTCTTGTCGAGTGGCCAAGCAGAAATTCTGCTTCGAATTGCGACACAAAATTACGCCTCTCTCGTAAAAGAAATAGAAAGCCGTATCTGACATGGGAAGCGAGCTTCAACTCTACCGGACATTGCAGAGCGATGCGTTTCGAGACGCCGCGTCCGCCGTCGGCGAAAGTAAGGAAAAGATGACGTCCGTCTCGATCGATCGAAGCTTCGGCTGGTTTCATCACGCCGACGGCGACCGGGGCGTCGTGATGTGCGCCTCGATCGGCTATGAAGGCCTCTGCGCGCATCAGTCCTGGCGTGTCCTCGCCGATCGCCTCGCCGCCGCCGGCCTGCCGACGCTGCGCTTCGACTATCCCGGCGAGGGCGATTCGCTCGACGATCCCGCCGATTCCGATAGCGTCGACGCCGATATCGTCGAAGCCTGGCGCGAGCAGATCCGCACGGCCGTGCGCTGGATGCGCGAGGCGATCGGCGTGCGCGAGGTGACGCTCGTCGGCCTGCGTCTCGGCGCGGCCCTCGCCGCCGAGGTCGGCGGCGTCGAGCGTCTCGTCCAGATCGCGCCGGTGGTGAAGGGCTCCGCCTATCTGCGCGAGCTCAAGGTGATGGCGCGCGTGCTCGCCGCGAGCGGCGCGACGCCGGAGACGAACGGCGCCGCCGCGACCACCGGCGACGACATCCGTCTCGAAGGATTCGCCATCACGCGATCCATGGCCGCCGCCATCAAGCGCATCGAGCTGACGCGCCTTCCCGCCGCGCCGGCCGAGCGCGTGCTGCTTTTGCACGATCCCGCGGCAAAGCCGCCGCCCGATTTCGTGCAGAGGCTCGAATCGCTCGGCGCGAGCGTCGAGACGCGCGAGCTTCTCGACTATCGCGCGCTGACGCCGGCGCCCGCGCCGCCGCCTCCGCCGCTCGCCGATCTCGACGCCGTCGTCGCTTTCGCCAGCGAGGGCGCCGGGCGCGCGCTGACGTCGCGGCCGCCCGAGGGCGCGCTCGCCACGGAGCATTTCATCGAGCGCGCGGTTCTGTTCGGCGAGCAGCGGCGCCTCGCCGGCGTGCTGTGCCTTCCGCGCGGCGAGCCGAAGATGACGGTGCTGATGCTCGACACCGGCGCCAATCACCATATCGGCTGCGGCCGCTCCACTGTCGATTTCGCCCGCTCCCTGGCGCGTCAGGGAATCGCGTCACTGCGCATGGACACGCTCGGCGTCGGCGATTCCGCCGTCGTCATGGGCGGCCCGCGCGCCGCGCTCTACCAGTCGGAGCGCGCCGCGGACGTCTCGGCGGCGCTGGATTTCCTCGAGACGCGCGGCCTCGCCGATGTGACCGTCTTCGGCGTCTGCAGCGGCGCGGCGCTCGCGCTCTATGCGGCGCTCGCCGATGCGCGCGTGAAGTCTCTGGCGCTCGGCAATCTCCAGATCTTCCGCCGCGTCGACGGCGAGGATCGGGAGAAGCTGCTCGAAATGGGCTTTGCGGCGACGCATACTTATGTCGCCAAGGCGATGAGCGCCCGCGCATGGCGCCGCGTCGTCAATGGCGAAGTCTCTTTCGGCAAGCTCTTCGACATCGGCTCGGCGCTTCTTCGCCGCAAGGCCTCGGCTTTCGCCGGCGCGCTCGCTCGAAGCCTCGGCTTCGCGCATGGCGACGCGCGCGAGGCGAGGACCAATTTCTCGAGGCTGGCGGCGCGCGGCGTTCGCATCCTCATGCTGCACGGCGATCATGACGCCGGCCGAGAGGTTCTCGACATCTGCTTCGGGCCAGACGCCCGTTTCTTGAGGAAGCTGCCCAATATCGAGATCGATGTCATCGAAGGCGCCGATCACGCGCTCTCCTCGGCGCTCTCGCGCGAGGCGCTGCTGGAGAAGATGAGTTTTTTTCTCCGAGCGACCGACAGCGGCGCGGGCTCCAAACCGGATGACCCGCGATCGCTCGTCGGGGCTTCGACCATGGCGGCGCTCGGCGCCTTCAGCTTGATGGCGAACATGGAATGACGAAACCTTCGCGACCTCTCCCCGAACCCGCCGCGACGCCCGCCGTCGACGCGTCTCGCGTCGAAGCAGTCGTCTGCATTCCGACCTTCCGTCGCCCCGAGATGCTCGCGACGACGCTGGCCTCGATCGAGGCGCAGGCGACCAAGGTCGCCTTCGCCGTCGTCGTCGTCGACAATGACGCCGCCGCGCCGGTCGGCCTCGACGTGGCGCGATCCTTCTTCGACGCCGGCCGCCTCTCCGGCCTGGCGACGGTGGAGCCGCGTCAGGGCAATGTCCATGCGATCAACGCGGCCTTTCGCGTCGCGCGCGAGCGTTACCCCTCGGCCGATTTCTTTCTGATGATCGACGACGACGAGCGCGCCGAGCCGCAATGGCTCGACGAAATGGTCGCCTGCGCGCGCGCGCAGGGCGCCGATATCGTCGGCGGGCCGGTGACGCCGATCTTCCCGGAGCAGGCCTGCGCCGCCTATCGCGACCATCCGGTGTTCTGGCCCGCCTTCGGCGAGACAGGACCCGTGTCGATCATCTACGGCACCGGCAATTGCCTGCTGTCGCGCCGCGTCTTCGAGGGGCTCGCGCAGCCCTCGCTCGACCCGAGATTCAATTTTCTCGGCGGCGGCGACACGGAATTCTTCACGCGCTGCCGTCGCGCCGGCTTCACCTTCTACTGGCGCCAGGAGGCGCAGATCTACGAGCAGGTGACGCCGGGCCGGCTCGCGCTCGGCTGGGTGCTTCGCCGCAGCCTCGCCACCGGCGCGATCAATTACAGCATCGACCGGCTGGCCGCGCGCAGCCTGTGGGAGCGCCTCCTGCTCCTCGCCAAGAATATCGCGCTGGGGCCGATCTCGCTGCAGCGCGCCTGGCGCATGTTGCGCGAGTCCAAGCATCCGCTCGCCGCCACCCATCCGATCGGCATAGCCGTCGGACGGCTGCTCGCCTCCGTCGGGCTGATGCCGCAACCCTATCGCTATTCCTCATGAGCGACGCCGCCGAGACGAATTCGGGCGATCGGACGGAGCTCGACGGACGCGGGATTTTGTTCTGCGCCATTCTCCTCGTCGCCTGGGTCTCCTTCTCGCCATTCGCCGATCTCGGCTCGACAGATCTGCTCGAGCTCGCCGAAGGACGCGACGTTCAGATCTACGCCGCTTTCGCGCTCATGGCGGCGGCCTCGGCCTTCCATGTCTGGCGGAGCGACCGGCAGGCGCTCGCCGCTATCGCGACGCCCATCAATCTCATGCTCTTAGGGTGGATCGGCGTCACCCTCCTCACCTCGCAGGAATTTTCCAACTCGCTGAAACGCGTGTTGATCTTCGGCTTCGTTTCGACCTGCAGCCTGTCGCTCTTCCTGCTGCCGCGCGGCCGCGACGATCTCGCGCGACTGTTGAGCGTCGTCGCGCTCCTCATCGTCCTGCTCTCCTATCTCGGCCTCGTCTTCGCGCCGCATTACACGATTCATCAGGCGACCGACATCGGCGAGCCGCAGCTCGCCGGCGACTGGCGCGGCATATTCGGCCATAAGAATATCGCCAGCGCGATCTTCTCCGTCTTGACCTTCATCGGCATTTTCGTGCTGCGCGCCGGGCGCACGATCGAGGGATGGGCGATCTTCGTCCTATCGCTCGTCTTCGTGCTGTGCTCGGGCGGCAAGAGCTCGACGGCGATCTGCCTTGCGACGATCATTCTCTCGTTTGTCGCCGCGCGCACGCGCAACATCGTCTTGTGGTCGATCATCGTCTTCTCGCCGCTGGCGCTGCTGAACTTCTTCGGCCTCGGCTCGATTCTGTTTCCGCAGATCGCGGCGATCTCCGCCGCTCTGCCGCTCGACACGTCCTTCACCGGCCGCACCGACATCTGGACCTTCGCGATTCCAAAGGCCGGCGAAACGCCGATCTTCGGTCACGGCCTCGGCGCATTCTGGAACACGGCGGCGCTGCGCTTCGGCGGCGAGGACACGACGATCTGGGCCGGCAGCGCCGCCCATGCGCATAACGGCTATCTCGACACGGTGCTGGCGATGGGCCTGCCGGGCCTCGCCATCGCCGTCGCGGCGCTGATCGTGCAGCCGGCGCGCGATGTGCGGCGCGTCTGCGCGCGCGGCGACGAGCCGGCGGTCGCATTGCTTTTCCTGCAGATTTGGATGTTCAGCCTCTATCTCAACTCGCTCGAGAGCTTTCTGTTCGATCGCGCCAATCCGAGCTGGGTCGCGCTGCTCTTCGCCATTTTCGGCATTCGCTTTCTCGCCGAGTTCCGGATTCGCGCCTGACCGGCCCCGGCTTTGCGACCTGTAGGAAGCAAACCGGGAAATGTCCCAATCTGGCACGGCGGCGGCCGGCTTCAACCTCATCGGGGAACGCCCATGGAACGTCCGATCGCGCTCATCACCCCCACGCATCGCGCCGATCGCGAGCGCTTCGCGCTGCTCTGCGAGAGCGTCGATCGCCGCCTCACCGGCTATGAGCGGCATTACGTCATCGTCAATGACGACGATATGGAGCTGTTCGCGCAATATGCCGGCCCGCGCCGCGTCATCCTGCCCTGCTCGCGCTTCCTGCCGCGTTGGCTGCGGCCGGCGCCGCGCTTCCTGCTGCGCAACGGACGGCGCGTGTGGTGGTCGTTCCGGTCGCGGCCGGTGCATGGCTGGCACATTCAGCAGATGCTGAAAATCGCCGCCGTGCTGCAATTGCCGGAGCAGCGATTCTGCATCGTCGATTCAGACAATGTGATCATCCGCGGCTTCGACATCGGCGCCTATGCCGGCGGCGCGCGCTCGCCGCTCTATGTCGCGCGCGGGGCGATCGGCGCGGACGCGCCGCTGCACGCCAAATGGATCGCCAGCGGCGACCGCCTGCTGGGCCTGCCGCCGAGCGCCTTCCCGGCCGACGACTACATCGGCAATCTCATCGTCTGGGACAAGGACGCCGTGCGCGCCATGACGCGCGCGATCGAGGATGCGACCGGCGTCGACTGGTTCCTGGCGCTGTGCCGCACGCGCGCCTTTTCGGAATATCTGCTCTACGGCCAATTCGTGCGCCATACGCCGCGCCTCATGGCGGCGCATGAGATCGTCCCGCAGAGCCTCGCCGTCGCCTATTGGGACGAGGCGCCGCTCGATCGCGCCGGCCTCGCCAGCCTGCTCGACGGCGCCTCGACGTCCAAGATCGCGCTCTGCGTCGAATCCTTCTCGCGCACGCCCGTGCAGGCGATACGCGAAGCGACGGGCCTCGCCGCCGCCTCGACGCCCTTCGCGCCGCGGCTCACCGACAGCGCCGCCGCCTGATACGCTTCTGGTCGATCGCGGGCCGCCGCCTGCGCTGTCTCGTCGCGGCGCAGCGGCGCGGCCCGCGATTCTCGGCGGGACGGATTTGTGGTCTCATGTCTCTCCTGCGAATCGGGCGCATCGCGCGGCCGCCTTCGCTGAAAAAGCCGACGAGGAGCCTCGCATGAATCTTCCGCGCCGCCTCACTTTGTCGCTGACCCTGCTCGCGGCCCTCTGCGCTCCGGCCGCCGCCGGCGACGCCGCCCATGGCAAGCGGATCGCCGAGCGCTGGTGCGCGGCCTGCCATGTGGTGACGAGCGCCCAGACATCCGCCCTGGCGGACGCGCCCTCTTTCGCCGACGTCGCGCAGCGCCGCACGGACGCCAAGGCGCTGGCCAATTTCCTCGTCGATCCGCATCCGAAAATGCCGGACATGCATCTGTCGCGGCGCGAGATCGACGATATCGTCGCCTATATCCGCAGCCTCGACCCGCGCCCGCGCGAGCCCGAGCAGGGCATAGACCGCTATGAGAGGCCGAAGAACGGGTGAAAAGGCGTCACCTCCGACAAGCGCGTAGCGTATCGGTTTTGAAATGTCGTCGCCGTGTCTTTGAGTTCCTTCGTTATGCCCGTTTCATTAAGTCATCGATCGCAAGCTCGATCACATCGCCCATTCTGATCAGCACGCCGGACGAGACAAGGGCAAAAATCTTGTCTAGGCACTGATCTGACACGTCAATCATGATACACCCACCCGTAATATCTGAATACTGCTCCTGAATATCTCGAAGTATTTGCGCCTTTATATCTTTATTGACATACTCGTTTGCTACGATAGCATTTTGAATCCGGACTATCGTTTTTGAGAGTTGGCATTCTGCGATGTGAGTAGCTTGCACACGGTAATCAAACGTTTTCGAAGGCTGAAGATTGTGGGACGGATCAAATAGAACTATATTAAAGATTCGCTGCGGATCAAAGAACCCTATAATTCTTCCTGTCCCTTTGGAAATCTGGAATTGGACCATCTCAAAATCTTCGGCGTGACGCTGCTCGCCGAGCCAGTCCAGGTCTTCAATTTTGATAGGAATTTTGTGTGCCGCCCAATCTATAGGATGATAGCGAAACCAATCTTGCTGCCTGTAATCGTCAAAAAAATCGGATAAATTAATTTTCGAAATATCTGACAATCGCTGCAGCATAGAAACAAACCAAGATCGCTCGCAATTGCCTACTCCAAAATAGTCTATCTGCCTCCAATACTGCAATGAGAACACCCACCGCTTGGGCGGAGGGACATTACCTATTGCTGGCTGCTTTGACGGGCTTGGGATTCTACCCAGAGACAGCTTGCGATAATCTTGCGCCATAATATTTCTGCATAGATTCGTCGCTGATGACACGCTCCGACCGAGCGGTTGGTGCCAGTCCCATCCGGGCCAGCTTCCAAGGGTCTTCTTGGTGCGTCATCTCTTCAAGCTGGTCTCCGGTAAGGGGCGCGTATTTCTCCAACACTGCATCAATCAAAGCCCTGTCAGAGCTTTCGATACACATCGGGTCGAACCCCTGTCGAATGTCATCCCTAGTGACGGGGGAATATAGGCTCTTAGAGATAAACCTGTCATAAACAGGACGCACCACCGGACCGTGAACCCAAGCCTGAAAACCCTCATTGAACAGCCGCCCTCGGCCGAAAGCCAAACTCCAAGCTTGGCAGTAGTACATGAGCTTATGCAGCTTCAACGAGTTCAGCGGGGTCCGTGCCTCGTCGAGCATTAGGATAATGTAGTCACATACATCAAAGATCGTGGCCATCATCCCCTCCAACAACCGCTTTCTTGGCGATGCGGAGCGCTCCTCCTTGCAAAGTGTCCGCGTGGTGTACGTCAGCCTGTCAGATTTCGGTTTTTCGAAGCCACTCGTGAGCTGACATGCATAATGCGATATACACGTCAAGTTGACAAATCGCTAATTCAGCGTTACAGCGCATACGCTAGTAGGCGCTGTCAACACCTAAACAAAATAATTGTTTGCCATATCAATCTGCGTCAAGTTCCCCCAGCAGGCGGTAGTGGGTCAGTTTGAAATTTCGTCGGCCGATTTTTTGTAAGGACCGCGCTTCGTTACGACCTTCGCCTCTTCGGCCTCGACCAGCGCCACGATATCCGCGACCTCCCAAAGCCGATCGGAGACGCCCGCCGCCATCGCCGGCGACATCCGCAGTTTCGAATGAGTGCGGACGAAGTTGTAATACATCATATGGAGCGCTACGGCGTAGGCGTGGTTTTCGACCTTCTTCGAAAAGGCGTTCGTCAGACGCGTGAAGCGGCGCATATGCATCCGCATCGTAAGGTTGTTCCGCTCGACGTAGGACGTGCTGACGTGCGCCGGATCGGGCTTGCCTTCGATCTTCTCTTTGCGAGCGCCAGTGCATTCGGCGGGGCTGTAGCGGCCTTTGGCGCTCTCGGGTGCCGAGCCGTAAATCTTGACCAGCATCGCATAGTCGACATCGCAGCCGAACGCGCCCTCAACCGCTTCCAAATACGCCTTGTGACCGTCTGACGTAAGCTGGACGCGGCTCGCGAGGCGCGAGGCCAGATCGTCCATGAACCACATGGCGCACTCACCATCGCGCCCGCCGACGAAGTAGGAGACGATCAGCTTCGTATCAGCTTCGATCGCCGTCCACGTCCATGTGTCGCCAGCATCGGCCGGGGCCGCCTTGGCCGTCGCGACATTCTTCTGCTTCGCGTAGGTGAAGCTCCAAATCTCGTCGACCTGAATGCGCTTGGCCTTCACGTTGCGCACGTTGGCATCGTGGTAGGCGTGGCAAGCCTTCCCCGCATCTATCAACAGCTTAGTGACCGTGTTTTTGCTCGCGCCGGTGAGGCGCGTAATTGCGCGGATCGACTGGCCTTCGCAAAGAAGGTGGAGGATGCGAGCGCGGTCTTCGGCTGTCAGCTTGTTCATAGGTCTTGTATCTCACTAATTTTTTCGTAAGTCAAGCATATTGGTCAGTTTAACCGCTTGTATAAATCAGCGTTGACGCCTATATTCAGATGGTGTAATTCGCGAGGATGGACGTGGAATTTGAAGATAGCCAATTGGCTTTGATCGAAACGACGCGAGCAGCCGAGACCAGGTTGCCAGTTGCGGTCATTCAATCTGCGCGCCGCAAACTGAACGAAATTAGAGCAGCGCCGGATGAGCGCACCCTGAGGAACTGGAAAAGTCTTCATTACGAGAAGCTGAAAGGTGGTCGAGGCGATCAACGATCTATCCGACTCAACATTCAGTGGAGGCTTGTTTTTCGCCTCGATGACGAGTGCTCACCAAACAAGGTGACTGTCATGTCGATTGAAGATTACCACTAAAATCAGGCGAGAGAGGCCATGGACGAAATTAGGATTTTCGTGGACCCCCCAGGGGAACACATCAAGGAAGAGCTAGAGGCTCGCGGGTGGTCGCAGCGCGATCTCGCGTACGTCCTTGGTATGGCTGAACCACAACTTAATGCGATTCTTTCTGGAAGGACGCGCATTACCCCTGATATGGCACGCGCGCTCGGAGATGCTTTCGACGTTCCCGCAGAGTTTTTTGCGAATCTACAGAAGCAGTTCGACCTATCTCGTGCGAAAGAGCCGGACCCCGCCGTCAAGACGCGTGCAACGTTGCAGGCCGTGTATCCGATCCGCGAAATGATAAGACGCGGGTGGCTGGAAGAAAGCGACCCGACCCTCTTGGAGCTTCAGGTTCGGCGATTCTTTGAGGCGCGCAGCCTAAGCGATGTGCCAAAATTTGGGAATGACGAGTCTGTCCCCGCTTTTGCCGCCAAGCGCACTCATTACGATGACGACGCGGCTGCCGATATCGCTTGGCTTTTCCGGGTGAGACAGCTCGCAAAGCGTATCGATGTTGCTGACTATAACGAGGAGAAGTTGCGGGACGCAGTTATTCGCCTACGTCGGCTTATTACCGACCCAGAGGCAATTTGCGATGTCCCGGAAATCCTCGCCAGCACTGGCGTTCGCTTTGTCGTTGTCGAATGGCTGCCGGGAATGAAGGTCGATGGGGTTTGTACTTGGATAGACGACGCCTCTCCCGTGATCGGAATTTCAACCCTGCATGATCGGCTCGATAATTTCTGGTTTGTCATCCGACACGAAATTGAGCATGTGCTATGTGGGCACGGAAAAGCGCGCGCAATACTGGACAATCTTGAAGATGCAGAAGCAAACAATGCAACAAACGTAAAGAGTGAAGAGGACATTGCAAACGCCGCGGCAGCCGGATTCGCCATCCCGACGCCCAAGATGGACGATTTTTTCGCGAGAAAAGAGCCGTTTATCTCTGAACGGGATGTGATTGGTTTCGCTGCTAGAATGGAAGTTCATCCCGCCATTGTCGTCGGGCAAATCCAACATCGGCGCAAAGCATCAAACCCGAGGACCGCGTTTGCTTTTCTCAGGAAATACCAAATCCCAATACGAAAGTTCATCACGGCCAAGGCTGTAACTGACGGTTGGGGAACCATCGCCCACGCAGATTTGTGAGGCTCGCAATGTCGAATTTCCACGGTCAGATGACGAACATCCTCGATCGTTATATCGAGGAGGTCGATCCGGAGCCGACAAGTTTAGATAATGTTGTGGACTGGGCGCTTGCGCAGGGCCTATATCGACCCGCCCCTCGCGACATTCGAAAGATATTTAAGGAAGCCTTGGCGGAAAGTCTGAGGCAAGAGAAGCGGTTTGACGGCAAACGCTGGTATCGCGCCAAGCGCTCCGTTCGGACAAGCATCGGCGGCGTCCAGTTGAATCTGTGGGCCGACGTCGACAAGAATGCGTCGTTCGGGTTTATGGAAAAATCCGTTGCGCAGAGCAGGCGCGGAATGGTCAACGATGCCTTCCAATTGAAAATGGTTGTTGACCACTACAATGAAGCAAACCCGGACCAGAAGAAGCTACAGCTCGTCCTAGATTTAACAGAAGACGTGGCGGAAATGGAAGCATCAGCTGGCTCAGAAGGGGCTGAAGATAATGACGCGGCCTAGCTTCCTTTTTTCCACCTAGCAGCCGCTGCTGCATGGGCGATTTCTGACCGTTGTTCGGGAGTTAGTGCGCGTGCCCTCGCAGGTCCGCCTACCTCTCCCGCTTTCTTGGCCCTAGCGACCTTTGCCGTTTCAGCTTTGACAGAGCATTCACCCGTCGCCAAGTCCACGACGAACTTGGCGAGCTGGTTAGTATCGCGTGGGCGTTTGGGTTTCTGTCCTGTCATGTCAGGATATCTAACATCCGCCGGCCTCTTTCGGTAGGCCCGTCAACCCGCCTAAATTTCAAACTGACCCACTACCCAGCAGGCAAGCTCGGCCGCTAAATTGTAAAACCACGAAGTCACGCGCCACCGCCCCGCTGGACCCCCGCCGCGCGAGGCCCTAATCAGGCCCGGTTCGCTCCACGGGACCAGAACCATGGCCTATGCGGTCAAGGAAGCCTTCAAGACGCTGCAAGGGGAGGGTCGCCAGGCCGGGCGGGCCGCCGTCTTCTGCCGCTTTTCTGGCTGCAACCTCTGGAGCGGCCGCGAGGCCGACCGGGCGGACGCCGCCTGCCGCTTCTGCGACACGGACTTCGTCGGCGTCGACGGCGAGAATGGCGGCAAATTCGCGGACGCCGGAGCTCTCGCCGCCCATCTGGCGCGTCTTTGGGGAGAGGGGCGCGAGCGGCGTTTCGTCGTCTTGACCGGCGGCGAGCCCATGCTGCAAATCGACGCCGCGCTGCTCGACGCGCTCCATACGCGAGGCTTCGAGATCGCGGTCGAGACCAATGGGACGCTCCCCGTCCCGCCCGAGGTCGACTGGATCTGCGTCAGCCCCAAGGCTGGCGCGCCGCTCGTCCAGACGGCGGGCGACGAGCTCAAGCTCGTCTATCCGCAAAAGGGCGCCGAGCCGGAGCTGTTCGAAGGCCTCGCCTTCGACCATTTCCTGCTCCAGCCCATGGACGGGCCGGACAGTTTGCGCAATACGAGGGCGGCGATCGACTATTGCCTCTCGCATCCGCGCTGGCGGTTCTCGCATCAGACGCACAAGGCCATCGGGGTGAAATGACGGTTCTGTTCGAAGTCTATCGGGAGTTCTGCTTCGAGGCGGCGCACGCCCTCTATGATCCGGAGCACCCGACCGGCGGCAAATACCGCAATCTGCACGGGCACTCGTTCCGCGTGCGGGTGACGTTGCGCGGGCCGCGCTCGGCGGGCGAGGAATGGGTCATGGACCTCGGCCGGCTCGGCGCGCGGCTGCAGGAGCTGCGCGAGCGGCTGGACCATTCCTTCCTCAACGATCTCGAAGGGCTGGGCAAGCCGACGCTCGAAAATCTCTGCGTCTATATCTGGCGCGACCTCGAGCCCTCCCTGCCGGCGATCCACGAGGTCGGCGTTTTCCGCGACACCTGCGACGAAGGCTGTGTGCTGAAGAAGCAGTGAGGCCCGTTCGAGGAGCGTCATCGCGAGCGCGGCGAAGCCGCGGGGCGGCCCCTGGATTGCTTCGCTCCGCTCGCAATGACTGTCTCGCTTTGGAGACGCCCCGCGCATTTGCAAAATCGCGCGAAAAATTGCAGTTTCGCCCGAGATTCGGACGGCCCGCCCTCCCCGCGGCCGCGTCCCGCAGCCCAGAACCCCCATCCGTTCCGTCATCCGGCCGACGCTCGTCGGGGCGGCGGCGCGTTTTTCGCTCTGCGAGCGCGCGACATGGACACCAAGGAGACATTCGCGTGAGCCTCGCTTGCGGGATCGATTTCGGAACCTCCAACTCCTCCGTCGGCTATATCGCCGAGGGCGAGCCGAGGCTCGTTCCGCTCGAGGGCGACAGCGTCTCGCTGCCGAGCGCGATCTTCTACCCCGCCTATGGCGGCAAGCTCGGCTTCGGCCGCGCCGCCATCTCTCTCTATATCGACCGCGAGAACGGCCGGCTGTTTCGCGCCATCAAGAGCATATTGGGCGGCTCGCTGATCCATGAGACCACCGCCGCCGGCGGCAAGCGCGTCGCCTTCACGGCGATATTGGGCAGCTTTCTGCGCCATCTGAAGGAGAAGACCGAGCAGAGCGCCGGCGCGCCCATCGAGAGCGCCGTGCTCGGCCGCCCGGTCTTCTTCGTCGACGACGACGAAGCCGCCGATCGGACCGCGCAGGACCAGCTCGCCGCGGCCGCCCGCGCGCAGGGCTTCAAGGACGTGCTCTTCCAATATGAGCCCATCGCCGCCGCGCTCGATTATGAGCGGCGCATCGAGCGGGAGGAGATCGCCCTCATCGCCGACATAGGCGGCGGCACCTCCGACTTTTCCGTCGTGAAGGTCTCGCCGAAGAACCGGCGTAAAATCGACCGCAAGGACGATATTCTCGCCAACGCCGGCGTCCATGTCGGCGGAACCGATCTCGACTATCGCCTGAGCCTCAAGCAAGTCATGCCCTTGTTCGGCTATCAGACGCGGCAGAGGAAGCGCCCCGAGCTCGATCTGCCCAATGGCTATTTCCACGATCTCGCGCAATGGCATCGCATCGCCTTCCTCTACAACAATAAGAGCCTCGAGGAATTGAAGCAGCTGCGCGCCATCGCCGCCGAGCCGGAGAAGGTCGATCGCTTCGTCAAAACGATCGACGATCGCGCCGGTCATCGCGTGGCGGGCGATGTGGAGGAAGCGAAGATCATCCTCTCCGACGCCGCGACCGCGATGATCGACCTCGCCTATGTCGACGAGGCGCTGCTCGTCGAGACGTCCCGCGCGCTCTTCGAGCAGACGATCGAGAACGAATGCCGCAAGCTCGCCGATTGCGTCGCGCGCTGCCTGAAAGCGGCGGGCGTCGCGGCGGCGGACGTCGACACGGTGTTCTTCACCGGCGGCAGCACTTTCATTCCGGCGATCGAGCGCGCCTGCCTCGTCCATACGCCGCAGGCGAATATCGTGCGCGGCGACAAATTCGCGAGCGTCGGCGTCGGGCTGACGATCGATTCCGGGCTGAAATTCGGACCCGGCGCCTGAGCGGCGCTCAGCCCGTCGCGGGAAATGCCGCCGCGGCCGAAAGATCGACCTCCACGCGCAGCCCGCCGAGCTCGGAGCGGCAGAAGCGCATGTCGGCGCCATAGGCGTCGAGGACGTCCTGCACGATGGCGAGGCCGAGGCCGGCGCCGCCGGTCTCGTCGAGCCGGCCGCCGCGGCGGCGGATGAGCGCCTCGCTCCCCTCCGGCAGCCCCGGCCCGTCGTCCTCGACGATGAAACGCCCCGCCGCGGCAATGACGCGGATGCGCGCTCTCGCGTGGCGCGCGGCGTTCTCCATGAGATTGCCGAGTATCTCCATCAGATCGACGCGATCGACGGCGACGCGGACGTCGGGCGCGATGCGCATCTCGAAGGCGGCCTCCGTCCCGGCCGAGGCGAGCGTGCGCGCCAGCGCGTCCACCACTTCCGCCACCGGAGTCGGCTCGCCGCCTCGCGCGAGGCCGCGGCTCCTCGCCCGCGCCAGCTCGCGCGTCACATGGCGATGCATGGCGTCGCCGATGCGGTCGAGCGAGAGCGCGATCTCCGTTTCGCCTTTCTCGCGCAAGAGGCGCGCATCGGCGGCGAGCGCGGTGAGCGGCGTCTTCAAGCCATGGGCGAGATCGGCGGCGCGGTTGCGCGCGCGCTCGATCTCCTTGTCGCGCTCGTCGAGCAAGCCATTCACCTCGTCGATGAGCGGCCGCACCTCCGGCGGGGCCGGCGAATCGAGCCGGCGGCGGCGGCCCTTGGCGATCTCGCCCACCGCCGCGCCGAGCCTCGCGAGCGGCGCGAGGCCGAGCCCCACCTGAATCCAGGTGGCGAAGGCGAGCCCGACCGCGATGAGAAAGAGAGCCGCGACCAGCTCCGCGGCAAAAGCGTCGCGAGCGCGGGCGACGCCGGAAAGGTCGAGCGCCGCCAGCACGCGGATGCGCGAAGGCGCCGCCCCGCCGAGCGTGATGCAGCGCTGCCCGCCGAGCAGCGCATTGTCCCATGGGCCGCGGAGGCGACGATAGAAAATCCGCTCGCTGCCCGCGCAACCGGCCGGAAACGCCAGCGCCTCCTCGCCGAGCGAGGCGGAACGCTCGACGTCGCGGCCGTCGTCGCTCGCCACCTGCCAATAGAAGCCGGAGCGAAACCGCGCGAAACGCGGGTCCGGCGTCGCCGTGATGACGCGCAGGCGTCCGTCGCTGTCGAGGGCGAGATCGGAGACGAGCTGGCGGACATAGGTCTCTATGTCGTCGTCCATCGTGCGTTCGACATGATGCTCGAACAAGAGCACCAGCACGAAACCGGCGAGCGCGAGCGCGGCGGCGATGGCGGCCGCTCCGAAGAGGAACAGCCGCAAGCGCAGCGAGTGCGTCCTCATGGGCGGACTTCCCTCTCTTTGCGAAGCGGGGAGAGGGTCTTCTCCCCGCTCGCGGGGAGAAGGGGCGGACGGCGCCGCGCAAAGCAATGGCTCGAACGCGTTCTCATGCGTCGAGTTCTGGGATCAGATAGCCGAAGCCGCGCCGCGTCTCGATAACCTCCGCGCCGAGCTTCTTGCGCACGCGGCCGATGAGCGTTTCGACGGCGTTGGAGCTCTGCTGGTCGTGGCCATAGACATGTTCCGCGAGCTCGGATTGCGGGACCACCAGCCCGCGGCGATGCAGAAGATAGGCGACCACCCGATATTCGATCGCCGTGAGCTCGACCGGGGCGTCGTCGATCTTGATCGTCATGCTGCGCTCGTCGAGCGAGAGCGCGCCATTGCGCGTCACCGAGGAGGCGTGGCCGGCCGAGCGGCGGATGATGGAGCGCAGCCGCGCGAGCAGCTCCTCGAGCCGGAAGGGCTTGGGCAGATAATCATCGGCGCCCGCGTCTATGCCGGCGACGCGCTCGCTCCAGGAGCCGCGCGCGCTCAAGGCCAGGACGGGCGTGCGGCGGCCCTGCTCGCGCCAGCGCTCCAGCACCGCGAGCCCGTCCAGCCCCGGCAGGCCGAGGTCGAGAATGACGGCGGCGAAATTCTCTGTGTCGCCCAGAAACCAAGCCTCTTCGCCATTGGCGACCGTGTCGACGACATAGCCCGCCATGCGCAGCGCCTTCGCCACGTCGCGGGAAATGCGCTCGTCGTCTTCCACCAGCAAAATTCGCATGGGACGGGGCCGCAGTGCTATGCTCCGCCCGAACTGTGGTCGTCGCGTCAGCGTCGAGTTCGAGCTCGTCAGCTTTTCGTCAGCTTCGATAAGCGAAATTGCGCCCCGACGCAAAGACCGGTCCCAGGCGGAATGAAAAGAAAAAGGTTTCAGTGTCTTGTCTTCGCCTTCGGGCTCGCGGGCGCGCTCGGCGCCGGCGTGGGCCGGGCCGCGGAGGACGTCTCCATTCCGCTGCGCGAGCAGGACATCCAAGCCGCGGGCATAGAGACGAAGCCGGTGGAAAAAGGCTCGGGCTCGGACGAGCTCGTCGTGCCGGGAACGGTGGCGGTTCCGCCGCAGCAATTGCGCATGGTGGCGGCCCCCGCCGCCGGCCTCGTCGAGACGCTGCTCGTCTCGCCCGACGAGGAGGTGAAGGAGGGCGATCCCATCGCCACCTTGAAATCCTCCGAGCTCATCGAGGCGCAGCGGGCGTTCCTCCAGGCCGCCGCCGACGCGGCGCTGGCCGCCGAGAAGCTGCGCCGCGACGAGCAGCTCTATAAAGAGCGCATCATCGCCGAGCGCCGCGTGCTGGTGACGCGCGCCGAGGCGGCGCAGGCCCGCTCCCTGCTCGACGAGCGCGGCCAGCTGCTGGCGCTCGACGGCATGACCGAGCAGGCGATCGAGACCTTGCGCAAGGAGCGCAAGCTCGGCGCCGCGCTCACCGTGCGCGCGCCCGTGTCCGGCGTGATCCTCGCCCGTCATGCGACGGTCGGCGACCGCGTGATGGCCTCGGCGCCGCTCGTCACCATTGCGCGGCTGAATCCCATCTGGGTCAATCTGCAAGTCCCCATCGGCCGCGCCTCCGGCCTCGACCGCACGGATAGGGTCGTGCTGCCGAGCCTCGGCGTCGAGGGCAAGCTGATCCGCATCGGCCGCACCGCCGATCCGGCGACGCAATCCATCACCGCGGTCGCGGAATTCTCGCCCGGCAAATCCCCGATTCGACCGGGACAGGCGGTCCAGGCCATTCTTCGAATCAAAGGAACGGGCGGGACGCTCTGGCGCGTGCCGGCCGACGCCGTCGTCCATTTTCGCGACAAGGACTGGGTGTTTCTGCGCTCTGCGGACGGCTTCCGCGCCGTGCCGGTCGCTCTCGTCTCCGAGACGCCGCAACATGCGTCGATTCAAGGACCGCTCGTGGCCGCCGATCAGGTGGCGACGCGCGGGATGCTGACGCTGCTCGCCGAGCTGGCGGCCAAGGAACCGAGCGCTAAGTGAGCGAAAGGCGACATGCTCGATAAACTCATCAACGCGGCGATCGGCCAGAGGCTCCTCGTCTTTCTCGCGGCGATCGCGCTCGCGGTGTGGGGCGCGCACGCCTATTCCAAGCTGCCGATCGACGCTTTTCCCGATGTGGCGCCGGTGCAGGTGCTCGTCTCCATGCGCGCGCCCGGCCTGACGCCGGAAGAGCTCGAGAACAGAGTCACCGCGCCGATCGAGATCGCCGCGCGCGGCATTCCCCATCTCGTGCGCATGCGCTCGACGACGCGCTATTCGGTGGCGCTGCTCACTTTCGAATTTTCCGAAGGCACGGATATTTTCTGGGCGCGCGCCCAGGTGAACGAGCGCCTGGCCTCGGTCGCCGATCAGCTGCCGGCGGGCGCCTCCGGGGGCCTCGCGCCCATCGTCACGCCGCTCGCCGAAATGCTGATGTTCACCATCATCGGCGGCGGCCTCTCGCCGACCGAGCAGCGCAGCCTCGTCGACTGGACCATTCGCCCGGCGCTGCGCGGCCTGCCGGGCGTCGCCGACGTCAATGTCCTCGGCGGCTATGTGCGCACTTTCGAGGTCGCGCCCTCGCCCTCGGCCATGGCGTCGCGCGGCATCACCGTGAAAATGCTGAAGGACGCGCTCGAGGAGAACAACCGCAACGACGGCGCCGGCCGCGTGCGCGACGGCGAGGAGGCGCTTCTGGTGCGCGCGGAGGGACGGCTGCGCACGCTCGAGGACATACGCTCCGTCGTCGTCGCCGCGCGACCGACCGGCGTGGTGCGCGTCGCCGACGTGGCCGAGGTGCGCAATGGCGCGCTGGCCCGCAATGGCGTCACCACGCGCAATGGCGAGGACGAGGCCGTCTGGGCGCTGGTGCTCGGCCTGCGCGGCGCCGACGCCAGCACCGTCGTCTCCGGCGTCAAGGCCAGGCTCGCGGAGCTGAAGCTGCGCCTGCCGGAGGGCGTCAACGTCGAAATCTTCTACGATCGCAGCGAGCTCATCGGCAAAGCCGTGTGGACGGTGCAGAAAGTGCTGATCGAGGCCATTGCCCTCGTCGTCATTCTGCTGTTCTTCTTCCTCGGCAATCTGCGCGCGGCGGCGGTCGTCTCGCTGATCCTGCCGCTCGCCGCCCTCTCCACTTTCGCCATCATGCGGCTCTACGGGCTCTCGGCGAACATCATGTCGCTCGGCGGCCTCGCCATCGCCATCGGCATATTGGTCGATTGCGCCGTCGTCGTCGTCGAGAATGTCGAGCATCGCCTCGCCGGAATGGCGAAGGCCGATCTTCAAGACCGCATCCGCATCACTTACGAGTCGACGCGCGAGGTCGCCGGCCCGCTCGTCTCCGGCGCGGTCATCATCATCACCGTCTTCCTGCCGCTGCTCTCGCTCGAAGGGCTGGAGGGACGTCTCTTCGCGCCGGTCGCGCTCACCATCGCCTTCGCCATGGGCTCGGCGCTCATTCTCTCGCTCACAGTGGTGCCGGCGCTCGCCGCCACTCTGCTGCGCGCCGGCGGCAGTGACGAGCCCTGGCTCGTGCGCAAGATCTCCGCCTTCTACGATCCGCTTCTCGAGCGCGCGCTGCGCCGGCCGCTCGTCGTCGGCGCCGCCGTGACCGTCGGCCTCGCTCTGGCGCTGCTCGCCTCCAATCACATCGGCCAGACCTTCATGCCGGTGATGGACGAAGGCACGCCCGTCATCACCGTGCGCAAGCATCCGACGATCAGCGTCGACATGACCGCCGAGACCGACATGCGCATAGAGCGCGCGATCATGGCGAGCGTGCCGGAGGTGAAGGGCGTGATGGCGCGCGCCGGCGCCGACGAGCTCGGCATCGACCCCGTCGGCCTCAACGAGACCGACATGTTCCTGACGCTCGCGCCGATGGACAAATGGCGCGAGCCCAATATGGCCTGGCTGCTCGGCGAGCTGCGCAAGGCGCTCGACACTTTCCCCGGCATTTCCTACTCCTTCTCGCAGCCGATCGACATGCGCGTGCAGGAGATGATCATCGGCGCGCGCGGCGATGTGGTTGTGAAAGTGTTCGGCGACGACATCGACGAATTGAACCGCCTCGCGCGCGAGATCGCCGGGACATTGCGCAAGATCGGCGGCTCGCGCGACGTCTTCGCGCTGCAGAACGACGGGATGCGCTATCTGACCACGCGCATCGATCGGCTGGCCGCCGGCCGCTTCGGCCTCAACGCCAGCGAGATTCAGGACGGCTTGCGCATCTGGGTGGACGGCACGCAGGTCGGCCTCGTGCTCGAGGGCCCGGTGCGCACGCCGCTGGTCATTCGCGGCGATCCCGTCTCGCGCCGTTCGCCGGTGGATTTTGCGCGCGTGCCGGTCGTCTCCGCCGATGGCAAAGTGGTGGAATTGTCGCAGCTCGCCGACATACGCGCCGAGAACGGGCCCATTCAGGTGATCCGCGAGGAGGCGCGGCGCTACGCCACCGTGCTCTCCAATGTCACCGGCCGCGATCTCGTCGGCTTCGTCGACGAGGCCAAGGCCGCCGTCGCCAAGGAGGTCCATACGCCGCCGGGCTATGAGCTCGTCTGGGGCGGGCAGTTCGAAAATCAGCAGCGCGCCTCGGCGCGGCTCGCCATCGTCGTGCCGCTGGCGCTCGGGCTCATCTTCCTTCTGCTCTATCTCACCTTCAATTCGGCGTCGCAGGCCGCGCTCGTCTTCTGCAACGTGCCTTTCGCGGCGATCGGCGGCGTCATCGGCCTGTGGCTCTCGGGCGAATTCCTCTCCGTGCCGGCGTCGGTCGGCTTCATCGCGCTCATCGGCATCGCCGTGCTCAATGGCGTCGTGCTCATCTCCTATATCAACAAGCTCGTCGCCGACGGCCGCAGCGTTCACGACGCCGTGCGCGAGGGCGCGCGCCGCCGCATGCGGCCGGTGCTGCTCACCGCGACGATCGCCGCGCTCGGCCTCGCGCCCTTCCTCTTCGCGAGCGGCCCCGGCGCGGAAATCCAACGGCCGCTCGCCATCGTCGTCATCGGCGGCCTCGTCACCGCGACCGCGCTCACCCTGCTGCTCTTGCCCATTCTCTACGACCGCTTCGACTTCAAGCGCCTGCTGCGCGTGCGCGCCTCGACGCAGGCGCCCTCCTCCTCCTCCGCGACGCCGGACTCCCGTTGGCGGATTCAGCGCCGATGAGAACTCTGCGCGGCGGCGCTCGTTCGCTCCTTTCCCTTCTGCTCGTCCTTCTCTCGGCCACGAGCGCGGCCGCGGAGCCGAAGGCGCGGCTCACGGCCATGCCTTCCGGCGCCGATGCGGCGGAAAGGCCGAAACAAAAGCCCAAGGCGAAGCCGCTAGCGCCCAAGGCGAAGCCGCCGGGAAAACCCTTCGGCCTCGTGCTGGCGCGCCATCTCGATCAGGCGATCGGCATAGACGCGCAGAGCGCCGCTCTGGAGGCGCAGCGCCGCGCGGTGGCGGCGCGCTACGCGCAAGCCAATTCCTTCACGCCTCGCTCGCCGTTTTTCGGCGGCTCGCGGCAGGAGCGGGTGAAGGGCAATGTGCAGGGCTATCGCGAATCGGAGCTCGAGATCGGCATGCCGATCTGGCTGCCCGGCGAGCGCGAGGCCTATGAGCTCAATGTCACCGCCGGCGTCGCCGAGCTCGACGAGCGCCTGGCGCTCCGGCGCCTCGACGTCGCGGCGCTGGTGCGCGACGCCTGGTGGACGGCGCAGCGCACGGCGAAGGACGCCGCCGTCGCGCGCGATCGTCTGGCGACGGCGCGCGACATCGGCAATGACATGAAGCGGCGCGTCGAGCTCGGCGAGAACGCCGCGCAGGACGAATTGCTCGCCCGCAACGAGACGCTCGCCGCCGAGACCGAAGTGGCGCAGACCGACGCCGCCGCCAAGGCCGCGCGCGCGGCCTATGAGGTGCTGACCGGCGGCGCGACGCCGGATGGAACGCTGGAGGCGCCGCTGCCGGCGCGCCCGCCGGAGGATCATCCGGCGCTGCGCGCGCCGCTCGCGGCCGTCGCCAGATCGCAGACGCAGAGGCTGCTCGTCGAAACCGGCTTCATCGACAATCCGGAGATCTCCGTCTTCGGCCGCAATGAGCAGGGCACCGATCCCGCCGTCGAGGACCCGATCCGCTCGCACAACAACACAGTCGGCGTGCGCTTCCGCATTCCGCTGCCGACGCCCGGCCGCAACATTCCGCGCCTCGCCGAAGCGCAGGCGGAGGTCGACCGCGCCAATGCGGAATATGATCGCGCGCAGCGGCTCGTCGCCGCCGAGATCAACGCCGCCCGCGCCGCCGTCGCCGCGGCCAGGCGCGCCGACGGCCTCGCGGCGAAGCGCCTCGCGGTGGCGAACGAGCAATTCGATCTCGCGCGGCGCTCCTTCCGGCTCGGCGAGATCAACGCCTTCGATCTCTATCGCGTGCGCCAATTGCAGCTCGACGCGCAACGCGCCCGGGCGAGCGCGGCGATCGATCTCGGCGTCGCTCTGTCGCGCCTCAATCAAGCCTTCGGCTACGCGCCGACCTTGTGACGCGGATTGCGAGCCTTCAGGCTCGCAATCCAGCGCTATCCCTCGAGCCCCAGCGCGGCGCGCACTTTGGCGGAATAGCCGTAGAGATCGCCGCGCAATTGCAGCCGTCCGCTCTCGTCGACGAAAGCGGTGAAATATTCGATGTGGATCGGCAGCGGACGTGCGAGACTTATGTAGCGCTCGGTTCCGCCGACGAGCTTGCGCACGCGCTCCTCCGGCCAGCCGCTGCCCGGCCCCAGCACCGCCTCGGCGAGGCGGAAGGGCTGGTCGACACGCACGCAGCCATGGCTCAAGGCGCGATGCGCCGAGGAGAACAGCCCATGATTGGGCGTGTCGTGCAGATAGACGGAGAAGTCATTCGGGAACATGAATTTGATGCGCCCGAGCGCATTGGATTGACCCGGCTTCTGCCGCACGAAAATCTGTCCCTTGCGGGAAAAGACCTCATAGCCGCTCGCGGCGATGGCGCCGAGGTCGCCGCCATATTTGGGCAACATCTCTTTCCGCAGGATCGACGGCGGCACATTCCAATAGGGATTGACGATGATGAATTGCATCTTGTCGGAGAACACCGGCGTCGGCGTGCCCTCCTTGCCCACGATGACGCGAGCGCGATGCGCGACCTGGCCGTCGCGCACGACGGCGAGCTCGAAATCGGGAATATTCACCTCGATGCGGCTCTCGCCGAGCTCGCGCGGCAGCCAGCGCCAGCGCTCCATATTGGCGATGATCTCGGCTTCGACCTGCGCATTGGGGCGTCGCGCCGGCGCGCCGGAGAGCGCGTCATGCGCCGGCGCGCGGGAGAGCGCGTCATGCGCGACCGAATGCGCCGCCTCGGCGAAGCGCCTGTCGAGCTCGGGCAGGCCGGCGCTGCGCAGCTCGGCGAGCTTCGCCCGCAGCGCGCGATAGCCCTCGTGCGGCGGATTGTAGTCCTGTAGCGCGTCGCCGGCGCGCGGCCCGGCGGCGGCGACCGTCGCGAGCACGGCGTCCGGCTCCGGCGGCGAGGGATGCGCGCCGATGAGCCGCGACAGACGCCGCGGATCGAGACGCCCGCCGGCCGCCTGCGTCGCATAGGCGACGACGGCTTCCGACAGCGCGAGCTCATCCGTGGCGCCCGAAGGCTTCGCCTCCGAAGGATAGGCGAGGCCGCGCAGATCGAGGCCGTCGTCGCGCGCGCGGCTCAGCCGCTCGATGGCGGCGGCCGCCGAGACGCGCCAATCCGCGCCCTCGCGCCACAGCGGCGCATAGGCGCGCCGCGCATAGTCGGCGGCGATGGCCCGGCGGCGCGCGCGCTGCTCTAGTCCCTTCGCCGCGTCGGTCCAGGCGTCGAGCGCGGCGGCGAAAGCGCGCTGCTCCTCGCCGATCAGCGCCTCTGCGACGTCGAGGCCGCCGACGGCGGGCGCAACGGCGATCGCCTTCGAATTCACGATGGAAAGAGCCGCGGATCGCTCCACGGGCGCGAACAGCGTGGAGGACGGCTCCGCCACGGGACTCCGGGAGCCCCCCGACAGCGCGACGAGCGCCGGCGGCGGGACGGCGAGCGACGGTCGGAACGGCGGCGCGGCGCAAACGCTCGACGCGGCCGGGAACGAACCGAGAGCGACTGCAAACGCCAAGAAAGACGCACGAGCGAAACGGCCTCGCAACACCATGCTCTTCTGCCTCACGCGACTCTGCGGCGCAACGTCGGGCGCCGATCTTTCGCGCGGCTCGCCCCGCGACTCGGGGCGCGCGCGTAAGAATATTAACGTAAACGAGCTAATGCTTGGAATAAGCTTTTCGCTTTCCCCTCCGCGGAAGGTTGCCATTCCATTAACGGCGCGCGGAAGGACGGAGTCGAGTTGCGGCTATCGCGCACTCGTCTCGCATTTACGTGGGCGCGACCATTTGTAGCGACGCCGCGCCGGGGAGCTTCCCGCTGCAAATTCAAATCGCTCGTGAAATTCCGCGCCATTCTGCCGCATCGGCGCGCAATTGTCGGCGACATCCCCGCGGCGCAGTCTTCTCCCCGACGGCGGATGCGCCGTCGCAAAAAAATTTGAAAGAGGGAGAAACGTCATGCACAGCAATGCGGAACTCTTCAAGGCTCTCGCCGGAATCGTCGGCGCCCTCGGCTTCTTCATCATCGTCATTCACCAGCTCACCCGGCTGATCGGCTGAGAGCTTTCTCCTCGCGCGACTTCCCGGAGCGCCGCGAGGCCTCCGGGATTTTTCAGATCACGTAAATTCTATCGGGCAGCTCCTCGTCGCCGCCGGGCGGCACATGTCTCGACAAGAGCCGCGCGCATTCGCCGATCGCGTCGACGAAACCATCGGCGACGCGCCCCTCCCGCACCCTCGCGAGCAGAAGATCGAGCGCCGCGCGCCACTCCTCCTCCGGAATTTTCGCCGCTATTCCTTCATCCGCGACGATGCGCGCATAGCGCTCGCCGAGCGAGACGAAGATGAGCACGCCGGTGCGGTCCTTCGTCGCGGAGACGCCCCGCGTGAAGAATTGCTCGATTGCGGCGCGATGGGCGCGCTCGCGCTTCACGAAGCGCGGCGTCAGCGCGAGCCGCAGCGGCGGCAATGAGAACAGGAGCGCCGCGCCGATGAAGACGAGAATCTGAATGGCGAGAATGAGCCGCACGCCGAGCTCGGTGAAGATCACCAGCGGCCAGGGCGAAAGGAGCGCGACGAGCGCGGCGAGCAGCGGCGGCACATAGGCGTAATCGGAGGAGCGGCGCGCCAGCACGCAGACGATCTCCCCCGCCGTGCGCCGCTCTGCCGCCGCGATCGCCGCCGCTATGCGCGCCTGATCCTCCTGCGAAATCGGCATCACCAATCCCCCGAGGCGCCGCCGCCGCCCGACGAGCCGCCGCCCCCTGAAAATCCGCCGCCGCCATCGCCGCCCCAGGACGAGCCGCCGCCCCAGGAGGAGCCGCCGGACCAGCTGTCGTTGGAGGGCGGAAAATAGACGATCGGCCCACGCCCGCCGCGATAGATGCGCCGCCCGCCGCCGCGGGCGTTGGCGAGCATGGAGAAGAAGACGAACAGAAAGAGCGCGAGGACGATGAAGGGCACGATCTCGTCGAAGCCCGGCTCCTGATGTTCGGCGCGCACTTTGACGCGCTTCTCCCATTCGGCCGAATCGCCGCTCAGCACCTCGATGATTCCGTCGACGCCGCGCTCCACCCCTGCGCCGAAATCGCCGGCCTTGAATTTCGGCGTCACCGCGGTGGCGATGATGATCTTGGAGAGCGCGTCGGTGAGCGTGCCCTCGAGGCCATAGCCGACCTCTATGCGCATCTTGCGCTCATTGGGCGCGATGAGGAACAGGACGCCATTGTTCGCTTTCGCCTCGCCGAGCTTCCAGAAGCGGAAGAGGCCATTGGCGAAGGTCTCTATGTCCGTTCCCTGCAGCGAGGGCACGGTGGCGACGACGAGCTGAATGCCCGATTTCTCCTCGAGCGTTTTCGATTTCGTCTCGACATCGAGCCGCGCCGCCGGAGGAATGATATGCGCGTCGTCGACGACGCGGCCGGTGAGCGCGGGAAAATCGAGCGCCGCGAAAGCGAGCGCCGGCAGGAGGAGGAAGACGAGCAAGGCGAGGCTTCGCGTCCCTCGCATCTTCGTGGTTTTTTCGCCACGCAGACGCGAAGTCCACGAAGACAGAGGCTGCATGACCGGCGACTCCTTTAGAACTTCACCGTGGGGGCCTGCTCCGCGCCGGCGCTGGCGGCGAATTCGGCGAGCGGCTTGGTTCCGGCGAAGACGGTCTTGGCCCAGAGGATCGTCGGAAAGGTGCGCAGCGAGGTGTTGAACTCCCGCGCCGCCTGAATGTAGTCGCGCCGCGCGACATTGATGCGGTTCTCCGTGCCTTCGAGCTGCGACTGCAAGGCGAGGAAATTGACGTTCGACTTCAAGTCCGGATAGGCCTCGCTCACGGCGAGCAGGCGGCCGAGCGCGCCGGAGAGCTGCGCCTGCGCCTCCTGGAACTGCTTCAGCTTCTCCGGATCGGTGAGCTGCGAGACGTCGACCTTGGCCTGCGAGGCGTGGGCGCGCGCCTCCGTCACCGCCGTGAGCACGTCCTTCTCCTGCTTGGCGTAGCCCTGCACCGTGGCGACGAGATTGGGAATGAGATCGGCGCGGCGCTGATATTGCGCCTCGACCTCGGCCCATTTGGCCTTGGCCTCCTCCTCCTGGGTCGGGATGGTGTTGTAGCCGCAGCCCGAGAGCGAGAGGGCGAGGAAGAGCGCGGCGAAGAGCGACGGCCAGCGGAAGGAAAGGCGCATCCGAAAGTCTCCTCATCGGTGAGGTCACCGCCCCCGAACGGAGCGCGCTGAATACTTAGGCTACGCAAATGACATTGGGAAGAGCGGACGACGCCGGAAGGGTCATGACCCGTCGGAGATTTCCCAGAAGTTCGACGTCACCTAGTCACTGGACAGGCGGTGGGGCCGAAAGACATTATGTGGACCATGATGATGCTCAAGAGCCTTCTTCGCATGCTCCGACCGAAAGCTACTCTGCCGCCGAGGGATCGGAACCTGATTTCAAGCTACGATTCTTGCGCTCCGATCGATTATGAAACCCGGGCGGTCGCTTTCTTCGATATCCTAGGGTGGCGTCAGGCTGTCGATAGTTCCGCAAACGATCACGAGCTGCGGATGAAGTTGGCGAACGCAGTCTGGCACTTTGCTGCAAGGACGAAATCATACGTAGAGGAGGATACTGTCGATCATCCTTCGCATGACGAATTTTCTCAGTTCTCGGACAGCCTGATTGTCTCCTTCCCATATAGTGATGCGCGTGCCCTCTTCCGGCTCCTGCAGTTCGTGACCGAATTTCAAACATCCATGCTGTTTGAAGGTCTGCCGATTCGCGGTGGTGTTACCGTTGGTCCGCTGTTCCATTCCGGCGCCATCGCGTTCGGGCCAGCCATCAATACCGCGTATCATCTCGAAAACAAGGTTGCCAAATACCCGCGCGTGATCATTGATCATAAACTAGATGGTGATGTGAAACTAATGGATTTAATGAAGCCGAAACACTGGCCATTTGTTGTAAAGGATGCAGATGAGTATTTTTCAACTGATTTTCTGACAGGAAACGCGATGACAAATAAATTAGCGCGGCATTTTGATAAAAAAATCGATGCTTGGCTGCAATTGTACAAAAATGATGATAACATTTTTGTCAAGTACGCTTGGTTAAAAGAGAGATGGCTGGCTGCAAAATCCGATGCAGGCTGGCGCGTTGCCATAAGAGACAAGATCCACGCCGATTTTCACGCTGGACCCGCGCAAACAGCATCAAAAGAGTAACTCGGTGTCGACATGAGGCACCTGCGCATCATCTTGGCTTGTCCGAAAGTAATGTCGGGAACTGGCGCATTTTCAAGCCGAGCCGCGGCCTACGGAAACGATGAATCGCGCCGAGCAGGCAGGGCTCCCAACTCGAGCTAATTTTCAAGCGTCATGGCCGCGCTTGTCGCGGCCATCCACGCCGCGACGACCCTGAAAGCATGAAACCGAGCGGAACATCGCCGCCGCTTCTTCCCCCGCGTATCGCAACGTCTCGGCGTGGATGGCCGCGACAAGCGCGGGCATGACGCGGTTGCATAGGAACTGTCCACCTGGATTCGGAGCCCAGGCCGAGCAGGCGCCGCCCTTTTCATGACGCCGGGTTCGCACTAGCTTCCACGTCCAAACGCCCAGTTTTCATCCCGCTCGCGCCGCGCCCTCGAAGCGCGGCGCGACTCGCAACGGAGCGCCTTTCATGTCGACTGAAACCGTTCTCCAATCGCTCGACGCCGATCTGCCCGCCGCCACGGATCGCCTCTTCGACTTTCTGCGCATCAAATCCGTCTCCACCGATCCGGCCTTCGCGTCCGAATGCCGACGCGCGGCGGATTGGCTGGCCGGCCAATTGCGAGAGCTCGGCTTTGAAGCGAGCGTGCGCGACACGCCCGGCCATCCGATCGTCGTCGGCCATGCGAAGGCCAAGCGGCCGGACGCGCCCCATGTGCTCTTCTACGGCCATTACGACGTGCAGCCGCCGGACCCGCTCGACCTCTGGGTCAGCGATCCTTTCGAGCCGCGCCTCGCCGAGGGCGCGAAAGGCGAGGAGATCGTCGCCCGCGGCGCCTCGGACGACAAGGGCCAGCTCATGACCTTCCTCGAGGCCTGCCGCGCCTTTCAGCGCAATGGCGGGCTGCCCTGCCATATCACCTTCCTCTTCGAGGGCGAGGAGGAGACGGGCTCCCCCTCTCTGCCGGATTTCTTCGCCGCCAATCGCGAGGAGCTCTCCGAGCCCGCTCTCGCGCTCGTTTGCGACACCGGCATGTGGAATACGCGGACGCCCGCGATCACCACAATGCTGCGCGGCCTCGCGCAGGAGGAGGTGATCCTCGAGGCCGCCGACCGCGATCTCCATTCCGGCATATTCGGCGGGCCGGTCGTCAATCCGATCCATGTGCTCGCCAAGATCATCGCCGATCTCCATGACGCCGAAGGCCGCGTCGCCCTGCCCGGCTTCTATGACGGCGTCGCCGAGCTCCCCGAGGAGATCGCCGCGCAATGGCGCGGGCTCGAATTCGACGAGAAGGCGTTTCTGGCGAGCGTCGGCGTCTCGCGCCCGGCGGGCGAGCGCGGCCGCAGCGTCATGGAGCAGGCCTGGTCGCGCCCGACCTGCGACGTGAACGGAATCGTCGGCGGCTATGTCGGCCCCGGAGCCAAGACGGTGCTGCCGGGGAAGGCCAGCGCCAAGGTCTCCTTCCGCCTCGTCGGCTCGCAGGACCCGGAGAAGGTGCTCGACAGTTTCCGCGCTTTCGTGCGCGAGCGCCTGCCGGTCGACGTGCGCGCGGAATTCGTCCCCCACGGGGCCTCGCGCGCGCTGCAGCTGCCTTTCGGCTCCGAGGCGCTCTCGCGGGCGCGGCGGGCGCTGCGCGAGGAGTGGGACAAGGAGGCGGCGCTCGTCGGCTGCGGCGGCTCCATTCCGATCGTCGGGGCGTTCAAGCGCGACCTCGGCATGGATTCGCTGATGATTGGCTTCGCGCTCGAGGACGACCGCATTCATTCGCCCAACGAAAAATATGCGTATAGTTCGTTCAAGAAGGGCTCGCGCTCCTGGGTTCGGGTGCTCGCCGCCCTGGCGGCGTGACATCCGGAAACGCGGCCGTCATCGCGAGCGAGGCGAAGCGATCCAGGGGCCGTGGGGCGGCCCCTGGATCGCTTCGTCGCTCACGGCCCTCGCGATGACGCCGAAATGAGAGTCGGGGGAATTTCATGGGGCTCCGCGCGACACGACCCGAGCCCCGCCCGCCGGGCGATTTCGCGCCGCTCTCCGAGCATGAGGCGGCGGCGCGCCTTTCCCGTTTCGGCCCCAATGAGCTCGAGCAGCCGCGGCGGCGCTCCTTTCTGCTGATCGCCGTCGCCGCGCTGCGCGAGCCCATGTTCGCGCTGCTCATCGTCGCGGCGCTGCTCTATCTCGCGCTCGGCGACATTCACGAAGGCCTGCTGCTCACCGCGGGCGCCTTTCTCTCCATCGGCCTCGTCGTGGCGCAGGAGACGCGCAACGAGAACGCCCTCGCCGCTTTGCGCAGCCTCGCGGCGCCGAGCGCGCGCGTCTTGCGCGCCGAGGGCGAGCGGCGCCGTCCCGCGCGGGAGATCGTTCCCGGCGACATCGTCCTCGTCGGCGAGGGCGAGCGCGCGCCGGCGGACGGCGTGCTGCTGCGCGGCGATGTTCTCTCCGTCGACGAATCGGCGCTCACCGGCGAATCGGCGCCGGTCTGGAAAGCCCCGGCGACGATGGTCGATCCTCTGCTCGATCCCGAGCCCGGCGAGGAGGCGCCCTTTCTCTTCGCCGGAACGCTGGTGACGCTCGGCCAGGGCGCGCTGCTCGCCATGCGCACCGGGCGCGCGACGCGGCTCGGCCGCATCGGCCGCTCGCTCGAATCGATCGAGCCGGAGGAGACGCCTCTACAGAAGAGCACCGGCCGCGTCGTCGCCGTCTTCGGCGTGATCGGCATCGGCTTCTGCCTTCTCGTCGCGCTCGCCTATGGCCTCGCCTTCGGCAATTGGATCGCGGCGGGACTGACCGGCATCACCCTCGCAATATCATTGACGCCGGAAGAATTCCCCATGGTGCTGGCGGTGTTCCTGGCGCTCGGCTCCTATCGCCTGGCGCGGCGCAACGTGCTGGCGCGCCGCGCCGCCGTCATAGAGACTTTGGGCGCGACCGACGTTCTCTGCGTCGACAAGACCGGCACGCTGACGCAGAACCGCATGGAGGCGGCGTTTCTCATACGCGGCGCCGACATGTGGCGCCCGAGCGAGGCCGCGATGCCGAAGCCGCTCGCGCCGCTCGTCGCCGCCGCCGTGCGCGCCAGCGCCGCCGATCCTTCCGACCCGATGGACCGCGCGCTGCATCGCCTGCAGAGCGATCCGCCGGAAGGCGCGGAGCCGCTGCGCAGCTTTCCGCTGCGGCCGGAGACACTCGCCTTCGTGCAGACATGGCGCGACGCCGGCGGCGGCGTCGCCTCCTACGCCAAAGGCGCGCCGGAGGCCGTCGCCGGCCTCTGCCGCATGGATGCGGATCAGCTGCGCCTTCTCGGCGCAGAGGTCGCGACCATGGCCGCCCATGGGCTGCGCGTTCTCGCCGTCGCCACCCATGCGGGGCCGCTGCCGCGCGATGACGATCCGGGCTCGGGCGTCTTCGCGCTCGACGGCCTCGTCGGCTTTCTCGATCCGCTGCGCGAGGACGTTCCGCAGGCCGTCGCTCTCGCGGCGCGGGCCGGAATCCATGTGGTGATGATCACCGGCGATTATCCGGCGACGGCGCTCGCCATAGCGCGGCAGGCCGGGATCGAGGCGCAGGGCGGCGCGCTGAGCGGAGCCGAGATCGCCGCGCTGAGCGAAGCCGCGCTGGACGAGGCGGTCGAGCGAACGCGCGTCTTCGCGCGCATCCGGCCCGAGCAGAAGCTCGCGCTGGTGGAGGCCTATAAGCGCAACGGCCATATCGTCGCCATGACCGGCGACGGCGTCAATGACGGGCCGGCTCTGCGCGCCGCTCATGTCGGCGTCGCCATGGGCCAGCGCGGAACCGATGTCGCGCGCGAGGCCGCTTCGATCGTGCTGCTCGACGACCGCTTCGCCTCCATCGTCGCCGGCGTGCGCAGCGGCAGGCGCATTTTCGCCAATCTGCGCAAGGCGCTGATCTTCGTGACCGCGATCCATGTGCCGATCGCCGGCCTCGCGCTCACGCCCATTCTCTTCCTGCTGCCGCCGGTGTTCTATCCGGTGCATGTGGTGGCGCTGGAGCTCGTCATCGATCCCATTTGCGCGCTCGTCTTCGAGGGCGAGCCGGCGGAGCGCCATCAGATGGAGGAGCCGCCGCGCTCGCCGACAGAGCCGCTGTTCGGCCTGCGCCAGATCGGCGCCGGCTTTCTCGACGGCGCCGTTCTGCTCGCCGCTCTGCTCGGCGTCTATTTCGTCTCTATGCGGTCCGGCGTGGGCGAGGGAGAGACGCGCGCGCTCGTCTTCATCGGCCTCGTCATCGGCAATCTCGCAATGGCCCTCGCTTCGGCCGCGGAGCCCGGAATTTCCTTTTTCGACACGCGGCGCGTCGCCTTCTGGAGCATAGCGGCGGTGACGACGCTCGTGCTCGCGCTCATCGTCTATCTTCCCGCCGCGGCGGAGCTGTTCCGCTTCGCGCCGCCGGAGCCGCGGGCGCTCGCCTGGACTGTGGCGACGGCGCTGGCCGCCGGCGGCTGGTCGGGGGTATACAAGGCCGTTTGCAAACGGCGACGCTGAAGCGACTCCGGCCTTTTGCTTCGCCGTCGCCGTCTCACAAATCAGGCTCGGCGATATCGGTTCATGTTATTGCGAGCAGCACGCTCTGGCCGATCGGAGAAGACATGCCCGCGCCCGACACGCCGCACGCCGCCGATTTTTGCCCTTCGCCCAATCACGGCGAGCGGCTGACGCCCATCTCCTCGCTGATCCTGCATTACACCGGAATGCCGACGGGGCCTTCCGCGCTGGAACAGCTCACCCGCGCCGAATCGCAGGTCTCCGCGCATTATTTCGTCGACGAGGATGGAACCATTCTCCAGCTCGTGCCCGAGGCGCGCCGCGCCTGGCACGCCGGCCGCAGCTTCTGGGCCGGCGAGACCGACATGAACTCGGCCTCGATCGGCATAGAGATCGTCCATCCCGGCCATGCCGATCCGCGCCCCTTCCCGGACCGGCAGATCGAGGCCGTCGCCGCGCTCTGCCGCGACATTTGCGAGCGCCGCGCTATTCTCCCGCGGCGCGTGCTCGGCCATTCGGACATCGCCATCGGCCGCAAGATCGACCCTGGCGAATTCTTCCCCTGGAAGGCGCTGGCGGAGCAGGGCGTCGGCCATTATGTGGAGCCCGCCCGGATCATCGGCGGCGCGGCGCTGGAGACGGGCGCGAGCGGAGCCGAGGTGAGGGACTTGCACAGAACGCTCGCCGATTACGGCTATCAAATCGATGTCTCCGGCAATTACGACGAGGCTTCGGCCGGCGCGGTCGCCGCCTTCCAGCGGCATTTCCGCCCCGCCCTCGTCGACGGCCGCGCGGACAGCTCCACCATTGCGACATTGCGCGCGCTCGCGGGGTCCTGACGCATGAACGAGAAGAAATTCGTCGTCGTGACGGGCGTCTCCACCGGCATAGGCCACGCCGTCGCCGAGGCGCTGACCGCTCGCGGCTTCCATGTCTTCGGCGGCGTCCGCAGCCTCGCCGACAGCGAGCGGCTGCAGGCGCGCTTCGGCGCCGCGCGCTTCACGCCGCTTCTCTTCGACGTGACCGACGCCCGAGCCGTGGCCGAGGCGGCGCGGGAGACGGAGCGGCGCCTCGAGGGGGCGACGCTCGCCGGCCTCGTCAACAACGCCGGCGCGGCTTTTCCGGGGCCGCTGCTCTATCAGCCGCTCGAGGAGTTCCGCCGCCAGATCGAGGTCAATCTGATCGGCCAGCTCGCCGTCACCCAGGCCTTCGCGCCACTTTTGGGCGCGGGCGTGGAGGAGCGCCGCGGCGCGCCGGGCCGCATCGTGAATATGAGCTCGGTGGCCGGCAGCCTCGCCTCGCCCTTTCTCGGCGCCTACGCCGCCTCGAAACATGCGCTGGAAGGCCTCTCCGACGCTTTGCGGCGGGAACTGTTGATTTTCGGCGTCGATGTGGTGGTCGTGGAGCCGGGCGTGATCGCCACGCCCATATGGGACAAGGCCGAGCATGCCGATTTCGGCCGCTATGATTCGACCGTCTACGGCGCCTCGGCGCGCAGGCTGCAGAAATGGGCCGTGGAGAAGGGCCGGCTCGGCCCGCCGCCGGAGCGCGTCGCGGCGGCCGCGCTGCGCGCGTTGACCGACCCGCGGCCTCCGGCGCGCATTCGCGTCGTGCCGAACTATCTGTTGGACTGGGTGTTGCCGCGCTTGCTGCCGGCGCGGCTGGTGGATCGCATCGTCGCCAGGCGCATGGGCATATTGCCAAAGCGTGAGCCGAACATCTGAGCAACTTCGCTTTCGAGGGTGTGAGCCCTCGCAACATTGTGGAAATGTGATAAAAAATTCCAGAAAGTGGCCGGTTCGGAAGGCTCGCCGCAGATCGGGGACAGCTCGTGATGTTCAAAAAAGATCAAAAACACGTGGTCCTAGGCAAAAGCGGAAAAACCAGCGTCATCGACCGACGATTGCTGCCGAATGGAGAACACGCGCTCGTGGTCGATCGAGAAGCTTATCACAGGGCATTGAACGCTGCCGACGCGAAATTCACGGAAGTGGTAAAGAATATGGAGGCGGTCCGTCGTGATTCGAGACGAACAAAACCCGCCGCCTAGTCTTTCCAGGTCCTCGGAATATAATACTGTCTTCGAAAGGCTTTCTGGAGCGGCCAGCCCTGTCGCGGGAGCGGTGGCGTACGCCCTGTACAAAAATGCGAAGCGGCAATGGATCCAGGAGTTTCGTGAGACGAATGGGCGCCGTCCGACGCAAGAAGAATGCAAACACCATATGTCTACCCAGACCGACGCCGTTTTGAGCGCTTATCTATCCCAATCTGATCAGATATTGGCGGAATACGCCGAGGACATTATCAAAGAAGAACGCCCACGAATCTTGGCCGAGGCTCTGAAAGGCGATTTCTGGCGCTCATTCTGAACATCTTACTGGGCGTCCGTTGCTTTCGCCACAACGCTCCTTATCGTTGTTCTGATCGCAATTTTCTTTGGATTTGGGCTGCCCGTGCAATTCAACATTCCTGCAAAATCCGCGATCCAGATGTCGAACTGATAAAGTCCTAACGTCGTTACTCCGCTTGACGCTGAGCCCGTTTCGGTCCGAAAAAGGCGCGAGGACCGACAGGAACTGAAAATGACCGACCCGATCGAGACCCGCCTTCCCGACCCCGTCGCCGCCGAGCCGGCGCCGCGCCATAAGACGCGCGCGGTCACGATCGGCCGGGGTCCGCGCGCGGTGACGATCGGCGGCGGCGGCGCGATCGTCGTCCAATCCATGACCAACACCGACACGGCCGATGTCGACTCCACCGTCGCGCAGATCGAATCGCTGGTCCGCGCCGGCTCCGAGCTGGTGCGCATCACCGTCGACCGCGACGAGGCCGCCGCCGCCGTGCCGCATATTCGCGACCGGCTGGCGCAAAAGGGCGTCGAGGTCCCGCTGGTCGGCGATTTCCATTACATCGGCCACAAGCTGCTCGCCGATCATCCGGCCTGCGGCGAGGCGCTCGACAAATATCGCATCAATCCGGGCAATGTCGGCTTCAAGGAGAAGAAGGACCGGCAATTCGGCGCGATCGTCGAGCTCGCGATCAAGCACGGCAAAGCGGTGCGCATCGGCGCCAATTGGGGCTCGCTCGACCAGGAGCTCTTGACCCATCTGATGGACATCAACGCCCATGCGCAGGCGCCGCTCGACACGCGCGCGGTGACGCGCGAGGCGCTCGCCCGCTCGGCGCTGATCTCCGCCGAGCGCGCCGAGGAGATCGGCCTTACGCGCGACCGCATCGTCATCTCGGCCAAGGTCTCCGCCGTGCAGGACCTCATCGCCGTCTATCGCATGTTGGCGCTGCGCAGCGATTATGCTCTCCACCTCGGCCTCACCGAGGCCGGCATGGGCTCGAAGGGCGTCGTCGCCTCGGCGGCGGCGCTCGGCGTGCTGCTTCAGGACGGCATAGGCGACACGATCCGCGTGTCGCTGACGCCCGAGCCCGGCGGCGACCGCGCCAATGAGGTGCGCGTCGCGCAAGAGATTTTGCAGACGATGGGGTTCCGCACTTTCGTGCCGCTCGTCGCCGCCTGCCCCGGCTGCGGGCGCACCACCTCCACCGTGTTTCAGGAGCTGGCGCGCGACATTCAGGCGCATATTCGCGACCGCATGGCCGTCTGGCGGCAGGATTATCCGGGCGTCGAGACGCTGAACGTCGCGGTGATGGGCTGCATCGTCAACGGGCCGGGCGAGTCGAAGCACGCCGATATCGGCATTTCGCTGCCCGGCACGGGCGAAGCGCCGACGGCTCCCGTCTTCATCGACGGCAAGAAGGCGATGACGCTGCGCGGCGAGGGCATCGCCGAGGAATTCACCCGCATCGTCGAGGATTATGTCGCCCGCCGCTTCGCCGGCGGCGCGAAGGGCGAAGCGGCGGAATAATCAGCCGAAGGCGCCCGCGACAGCGCGCAGATCGCGCCAGGCGCGGCGCTTCAGGATCGGGGTGCGCAGCAGGCTCGCGAGCGATGGCGCGAGCAGCGCGCGCGCCGTCCCGCCGCCGGTGTCATAATCGAACCAGGCGCCGCGATAGCGCGCGACATCCGGCGAGCCGAGCGCCGCGCGGGCGGCGAAATCGCCGAGGATCAGCAGCGCGCGCGGCGCGGCGAGCGCGATGTGGCGGCGCAGGAAGGGATTGAGCGCCGCGACCTCCGTCGCGTTGAGCTCGCGCGCGCCGGGCGGGCGCCAGGGCGTCGCATAGGCGAGATAGGCGCTGGAGCGATCGCGGCCAATCGCGCGCAACATATTGTCGAGCAGGCGCGCCTCCGGTCCGACGAAGGCCGCGCCGCCGCGCTCCTCCTCCTCTCCCGGCGAAAAATCCAGCGCCATCAGAGGCGCGCCGGGCGCGCCGGCCGAAAAGAGAAAATGGCCGGCGGTCGCCTTCAACGCGCAGCCCTCGAAGGATTCGAGCAGCGCCCGCAATCCGTCGATCGTCGTCGCCTGCGCGGCGGCGTCGCGCGCGGCGCGGGCGGCCTCCTCCGGAAAAACGGGCGCGGCGCGGCCGGGGCGCGCCTCCCGCGCGGGCGGCCGCGGCGTGGGCGGCGCGACGCCGGGCGAAGGCGCGCGGGCGACTGCGGGCTCGGCGGGGCGGACCGGCGGCGCCGCGCTCTCCGCGAAACGATCATGCGGCGTCTCGTCCACGGCCATGTCGACGCCGATCGACAGATACCAGTCGATGAGCGCGGCGAGGCCCGGCTCCGGAGCGAAATCGGCGTCAGGGGACATGGCGGAAGCTTAGAGCAGGCGCGGGGAAAGGTGAACAGGCGATCGGGCGCCGGGCGGCCGGCCGTAGCGGCGAGCGCTCGCGCATTCCGAGCGCCACAGGCGCGATTGCGTAGATTTTCGATCTATGCTCACCGTTGCGCGCCGGGCATAGATTAACGAAAAATGAATTTGCTCTGGTTCGGCCACGAATGTTCTCCCCGTCATCTGTCACGTTCGAGAATCACATGATCGACCTGATCGAAAGCCTCGCGAGAGCATTGTTCGTCCGCCTCGGGTCCAGAGCCGAGCATTGGGACGATGCGCCGATCGCCGAGCGCGACCGCTTTCGCCGTGCGGCGGAAGACGTGCTGCACGAATTCACCGTCCTCGCGCCCTTCGAGCCGACGGCGCTCGTCGAGAAAATCAGAGAAACGCGGCCGACGCGCCTCGGCTTTCTCTACATGGCCTATTCGCTGAACACGGCCGAGGCCGCCGCGCTGCTCGCCTTTCGCGCGCTGGCGCGCCCGTCAGCAGCAGCGTAACGCGCGCCGGCCGCCCTCGCCGAAGCGGCTCGCCTGACGCTCGAGGAAGAACGCCTCGCGCGTCATCGGCGGCTCGTCCGGATGATTGGCGCGCCGATGCGCGACATAGGCGTCGTAATCGCCCTGCCCGATCATCAGCCGCGCGCCCTGGCGCAGCTTCGATCCGAGCTTGAAAAGATCAAGCGCGGGCAATCCGCAGATCTTGCAGCTCATCGCTCGTCTCTCTGGTGGTGACGCTCGTCGCGCGCAGCGCCTCGCGGATCGATTTGAGGCCGAAGAACAGCATCGACAAAACGAGCGCGATGAACACGGCGCAGAGCGTCGTGTTCACATAGTCGTTGAAGACGATGCGGCTCATTTCGGCGGCGGTCTTGGCCGGAGCGATCAGCTTGCCCTCCGCCGCGGCGCCGGAATAGCGCGCCGCATGGGCGAGGAAGCCGATCTTGGGGTCGGAATGGAAAATCTTCTCCGCGCCGGCCGTCAGCGTGCAGATATAGAGCCATGTCGCCGGCGCGGCGACGATGAAGGCGTAACGCTCGCGCTTCATGCGGAACAGCACCACGGTGCAGAGGGTGAGCGCGATCGCCGCCAGCATTTGGTTGGCGATGCCGAACATGGGCCAGAGCGTGTTGATGCCGCCGAGAGGATCGACGACGCCCTGATAGAGGAACCAGCCCCAGCCGGAGACGGCGAGCGCCGTGGCGATGAGATTGGGAATCCAGGCGCGCGTATGCTTGAAGCGCGGCCAAAAGGTTCCGACGAGATCCTGGATCATGAAGCGCGCGACGCGCGTTCCGGCGTCGACCGTGGTGAGGATGAACAGCGCCTCGAAGAGAATGGCGAAATGATACCAGAAGGCGGTCATGGACGCTCCGCCGATCGCCCCCGACAGGATTTTCGCCATGCCGATGGCGAGCGTCGGCGCGCCGCCCGCGCGCGACAGCACAGTCTTCTCGCCGACCTCCGCGGCGGCCTGGGTCAGAGCCTCCGGCGTGATGACGAAGCCCCAAGAGGAGATCGTCTGCGCCGCCGTATCGGCGGTCGCGCCGATGACGGCCGGCGCGCTGTTCATCGCGAAATAGACGCCGGGATCGAGCACGCTGGCGGCGACCAGCGCCATGATGGCGACGAAGGACTCCATCAGCATCGCGCCATAGCCGATGAAGCGGATCTGCGTTTCGTCGCCGATCATCTTGGGCGTGGTGCCGGAGGAGACGAGGGCGTGAAAGCCGGAGATCGCGCCGCAAGCGAGGGTGATGAAGAGAAAGGGAAACACGCCGCCCGCGAAGACCGGGCCCGTCCCGTCGATGAAACGGCTGACGGCCGGCATTCTGAGCTCCGGCATGACGTAGAAAATGCCGAGCGCGAGAGAGGCGATGGTGCCGATCTTCAGGAATGTCGAGAGATAGTCGCGCGGCGCGAGCAGGAACCAGACCGGCAGCACAGAGGCGACGAAGCCATAGAAGATCAGCATGAAGGCGAGCGCCTCGCCCTTGAAGGAAAACAGCGCGGCCAGCGCCGGCGTCTCAGCCACAGTGCGGCCGAGCGCGATTGCGGCGATGAGCAGCACGAAGCCGATCGCCGACATTTCGAAAATCCGCCCGGGCCGCAGATAGCGGCCATAGACGCCCATCAGCACGGCGATGGGCAGAGTGGCGAAGACGGTGAAGAAGCCCCAGGGGCTGTCGGCCAGCGCCTTGACGACGATGAGCGCCAGAACGGCGAGCAAGATCACCATGATCGTCAATATGCCGATCATCGCGACGAGGCCGGCGGCCGGGCCGAGCTCGGTCTTGATGAGATCGCCGAGCGAGCGTCCGTCGCGCCGCGTCGAGATGAACAGCACGACGAAATCCTGCACCGCGCCGGCGAAGACGACGCCGGTCAGCAGCCAGAGCGTTCCGGGCAGATAGCCCATTTGCGCCGCGAGCACGGGGCCGACCAGCGGCCCGGCCCCGGCGATGGCCGCGAAATGATGGCCGAACAGCACATATTTGTCGGTCGGCACATAATCGAGCCCGTCGTTGCGGCGATGCGCCGGCGTCTTGCGCTCGGGGTCGAGGCCGAGGGCGTGGCGAGCGATGAACAGCGAATAGAAGCGATAGGCGACGAGATAGACGCAGATCGCCGCGGTCACGAGCCACATTGCGTTGACTGTCTCGCCGCGCGCCGTCGCCAGAGTGAAGAGCGCGAAAACGCCGATCACGACGACGGCGGACCAGAGAATGATCGAGCCGAGCCTGCGGCCGGGCGTGGCGAGTGCGAGCGACATTTGCGCGAGCCTTGGCGTTTTTGGGAAACGAGCCAGGGAAGACATCGCCGTCTCCCGGCATTTTCCCGAGAAATAGGCCAAAGGCGCCGGCCGCGTCCAGCCGCGAGGGCCACACCGCCGCCACTGATGCTCGGGGTCCTCGGCCGGTGGCGCGCCGTCACCAACAAGAGCGACGAGTTTGGAACTTTTTGAAGGGCCGCAGATTGACAGCTCGGGCGACGAATTCTGCAAAGGAGACGCTTATGCACTGCGGAGATTGCCGTTTTTGGCGCCAGCCGGACAACCAGTGCCGCCGAAACGCCCCCCTGCCCATGCGCGGCCAACAAGGAACCATGGACACGGCATGGCCCCTCGTGGCCTCCGACGATTGGTGCGGCGAATACCAGCCCGGCTACATCGACCGGACCAGCTTGCCCGTGGAAGCCCAGGCGCGCGCCCGGGCCGGACATAAGGAGCGCGCCCAGCACTGAACCTCGTCGAGCGCGGCCGTTTCGGCTCACTTTTCGGAGGCGCGCGCAGACTCGGCCGCGCCGCTATAGGACACGCGCCAGATCGTTCCATTGCCGTCCTCGCTGACCAGCAGAGAGCCGTCGCGCGCGACGGCGACATCGACCGGGCGGCCCCAGACGCGCGCGTCGACGACGACGAAGCCGGTCAGAAAATCCTGATATTCCCCGGTCGGAACGCCGTCCTCGAAGGAGAGCCGCACCACTTTGTAGCCGGTGCGCTTGGCGCGGTTCCAGGAGCCGTGCAGAGCGACAAAGGCGTCGCCCCTATAGTCCGCCGGGAACTGCCCGCCGTCATAGAAGGCGATGCCGAGCGGCGCGGAATGGGGCTGGAACAGCACATCCGGAACCGTGATCTTATCGCCGAGATCGGGCCGCTCGCCGGCGTGGCGCGGGTCCTCATGCGCGCCGATGTAATGCCAGGGCCAGCCGTAGAAGCCGCCCTCTTTCACGCGCGTCGCATAGTCTGGCGGCAAATCGTCGCCGAGCATGTCGCGCTCATTGACGACGCACCAGAGCTCGTCGCTGTTCGGCCGCAATTGCAGGCCGGAGCAATTGCGCAGCCCATTGGCGACATTGCGCCGGCTTCCCCCCTCGGGATCGATGGCGAGCACGGTCGCGCGCTCGAGTTCGGCGCCCGCGCTCGCGCCGAGGCCATGCTCCTTTTCGAGCTCTGCGACCTCCGCCGCCGAGGGGCGCGGATGGCCCTCGGCGACATTGGTCTTGGAGCCGACGGCGACATAGAGCGTCTTGCCGTCGCGCGAGAAGACGAGATCGCGCGTCCAATGGCCGCCCTCGGCGCCGGGCAGCCGGGCGACGATCTCGGCCGGGCCGGAGGCTTTCAGATCGCCGTTCTTATAAGGGAAGCGCAGCACTTTCGTCGGCGCGCCGACATAGACGAAGCGCGGCTCCGGCCCCGGCGGATAGAATTCTATCCCATAGGGGCGCTCGAGTTCAGAGGCGAAGACATGGGATGAGGCCGGCGCGACCTTCCCATCCTCGAGGCGGAAGATGCGCAAGCGGCCGCCGACGCTCTCGGAGACGAAAATATCGCCGTTGGGCGCGACGCGAATGACGCGCGGCCCCTCGAGGCCGGAGGCGAAGACCTCCGCCGAAAAACCGTCGAGCGTCTTCGGCGCGGCGCCCTCGGGGCGCGGGACCACCTGCGAGCGCGAGGCGGTCGGCTCGCTGGCGAGCGGCGCGGGCAGGTCCGTCGGCGTGATCTTGCGCCACGCGCCGGGCGCGTCCTTCCGCCAGTCGCTGAATGCGGCGCGGCCGATCAGCCTTCGCGCCGGCTCCGATTGCGCGAAGGCGAGGCCGGCGCAGGCGCCGGCGAGGAGAAGTGTCGGGGCGAAACGCTTCATGGGCGGCCTCTCTCGAAATATTCCCGCATTCTAACCGACTAAATCGCATTTAGAAGATCGAATTATTAGCAATTTCGCGCCGCGGCGCGGCCTTTGACAGACGGGCGCGCCTCTTCCGGCGGACTTGCGCCGGTGCTATTCGACCGCCTCCACGAATGGAAGGAAAAACGACTATGAGCGAGATCTGGCTGGCGACGGGAGAGGCGACGGTTCTGGCGGCGGACGGGCAATATACCGACGCCATGCCGGAAGTGCTGATCGGCAGCGTGAAGGGTCCGGTGGGAACGGCTTTCGCGTCCATGACGGGGCAGGTCGCGGGCCATCCGCGCATGTTCGTCATTCGCGACCTCAATCAGCAGGTCCGCCCCGCCACCATGATGACGACCAAGATGACGGTGCGCTCCAACGACTATGTGGAGCTGCTCGGCGGCGTCGTGCAGGCGGCCACGGGCGACGCCATCGTCGATGCGGTCTCGGAGGGAATCATTCCGAAAGATCAGGTGAATGATCTCGTCATGATCATCATGGTCTGGCTCGATCCGCGCTGCGCGACCGATCCCAATCTCGACAAGCGCGACCTCTATCGCACCAATTACGAGGCGACGAAGCTCGCCATTTCCCGCGCGATCAAGGGCGAGCCGACGATCGACGAGCTCGTCGCCAACCGCAAGACGGTGACGCATTATGCGCTGGAAGGCGTGTTCGACGCGTGATTTTGCGCAGTCCGCGCAGCAAAAATGAATCGCTGCGACGATTGCGAATCACGCCTCGAAGCGTTAGCAAACGAATCCTCACTGTGGCGCGTCTTGAAAAAATGGCGCGTCTCATTTCGATTCGAGGGGAGATTTGCGATGGCCAAGGCGAAGAGCGACAAGCCTGCGGCGGCCAAGAAGGCCAAGAAGCCCGAAGCCGCTGCGGTTCGTCCGGTGAAGGAGAGCTTGACCAAGTCCGCCCTGATCAATCTGCTCGCCGAGCAGAACGAGATTCCGCGCAAGACGGCCGCTTCGGTCTACGCCACGCTCGAGGAAGTGTTCCTCGGCTCGGTGCATCCGCGCGGCGTCGGCGAGTTCACCCTGCCGGGCCTCTTGAAAGTGTCGCTGCGCAAGGTTCCGGCGCGCAAGGCCGGCACTCTGGTGCGCAATCCGGCGACCGGCGAGATGGTCAAGGCCGCCGCCAAGCCCGCGAGCGTGCGCGTGAAGATCCGCGCCCTCTCCAAGCTGAAGACGGCCGCGGCTCCCTGATTTCTTCTGGTATTCGATAGCGAGCCCGAAGGCTCGCGGTCCAAAGGCGCGCGCCTTGGACCGCGAGCCTTCGGGCTCGCATTTTTGTTGCGCGATCGTCAGACGGCCCTCGCCTTTCCGGCCCGATTTTTCGTGAGCCACGGGCTCCAGGGCTGCGGCGCGATCAAACCTTCCCCGACCCAGACCGGCGATATGCGGCCGCGCCCGACGCGGCCGACGAAGGCCGGCTTGTGCAAATGCTGCGTCTCGGCGTCGAGCCGCAGCGCGAAGCCGCTCGGCGCGCGCACACTATGCAGCGGCAGCGCGCGGCGCACGGCCTCGATATCGACCGAGCCGGCCGCGGCCACGGCGGCGCGCCACAGCTCGAAGCCGACATAGGTCGCCTCCATCGCGTCATTGGTCGTCGCGTCGGGCGAATTCTTGTAGCGGCGCCATTGCTCCACGAAGCCGTGATTTTCCGGACAGTCGATCGCATGGAGATAGTTCCAGGCGACATAGAGGCCGTCCATGTCGCAATGAGCGAGCGCCGGCAGCTCGGCCTCGCCGATCGAGAGCGACATGCAGGGCGTGACGGAAACGAGCCCCGGCAGCGCGCCGAAGAAGCGCAGATTGGCGTCGCCGCTCACCGTCGAGACGATCGCCGCGCCGGGACGCGCGGCGAAACGGCGAATTTCCCTAGCGATCGCGCTCCAATCCTCGAGGCCGGACGGCGCATAGATTTCGACGACATCGTTCCCGCCGACGCCCTTTTCGGCGAGATAGGCGCGCAAAATGGCGTTGGTCACGCGCGGATAGACGTCGTCATTGCCGATGAGCAGAAAGCGCCGCGCGCCGAGGCCGCTCAGAAAATCCACCGCTGGAATCGCCGTCTGGCTCGGCGCGCCGCCGGCGTAGACGATATTGGGCGAACGCTCCTCGCCCTCATATTGGCTCGGATAGAAGAGAAGCCCTCTCGCTTTTTCGACCACCGGAAGCGCGGCCTTGCGCGAGGCGGAGGTCCAGCAGCCGAAGATCGCCGCGACGCCGCGCTCCTCCAAGAGGACGCGCGCCTGCTCGGCGTAGAGCTTCGGATCGGAGCGCGGATCCATGATCACCGCCTCGAGCGGCCGTCCGAGCAGTCCGCCCTGCGCGTTGCAGCGCTCGACGAGCATCGCCAAGAGCTCCTGCAGCGGGCGCTCGCTGCTCGTCATCGTGCCGGAGAGCGAGTGCAATATTCCGACGCGGATCGCGCCATTCTCGAGATCGGCGAAATAGCGCTCGACGGCGCCGACGAGACTTCGCGAGCGGCAAAGAAGCGTTTCGGCGGTCGAGAGCGCCGAGCGGCCGGCCGTCTCCGCCTGCGCCACGACGCCGCCGACATCGGGCAGCGCCTCGCCGACGCCGCGGGCGACGCAAGCCGCGCGCGCGCCGATGCGATCGAGCTCGGCCGCCTCCCGGCTCAGAGTGTCGGCGAGGTCGCGATTGACGCCGGCGACCGCCTCGACGCTCGACGACACTTCGGCGATCGCGGCGACCGTCTCCTCCACCGCCGCATGGATGGCGTCGATCTGCGTCTCTATGTCGGCGGCGGCGCGCGACGTCTGATTGGCGAGCGTCTTCACCTCGCTCGCCACCACGGCGAAGCCGCGTCCGCTCTCGCCGGCGCGCGCCGCCTCTATGGCGGCGTTGAGGGCGAGCAGCGAGGTCTGGCCGGCGATCGCTTGAATGAGCTTGCTCACCGCGTCGATGCGGCCCGCCGCGGCGGCGAGGCCGCGCACGATCTCCTCCGCGCGCGCGAGATCGGCGGCGGTGCGGTCGGCCGCCTCGCGCGCGGCGGCGACCTGCCGGGAGGAGCGCGCGGCGAGTTCGTCGAGGGCGTTGCGCGCCGCCATCGCCAGGCCGTCGACATCCTGCGCGGCCGTCATGGCCGCGGATGTCGCCGCGGACAGGCGGCGAAGCATGTCGCCTTTGCAGGCGGCGAGTTCTCCGGCGGCGGCCTGCGCCATCTCGCTCGCGGCGCCGAGCGCGCCTTCCGCCTCGGCGGCGCAGCCGCGCAGCCGCTGCGTGAAAAAGGCGCGGCCGGCCTCGCGGATCGATTGCTCCGCCTGGCGGCTGCGCTCGGCGACGGCGAGCGCGTCGGCGGCGATCAGCGCGCGGCGCATCTCCTCGGCGATGCGCCCGAGCCGCGCCGACAGGGCGCCGCCCCGGCGCGGAAAGCCGGCGTAGCGGTCGCCCGCCGCGATCGTCTCCAGCGCCGCGATCTGCGGCGACAAACGGCGTTCGATCGCGACGGCCGCAGCGAGCGCGGCGAGAGCCGCCGCCGCGACGGCGACGCGCAAATCGCCGCTCGCCCAGACGACGACGAGGGGCGCGAAGGCCGCCGAAACGGTCGCCGCGAGAAGGGAGACGCAGGGAAGATTCACGGCCGAATTGTCCGCCATGGCTCGCACGCTTCGATATGGGTCTGGAAATGCGCTATTAATTTCGTCACACACCGTTACCAACCTGTTTCCGCCATGCGCTTTCCCCGCCTCGATTGTCGGCAAAAGGCGCCGACATTTTCGGCGCCGCAGAAAGCGGAGGGCGCGGTAAGCGCGTGACTCCTCTTCCTCGGCGGTTTATTCCGGGATCGGGAGCTTTGCCGAATGAGTGATTTGTCGAAACGATTGCGCGTTCCGTTTCTCGCTTTGTGTCTCGCTTTCGCGGCGGGCGGCTGTGGCGGACGTCCGCATGGCGTGCTGACCCCGCAGCCGCAGGCGGCCGGGACGAGCCGCGTCGAATTGCTCGTCGCCACGACACGCAGCGCAATGGGCGCGGAGCCCGGCGATCTCTTCACCGGCGAGCGTGGAAAAGGCCTCGCCTTCGCCGATATAGCGATCTCCATTCCGCCGGACGGCGCGCGCCAGATCGGCGATGTGCAATGGCCCGCCGCTCTGCCCGGCGACCCGGCCCGCGAATTCGTCACGCTGCGCGCCGATCCGCTCGGCCAGCAGGAGGCGGCGCGCCGTTTCGACGCGCGCATCGTCAAGACGCCGAAACGTCAGGCGCTGGTCTTCGTCCATGGCTTCAACACGCTCTTTTCCGAGGCGGTCTATCGCTTCGCGCAGATCGTGCATGATTCCGGCACGAATGCGCTGCCGGTGCTGTTCACCTGGCCGTCGCGCGGCAAGCTGCTCGCCTATGGCTACGACCATGAGAGCGCGAGCTATTCGCGCGACGCGCTGGAGCATGTGCTACGTATGCTCGCCAAAGATCCGTCGGTCGGCGAGATTTCGATCCTCGCCCACTCCATGGGCAATTGGGTGACGCTGGAAGCCTTGCGCCAAATGGCGATCCGCGACCATGGCCTCCCACGCAAGATCGCGAATGTGATGCTCGCGGCGCCGGATGTCGATTACGACGTGTTCACGCGGCAGATCGCCGAGATCGACGAGCATCGCGCCATCTTCACTCTCTTCGTCTCGCGCGAGGACGAGGCGCTCGCCGCCTCCCGCCGCGTGTGGGGCGACAAGGTGCGGCTCGGCGCGATCGATCCCGGCAAGGAGCCCTTCGAGGACACTCTGGCGAAGCGCCGCTTCACCGTCGTCGATCTGACCGATGTGAAATCCTCCGACCCGCTCGGCCATGGCACATTCGCGCAATCGCCGGAAGTGGTGCGCTCGATCGGCGCGCGGCTGGCCCAGGGCCAGACGCTCGCCGACAATCAGAGCGGGGTGGGCGAGCGGCTCGGTCAGGTGGCGACGGGAGCGGCTTCCGCGGTGGGGACGGCGGCGAGCGTCGCCGTCTCGACGCCTTTCGCCGTCGTCGATCCGCGCACGCGCGAAAATCTCGGCGATCAGCTGCAGCGCCTCGGCGAGCAGATGAGCGACACGGCGGCCGCCGGCGCCGATGTCGTCGCGCGGCCGCTGCGCTGAGCCGGCGCCGAGGCGGCGGAATTCACCAAGAAACGTCGCGGCCGCGATAATCGATGAAACGGCCCGTGTCGTCGATGGTCAGCGCGTCGATCGTCTCTATGAGGCCGACGGCGCTCTCCTCGATCGTGAGATCGGCGTTCTTCCCGCCCATATCTGTGCGCACCCAGCCGGGATTGAGCGCGACGACGGTGACGCGCTCGCGCTTCAGATCGTGAGCGAGGCCCTGGGCGATCTTGTTCAGCGCCGCCTTGGCGGCGCGATAGGCGATATTGGTCGCGCCCTCGGTCGCCATGGAGCCGAGCCCGCTCGACATCAGCGCGATGCGCGGATTGTCGGCGCGCAGCAGGGCCGGCAGAAAGGCCTGGACGAGCCGCAAGGGCCCCAGCGCATTGGCGTCGAAGAGATCGAGCGCGCCGGCGAAATCCATGTCCAGGGTCGATTGGCGCTGCGGCCCATAGGCGCCGGCGTTGCAGACGAGCACGTCGAGAGGCTCGATCAGCTCGCGCGCCGCGGCTCGGATCGCCGCCTCGTCGCGCTGGTCGAAGAGAAGGATCGAGAAGCGCGCGCGATGGCGCGCGACATCCTCCTGCAAACGCGCGCGCGCCTCCTCGCTGCGCACCGAGGCGGTGACGTCGTCGCCGCGGGCGGCGAGCAGCGTCGCGAGCCCATGGCCTATGCCCTTATTGGCGCCGGAAATGAACCAATGCTCCGCCATCGGCCGCTCCCCGAATTCATTTGGAGGGAGAATATAGCGCCGTTTCGCCCGCCGTCAGGCCGTCCCTGTGGCGACAAGAACGTCGGCTCGCCATAAAATTATCAAATTTCGAAAATTAGTTATTGCGCCAAATTAAATACTTGACAAAGCGAAGCGGCGAACGCGCCAAACAGGTGGCTCGCACGTTTCTGCGATGGAGAAAAAAACGCAGTGTAATTGTGAATAACGGGAGCGAGAACAAATCGTGACCGAAATATCGGCGGCATTGCATATAAGACTGGGGTGTCGCGAATCTTTCGCGATTCGGCCCCGCTCCCACACGGCCTAGGAAACCAAGGGAGCGGGACCGACCCAGAAACCTCATATAAAGGTTCCCGCATATGTCTATCCTACCAAACCCACAGGTCAATCAGAATCCGTATGTCAACTGGAAAGGCGCCAGTGGCGCGTCATACGCTTTCTGGCTTCATCCAATTGGGACAAATTACTTTGAACTGCCTGGGGTCTATGTCTTCTGCACTCTGGCCGGCGGCCTTTGGTATGCGAAATATGTCGGCGAGACGGACAACTTTGCCCGTCGTCTCTCCGATGAGCTTAAGTCCCATCATAGATGGGATAGCATACGCGCTCATGGGGCCACACACATCTGCACCCGCGTCGTCGAAGGCGGGAACGCCGAACGCCTGCGAATCGAGACCGATCTCCGTCATGGTCTGAACCCACCATGCAATCGCCAATGATCGGTTAACCTTTTGAGCCCGATGCAAGCGCCGGGCTCTCTTCCTTACGCTTCCGATCCGCGTTTTCGTTTTGCTTATGTGGCACCGGCGGCGCCTTGAGCATCTGCTTGAGTGTGGAGTTCATACGCTCAAAAGGCTTCTGATTTTGTTTCCCTGGATAATCGCCAATGTCAGCCCCCGACACCGATAACTCGTCTCTCCAAGCGGCCCTAGGTCTTATCACTATGAATTGGGCAATTCTCGAATTCAGCCTAGCGATGATTCTAGCGGAACTGATCGAGACAGATCATGCGACAACCGTGATCGTATCCGCCGCGCTCGACTACCGGCATCGGCGCGACCTCATCAATTCTCTCGCAGCTATAAAGCTATGCGACGATAAGGACACGTTTCGAGACCTTGCGGCATACATGGGGCATGTCAAAGGAATGGCCAAAGAGCGCAACGAGGCCGTTCACAGCATGTGGACGACAGACCCACATACAAACAAAATTATGAAGATCAACATACGAAATCAAGGCTCTATGGATATGGCGTTTAAGCCGACTGCCCCAGGCCATCTAAAATCCATCGCTGACAAAATCGGCTCACTTGCGAACCAAGGGACAGCCCTAGCCATTAGAGTCAGGGAAGCCGTGAAAACATGGCACGAAAGACATCCGCTACCATTGCCGCCTCATCTAGAGCAGGAGGCGCGTCGTCAGGAAGCCAATCCAGATAAACCTTGAGGCCAGCCTTGATCATCTCAGGCGTGGCGACAACCTTTGGCGGCTCCGTGTCAGAGGTTGTCTCTTCTTGTCGCGCGGCATTCTGCCCGCCCCGACGCCCCCGCCGCGCGATCAAGCCCGCAGCCGCGCGATGAGCGCTTCCGCCGCCGCGGGCGCGCGTTGCTTGGCGCCGGCGATCATGAAGACGAAGACGTCGCGCGCGCTTTTCTTCGCAGGCGCGGCGAGATGCGGCAGATCGGCGGGCGTCTCGCCCTTCTCCCAGGCGCGCGCTCGCTTCGCCCAGAGATCGAGATCCTTCGCCTCATAGCCCGTCGCGCAATTCTCGCGCGTGCGCTGCAGACGCGCATAAACGAAATCCGCCGTAGCGTCGGCGATCGCCGGATAATCGTCCGAATCGGCGAAGACGGCGGCGACATTCGCCTCACGCAGCAGCGCGATGAATTTCTCGTGGAGAAAGCTCTCGTGGCGGACCTCGAGCGCGTGTCGCAGACGGCGCGCGCCGCGTTTCTTCGGCAAGAGCTTCAGAAAGGCCGCTATCTCCTCGGCGTGGAAGCGCTTATAGGGCGCGAGCTGCCAGAGGATGGGGCCGAGCTTGTCGGAGAGCTCCAGCACGCCGCTCGCGAGAAAATGCTCGATTCTGTCGCTCGTCTCGGCGAGCGCGCTCGCGTTGACGGCGGCGCGATGCGCCTTCACCGAGAAAATGAAATCATCGGGGGTCGCCTCGCGCCATTTCACGAAGCTCTCGCGCGATTGCGTGCGATAGAAGGTGGAATTGATCTCGATCGCCGTCACATGGCGGCTCGCATAGGAGAGCTCCTCTGCGCCGGGCAGCCCTTTCGGATAGAAGAGCCCGCGCCAGGGCGCGAAGCTCCAGCCGCCTATGCCGACCCGGATCATGTCGAGGCCTCCGTCGCGGCCGCTCACCGTCCCTTGCGGCTCAGCAGGCGATGATAGAGCGTCTTCGCCGCCATGCGCAGACGCCGCCGCCAGACCTCCTTGGCGTGCGCCTCGGCGAATTGCGTGGCGCCGTGCGTCTTCGACTGCACCATCAGGTCGCAGACCACGAGGCGATCGGGCCAGCAGCGCTCGATCATATAGTGGCCGGCGATGGCGCAGGAATCGGTCAACGCCACATCCTCGCGCTCGGTCTGCGTCTCGGTGATGGCGTAGACGAGCTGCACGCCGGGCGCCTGCGCGCGCAGGCTCTCGTCATAGGCGATCTTCCAGAAATAGGAGCGGGAGCCGCTCTCTATGACGACGCCCATGGCGATCGGCTTGCCGGCGAGCTCGAGGCTGTGGATGCGAATCTTGCCCTCGCGCGCGAGAAGCCGCGTCGCGCTGCGCACGAAAGTGGCGAGCGAGGGATGGCCGAGCAGCGCGCCGCGCTGGGCCTTCCAGCCGCTCGCCTCGAGCGCGAGAAAATCCTCGGTGGCGCGCGGAATCTCGGCCGGCGTCGAATAGACGACGCGTTTCAATTCGCCGGCCTCTTCGAGCCGGCGGCGGCGGCGGCGCATCTCGCTCAGCGCCTTGCGCGAGCTCATGCGCGTCCAGACCTCCTCCGGATCGCCGCCGGAGAGGAGCGCCGCGCGCTCATGGCGATCGAGCACGCGCCAGTCGCGCCCCGTGGCGCGCGCGGCGCGGGTGAAGGCGGCGAAGACCGGCCCGCTCATCGGCGTCTTGGGAATGAGCGCCGCGCCCGCGCCGGAGCGCGCGCTGGCGCACCAGTCGAGGATCGCCGCGGCCGCCTCCTCGGCGCAGTCGCGGTCGAGCAGAGGCGTCGCCAGCGCGGCCTGCTTGTGCAGCCAGCCGCGCGCCGTCGCCGCGCCGAGCGAGAAGCCGGGGGCGACGATCGGAAACAGCGCGACGAGACGGCGCGCGCCGGCCACGCCCATCCGCTTCCAGACGAGGACGAAGAGCGGACGCGACCTCGCCGGAAAATGGCGCGCCGCGGGAAGCGCGAAGCCCGGCTCGAGGAAGCCGTTGGGCTCGGCGGCGCGCTCGACGAGATCGGCCCAGTCGCGGACGTGCTCGCTCATCCGCTCGACGCCGAGCGCCTCGGTCTCCAGCAACCCGTTCGTCATGACGCCTTCGCGGCCGCCCGCGCTCTGCTCGGAAGCATTCGCAGGGCCGGAAAGGCTTCCCAGATACGCCGCCCGATTGATCCAAAATGGCGCGGTGGCCATGCTTCGCCCCTCGTCGCTTCTCAGTTTCGCGCAGGTCGCACGCCATTGCGAGACGAATCGCGCGGACGCGTCGGGAGCGTTTCAAGAGCGAGGCCAAGCCGCGGGCCAAGCCGCGGGCCCATCCGCGACGGGCGCCGCTGTGGGAAATTTGTCACAGCGTAGATAAATATTTGGGGATCAAGGGGATCGGGAGAGAGCCCGTGCTCCTGCGCGGTTGCGCGCGCGCTTCCTCCCGTGCCAGAGTGATACTGCCGAGGTCCGGCATTTGCCGGATGTGGCGGACCCGCTATATGAGTTCACCTGCGGTCGAGTCCTTTCGGCCCGTTAAGACCAGAGTTGGCGCTTTGACGACTTCGAAGACACCCCTTCTCGACCGGATCGAAACGCCGCAGGATCTGCGCAAATTGCAGCCGAGCCAGCTACGCCAGCTCGCCGACGAATTGCGCCGCGAGACGATAGACGCCGTCTCCGTCACCGGCGGCCATCTCGGCGCCGGGCTCGGCGTCGTCGAGCTCACCGTCGCGCTGCATTATGTCTTCGACACGCCCGACGACAGAATCGTCTGGGACGTCGGCCATCAGACCTATCCGCACAAGATCCTGACCGGCCGCCGCGACCGCATTCGCACGCTGCGCCAGGGCAAGGGGCTCTCCGGCTTCACCAAGCGCGCCGAGAGCGACTATGACGCCTTCGGCGCCGGCCATTCCTCCACCTCCATTTCGGCCGGCCTCGGCATGGCGGTCGCCCGCGATCTCGCCGGCGGCTCCAATCACGTCGTCGCCGTCATCGGCGACAGCGCCATTTCGGCCGGCATGGCCTATGAGGCGATGAACAACGCCGGCGCGCTCGATTCGCGGCTCATCGTCATTCTCAACGACAATGACATGTCGATCGCGCCGCCGACCGGCGCCATGTCGGCCTATCTCGCCCGGCTCGTCTCCGGCGGCGCCTTCCGCACTCTGCGCGAGACGGCCAAGCAGCTCGCCCGCCATCTGCCGCATTTCCTCTATGACAAGGCGCGCAAGGCGGAGGAGTTCTCGCGCAGCTTCATCACCGGCGGCACTTTGTTCGAGGAGCTCGGCTTCTATTATGTCGGGCCGATCGACGGGCACAATCTCGAGCATCTCCTGCCGGTTCTCACCAATGTCCGCGACAAGGACGATGGTCCGGTGCTCGTTCATGTGGTGACGCAGAAGGGCAAGGGCTATGGCCCGGCCGAGGCTGCGGCGGATCGCTATCACGGCGTCAATCGTTTCGACGTGCTGACCGGCGCGCAGGACAAGCCCAAGGCCAACGCGCCCTCCTATACGAGCGTCTTCGCCAAGAGCCTCGTCGCCGAGGCGGAGCGCGACGACAAGATCGTCGCCGTCACAGCGGCGATGCCGGCCGGCACCGGCCTCGACCTTTTCGAGAAGGCCTTTCCGGACCGCATGTTCGATGTGGCCATCGCCGAGCAGCACGCCGTGACCTTCGCCGCCGGCCTCGCCTGCGAGGGCTATAAGCCGTTCTGCGCCCTCTACTCCACCTTTCTGCAGCGCGGCTACGACCAGCTCGTCCATGACGTGGCGATCCAGCATCTGCCGGTGCGCTTCGCCATCGACCGCGCCGGCCTCGTCGGCGCCGACGGGGCGACCCATGCGGGCGCTTTCGACATCGCCTATCTCGGCTGTCTGCCCGGCATGGTGATGATGGCGCCCGCGGACGAGGCCGAGCTCGTCCATATGGTCGCGACCTCCGTCGCCTTCGACGAAGGGCCGATCGCCTTCCGCTATCCGCGCGGCGAGGGCCTCGGCGTCGAGCTGCCCGAGCGCGGCGACATATTGGAGATCGGCCGCGGCCGCATCCTCCGCGAAGGCTCGAAAGTGGCGATCCTCTCGCTCGGCACGCGGCTCGCCGATTCGCTCACGGCGGCGAAGGAGCTCTCGAGCCGAGGCATTTCGACCACGGTCGCCGACGCGCGCTTCGCCAAGCCGATCGACCGCGATCTCTTGCTGCGGCTCGCCGCCAATCACGAAGTGCTCATCACGATCGAGGAGGGCTCGATCGGCGGCTTCGGAACGCAGGCGTTCCGGGTCCTGTCGGAGCATGGCGCGCTGGACGGCGCCCGCGGCGCGTTCAAATTCCGCGCGATGATCCTGCCCGACCTCTATCTCGACCACGACAAGCAGGATGTGATGCTGGCCCGCGCCGGCCTCGACGCCCGCGCCATAGTGGCCAAGGCGCTGGAGGCGCTCGGCGACGAGCGCGCCGCCGCGCGGGCGCTGATCGCGTAAATCCGAATCTCTCGAGCGCGACTCCTTCTCCAACTCGTGGGAGAAGGCGGCCCTCGCGTCGGCGAGGATGAGGGCCCTTCGGGCCGGCCCGAAACTCAGATCGCGTCGATTCCCGGCCCTCGATGCGCGAATTTTGTTTGCGAGATTTCGATAAAGGCTCGCCCCTTCACGACGCGCCCTCATCCGACCCCGCTTCGCGGGGCCACCTTCTCCCGCAGGCGGGAGAAGGAGTCGCGCTCACTGCTTGTAGACGTTGCCGTCGGGGCCTTTCCAGCCGTCGCCTTCGGCGTAGAAGCGATATTCCTCGTCGAAATTGATCGTCGAGCCCGGGGCCACATATTGCTTGCCCTTGGGATCGCTGCTGCGCGGCGCGGTCACATAATGCTTGCTCGCCGAGCAGCCCTCGGGAAACTTGCCGGCGTCGTCGGGCTTGCATTCGAGATTGGCGCCCTCCGGAAACGCGACCGAAGCATTGAAGAAGAGCTCATAGCCCTTCTCTCCGGTGGCGTGCATCTCCAGCCGCTCGGTCATCGTCTGCTTGAAGGACAGCACCTTGCCGGGCTTGTCGAAGCGCTGCTTCAGCAGATTGTCGAAAATCTGCCGCGCATGGGCCTCGGTCGGATCGGGGCAGCCGAACCAGCAGATGGCGGCGGCGCGGTCGATGGTCAAAGGCGCGACGGCGAGCGTCAGCGCGAGCAGTCTCGAGAGCATCAAGGGTTCCTCTTTCGCGGTTTGTCTCGCGCCTTTGCGGGCCGGGCGCCGTCACCGCCCGTCTGCGGCGGGCTTGGGTCATAAATTAGCCGATCTCCGCGCCGAAATGAACCGATACGGCCGAAATGAACCGAAACGGAAGAACGCCGCAACCAAGCGCTAACCATCCGCTCCTAGCATCCGATCATGAACATCATACATAAGCTCCCGGCGATGCTCGCCCTCATGCTCTGCGCCGCGCCGGCGCGGGCCGATTTCGCCTCCTGCCTCGCGGGCCTGCGCCATGCGGCCGCGGGCGCGGGCGTCTCGCAGCGCGTCATCGAGAGCGCGACCGGCGGTCTCGAGCCCAATGACGCCGTGGGCTTCATGGACAAGCAGCCCGAGTTCAAGACGCCGATCTGGGATTATATCGCCGGGCTCGTGGACGAGGAGCGCGTCGGGGAAGGCCGCGCCATGCTGGGGCGGCACGCCTCCGCCCTTCATGCGGCCGAGCAACGCTTCGGCGTCGACCCCGCGACCGTCGTCGCCGTCTGGGGCGTCGAATCGGATTTCGGCAAGAATTTCGGCAAGCGCGGCGTCGTGCAATCGCTGGCGACGCTCGCCTGCGAGGCGCCCCGCCGCAACGACTATTTCAGAGGCGAATTCGTCGCCGCGCTGAAGATTTTGCAGAGCGGCGACATAGCGCCCGAGGAGTTCAACGGCTCCTGGGCCGGCGCCTTCGGCCATACGCAATTCATGCCCTCGACCTTCCTGTCGACGGCCGTCGATCTCGACGGCGACGGGCGGCGCAATATCGCGAGCTCGGCGGCGGATTCGCTCGGCAGCACGGCGAACTTCCTGCGCAAGGCCGGCTGGCGGCCGGGCCTGCGCTGGGGCTTCGAGGTGAGCGTCCCATCGGGCTATAGCGGCCCCTCCGGGCGGACGAGCCGCCAGCCCATGTCCGCTTGGGGCGCGCGCGGGATCACGCGGCTCGACGGCGGCGCGCTCGGCGACGGAACGGCGGCGCTGCTGCTGCCGGCCGGCCGCAACGGCCCGGCCTTTCTCGTGACGCACAACTTCGACGCCATCTATTCCTACAACGCCGCCGAATCTTATGCGTTGGCGATCGCCGTGCTGTCGGATCGGCTGCGCGGCCGCCCCGGCATTCAGACGGCCTGGCCGACCGACGACCCCGGCATCTCCCGCGCCGAGCGCCGCGAGATGCAGGCGCTGCTCGCCCGCCATGGCTATGAGGTCGGCGAGCCGGACGGCGTGATCGGCGCCAAGACGAAGGAAGCCATCGCCCACTTCCAGGGCCGCGCCGGGCTGAAGGCGGACGGCAGGGCGGGCAAGAGGACGCTGGAAGCGCTGAGGAGCCGGTGAGACTGAAGCCTCGCGGTCCAGCGCGCGCTCTGGACCGCGAGGCTTCAGTCTCACGTCCGCTCCTTCGGCGCGAGCGTCGCTATCGCCATCGCCATTCGCTCGGCGGCCTCGCCGCCCCCGGCTTTCAGACCCGCGATCACGCCGGCGCGGTCGGCGGCGTTGCGATTTTGGCTGAGCTTGCGCTTGGCCTCGATCCGCGAGATCGCAAGCTCGATCCCGACGATTCCTTTCAATTGCGCATCGATGAAGTCGGCCGGCGCATCCTCGAGCGTCCATGGCTCCGCCCGCGACGCTTCGTGACGCGCCGTCAAATCGCCGAGCAGCCCGCGCAGCCAGTTCGGGTCCTCGATCGCGCGCAGGCGGCCATAGACATGGACCGCCTCATAATTCCAGGTGGGGACGACCTTTCCGGTCTCGCGCTTCGTCGCATACCAGGACGGCGTCACATAATGGTCGAGGCCGATGAAGATCGCCAGCGCCTCGCTCGCGGGATCGAGATCGCGCCATAGAGAATTGGCGCGCGCGACATGCGCTCTCAACGCATTGGCCTTCGCGTCGAAGAGAAAGGGAATGTGATCGGCGACGATCGCGCCCTTTTCGAGCCGCGTGAGCGCGGCGAGCGGGCGCGCCTCGATCAGCGCGGCGATGGTCTCGAAATCATGCTCATGAAAAATGTCTGGAAGATACATCGCTTGCGCCTTCACCCCTTGCGTCGACGCGATGCGGCGATCAGCGCGTGAACTTGATCGCGGCGAAGATGAAGCCGCCGAGAGCGAGCCGGGTCACGACCAGCCAGCGGAGAATATCGACTTTCGGATCGGCAACTGTCTCTTTCAGATCGCTTTTCGTCGCGAGCTGCGAGGCGTCGATTTCTCGCAAAGCCTCGACGACGCCGATCGCCTGCTCCTCCGAGACGCCGCGCTTGCGCAAAATCTGCGAAACGGCGAGGGTGTCGATGGTCAAGGCGCTCATGGACATGAATTTAGGCGGAAGCGGGACCAAATCAATCGATCGCCAAATCACAACGCCTGCTGAAACCGTATCGGCGCCCCTCGCGATGGCGTCGCCAACTCGCCTTCCCACATCACCCGCGCGCCGCGCACGAAGGTTCCGATCGGCCAGCCCGTGACCTCGACGCCATCATAGGGCGTCCAGCCGCAGCGCGAGGCGATCCACGCGTTGCGGATCGTCTCGCGGCGCTTCAGATCGACCACTGTGAGATCGGCGTCATAGCCCACCGCGACGCGCCCCTTGCCGGCGAGGCCGAAGAGCCGCGCCGGCCCGGCGCTGGTGAGGTCCACGAAGCGCTGGAGCGTCAGCCGGCCGGCGTTCACATGATCGAGCATCGTCGGAACCAGCGTCTGCACGCCGGTCATGCCCGAGGGGCTCTCCGGATAGGGCTTGGCCTTTTCCTCGAGCGTGTGCGGCGCATGGTCGGAGCCGAGAACATCGACGATCCCCTGCGCGACGCCTTGCCACAGCCCTTCGCGATGACGCGCGTCGCGCACCGGCGGATTCATCTGCGCCAGCGTTCCGAGGCGCAGACAATCCTGCGACGTCAGCGTGAGATGATGCGGCGTCGCCTCGACGCTGGCGATGTCCTTGTGGCGGGAAAGGAATTCGATCTCCTCCAGCGTCGACACATGCAGCACATGGACGAGCGCGCCCTTCTCGCGCGCGATGCGCAGCAGGCGCTCGGTCGAGCGCAGAGCGACGATCTCGTCGCGCCACACCGGATGCGAGGACGGATCGCCCGGAACGCGCAGGGGCTTGCGCTCCTCGAGCCGATATTCGTCCTCGCTGTGGAAGGCGGCGCGGCGGCGCGTCTTGGAGAGGATCGCGCCGACGCCTGCATCGTCGGCGACGAGCAGCGAGCCGGTGGACGACCCCATGAAGACTTTTATGCCCGCCGCGCCGGGCAGGCGCTCGAGCTCGGGAATATCCTCGGCGTTCTCATGCGTGCCGCCGACCCAGAAGGCGAAATCGCAATGCGCGCGGCCGGACGCCCGCGCCACCTTGTCGGCGAGCTCGGCGGCGCCCGTCGTCAGCGGCTTGGTGTTGGGCATTTCGAAGACCGCGACCACGCCGCCGAGGACGGCGGCGCGGGTCCCGGTCTCGAGATCCTCCTTATGCGTCGGGCCGGGCTCGCGGAAATGCACCTGCGTGTCGATGACGCCGGGCAGAATATGCAGGCCCGCGCAGTCGATCCGCTCGCCGGCGGACGCCTGCGAGAGATCGCCGATGGCGGCGATCTTGCCGTCGCTGATCGCGACGTCGCGCGGGCCTATGCCGTCGTGATTGACGAGGGCGCCGCCGGCGAGAATCATGTCATAGGTCTTGGGCATGGCTGGCGCCTCGATTGCAGGTGTCGCCGGGATTATCGGAATTTCGACGCGAACGGGGCGTCGCCCTCGCAAAACGATCTAGCGCACATCGGAGCGGGCCGGAACCCGCACCTCGCGCGGCGAGCGGCCTCTCCGGTTCGCCGACCATTTGGAGCACATCGGACATGACCAGCGCCACACTTCTCTCGAACCGGGGCGTCGTCGAGGTCGCGGGCCCGGACGCCGCCAAATTCCTGCACGGCATTCTCACCCAGGATGTGAAGTCGATCGCGCCGGGCGATCTGCGCTTTGCGGCGCTGCTCACGCCGCAGGGCAAGATCATCGTCGATTTCTTCATCTTCGCGAAGGCGGGCGAGGACGGCCCCGTGCTGCTGCTCGACTGCGCCGCCGACATGATCGGAACGCTGCTCGATCGGCTGAAATTCTACAAGCTGCGCGCCGCGGCGACGCTGACCGACCGCAGCGCCGACTATGCGAGCGTCGCCTTTGCGGAGGCGACCGCCAAGCCCGAGATCGATGCTGTCGCGCTCGCCCCCGACCCTCGCGCGGAGAGCCTCGGCTGGCGCGGCCTCGTCACGCGGGAGATCGCGGCGACCCTCGCCTCCGCCCCGCGCGCGGCCTATGACGCCAAGCGCATCGCCGCCGCCGCGCCCGAGGGCGGCGTCGATTTCGTCTATGGCGACGCCTTTCCGCATGAGGCCAATATGGATCGTCTCGCCGGCGTCGATTTCAAGAAGGGCTGCTTCCTCGGCCAGGAGGTGGTCTCGCGCATGAAGCATCGCGGCCCGGTGAGAAAGCGCGTCGCGACCTTCCGCGCCGAGGGCGCGGCCCCTGCCCCCGGCACGCCGGTGAAGGCCGGCGAGGTGGAGATCGGCGTCACCGGCTCGGCCGTGGGCGGCGAAGGGCTGGCGCTGATCCGGCTCGACAAGCTCGCCGACGCCAAGGCCGGCGGCGCGACCCCGCTCGCCGGCGGCGTGGCGCTGGAATTCACCGTGGTGGAGGGCTGAGCGCAGCCCGCGCCGCCTGAGCCGCGAGCGCGTCGTCATTCCCGGCAGGCCGACGGCCTGACCGGGAATAGCGACCACACAAAAAACAGCTGATGCTCTGGATTCCCGATCGCTCGCTACGCGAGCGTCGGGAATGACGCCCTTCTATATTGGGAGGACGCCCCCCTCTATCTTGGGAGGGCGAACCCGCCTCAAGTCGCTTGCCGCCTCTTGAGCGCGACATAGCCGAAGCGCCCGCCGACGCCGGCGACCAGCAGGCCGAAAAGGACATAGGCGTATAATTCGGTATTGTCGATGAGCCCCACGGTGAAGTGGTGGCGGCCGACGAACGCCTTCACGCCGTCGTCGCTCGCGAGCCGCGCATAGAGCGCATATTTGCCCGCCGTCCGAATATCGACGTCGAAATTGACCATGCCGTTGCGGAATTTCTGCACGGGCAGGCGCAGAACCGTGTCGGCTTCGGCGGGCTCGCCGGCGCTCTCGACGTCGCGGACGACGCGAATGTCCCAATTCATCTCGCGCAGCTCGGCGTCCGGCGCGTCGAGCGCGATGACCGTCGCGCCCGTGTCGGGCAGCACGTCGCAGACGCGATCGATGTTCTTCTTGGGCTGCATGGCGACGAATTTCATCGCCTTTTCAGCGCCGAGCGCGACGGGGCACTCGGGATCGTAATAATGCCAGCCGGCGGCCCGAGCAGCGGGGGCGGAAAGAGCGCCGCCCGCGATGACGAGCGCGGCGGCGAGGCGCAAACGAAGGCGAGACGAGGCCAATTTCCCTATACTCCCCCGAGGCTTCCGATCTCGGGCGAAACTGCAATTTTTTATGCGATTTTGCAATTGCGCGCCGCGCGGCCGGCGACGAGGCCTCGGGCTCGGCGCGCCCGCCGATTCCCTCCCGGCGCGAAACAGGCTAGTCTCGCGCGCGTCGCGCCCTCCCCGTCGAGCCCGAGCCCCGGCATGTCGCTTCCCAACGAATATCTGATCGATCGTCGCCGCCTTCGCCGCAAGCTCGGCTATTGGCGCATTCTGGCCATTGTCGCCGTCGGCCTCGCCGGTCTCGCGGCCTTCGCGCGCTTCGGCGAGGGCGGCCCCGGCCCGGCCGCCAAGCTCTCCCCCCATATCGCCCGCCTCTCGATCAGCGGCCTCATCACCGGGGACAAGGCGACGCTCGATCTCATCAAATCGATCGGCGAATCACATGCGAGCGCCGTGGTGGTGAATATCGACAGCCCCGGCGGCACGACGACCGGCTCCGAGAAGCTCCATGACGAGCTGCGCCGCCTCGCCGAGAAAAAACCCATGGTCGCCGTCGTCGGCACGATCGCGGCCTCGGGCGCCTATATCGCCGCCATGGCCGCCGACGAGATCGTCGCCTCGGGCAATTCGCTCGTCGGCTCGATCGGCGTGCTGTTTCAATTCCCCAATGTCTCCCGCCTGCTCGACACTGTGGGGGTGAAGGTGGAGGAGGTGAAATCCTCGCCCTTGAAGGCCGCGCCCAACGGCTTCGAGCCGACGAGCGAGGCCGCGCGCGAGGCGATCGCCGCTCTGGTCGCCGATTCATACGATTGGTTCAAAGGGTTGGTGAAAACGCGCCGCAAGCTCGACGACGAGGAGCTCGCCAAGGTCGTCGACGGCCGCGTCTTCACCGGCCGCCAGGGCCTGCCGCTGAAGCTCGTCGACAAGCTCGGCGGCGAGCGAGAAGCGATCGAATGGCTGGAGACGAACAAGGGCGTCGCCAAGAAGCTGCCGATCCGCGATTGGAAAGAGAAGAGCACGCTCGAGAAGCTCGGGCTCGTCGATTCGATGGCGTCGATCGCGCGGGCGCTGGGGCTCGCCGCGCTGGCCGACGCGCTGGAGCGCGCGGGCGTCGTCGCGCAGCAGGGGCTGCTTGACGGTATGGTCGCGATTTGGCACGCTCGCGCGCCCGATTGAGGCTCCGATCGATGCGGTCACGTCGGTGGAACTGGAACGTCGCATGATCAAATCCGAACTCATCCAACGTATCGCCGCCCGCAACGGGCATCTCTATCAGCGCGACGTCGAGACGATCGTCAGCACGATTCTCGACGAGATCACCCTGGCGCTCGCCCGCGGCGACCGGGTCGAGCTGCGCGGCTTCGGCGCCTTCTCGGTGAAGCGGCGAGAGGCGCGCACCGGCCGCAACCCTCGCACCGGCGAGCAAGTGGCGGTGGAGGAGAAATCCGTGCCCTTCTTCAAGACTGGCAAGGAGATGCGCGAGCGGTTGAACGAGGCCCGCGGCTGATCCGCCGAAGGGCGTCCGGGTGGAACGGTCGGGCGGACGAAACAGGTAAGGTGACATGAGATCGGTTCTGCGCATCCTCGTCTTCGTTCCGCTCGGACTCGTCTTTCTGTATTTCGCCGCGGCCAATCGCGCGCCGGTGAGAATATTCCTCGATCCGTTTCCGGGCGCGGGCGAGAGCGGCCCCTCCTTCGAGGCGCCGCTCTATCTGGTGGTTCTGGCGTCCGTCGCGCTCGGCGTCGTCGCGGGCGGCGTGTCGTCCTTTGTGGCGCATGGCCGCTACCGCCGCGCCGCCAAGGTCGCGCGCGCCGACGCCAAAAAGGCGCGCTCCGAGGCGGACCAGCTGCGCGGCCAGGCTCTGGCGAGCCTCTCGCCCGCGCCGGGCGCGTCGAACCGCTCGCCGCGCAACGATCTGGGATGAACGCGACCGTCGCGCTTGAAAAACCCATTCGGCGCCGCTAAGAGAAACGCCTCGACGCCGAGGCCGGAACGCCTCGCGTCTCGCCGCAATAGCTCAGCTGGTAGAGCACATCATTCGTAATGATGGGGTCGGGGGTTCGAATCCCTCTTGCGGCACCACTTCACCGTCTGGCGGCGTCCGAAAACGTCCGAAAATCCCTGAAAAACAAGCGAATACGCGAAATTTAGCGTCCAACGCCGTCCTGCGGGGCACGTTGGTATCCGGCCCGATCGTTGGTATTTTTGTTGGTCTCTGCGAAACCCTGTCCCGGCGGATACCAACATGCCCCTCACCGACGTCGAAATTCGAGCCGCCAAGCCCCGCGCCTCATTGTTCAAGCTCTCGGATGGAGGCGGCCTTCAATTGTGGGTCTATCCCGACGGCGCGAGGCGTTGGCGGATGGCCTATCGCTTCGCCGGAGGTCAGAAGACTCTCGCGATCGGCGTCTACCCCTCGATCGGCCTCAAAGAAGCGCGGGAGGCGCGGGAAGTCGCCAAGCGCCTACTCGCCAACGGCCGCGACCCCTCGGTCGAGAAAAAGGTCGCCAAGGCCGCCAAGGCGTCCGCCACCGCCAACACCTTCGAAGCGCTCGCCGACGAGCTGCTGGACAAAAAGCGGCGCGAGGCGAAGGCGGACCGCACGCTCGACAAGCTGGAATGGTTGCTCGGCCTCGCGCGTCCGACGATCGGGGCGCGGCCAATCGCGGAAATCACCGCGCCGGAAATCCTCGCGGTCTTGCGTATGGCCGAGTCGCGCGGCCGGCTCGAAACCGCGCGCCGCCTTCGCGCGACCATCGGCCAAGTGTTTCGCTTCGCAGTCGCCACGGGCCGAGCCGCGGGCGATCCGACGGGCGCGCTCAAGGGCGCCATCGCTACACCGATCGTCCAGCATCGTGCCGCCATCATCGAGCCCAAGGTGTTCGGCGGGCTTCTTCGCGCCATTGCGAGCTATGACGGCGCGCCGGAGACTTGCGCCGCGCTCGAACTATTGGCTTTGACGTTCGTCCGTCCAGGCGAGCTGCGCTCGGCCGAATGGGCGGAATTCGACCTCGAAAAGGCGGTTTGGTCGATACCGGGCGAAAAGATGAAAATGCGCCGGCCGCATCGCGTTCCGCTCGCGCCGCGCGCCGTCGCGATCTTGCGCGATTTGAAAGCGCTCACCGGACACGGCCGCTTTCTTTTCCCTTCGGTCCGCTCGGCCGACCGTTGCATGAGCGAGAATACGATCAATGCAGCGTTGCGCCGGCTCGGCTTCGAAAAGGAGGAAATGACCGGCCACGGCTTTCGCGCCGCGGCTTCTTCTATGTTGAATGAAAGCGGACTGTGGAACGTCGACGCGATCGAACGGCAATTGGCGCATGTCGACACGGACGCCGTCCGCCGAGCCTATGCGCGCGCCGACTATTGGGACGAGCGCGTCCGAATGATGGATTGGTGGGCGGAGCGCTGCGACGAATTGCGACGTGGTGGCGTCGTCGTGGCGCTCACCGCGTGAAGACCAAAAAGAGAACATCGAGCGAATTGTGGACAGAACGGGCGGAACGGCTTGCCGAGTCCGGTGAAGTGCTATGCTGACCATCACTGTTACGAAAAGCGTGGCACGGATCGCGTCCGCCCGCGCCCACGAGACAGAAGAGCCGCACCAACCCCTGGCAGGGTCAATGCGGCTCGGTGGGCTGTAAACCCGTGCTCGGCAAAGAGCGGGTTCGAGCCTACCCCGGCAGGCCGATGGCAGTAAAGCCGTCGGCCCGTCGGCCCGTCAATCAAACGGTTGAAAGGTAGCATGACGAACTCGACGAACTCCGGCGACAATCGCCAAAAGACCGCCGCCTCCCCCTTCCCCCGGACCGGCTTTCTCCGCCTCTCTTCGATCCTCGCGCCCAAGGGGCCGATCCCCGTCAGCCGCTCCACATGGTGGGCGGGCGTCAAGGACGGGCGCTTTCCCAAGCCGGTGAAGCTCGGCCCGCGCATCACGGCGTGGCGAGCGGAAGATATCGACGCGCTCTGCCAAAATCCGCGGTGACGCATGGCGGGGCGGCACGACGTCCGCCGCGTCAAAATCCATCGGAGCTACACAATCTCAGAAGCGGCGACGCTTCTGGGCGTGCATGAGCGCACGGTAAGACGATGGACCGACTGCGGCCTTCCCCTCATCGAGGACAAGCGACCATATCTCATTCATGGCAGCGACCTACGCGCCTTCCTGGGCGCGCGTAGGCCAAAAAAGCAACCATGCCGGCCCGGCGAAATCTATTGCGTGGCGTGTCGGGCGCCGCGGCGTCCGGCCGGCGACATGGCGGACTACATCCCCAGATCGGCGACGAGCGGCCTGCTCCGTGGCCTTTGCCCGGAGTGCGGCGCGCTCATGAATCGCATGACGCGGTTCGCATCGCTCTCGGCGGCGAGCGGCGATTTGGACGTTGCACGCCAGCCCGCACAACGACGCCTAGACGATAGCCGCTCCTCCCTCTCGAATGCTCACTTCAATAAGGATGGACTATGACCGCGAAACGAAGCCCCGCCAATGAGCGCATGAAGCGCGCCTATCTGCATTTTCTGAAAGACGCCAAGGGCCGCGACGAGGCCTCGCTCGACGCGGTCGCCAAGGCCATCGAGCGCTTCGACGAATATAATCGACGACGCGATTTCAAGAAATTCCATATCGAGCAGGCGCGCGCCTTCAAGGCGCATCTCGCCGAGCAGCGCAACGCGCGAACCCGCGCGCCCTTGTCGGCATCGACCGTCTGCTCGACGCTCGCGGCGCTCAAGGCCTTCTTCAAATGGCTCTCCGGCGAGCCGGAATATCGATCGCGGCTCAAATCTGCCGACGCGGACTATTTCAACCCGCCGGACAATCTGGCGCGCATCGCGACGGCGCATCGGCACAAGCCATGCCCGACGCTGGCGCAGATTCGCGCCGTTCTGGACGCCATGCCGGCCACGACGGAACCGGAGCGCCGCGACCGGGCGCTCGTCGCCTTCGCCATTCTGACCGGCGCGCGCGACCGCGCCATCGTCTCCTTCAAGCTGAAGCATATAGACATCGAGCACGATTTGCTCGAGCAGGATGCGCGCGAAGTGCGCACCAAGCGCGCCAAGACCTTCACCACTTGGTTCTTCCCCGTCGGCGACGGCATTCGCCAAATCGTCGTCGATTGGGTGGGCTTTCTGCGGAGCGAAAAAGGCTTTGGGCCGGAAGACCCGCTCTTTCCGAAGACGCGCGTCGCGCCGGGCGCCGAGCATGAATTCGCCGCGCGAGGACTCGACCGCGTCCATTGGGCCAATGCGGACCCTGTGCGGGCGATCTTCAAGGAGGCCTTCCCGAGGGCAGGCCTGCCCTATTCCAACCCGCATTCCTTCCGCAATACGCTCGTGCAATTGGCCTATGATTTGGGGCTCGACGCGGAGCAGTTCAAAGCATGGTCGCAGAATCTCGGCCATGAGTCCTGCCTCACGACCTTTTCCAGCTACGGGACGATTCCGCCGCATCGGCAGGCGGAGATTATTCGGGAGTTGGCGGCCCCGCCGCCGCGCATGTCGCCCGGCTTCGTCCGGCAAATTCGTGACCTCGTGCAAAGCGAGCTGAAAGCCGAGGCTCGCTGACCGCGCCGCTTGCGTCGCCCCGCCGAGGGGCTGTAATCCCTATCGGGACGCGCAGCCTCTTCGGGTTCGAAAACAAGACGGTAAGTTGCCGATATGCCGATATTGCAATGGTTGGACCGCGAGCAGCATGTCAAAGCCGCGGAGCAAGTGCCTTACCGTCTCTTGGAGGTCGACGACGCATTGAGCGCCGGAGACGTCGATACGCCGAACATGCTCATACAGGGCGACAATCTCGAGGCGCTGAAGGCGCTCTTGCCCTATTACGCCGGCCGCGTGCGCTGCATTTTCATCGACCCGCCTTAGAACCTGACCCAAAAGTTTCTTGTTCGCGCCGCAGTTGCGTGATTCTGGGGTTCCGAAGCATCGGAGAATGATTCG